>JBQDCW010000006.1:0-145623 GCA_052092145.1 Sphingobacterium sp. | reverse complement strand
GCTCATTATGTTAAAAAGATTGCATAACTTCGTCCAACTTTTTGGGGTCAGTCCAGATTTATCTTTAACGTGTATTGATTTCTCCATACCCGAATATGGTGAATTTACAAGGTTTGAATGGATTTGGTTCAACATCTATCACACGCAAAGACATATGCTCCAATTGGAGAGTATGATATTAGCAAACAACATTAAAGAGCCTTAGCCAAAATGACAATCCTGGAGATCATTCAAGCCTATTTTTCTTGCTACCAAGCAAGCGATAAAGCAACTTTAGAAAATCATCTTGATGAAAGATTTGAATTCAGTAGTCCTCTCGACAGCATATTGGATAAGATTTTAGTTCAGTAGAAGAAACCGATCCTGATTTTTTTATAAAAATAGTAGTGACCCTAAACGGCAAAGAGAAGGGCGGGCAACTGTACTATAATGTTTAAAGTTGGTATGGAAACCATCCCTTAGTTTTTGCCGATTTGGGCCCACTTTTTGCTGCTGATTTACATAATAGTGATTGGAATTATTTAGCTTTGGCGTAGCTCGTTAGGGGAAGATTGCAATATCGTTCCCTCGGCGGGGAACGTTTGGAAAAGCTCAAGAATACGGATAAACAATGATGTTAAAAAAAGGGATTGGTTATAACCCCCTGAAATACCTGCTTACCGTGGGCTTTTCAGCCTTGCTGGTTATGGGGTTTGCTCAGGAAGAGGAGCAGCAGCAGGAAGAGAAGGAACAACCCAGTGAGCAACGGGATGAAAGCCAGCCTGCGCTTATAGATTCCATCGATATCGTACGGGATTACCGGCCGATGCTGGCGGATGCCGTAAAGATCCGTCGGAACCCGGATATGCGTATCGACCGGGAAGCGCTTGAAGTCGCGCTCCGCCAGATCGCCGCCGACGCGTATTTTGCAAGGAACGAATTCAAACAAGCGTATCACAGTCCATTGCTGAAACGGCACCCGGACGCTTCACCCAGCAATATCGATAATCACCGGATTGGCTTCTTGGCCTACCGAGCAGGCGAATACGAAAGAGCGACCTCTATTCTGGGGCGGTTGACGGCTACGGATGCCTTTTATCAGAGCTCGATAATTTCTTTAAGCCATATTGCCCTGCAAGCCGGTGATAAGCAACGTGCACGGAATGGGTTTCTCAAAGCATCCAGACTGGATTTCGATCAGGCATTGAAAGCGGATGGGCTGTTTAACTATGCCAAAATATTATATGAATTGGACTCCGTCCAAGTTGCCCAGGAGGTCCTCCAAGAATATGTCGCTCAGGAATACGCGGATCGTGAACCTGATGTGGAGAAAACAAGGAGTGCGGAAGAACTAATAGCCGAAGTTTTGTTGGGCACGAGCAATTTCCTTGCAGCAGTAGATATGCTGGAATCGTTCAATAACAGGGAGCGGGAAGCCGATATGGTCTACCAAAAGGCAACCTATTACCGCGGATTGGAGTTTTATAACGAGCGCGCTTTCGAAAACAGCATATCCATGTTTATGCGATCGGAAAAATTCCCGATCGAGGCGGAAATGGCGGCGTTGGCCACGTATTGGAAAGCGGAGGCGATGTATGAAGTGCGCAAGTACGGGGAGGCGGTGGAAAGCTTTTCCCGATTCCTCCGGTTGCCCGCTGCACGAAACACCGATGTATACAGTTATGCGAACTATGGTCTGGCTTATGCGGCGTTTCGCAACAACAGCTTTGGCATGGCTGCCGATTATTTTGAACGCTTTCTGGCTACCGAAGGAAGTTCGATGGAGGAAAATGTACGTTATGACGTGATCGCACGTTTGGGGGATTCGTATTTATCTCTGCGCAATTACGTTCGAGCCAACCAACGCTATGACCAGCTGATCAACAGTGAAGCTCCCAATCAGGACTATGCGTTGTTCCAGCGCGGTATTATCCAGGGATTGCAAGGCGACAATGAAACGAAGATCAGCACCCTGCGGTCCGTTGTTGAACAATTCCCCGGTTCGAACTATGCGGATGACGTGGCCTTTGAGGTCCCCTACACGTATTTCACGACGGGAGATTACGATACCGCCATCGAAGGATTGCAGCAGATGATCGAACAATACCCCCGCAGCAGTTATGTCCCCCGGGCTTTGGTAACCGTCGGGCTTGTCCAGTACAATAAGGATGACGCGGAAGCGGCGAAGGCGACCTTCCAGAAGGTGATAGAGGAATATGCCGCAACCGACGACGCAAGACAAGCGCTACGTTCTATTGAAAATATCTACCTGGACCAGGGTGACGCTTCGAGTTATATTAAGTACGCGACCAACACCAATATCAGTGATCTGAGTCCCGCGGAACAGGATAACCAAACTTTCCAGGTAGCCCATTCTTTGTTTGCCAGGGAAAAATACGGACCGGCCGTGGAAGTGATCAATGCGTATTTTGATAAATTTCCAAAACCCATCAAGGAAAAACATGCCCGTTATATCCGCGGGGTGAGTTTGTACCGTACCGGGCATCCGAAGGAAGCGCTGCACGACCTGAACATCATTCTGAACGACTGGACGAGCCCGTACACCAAGAACACCTTGCTGACGGTGGCCGCGTTATACCTGAATTTGGAGGAATACAACGAGGCCATCGTCCACCTCAAAAAACTGGAACTCACTTCAGAATATAAAGAAAACTATGGCTACGCGGTAACTAATCTGATGATTTGTTATTTCGAAATCGGTGACTTGGATCAAGTGGCCAAGTATGTGAATTTGATAAAGGATTACGATCGGTCATCTGAGGAAGACATGGCCAAGGCACACTTGTATGGTGCGCGGGCCATGCTGCTGGAAGGGGATGTGGAGCCGGCCATGAAGGAACTAAATTTGGCGGCGCTGAAGAGCCAAACTGCAGTCGGTGCAGAGGCACGGTACCGCGTGGGGCAACTGCAGTATGAAGACAAGGAATACGACAAAGCTCAGGAAACAGCCTTTGATGTGATCAACAACATGGGGTCACATAACTATTGGGTGGCCAGGAGCTTCATTCTACTCGCGGATGCCTATGCGGGCAAAGGTGATGACTTCCAGGCGAAGAGCACGTTGGAAAGCGTGATTGAAAATTATGAAGAAGATGATGATGTCATCCCTTCAGCAAAAGAACGTTTACAGAAATTGAACAATGAGTAACAGGAATTTTTGCTTACTTGTAACCTTGAAAATTGGATCGAACCATGTGTTTGAAACCTGTTGATATATTCTGATACTGAATCATTTTTACCCTATTCTTAACCCCCTTTAAAAGTATAGGGTAAGTAGGTGTTTAGAGATAGTGGTCGCAATCTTGCCATCCTGACTAAAGCCGCTGAAAATCAGTGGTTTTTTTCTGTATTTAGACCTATTTCGGAGGAATGATTTCCACCTTGTTGACAAGGTGAAGAAAATTGGGGTTAAAGTTTCTATCTTGTCAAATGTAAAAATATCGGAGACTTGACTCGTATATTCGGTATGCCCGGTGACGGACACTCAGCTATTCGGTCACATAGAATCACTGAACACAAGCATATAATGCGCATTGGTTGGTCTATACATTGCCTGATGACGTAATAAGGGCAAAATAAAAAACCTAGCATGAAAAAATATACATTTATCGCATCCGTTATTAGTTTTTTGAATCTGACTTTCGTTAACGCGCAAAATACCGGTTTATCAAATCCTGAACTTAAATCGAAAATTGTAGGCTTACTCCAAGAGCAGAATGTCCCGACCGCCGCTGTTGGGCTAATAGACGACAATAAAATTGTAGCCACCCAGGTTTTTGGTTTAGGCAGCTCCCGTAATAATGCTTCGTCCGAATTGTTCTTCAGTGTAGCGTCGTTGACAAAGCCTGTTTCCATGATGCTTGCTTTGACATTGGCGAGTAATGGCAAGTGGAATCTTGATGAACCATTAGCCAACTATTGGATCGATCCGGATTTAAAAGACGATAGCGTAGTATTTAAGCTGACGACCAGGCAGGTCCTTAGTCATCAGGGTGGTTTCGTCAATTGGCGTTCTCTGAATTCTGAGGGGAAGCTGACATTTGAAACCGAACCGGGATCGTCATTTCGCTATTCAGGTGAGGGTTTTGAATATTTAAGGCGTGCTTTGGAGAAAAAATTTCACCAGCCTTTTGAACAATTGGCGGACACCTATTTGTTTAAGCCCTTGAGGATGGATCACAGCTTTTTAGTCTGGCCGCATGATGTCAAGTCAACGCAATATACGGGTCGGTTTAATGAAAAAGGTGAAGAATATCCTATCGAGAAAATCCCTTCAGCAAACGCTGCGGCCAGTCTAATAACGACCATTCAAGACTATACAAGTTTCGCCATGGCGTGTCTTAAAGGTCAAGGTATTTCCAAGAAGCTAAATAAGCAAATCCATACACCACAAATTATGGTGCCTCAAGCAGAAGATGTGGGAATCGGCCTATCGTGGGTTGTGGTTCAAAATCTGAGCGGTGGAGAATATGCTTTAATGCATAGTGGCAGTGACCCTGGTATCAAAACATTCGTCGTATTGCTTCCTAAGTCAAAACGAGCTCTTGTGATTCTTACTAATGGTGATAACGGACAAAAAGTGTACGAACAAATACTGAAAGAATTATTGAACGTGGGAAATGAGATTCTTAGAAGGATGAACGAATAGGCAGCACTTCAATCTTAGTCTCGACCCTGCAGACCTTACGATTTCCTGCGCAAGCACAATCTTTCGTGAAAAGAGCAACGGGCTTGTTCGGAAATGGATTCTGTAGCTAACAATTGGCTGATAGTATGTCCAGCCTGTTACCAAATTCTTGAAACGGTTGCAAAAGCAGAAGTATTCAAGTATTTTTAATCCAAACTAGCTCAGCTCTTCATTATGAAATCTATCCTTTTAAGCTTTATACTGACAATTATCGCGTGCGTGTCTTTTGCGCAAGAACCTTTAAAACTCGCCATTGCTGGATTAAGTCATGGGCATGTGGATTGGATTTTCAACAGAAGCGACAACCAAGACATCACCCTGGTTGGAATATATGAAACCAATAGCGAGCTAATCGATCGATATGTGGACCGTTATCAGATTGATCGTGCGTTATTCTTTACCAATCTCGAGGAAATGTTGGATAAGCAAAAGCCAGACGCGGTTTCGGCATTCGGTGCTATTAACGAGCACATTCTTGTCGTTAGAGCCTGCGCTCCGAGAAAAATACATGTGATGGTTGAAAAACCATTAGCCACTACATTTGCCGATGCAAAGGAAATTGAAAGCTTAGCTAATAAACACAAAATACACGTGTTGACGAATTTTGAAACCTCCTGGTATCAAAGCAATCAACGAGTTAAGGAAATGCTCAATCAGGGCGATTTAGGAGATATACGAAAGGTCATGGTGAATGATGGACATCAAGGACCAAAAGAAATAGGGGTGAGTGAAGAGTTCTTCGACATTCTCACTGATCCGGATAAGAATGGAGCAGGAGCCTTAGTTGACTTTGGGTGCTACGGGGCAAATCTGATGACTTGGCTGATGGATGGGGAAAAGCCGCTTTCGGTCACGGCTGTTGCTCATCAAAATAAACCACACACCTATAAACAGGTGGACGATGAGACAACCATTATTCTTCAGTACCCACAGGCACAATGCGTTATTCAGGCTTCCTGGAATTGGCCATTTTCCAGAAAAGACATGGCGGTATATGGAACCAAAGGTTATGCAAATGCGGTTGACGCGTCTACCGTTCAGGCTCGTTTGCAAGAAAGCGATGCGGAACGTTCTGAGAAACTAGATCCCAGAGCCGCTCCCTATGACGATCCGTTTTCATTATTGGCTGCGGTGGTAAAAGGCTCAATAACTCTAAAGGAGAATGATTTATACGGTCTATCCGTCAACACCACGACAGTCGAGATTCTTGAGGCAGCGATTAAATCTGCCCAGCAAAACGAAACGATATTTTTGTCTAACTCTAACCCGTAGATGAGGCGAAAAAATGTTTCATATTTTCTCAATGTTAACCTTTTGTTGTCCGTCTATTACCATTCTTCGGAAAGTTAATTTAGCAGGGGAATTCAGCATTATAGCGGCTATCTTTACGATCTATAAATTTTTATCATGTATAGTATGAAATCAACCTTATTAAAGCGATTAGCAAATCCTAATCGTAAAATTGGAATCTTTTTTTTAATCTTTATGGCTTTAACCTCAGCCGTGTATGCTCAAACTGCACAGGTGACCCTTTTTGCGCACCGCGGTGGTGCACATGAATATGATGAAAACACGATGGGGGCATTTCAATCAACTTACGAGCAGGGGATACGCGGTTATGAATTAGACATACGACGAACAAAAGATGGAAAATTGGTTATTTTCCATGACGATAGTTTTGAACGAATCCTCGGTATCGAAGGTGGGATTGAGGATCTCACTTTGGCGGAGGTCAAGGAGCTTCGCACCAAGAAGGGAAACCCAATTCCGACGTTGGACGAAGTGGTGGAGTTTTTTAAGGATAAACCAGGGGTGTATATCGAATTCGAAATGAAAACCAATAGCCCCGTGTACGAAGAACAGGAGCTGCATAAATACTGTGACGACCTTTACGAAAAAGCGTACGCCAGTAAGCCACAAGGCTCGGATTATGTTTTGACCTCTTTCGACAAACGACCTTTACACTATTTAAAAGCGACCTATCCAGAGGTCGATTTACTATTTATCAAAGGCGAGGCGCTTACGCAAAGTGTGGTTGAGGAAGCGAAAGCGATGGGCATCAGCAGAATAGGTGCTAGTGTCCATAAAACAAGTCGGAATATGGTGATTGAGGCCAAGAAGCAAGGGATTACCGTAAGCCTTTGGCCGGGCAAATCAGTGGATGACTTTTTGCTGGGCGTTTATTTGGGAAGCGATTACCTTTGCTCGGATGTCCCGATTGCCGTTTCAGAATGGGTAAAAACGAATGCGCCTCAAATAGAAATCAAATAGAACCGGTGGTCTGGTCGGGCTTGTTGTTGTGTTCCAAATTTACCGGTCGTTTTTTCGCTGTCTGTCATGAACCGCGGTTCGCATCTCTGCCACCATTAGCCGCAATGGATCTGTTTTCAAGGAATCTAAAAAATAACATCATCTTAAAGCAGTCTCAGACTGCTTTAAGATGATGTTGAATTATACGCGTGCTGGAGGATTAATCTATTGAATTGCACCTGCACCAGCGGAGGCAACAGCGTGGTCATCTTCTACGGAACTTCCGCTAACACCTATAGCACCTATAATTGCTCCATTACGGTCTTTAATCGGCACACCGCCAGGGAACGTAATGAGACCATTGTTCGAATGCTCAATATTGTAGAGCGAGCCTCCAGGTTGGGACAGTTTTCCTATCTCACCGGTATCCATATTGAAATACCGTGCGGTACGTGCCTTCTTCTGAGCGATGTCAATCGATCCTAACCACGCGTCATCCATTTTATTAAAGGCAACCAGATTGGTGCCCGCATCTACGACCGCGATATTCATTTTTGTGCCTAAGTCTTCGGATTTAACAATAGCAGCGTCAATTACTTGACGGGCTTGCTTTAATGTAATGTTACTCATGGTGATTTAGTTTCAAAGGTTATTGTGTATAAAGGTGCCGGGTTTTATTCAGTCACCGTAAGGTATACGATTAACTTATGAAATTGTTTCACCTTTTTGCCTTTTAAGGGTTTGGTGAATGGCTTATCCCACGCGGGATTAGTTGAATTTTGCGGGTTCTTATCCTGGAGCAGGGCGATACGTGAAGGGTGCCGATTCACGGATGGCGCCCTTGTTTTGGGGATAGGTAGTCGGAATGATAACCCGATCATCAATCAAAGTCCGGCAAACGTGGTTCCATGCGTGCCAGATATTGGTCGTTATCGTCCTCAAAGAGGATTTGGACAACCCACTCTTCTTCGTGCGCGATTTTAATCAAGGTTTGTTGGTCAATGTAAAGCCAACCGAACGGACTGCCTTTTTGACCATGATGTTCATATTGAAAGTTAATTTCACCTAAATAATGGGCCGGTTTTGGTATCCAATATTCATCGTATAGATACGAAATGTTGGAACTATCAAAAAGCAACTGTCCTCTTTCCGAGAGCAGGGTTTTGGCTTGTCTGAGTAGCGCCTTTAAACCGTCGATGGATTGTGCGATTCCAATCCCGTTCATTAAAAAAAGGAGGGTGTCGTACGATTTCCCTTTCAGATTAAAGAAATCGCTATGGATGACGTGTTCTACACCCCGTTCTAACATGACTTGGCAGGCTAGAGCGGAAATATCTAAAGCCTCCACCGCCGTTCCCTGCTGTTGTAAATAAAGGCTGTGGGTACCGGCGCCTGCACCTACATCGAGGGTGTTACCATCACATAGCGATAAAGCAATAAATTCTAATTCGGGAAATTCATCTTCTTCCCGAAAAAATATGTCGATGGGCATCTCTTCAATGTCGCCGTAGCTGCTGTGGAGCAGTAGAGGTTGCGAAAGCTGACCGGTACGATGGTATTCTTCCAGCGCCTGGCCGTATACATCCTTAGGCATTTTCATTGATATTTAGGATTCGCTTAGCAAGTTGAATTTCTGTCAGATCGCCTGTGTGTTTATTCGGTTCGTCCGATAGTTTAATGACGGGGGTCCATTCGCCGTCGTCCGGAAGGGCTGCTGTCATTTTTATAACAATATTCATCCGATCTAAGCCTACGTCATTGGTGAAATCGGTGCCGATCCCAAAGGAATGCCCTATTTTTCCCTGACAATAGTCTACTATTTTTGCGACCTTTTTATAATCTAATCCATCTGAAAAAATAATGGTTTTATTCAGCGGATCAATTCCTTTACCTCGGTAGTGTTCCATTGTTTTCTGTGCAAATTCGACGGCATCACCACTATCGTGACGTATCCCATCGAACAATTTACTTAGTTTTTTATCAAACTGTTTGAAAAATACTTCAGTCGTGTAGGTGTCCGAGAGGGCGATTCCTAAATCTCCACGATATACATCTGACCAATGCTCCAGGCCCAGTAAATTGGCCATCTTATAGCCATATTTGGCTGCGTGGAACATAAACCATTCGTGGGCATGTGTTCCGATTGGCTTCGTGCGATACTTCATCGCAAAATGAAGGTTGCTCGTGCCTATGAATGTGCTGGATGCGTGCGCGCTAAGGGATTGGATAACCAGATCATGTACGGCGTAGGAATGTCTGCGGCGTGTGCCGAAATCAGCTATGGTGATAGAAAGCTGATCGTATTTTTGCATTTTGTTTTCTGCAATATCTTTTACCTCTCGGTTATCCATGCGGCGTTGTTGGGTCATTTCGTAGTACAATTCACAGATCAACGCCATCAAGGGAACTTCCCATAGTATCGTGCGATACCAATACCCTTCGATTTCGACGTGGAGATTGGGACCATCTTGTTTGATAATTACCTCTTCAGGATCGTATTGGTAGCCCTGTAAAAAGTCGAAATACGTAGGATCGATATAGGGACAGGTTTCGCAGAAAAATTGTTTTTCCGCTCCACTGAGTCTTAAGGATGCCATTTGATTAACCGACTCCCTTAACCGCTCGGCAAACCCTTCGGGAAACGCATGTTTTCCACGGTTTATGAGTTGATAGCGGGCTTTCGCTTTGGGAAAAAGCTTAATAACCGCAAACTGCATAGTGAATTTATAAAAATCGTTGTCAAGTATGGAATTCAAATTCGCCATTGTTCGTATTCGTATATAAGCCTGCCAGAATGAAGTTAGCAAAATGACTTTACAAAGATGGACTTTTGTCGAAAAGAAAGCAAAGGTTACTAAAATTTTGCTGGAAAGTCGATTTGTTGTGATCTATAGGGCGGCCTCCACTGGATAAGATACAAGGAAGCCGGTCTTTTATAAAATGACCGGCTTCTCTAGATTGGGGTAAAAAAACTTGAAGTGTATTTTTTTTAGAAATTGAAGCTGTAGCCGAGACTAAAGGTCCGTCGTGGTGTACGTTCCGAGAAGATTTGATCAGCGGCCATATAAGCTTCATAGACGCTCACTCTACGGCTATCCAACAGGTTGTCCACTTTCAAAGAAATCGTCCCGCCATTGCGGTTGGCTCCCAGTTTTTTAGAGACGTTTAGATTCAAGCTGTTGAAGGGTTTAGTATAGACATCTGAGTTTCTCGAAAACCCGATGATTTGTAAGGTCTTGCCTTGAACATTGTAGAACACGCCCGCTTCCCAACCATTGTCGACATTATTATAGTTCAGTCCGGTATTGATTAAGTAGGGTGACTGTCCTTGCAGTTCTCTTTTCCGATCAACAACTTCACCCTCTCGTGCAAATGAACGTCGGGCATTGTACTCATTTTCTTCCATTTCGATTTCAGATTTAACAAACGAAACATTCAAGTTTAAGCTGAGGTTCCGAAGATCGTCAGTGAGAAAGCCAAAATTTTTGCGGGCTTCCACCTCAAATCCGTATACATTGGCGGCTTGGGAGTTTCGTGCAATTATATCGGTCGGACGAGAATCAGAGTAGGCCTGTAATTCAATAGGGTCGTTAAAATGTTTGTAAAAACCGCTCACGGCAAACATTTGCGCTTGATCCCCAAAGAATTCGTACCGAATATCCATGTTATGGATATAAGTAGGTAATAAACTTAGATTTCCCAAGAAACGGGTATCCGTTAACGGATCGAAGATTTGTACAACGGATAGCTCTTTGAACGAAGGTCGCGCTGTAGTCCTGGAATACGACAAACGGATGTTATCAGAATTCGAAGGACTATAGATCATGTTCAGGGACGGGAAGAGATCAAAATTGTTGATCGTGTTTTCGTTTTCATACCGCAGACGGTCAATGTTCTGTCCGGTGAAGAACGAAGAGAAATATTCTGCCCGCAGCCCTACGATCGTCCGAAATTTATCCCAGGGATTAAATTCCGCCGACACATAGCCTGCCGCCGTATGGTTCGAGGCATCGAAGGTGTTGGCCGCTTCGTAGTCGCCTTGCATATAGAATCCGGCGTCGTTGGCGGCATTATAGACTAATTCGTCCCCTAGTATCGCATCGAAGTCACCATTTGGTTCGCGCAGGTTCACATTGCGGTAATTAACGGTATAGTTGTTTATAGAGAAATCACGTTGTTTATAGCCGTATAAACCACCAAACTTGAAGGTTGCATCCCGATCAAACAATTGGCTCTTTTTCGTGAAATCGGCTTTACCCACCAGATTGACCTCTTTCAGAGAACGCCATATACGCATCGGAAGTCCCGCGTCGGTGGCGATAACGTAATCTCCCGAGGGGTTAACCAGGAAGGTTGTTAAGCGTACATCCTTATCGTTGACCTTCGTCAGGGAGGGGGATAATTTCCACTCGCTGATAAAGTCTGCATCTTTGTTGCTGTGTTTACCACTGATCAGGATGTTTGAGATCGAACGTTGGCTGTAATCCAATAGATTACGATAGGTATTGTTGGAGTTCGAAATTCGGGAAACTTGTCGGAACATCGCGGCGCGAGATTGTCCATTTTGAATATGGAGAAGATTCAAGGTATACTTCGAGCGGTCTGTTTTATAGTTCAAACCTAGCATTCCGGAAAGCAACGTGTTTTCTTCCCCAAGATCACCAACGGAAGTGCGGTCGGGACGAAGTTCAGCACTCGGATCGCTTTGGTTGGGCCTTTGGTAAATTCCGTTCTTGTAATCCTGATAAAATGTAGTAGTCTTCTTGTAGTTGACTACACCGATCAGCCCTAGTTTATTACCCATGACATTATATTGGTTGGCAAAATCAAAACCGAGTGAAAGATCAGGAATATTGCTGGATTTCCGCTGCGCACCTAGTTGCGGGCTGAATGCCTTTGTGATTTGTTCAACTTGTGGACGATTTCCAGCCGACACCGGGTTGGGAATGTCTGTTCCCGTGGCCACCGGTAATTTCCGGTCCCCATTATCGAAACCTAGAAAATCTGTACCGCTGCCTGAGTAGCCGACGTAGTTGTCTTTGAAATGCATGTTTGGATTGTATCCCAAAGAAAGGGATAATCCAATTTGTTTCTGCGCCGGAATATCTTTTGTCACAATATCGACAACCCCGCCCGTAAAATCCGCTGGAAGATCTGCTGAGGCAGATTTTGTAACGACAATGTTTTCTAGAACACCAGTTGGAAAAATGTCCATTTGGACGGTGTTTTTATCGGGGTCTAAGCCGGGGATATCCATGCCGTTTAAAATGGATTTGGTATATCGGTCGCCTAGTCCTCTGACGTAAAGGTATTTGCCTTCCTGTACGGAAACGCCGGGAACGACGCGTACCGCTGAGGCAATGTTACTCGCGCCTGAACGCTCAATCGCTTGTGAAGATAGTCCATCCATGACAACACCCGCATTTTTTTGCATATTGAGAATGGACTGTTCTGTATTTCGTCTAGCAGAAATAGAAACCACTACTTCTTCAATGACGTCCGTTTCCGGAGCTAAAGCGATGTCAACGGACGATGCTTTACCCGGTTCTATGGTGACTTCCGTGATTTCTAAGTGACGGTAGCCCACATAGCTGTAGCGGAGATTATAGGTCCCCGGTTCAAGATCAAGCGAATAGTCGCCTTCAAAATCGGAGCTTGTCGCCTGCGTTGCACCAACTACCGAGACACTTACTCCTGAAAGCAATGCATCGGTTCCTTCGTCTTTGATCACCCCGGTTATTCTCCCTGTTTGCGCTAATGCGCTTATTGGAGAGGCGATGATCAACAAAAGCAAGATGTAAAAACCTTTGTTCATTAAATTGTGTAATTTGTTTTTGGTCATTCTTGTAAAGAGAAAATCCACCTTCCATCAATTTATAATCGATTTAGGAAGATGGATTTTAATTAGGTATTCAATTTTCTAGAAAAGTCCTTGGCTTTTAGTCAAAGTCCAGTCAAAAGCTGAAAGATCAGCACCGGTGCTTTCTTCATTAACATTGTCAACGAATCCAGCATTGTCAACTGAAACGGTTACTTCGCTACCCAAAGTAAATAGTTCTGCGATTGTCTTTCCTTCTGGAAGATCAATGGTCCAATTGCTAAAAGTAATCTGATTTGCTGCATACGTTGCTGCACTAGCATTGTCGTTTAAGTTCACAGAAGAACCCTCGGCATTGACGTTCGTCACATAGATGTTTTCCAATGTGCCGGTCGCGCCTTCTCGGAAATCCGCGATTAGCTTGTCTGGCTGGTTACCCATGTCTACGGTGATGTTCTTCATGGTGAACGCGCCTTCAGCATTTCCTTCCGGACCGTCGACTTCAAATGCGCTACCCGAGTTCGCGGTCTGAATAACTAATGCGTTATCGATCGTACCTGAGTACGCTTGGTCGATATCTAAACCATCATCTTGTTGCCCGTAGATCAAGACGTTTTTCACGTCGACAGTTCCACCAAACCACTCGATACCGTCATCTTTATTGGAATAGATTTCGATATTTTCGATCGTGGTTCCGTTTCCAACTCCACCTAAAGTCAGCCCCTGGATCTCAGCGTCTGGTTCAAGTGCAACTCCGCTGAAACGGATGGAGACGTACTTTAAAGAACCTGAATTGTCAGCAGCGTCTGTGCCACCATATTCACCGTACGAAAGATCAGAAGGGATACCTTCGATGTATTCGATTCCTTCACTGTTTGCAACTGAGATAGGTGCATTACCCAGTACGATAACTCCACCCCATTGTCCCGCATCTGCCAGTGGATCAAGTGTGCTTTCCTTTTCTCCAGCTGCGATTTCGTCATTTAATGACGTGAAGATGATCGGCTGCTCTGCTGTTCCGTTAGCGATTAATTTTCCACCCCGATCGACAATAAGCGTTGAAGCATTGGTGTTTTGTCCATCTTCTGCCTTCACTATTGTACCCGGTTCGATCGTTAGCGTAACCCCCTCGTCAACGACCACGCGTCCGTCCAACACATAGATGTTATTGGCTGTCCAAGTTTCGTCCGATTCAAGGATACCGGTCTTCACCATAGTTTCTCCAGGTTCCTGAGGCCCAGGACCAACTGGATCGTCATCACTACAGCTTGTAGTGTACGTTAATGTAGCAAGTGCTAATAAAGAGAATAAAGTCTTTTTCATGTTCATTTCATTTTACGCTACAAATATTCGGGTATGTTGTTAATTGATTGTTAAGGATTGATTATAATAGTGATACCTTATTATTAACATAATGTTAAGTCACTCGTTGGATATACATTACCCATTTTTTGACGGGATTGGCTCGTTTTTCTTGCCAAACGGAAGATGATAAAAGACGGCAGCTGTAGTCGAGTGGAGCAGCAGAAGCCGATTGACCAAACAAATGTTGGCTAAACCGGCGTCAAGTGTAACAGACCGTTTTGACTTTTAGCTGTTTGTCGATAAGTTGATGGATGGCTTTCGGTTCGTCTAAAGAAACGGTTGCGGTAAAAAGCGATCGGTTGAGGTACGCTTAAGCGGTGGCAATTTCGTATATTTGACTCCTATAGAACAGGAAAAAAACATCAACTTAATGTCAACAATTCTTATAAAAAATGCGCAGGTTGTAAACCAGGGACAAGTTTTGGTCCAAGACCTTTTCATAAAAGATGGGCGTATTGAACGGATCGATTCATCGATCGATCGACAGGCTGATCAACTGATTGATGCCCAAGGACTGCACCTGTTGCCCGGCCTGATTGATGATCAAGTACATTTTCGGGAACCAGGACTCACACATAAGGCGGACATTTATACAGAAAGCCGGGCCGCTGTGGCCGGAGGGACCACCTCTTTTATGGAAATGCCCAACACGGTTCCCAATACCTTAACGCAACGTCTTCTACAAGACAAATACGATATTGCCCAAGATAGTTCATTGGCCAATTACTCGTTTTTTATGGGCGCAGCCAACGACAATTTGCAGGAGGTGCTAAAGACGAACCCTCGAGATGTTTGTGGAATTAAGGTGTTTATGGGGTCTTCTACAGGAAATATGCTCGTCGAT
The DNA here is from genome assembly GCA_052092145.1 of Sphingobacterium sp. Classification (GTDB taxonomy): domain Bacteria; phylum Bacteroidota; class Bacteroidia; order Sphingobacteriales; family Sphingobacteriaceae; genus Sphingobacterium. The sequence goes on along the minus strand of JBQDCW010000006.1, from coordinate 130,659 downwards.
AGTGAGCAGGCTTTAGAAGAATTATTTGCCCAAGCTCCTCTTTTAATTGCCACACATTGTGAAGACGAAACAACTATTCAGGCCAATTTGTCGGCCTATAAAGAGCAGTATGGTGAAAACATCACAGTGGAGATGCACCCCTTGATCCGATCGGCTGAGGCGTGTTACTTGTCCTCGTCCAAGGCCGTAAGTTTGGCCAGAAAACACCATACCCGTCTCCATATTCTCCACATCTCTACGGAGCGGGAATTAGCCCTTTTTAATAACGACATCCCGCTAGCGGAAAAACGGATCACGGCAGAGGCTTGCATACATCATTTATGGTTTTCCGATGTGGATTATAAAACCAAGGGCAACTTTATAAAATGGAACCCGGCGGTGAAAAAGACAAGCGATCGAGATGCGCTTTTGCGGGCGGTGCTGGATAACCAAATCGATGTGATTGCAACCGATCATGCCCCGCATACCTTTGACGAGAAATCGCAACCCTATTTGCAAGCGCCATCTGGAGGGCCGTTGGTGCAACATGCCTTGCAAGCTTTACTTGATCTTGTTGATCGAGGCAAAATGACGTTGACTGAGTTGGTCCAGAGGACAGCGCACAATACGGCAACTTTGTTTCAGATTGAACAAAGGGGATATATCAAAGAGGGGTATTGGGCCGACCTGGTTTTGGTGGATCTTGATAAACCGTATCCAGTGACCCGGGAGAATATTTTATCAAAATGTGGTTGGTCTCCATTTGAAAACCATGTGTTCTCTTCGACTATTGTCCATACCATCGTTTCTGGTCAGTTGGCGTTTTCGCAGGGCGAGCTTCGTGAAGTGGGGTCTGGACATCGATTATTATTTAACCGTTAATATGGATAAACGTTCATTTATCAAATCATTAGGGCTCGGATTGGCTGGTATTCCAATTTTAGGGCACGCAGAAATATTAGATATGGGCCATAAGGCTCAACAGTTGTTAAAAGCGAATGTGTTAACGCCTGGGGCAACCATCGGTTTGATTACGCCTGCCAGCGCAGTGGTGGATGAGGCGTCGATCGCGCTAAGCCGCGAGGTGTTAGCGTATTTAGGTTTCCGTGTGGTTGAAGGAAAATATATTCGTGAGCGGTACGGAAATTTAGCTGGAACGGATGAACAGCGATTGGAAGACCTTCACCGTATGTTTTCTGATTCCACGGTGGACGGGATACTTTGCATTCGGGGAGGTAGTGGTGCCTCGCGTTTATTAGATCGAATTGATTATGATCTTATCCGAGCGAATCCGAAAGTTCTTTTGGGATATAGCGATATCACGGCTTTGATCATGGCGCTGTATACCAAAGTCGGTTTAGTGACATTTCATGGACCGGTAGGGACAAGTACCTGGAGTAACGCTGTTGCCAAGACCTTCACCGATATCTTGATCGATAATAAGAAAGTCACGTATCGAAACCCCAACGATAAGGGGGATGATGTGATACAATATAAGGACCGCATCACCACCATTCAGCCGGGAATCGTCGAAGGACGGCTTTTAGGAGGTAATTTGACCCTGATTTCAGGTTTGTGTGGTTCTTCTTTTTTGCCAGACTTCTCAGGAACCATTTTATTTTTAGAGGAGATCAATGAGTCTCCAGAGAAGGTGGACCGCATGTTCTGTCAACTTAAAAATGCCGGGATTCTATCAAAAATTGCTGGATTCGTATTTGGCAAATGCACGGGATGCGATCCATCAGGTGGTTACGGATCGTTAAATCTCGACCAGATTCTTCGAGATTATATTCAGCCGCTGAACATCCCTTCTTACTCTGGTGCGGTTATTGGACATATTAATAATCAATTCCTTTTGCCAGTTGGCGTAAAAGCGAGACTGAATGCCACTGAAGGAACGATCGAAATTATTGAAAATGCATTAAAATAATTAATCATGAGACCGTTGTCCTTTCTGATCCTATCTGTTCTATTATTAACTGGGGGCTGTGATAATCCTTGGTCCTCAACAGAATCAAACGCTGTAAGCCAAGGTTATCGTTTAGATACCACCGAATTCAATGCATTGCATACAACCTATAAAGAGCCATCGCTATTGAATAGGAGGTTTAAACACAGTGACATTGATTCGTTAGTTAAAGTACATCAAGAAATTGGGGTCTTAGCGGTCGCTCAAATTGGTCAATCCGTTCAAGGTAGGTCGATTTATGAACTGGAATTTGGTCAGGGAGACAAAAAAGTAATGCTTTGGTCGCAAATGCACGGAGATGAGCCGACGGCGACGATGGCATTGTTTGATCTTTTTAATTTTTTAGAAGGTGATGATCCGGAGTTTGATAGTGTTCGCAACTTACTGCAGGAAAACCTAAACATTCATTTTATTCCGATGCTAAACCCAGATGGAGCGGAACGGTTTCTGCGACGGAATGCCCAAAGCATTGACCTGAACCGTGACGCGAGGGCGACTCAGACTGTCGAGGGGGCGCTACTGAAATCAAGAGCGATGGAAGTCAAGCCTGCCTATGGATTCAATTTACACGATCAGAATATCTATTATAATGTGCCAGGAACTAAAAACCCGGTTACCATTTCCTTGCTCGCTCCGGCGTTTAACCCCGAGCGGGAAATCAACGAGGTGCGGGAGGGGGCGATGCAGATTATTGGGGGGATGAATAGGATATTGCAGTCGTACATCCCAGATGGCGTCGCTAAATATGATGATACCTACACACCTCGTGGTTTTGGGGATAATTTCCAAACGTGGGGTGCCAGCACAGTATTGATTGAATCGGGAGGCTTGAAGGGGGATCCTGAAAAACAGCAAATACGCAGACTTAATTTTATAATTATCCTCAATGCCTTGATGGAAATTGCGCAAAATAGTTACACACAGTACGATCGGAGTGACTATGAAGAAATCCCTTTCAATAGCGGAGGGGTATTGCACGATGTGGTTATTCATGGATTGGAATTTGGTTCAGATTCGATCCCGCTAAAAAGTGACGTTGCCATCAGACGTGGAGAATATACCGTGGGCAGGGATTATTATATTCGAGCCCGTATTGAAGATATCGGCGATCTTCCTGAATCCCATGGTTATGATGATTTGAACGGCGATGGATTACATTTTGTGCAGGGAAATATTGCCCCCCAAACCATCCCTTCGCTGCAAACATTTAGTCAACAGGATGCGTATGATTTATTGAAACAAGGCTATATGGGTGTTCAGGTCGCGGATGACGGACAACAAGGAGTCTTGCACGATTTGCCCATTCATGTGTTTGCTTCCAGTAATTTTGCTACCACCCCATTTATTGACTTGGGTGGGACCGCTAATTTTTATCTGGCGAGCCAAAACGGGGACTTGAAATATGCTGTTTTGAACGGATATCTTCTTGATCTGTCCAAGGGGGTTGAAGAATTGGTAGCGTTAAAGAATAGAGTTCACTGATCTATTGACGATCATTTTATACCCAAAGCGAGCGGAACTATTGTTCCGCTCGCTTTGGGTATTGGTGTTTTTTGATCGTTAATACCCTGGGTTTTGTTCAGCCGCTAATGCCGGATTAGCATCTAATTCGGTTTGAGGGATGGGTAAGATCGCTTTGTAAAATGTGCGATCAATTGACTTTTCCCGGTGTTGCAATGCCACCCCGACGTGTTCATCGTTGAACGTGATGGTTTTGTCGGTTCTAATCATATCCCAGTAACGCTGTCCTTCGGCATACAGCTCTTTACTTTTTTCATCTAAAATCATCGCTTCGCTTACGCTTGCCGATGTTGCTGGTGCCAAATTAGGAGCGCGTTTCCGGATTTCGTTGAGATATTCTGACGCTTTTGCAGCATCTGGAGATGATTTCTTCAATGCCGATTCTGCCGCGTTAAGATAGATTTCTGAGAGTCGGATCACTTTAATGTTGACCGCGGTGTAGGTTTCTTTACCGTCGCCTTCCTTATCTACCGAACCGACGTATTTATAACAAGCCGCTTGTCGTTCGAGCTCGTCTTGGGTAAAAACTCCCCAGCGTACGTCCTCTTGATCTTGTTCCAGCCGTTCGAGAAAGTAGTCTGAAGCGGTAAAATTACCTAACGCATTATTTTCCCCACTGCGGAGGTAATAGAAGCCCAATGCGCCTGATCCCAGATCCCCTTGGTCTTTGGCTAATGTGATTTCAAAGATCGATTCGGTGCCGTACTGCGTTTTCCAAGAATCCACCCAGTTTTGATTGGAATATAACGTGTATAGGCCAGCCTCGATAACCTCCTGTGCGGCCAGGAACGCGTCGTCAAAATTGGCCATCGTCATATAAACTCTAGAAAGGATGGCTCGATTGGCGTAGTAATTGACGTAGCCGTCGGATTTCTCCTTGGAAAGTAGGGGCCCTGCGGCATTAAGGTCTGCCAGAATCTGATCATAAACCTCAGTGAGATTTGCTCTGCTCGGCTGTGCTGATGCATCCAGTAGCTCGGTTACAATAGGTATTCCTAGCGCATTTTGATCCTCAGTAAAGCTCGGTCCGTATAAGCGGACCAAGTCGAAATGCAATAACGCCCGTAAGGTCAACGCCTGGGCTTTATAATCGTCAAGCTCGAGTGCTGTTCCGGCTTCTTGTAAGGCTTCGATGCTTTTTATAATGTTGTTGGCTTGCAGAATACAATTGTACCCATCTGACCAAAAGCCAGAATAATTGTTGTTGTTAACCGAATGGTTAAACACATATAAGGCATCCAAACCCCGGCCCTGTGAGGCAATCGTTACATCACCTCCTTTACTATCTCCATACAACATGAAATTTCGGCCGTAGAGATTGGCATTGGCCATCAATATGGTTAGGCCATTAATCATTACTTTGGCATCGGCCTCGGTTTGTATGGTGAGGCTGGAGTCGGTTGAATTCGTTGGTTTGACATCAAGGAAGTCCTTGCAGGAAAGCGCCGTGAAACTGGTTAAAGCGATTATATATAGTGATATCTTTTTCATGATTTTTCTTATTTATTGGTTATAAACTAATCTCTAGCCCCAAAGTGTAGGTCTTGGCGAACGGTGTTTCCCAACCCCTAGTGCCATATTGGTTGACCTCGGGGTCCGCCCATTTGAACTTCGAGGCGGTCAATAAGTTGGTGCCGTTGAAAAACACCCGTGCATTGGAAAGTCCGATGCGGTTGATGAGCTCGGTTGGCAAGCGGTAAGAAAGGTTGATGTTCTTTAAGCGGATGAATGAGGCGTCGTGCAAGTGTCTGGTTGAACGTGTAATACCATCTTCTGGATCATTACCACTGACTTTCGGGTAGCGTCCACCAGGGTTTTGAGGACTCCACACCTCTTGGATGGCGTAGTAGGACCGTACGCGTTCCCAGTAATAACCATCTTCGGCAACGTCTCTTGAGCCGGCATCAAATAATTTGCCACCTAGTTTATAGTTAAAGTTAAGACCTAATGAAAAACCTTTATACTCGAGGTCCGTGTTGATGCCACCGTAGGCTTTGGGGATAGGCGAACCTGCTATAATTTGCTGTGCCTCGGATACCGAATTGGTTGCTCCTCTACCGTTGTGAAGAAAATCTCCATCGGTGCCATCATTGGTATACCAGATCGGGCTACCGTTATCTGGATTAACACCGCCCCATTCAGCAAGATAGTAGGCGTACACGTCTTGACCTTCTCGATACATAAATTGTACCCGGCTATCGCCCCCTGTTGGATCCCACCAGGTAATGTCATTCTCGCCATAAAGCTTCGTTACTTTTGACCGTAAAAACGACGTGTTTATATTGGCCGACCAGCGGAATTCATCTTTACGGATCAAATCCCCGCCAAGGGATATTTCCAGGCCGCTGTTATTGATCTGACCGACGTTCATTAGTGTCGATCCAAAGCCGGTTACTTGTGATATATTAACGTTTTGAAGCAGGTCTTTCGAGTCTCGACTAAAGTATTCCACGGTACCGAATAAACGGTTGGCGAATAGCCCGAATTCAACACCAATATTATAGGTGTAGCTTTTCTCCCATTTGAGTCTTTCCTCAGCGATAGTGGTTAATGCACCTCCCGGCTGGTCCATGTAGTTATTTCCATAGGAGGCCAATGAACGCCAGCCGAAATCAGCGGATGGAAGGGTGCCGTTGGTACCGTATGAAGCCTTTAGTTTCAGCAGGTCAACCTGATCGATATGGGCCATGAAATCCTCGTTTTTTAGATTCCAGGCAGCAGAAAGTGACCAGAAATTTCCCCAACGCGTATCCGGTCCTAAGCGAGAACTACCGTCGCGTCGTAGGGAACCGGATAGAAAGTAGGTGTCTTTAAAATTATATTCGGCTCGGGAGAAAACGGACATCATGTTATTGCCCCAGCTATATGCACTGGCATCTTTAACCCCAGCGGTTTCAACGGTGTGCAGTGAGCTTGAGGGTAAGTTTGATCCGCTTGCATATTGGTAACCTACTTGATATTTCTCGGCCTCAAATCCCGCCAAGAGATCTATATTATGATCCCCAAATGATTTGTTATAATTCAGGGTGTTTGACGAGGTGAGGCGGGAATAATTTGTGCTGTATTCGAAAACGGTTCCATTGGCGGTTTCACCATAGGTCGAGTGGTAGTGCAGCGGGCTATAATATAAATGGTCCTTTACCTCGAAATTATCGTAAGAGAAAATTGTCTTAGCCACTAATCCAGGAAGAATGTCAACACTCAACGAAGGGGTGGCGACGATGCGTAGTGTATTGGATTGATTTTCCCATTGTTTATCATAATGTAATGGGTTATATCCCAGCGAACCGTATCTTAATGAATACTCCTCACCGGTGGCGTAATCAGTCGGCCAATAGAAAGGAAACAAAAGATTATTGGCTAGGTACATATAATTTGTTCCCGTATTTCGGGTGTCATTATAGCCTTCTTTTTTGTTGTGGTTGATATTAATATTGGCACCGAACTCCACCCGATCATGTAACTTTTGCGTTAAATTAACGCGTCCGCCAATGCGTTCGTACGCATTGGTATACGCGCGACCTTTTTCTTTGGTGTAAGAAAGAGAAGAATAATAACGGGTCAAATCGTTAGCTCCGCTGACGGAGAGATCGTTGGTTTGATACTGACCAGTACGAAATAATGCGTCGTTCCAGTCAAAATATTGACCATCTCTGTTTTCGACACCGTCGGTTTTCCCACTAATGATGATTTTGTCATATAATCCAGTGCCTTCACTAGCAAACTCGTACCCATGGATTCCAAACTTCGTGTTCATGCGATCTAATGCAAATTCGTTTGCCTCTGTCTCAGAAAACCCATTCGATGTTCGGTAATCATGAAAAATTTGATAAAAATACTGAATCTGCTCTTGGGGATCCCCCGGTTTGTAATTTTCAGTTGCCCATTCCGGGGACAGGGCCAATGACGTGCGGAAATCAATTTTCGGTTTTCCTGCTTTTCCAGATTTAGTCGTAATGATGACTACGCCATTTGCTGCACGCGAACCATAAAGCGAAGAGGCCGCGGCATCTTTTAAAATGGATATGGATTCGATGTCATTCGGATTGATGGTGGACATGACGTTATTGGATGTTCCCGCAATAGCGCCTTGCATCTGGCCAACATTGCCGCTGCTGACAGGAACACCGTCGATGACGTATAGTGGTTCGTTCGAAGCGTTCATGGATCCGATTCCTCGAACACGAATTGTTGAGGTCGCGCCTGCTTGGCCGGAAGTGGTGTTGATTTGTACACCTGGAATCCGGCCTGTTAAAGCCTGCTCGAATGAGGTAACGGGTACATCTTTAGCTTCCTCTTGAAAATTGATCGTCGCGGCCGAACCGGTGAACGAGCTTTTTTTCGCTGTTCCATATGCGACGACCATCACCTCGTCGATGGATTGGTCATCGGGCGCCAATTGGATGTTTAAACTGGTGCGACCATTCAACGCTATTTCCTGACGGAGATAACCGATGGAGGTGATCACTAGCGTTGCATTGGGATCGGTATTAAGAGAAAACAGCCCATTTTCATTGCTACTGGTGCTGTTACTGCCGCCTTTTACGGTCAGTGTCACTCCAACCAGGGGTTCCCCGCCTTGATCAGTTATTTTTCCAGCAACCGAAATTTGCTGTGCATGTACGACCTGTGTGGATGCACAAGCCATTGCACAAAGTGTCATAAGTAATTGATGTTTCATAAAATGGTCTTTTTTTCGCTAGTGGTTAGGCCAGCGTGTCAATCGAAATTCGTAATTTATGTTTTTAATCAAGAGATTGGGGTAATGCCAATACCAGGAGAATCAGGCAAAAAACAATGCCCTTCTTTAACTTCCATACCTTGATAAAGATCGTTGCCGATTAGGAGTGCACCATCGAGATCCGCCCAATCCACTAACGGTGCCAATTGTGCAGCCGCGGTAATGGCGCAGGAAGTTTCCGTCATGCAACCCAACATTACTTTCATGTTCAGTGCCCGTGCGAGCTCAGCCATTTTTTTTGCTTCTCGCATGCCGGTACATTTCATTAGTTTTATATTGATACCTGTATATACATCTTGAAGATCGGGGACGTCGCTGATCCGCTGACAGGCCTCGTCAGCAATGGTTGGTATCGGAGATTGTTCTGTCAGCCAAGCGTTCTCATCGATCATTTCCTTGGGCATCGGTTGCTCTAAAAATTCCACGTTTCGCTCGCTCAACCAATGGGCCATCTCTAAGGCTTGATGTTTGTCCTTCCAACCCTGATTGACATCGGCACAGAGGGGAACATCGGTGACCGAACGAATGGTGTTAATAATCATTTTGTCGGTCTCCATTCCAAGCTTGACTTTAAGGATTTTAAAGGCTGCCGCCTCAGCGACTTTTTTTCGAATCATTTCCTCGGAATCGATTCCAATTGTAAACGACGTCGGCGGAATCAGATCGGGATTCAATCCCCAAATCTTATAAAAGGGTTGCGCTAATATTTTGCCGATCAGGTCATGGAGCGCGATATCAACCGCTGCTTTGGCTGCGGTGTTTTTCTCGTCGATTAGATCGATGTATTGCATGATTTCCTGGGTTTCCAGGGGTGAGGAAAAATCCGCGAGGCTGACGTTCTCCAAAAAGCGGATGACACTCTCCTGCGACTCTCCTAAATAGGGAGGCATGCTGGCTTCTCCGTAACCGATTAGGCCATCGTATTCCAATTCTATCAAGACGACTGGGGTGGTTGATCGGCTAAAAGAGGCCACGGTAAAGACATGGCGTAACTCTAAGGTATACGGACGATACCGCAAGGTGAACTTGCCCATTTTTTTACGATGCCACAGGGTGCTATTCATGGTGATCAAAGTTAATAATAGGGATGCTCCTGGATGGATTGAATGTGTTGATCTCGACTGTCAATATAACGTTTTGCAGCAACAACAGTTCTGGTTTGGAAATCATCGTAGTTCTCCGCATCTTTCAACATCGAGTTAATACGTACTGTACCGGCGGAATGTATAAACTCCCCGTTGCCAATATAAAGCGCTACGTGGGTGACTCGCGCATTTGGATTGCTGCTCTTTCCAGCAGCAAAAAACAGCAGATCGGCAGGCTTAAGGTTCTTCAGCGCCTTTTCTGCTTCGAAATTCCCTTGAGCGTCTAAAATATCGACCGGTTCGCCCGCTAAAACCTGTTGCGAGGCATCCCGAGGGATCACATACCCGTTCATATAATAAATGGTCTTGGTAAAACCACTACAGTCTGCTCCTTTTACAGACGTTCCTCCCCATAGATAGGGTAGACCCATCATCGTTTTCGCACTCGAAATCAAATTCTCCGCAGTCAATGACCGGGTGGCTAACCATTCCTCCATTTCTAATGCTTCGTGCTTTAGGACATACCCAATACGCCCATCTGGATAAATTATCTTATAGTAATCTCCTTCCTTTGCTTGCAGCCCTAAAATGTTTCCATAGACTAGGTCCGACACACGAATGCTTTCTGGATCAGGTTGTGACCAGGATTTTCCGAATTCTGCGGTATAAATAATTTTAGGAAGGCTTCTCCATTTTTGCAGTTCTGTGCTGTCCATGGCGGCTAGAGCGGAGGCTGGTACATAGGCAATGTAGCCTTCAGGTGTACGAGCCCGATATTCACTGCCTACTCTTTGTAAGAGGTCAACCTGCGTGCCTAATAATGCTTGGGTTGCCATCTCAGATGCATTTCCCGGTTTTGACCTGAAGTTAGCTACTGATAGCTTAATGATGCCGTGTTTTTTCTCAGCAACAGAGCTGTCAGGCAGATTTTTGATCACAATTTCCGCGGGTAAGGTACCCGTGTTCTCTTCTATAAACCGGCTCGCTTCCGGTACGCTGGATTCAATTAGATAGGCGTTGGATTTGATGTCAAAATCAATCAATGCGACAACTTTTGTTCGTTGGTCAGGAGCGAATCGTTCTTTGGCTTGGGCAATCGCAGTCTCTACCTTTTTGTAAATGGTTGAATCTGTTTGTGCCCTTAGTGTCAACGGTGAGCTGTATAAAAAAACGCAGAACAATAAAAAAATACGTGTCATTTCTGGGAGCATTTATGTCAGTTAATTTAGGTAAAGCTGCATAAATATGCGAAAAAAAGCAGGTATTAAAGCATTTTTTTACGTTTTTTTACCTGAAACGCTAATTTAATCGTAATTTGATCATCTACACGTATTATTTTAATGCCATGTATTCCAGAAGAAGTTTTTTAAAGAAAAGTGTATTTGGGGCTGCCAGTCTAGGCGTACTGACCGATGCATCAGGCGCGTTGAAATTAACCGATCAGCATGAGGCCGGCAGACGACCTATTGTCATATCGACTTGGGATTTTGGCGTCGCTGCCAACCAGTCGGCTTGGGCTATTCTGTCTGCGGGTGGCGCTGCGCTTGACGCCGTGGAGCAAGGTGTACGGGTGGCGGAAGCTGATTTAGAAAACCCAACCGTCGGGAAGGGGGGGTATCCCGATCGAGACGGTTACGTGACCCTTGATGCTTGCATCATGGATGAAAATGGCAATTGTGGAGCGGTTGCTGCCTTGGAGAATATTGCGCATCCGATTTCGGTCGCGCGTCTGGTGATGGAAAAAACACCCCATGTGATGCTGGTTGGAGAAGGGGCAAAGCAATTCGCGTTGGAAAACGGTTTTGCGGAAGAAAACCTGTTGACTTCCACTTCTGAAAAGGCATGGCAGGAGTGGCTGAAGGAAAAAAAGTATCAGCCGGTTATCAATATAGAGAACCAGTCGTTTAATACCGAACGTTTGCCCGGAAATAAATATAACCATGACACCATTGGCATGCTCGCTCTGGATGCAAATGGTAATCTATCTGGTGCTTGCACCACGAGTGGTATGGCATTTAAAATGAGAGGAAGGGTGGGTGACAGTCCTATTATTGGCGCGGGTCTTTATGTGGACAACGAAATCGGGGGAGCGACCGCTACAGGAGTTGGAGAAGAGGTGATTCGTACCGTTGGTAGTTTTTTAGTCGTTGAATTGATGCGCCAGGGCTATACGCCAAAAGATGCGTGTCGTGAAGCGGTGATGCGTATCATTAAAAAGAAACCTGAAATCGCTAAAGAGATACAAGTTGGATTTCTGGCCTTGAATAAACGGGGAGAATATGGCTCATTCGCCCTTCAGCATGGGTTTACCTTTGCAGTTTGTGACGAACAGCGACAGGACCTGATCGAAAAAGGAGATTTTTACCATCGATCATCTAAGCCTTAAATTTTTCTGATTTGATGCGCTGGTCATATTCCTTTGCGAATAATGGTAGGGGTGAATAGTCCCTTTTATGCTCGTTTATGCTCGATTTTTCGTATTTTTGAAAGACAAAATTAACAAGTATGGAAGCAACATTTGGCGGAGGATGCTTTTGGTGTACAGAGGTTATCTTTCAACATACCAAAGGAGTAGAGAAGGTTTTGCCCGGTTATATGGGCGGACGTATAGAAAATCCTACTTATGAGCAGGTATGTATGGGGAATACGGATCATGTGGAGGGTGTACGAATCGAGTTTGACGAATCTCAGGTCAGTTTTCAGGAGCTATTGGAGATATTTTTCAAGACCCACGATCCGACGACACTAAACCGTCAGGGAGGAGACGTCGGGACGCAGTACCGTTCTGTGGTCTTTTTCCACAACGATAAACAACGACAAGAAGCGGAAAACTTTATTGGTTTACTTGAAAGGGAAAAGGTTTACGATCGACCCATTGTTACTGCGGTGGAAGCGGCTTCTACTTTTTGGCTGGCGGAGAATTATCATCACGATTATTTTAACCAGAATCCTGAAAATCAGTATTGTCAGGCGGTTATTGCCCCTAAGCTACAGAAGTTTCTGTCGCAATATCGCCAAGCTCGTTAGAAGAAACTGGCTGTTTAAGATGGCTAGTCAGGTTGGCTAAAAACATAAAAAGGATGTCAAAATAGCAAAATGGCATCCTTTTATTTTTTTGTTTCTGAATTAATTTACTCGTCCTTTGGTTTGCCTCCGCCGAAGAGATCCAATTGGCCGTTATCATCGAGCTGTACATCGTCAGGATTGGTAATTTCGAAAGACACTTTCTCGGCGCCCGCTTTCTCCGAATCACCTGGAAGGGTGTCTTTGGCTGGGTTGCTTGTTGCTTTCTCTTTGCCTTTTTCGGCAGAGGGAATAGGAGTGTGGTCAGGCTGCGCTAGGTTATCCTGTTTAGAGAAATCTATTTCATCAGTTAACAGCTTGAGCTTTTGTACCGTGTGGAAGGAAAGGCGATTGCCCTGTGCTTTAACGCCTTTAACGTCAACGATGTCGTTGAGTGGTTGATCCAGATGCTCGTGGGTTTGCGATTTTCCTTTCAAGATGTCCAGTCCAATTACAGGTGCTGTACCATTAGTGAGTAGTATTAATTTACTATCCTCGGAAATAAATTTAACGCGCTTTCCAACTGGAGCGTCATCAAACATAAATCGCTTCACGTAATGTGTTCCTGTTTTTCGATCTTGATGGATCGCAGTGTAAATATGATCGGGAATGTGTTTCTCTAAACGGATCATTTTTTCATCGAAATGATTGTTGAGGTCAAAACTGGAGAGTTCGTAATTGCCATCGGCTAGGATCAATAAGATTTTGTCCTCGCCATCAAATTCGCCTAAATAGCTACCTCGCGAGTCAGCATTCAATCTCCTTAATGTTTCGTCATACCATATTTTGCGCCCTGCCAGAGTGGATACCCCGGATTGCTTAAACACGATCTTCTTGATAGGATATTTGCTTACGATATTGCCTTGCGAGCCTCGCCCTTTGATCGCAATTTCGGCAAAATCTAAATCGAAATTGACTTTGCGTAATTTCGAGTGAGGCTTGAGATGAATGTTGACTATTTCAGCCTCGCCGTTCGAGTTCGCGGTGAAGTACAACACCTTGCTGGCTTTACTGCCTTTGGTTATATCGTATTCTTTTTCCCGAGTGACCGCGGTAACCGAAAATCGTTTGACATAATTGGTGCCTGTGCCACCATCCTTATAAATGGTGTTGTAAATCGTCCGGTCATCTCCCTTCTTAAATATGGCAACGTGTATAATGTCTTTTCCTACGAAAACCTTATCTTGCACCTTGACGACGGCGTATTTACCGTCGGCCCGGAAGACGATAATATCGTCGATATCGGAGCAATCTCCAACCAGTTCATCCTTACGCATGTTGGTGCCAATAAATCCTTCGCTACGATTCACATAAAGCTTGGCATTCGCTAAAGCAACTTGGCTGGCTTCAACTTTATCGAAAACACGAAGTTCTGTTTTGCGTTCGCGTCCCTTACTGTATTTTTTACGAATGTATTCAAACCAATTAATCGCATACTCCGTCAGGTTTCGCAAATTTCGGCGGACACCTTTGATTTCGTCTTCCAACGTTTTCATTTGTTCATCAGCCTTTTTTACATCGAATCGGGTAATGCTGCTCATGGGCTTGTCGATCAGACGTTTGTAGTCTTCTGCGTTAATCTCCCGATAAAAATGCTCAAAAAATGGTTCGAATAGCTGATTGAGCACCTCGACAACGGTTTCGAAATTTCCTGCTGCTTCGTAATCGGGATGTTTATACATCCCCTCTTGAATGAATATTTTCAATAGGGAGCTGAAAAATATTTTTTCCAAGAGCTCGTGTAACTTGATTTCTAACTCCCGTTTCAACAAGCTTTTAGTTTGCTTGGTGTTTTCGATCAATATATCATTCACACTCAAGAAATGCGGCTTGTTGTTTTTGATCACACAGGTGTTCGGAGAAATCGACGTTTCGCAAGCCGTAAAGGCATACAAGGCATCGATGGTCACGTCTGGAGATATACCGGTCGCCAGGTGGACGATGATCTCCACATATTCCGCCGTATTATCTTCTATCTTTTTGATTTTGATCTTGCCCTTTTCATTCGCGGAAACAATGCTATCGATCAACCCACTAGTGGTCGTTCCAAAAGGAATTTCACGAATAGCCAGTGTTTTTTTATCCCGCTCTTCAATATTAGCGCGAACACGGATTTTTCCACCGCGTTGGCCATCGTTGTAGTTGGTGACATCCGCCATGCCGCCTGTCGGAAAATCAGGGTAAATATCGGGACGTTCTCCGTTAAGTACTTGGATAGATCCATCAATGAGCTCGATAAAGTTATGCGGCATGATTTTAGTCGCTAGACCGACCGCAATACCTTCAGCTCCCTGCGCCAATAGCAGAGGAAACTTAACAGGCAAGGTAATTGGCTCTTTGTTTCGGCCATCGTAGCTCAATTGCCATTCGGTCGTGTCTGGGTTGAAGACAACGTCTGTCGCGAACTTGGACAGGCGACCTTCAATATATCGTGCTGCGGCTGCTGAATCTCCCGTGATGGGATCTCCCCAATTCCCTTGACAGTCAATTAGTAAGTCTTTTTGTCCTATTTGAACCATGGCATCTCCAATGGATGCATCCCCATGTGGGTGGTATTTCATGGTATTACCAATGACGTTTGCGGCCTTATTATACCTTCCGTCATCCATCTCTTTTAGGGAGTGGAGGATCCGTCGCTGAACGGGTTTGAAACCGTCATTGATATGCGGTACTGCACGATCTAAAATGACATAGGAAGCATAGTCCAAGAACCAATTTTCGTACAGTCCAGATAAAAGAATGGTGTTGCGCGTTTGGTCCTGCTCAATATTTTCATCATTGTCTAGCCCTTGGTTATTCATTTCATCACTCATTGGATTTTCTTAGATTATTGTCACCCTCGCCTCTATTGTAGTGGCAAAACACGTAAAAATACAAAAATCCATCAATTTCTACAGTTCGTAGAGCAAGGACAGTAGAACAACATCGGGTAGGCCTATTGTTTGCCACTCGAAAAATGTATAAACTTCACACACCAGGCCTGAGTTTGCACTTTTTTTGTATTTTTGATACCAAAGGTTTTTCTCGAATTATTCGGAAAGATCGAATCTTCAAACGCTTTTTCAATCCAAAGAATACCAACGCATGAAAAATATCATCCTATTAATTTGGCTTTGTTGCGCGACAACGCTCGCGGTGGGGCAGTCATCGTCTTATAAATTTAAGAAGGATATTTCGTATACAAACGATATCTCAGACCCTTATGTGGCGGAACAATGTAAGCTGGATATATTTTATCCTACTGATCGAAAGGATTATACCACAGTGATTTGGTTTCATGGTGGTGGACTGACCGGTGGAGAAAAGGAAATCCCCGAATTTCTAAAAGAGCAGGGAATTGCTGTGGTGGGCGTAGGCTATAGATTTTCGCCAAAAGCGAAAGTACAAGATATCATTACCGATGCGTCACAAGCCGTAAAATGGGTTTACGATACTATTGAGGAGTTCGGTGGTAGTAAAGCGAAAATCGTACTATCCGGACATTCAGCGGGTGGTTATCTTAATTTGATGCTAGCGCTTAATAAAACGTACCTTGAAAAAGTGGGCATTGACGCTGATCATTTGATGGGGGTTGTCCCCTTCAGTGCGCAGTGCATTACACATTTTACTGCCAGATCAGAGAAAGGGTTCGACATTAACCAGCCCGTTGTTGACGATTTGGCCCCTTTGTATTGGGTGCGGAAGGAAGCAGCGCCCATTACCTTGATCACCGGGGATCGGGAAATGGAAATGGTGGGACGTTATGAGGAAAATGCCTATCTGGCGCGTATGTTAAAAATCGTTGGCCATACGGATCTCAGATTGCTGGAACTTGATGGCTATGATCATGGAATGACTTATCCGGCCTTCCCCCTTCTTGTTAAACAAATCGAACAATGGGAACGAGATCTGGAAGAGCAACCGATTTAATGCCTTTTTTCACAACCTGGATGAAATGATGTCATTTAGCGGGAGCACTCATTAATTTCACCGGATATTTACGGTCTTGTTGGAACGCCGAGGCACTCGAGAGAATCGCACAGAAAACATGGTAGTAACCTTGACACATTTTTTCCCAACTGAAATATTCTAGGGTGTAATCGCTGTACTCCTTCACCGGGTACATTTTTCCACCGGCCTGGTGTATCTGCTCCAGTTGACTTACCCACGGATCGGCTTGGCCTGCGGGTAGTAATAGCCCGTTTCGTCGATCGTGTATCGCTTGGGTAATACCCTCGATGTTGGAGGCGACGACCAAAGTGCCGCTCAAACTGGCTTCCAAACAGACCAATCCGAACCCTTCCATATCGCCTGGGATGTTGATGTTTGGCATGAGGAAAGCGTCCGCATATTTCAGCAATGCGCTAAGATGATCAACAGGTACCTTGCCTATATGGTGCGCTTGAGTTTTGTACGGTTCGCTCAATAATAGTTCTCGGATCAGCGTTTGATCGGTGGGAAAACCGAGAGCTAAAGTGAGCAAATGTGTGAGTTTAGCGGGTAGAAAAGAAAATAAATGTTCGATAAAGGGCTTTTTTTTATGAAACGGTCCGATCATTAGCAACCTGAAATCAGTCGGCATACGCGGAATAACCTCTTTCATTAACCACGACATTCCTTTTCTTTTGACGGGACGTCCTAGCGTCACCATGTATTTCCCATTATCGGGTAATTGCGGATAGAACTTGCGCAGTTGCTGCCAAGTGAGGCTGTTTTTATTAACCATCTCGTGATCGACGCCATTGCTGATGACGCTGGTTTTTTTAGCATTCACCCCCCGGGATATTGCCGCTTTGGCCGTTGCTGTACTAACGGCAATGATATGATCGAACTGATTCAATCGAGGCAAGATTTTTTTCTGAAAAAATGCCAATGGAAATACCACGTCGAGACCATGGATCGTTACGATTTTCTTGAGCCGATCATAACCGCGGTGGAACGTTGCGAAACTGGCTAACAACCCGTCGTTGAAATGAATGATTTCAATTTCCGGATAATCATGGAGCATTTTGTTAATAGAAACGTTGAGCGTCCAGAAGAAGCGGAACCGGTTCTCCTTTTCTTTTTCGAAAAGCAGTGTATGGACGGTGACATGCGAGGACATCCCCTTGATTAGCTCAAAACTTTGTTTTTCCATTCCACCGGTGCTGGGTGGATATTTATGACTAACGAACAATACTTCCATGTTCTGAACGGTTTTTTAGGGTGATTTTTTTATAAAACAGAAATAAAACGAGTCCAATGACTAACCAGATTAATTGACGAGACCGTCGTATAACGGATACCGAAAGCCAGATGCTCAATGAGCCTACGCCAATCCAGGATAGCATGATTTTATTGCCTAGCTCCTCCACACCAAGCTGTCCGGGGATAAAGGCGCCAGCGCTCTTAAATACGAGAACACCCATATCCATGACCAGCCCCTGGAGAACGGAAATTGGCCACCCAAGGAAAGACAGGATAAAATAGAATTCAAGACTGCCTAGTACCCAATGTAAGCCCGCCAATCCTGTGGATATCCAAAAGGCCAATGGATTTCGTTGATACCCCTGTTGTATATCGTAGAGGATACGCTGGATGTAATACGTGATTTTTTGACCTCTATTTTTGGGATCTCTACGGTATGCGGGGGATACACGAGGAGTGGTCAGCAACCAAAAAAAGAAGAGAACGAGCAGGAGGAGCAGTATTATGCTTGCGATGACCGTGAATGTATAATTACTTGAATTTTGTTTAAAAAAACTGGTCATGATCCAAATCGCACTAATTCCCAGTAAAATGAGTTGGGAGGTAATTAGTGTAACCCTAGATAGGGCAACAGATTGTGTGGATGCCGAACGCCTGAGACCCACCTGAGTTAACATTTCGATTTTTAAAAGATCACCGCCGAGGACGCCGGTGGGGTTGAACTGACCGACGGTTTCTCCAATTTGTCGCAGCACAAAAAGCGAGAGGAAGCCGATTTGTCCTCGCGCATCGCCCAGGCATAATTGCCACGACCAGGTAGCGGTTAAATAAGCCAACAGCGTCACCAGTATGAATATAAAAAATCTTGGCCCTATACGCGATAAAGCTGCTTTGGTTTCAGCTAGATCAGTTTTTAAACCGAATGCCAGTATAGAGAGCAAAACGATTAGTACGAGAATTAGCTTGATCGTTTTCCGTTGAACGATCAAGCGCCTGCCCATACGAAGGGTTTTCGGGATTGAGCAACGAGTTCGTTGATGTCTTGGAAATAAGAATTCGTTAGTGTTGTCCAATCCAATTGCTGAACAAATCGTAAACCTGCCTCTTTGAATTGCTGTTGAATGCGTTTATCATCTAGAATTTTCTTAATGAAATAAACATACTCAAGGGCATTATTGGGGACGCATTTGTAACCCGAAACATCGTGTTCTACCAAGCTCGAACTTCCACCACCGTTTGCGATGACGCAGGGCAATCCCGATGCCATCGCCTCGATGACAACGTTGCCGTAGGTTTCCGATGTAGAGGGGAAGATAAAAACGTCGGCGGAGGCATAAACACGCGAGAGTTCCTGATGGTCAAGTTTGCCCATGAAATACGCATTTGGCATATTCATTTTTGTTTCCTCGGCCGCGGAACCCTCACCCACGACAACCAAATTACATTCTAAGTGAACCGCTTGTATTCGCTTATAAATATCAAATAGCGTTTGTAGATTCTTTTCCCAAACTAATCGACTCACAAAAAGGATGTTCGGTTTTTTATTTTTGGTCAGTTGTTGTAAATAGTTACGATCTGCTTTTTCTGGGTTGAAGAGGGTCAGGTCGATTCCGCGTTGCCAAAGTTTCAGCTTTTCGGGTCGAATACCGTAATCGTTGAGCTGATGGAGAATGTTGTTCGAGGGCACGTACACTTTTTCACAACCGTTGTAAAAACGTACCATTGCTTTACGCACCCAAAGTTCCAGCGGCTTAATCAAAACGGGGATATTTCTTAGATAATACGATATATAAGAGATAAAGTGTGTGTGGTAGATGCTAATCACCGGGATGTCACGACTCTTGGCATACCTTAGCGCGAAAAACCCCAAAATTGAAGGTGTTGAAATATGAATCACATCCGGCTGAAAGGTGTCGAGGGTTTGTTGCAATTTCCATAGATTGAATTGGGGTAAGGCAATGCTGTAGTCGTCGTTCATTGGGAGTCGGAGGTTTCCGACCTGAAAACAGGAATGCCCGTTGAGGAGTTCTGGCCCTCGACCATGAATGAAGAGATATTGATAAGCGCTTCGATCGATTCGGTTAATCAATTGATAAATGGTCCGGGACGCTCCATCTTGGTCTTCTATCAGTATTTCTGAAAAAAAAGCTACTTTTTTCATACGTGTTTCCTCGTGTTCGGTCTTTCCAATAAAGATATCTAGGCTGTTTGTGATTAATGATAAGTGTTTGTTAAGTTTCTGTAATAGATATGTTTATATAATGTGAACGCTTAATAAACCTGATGTTTTAAAGCAATGAAGGTTTAACAGTAAATCAAATTTAGCTTCATTTTAGTAGAGTAACTTTGTTTTAAGTTACGATTGCTTACAATGATGTTGATCAACCTACATGACCAGAGGTTAACCAAAACCAGACAAATCGGAGTTTCTGAGATGTTGCTATTCGTATTGAGTCTCGGAATCTTGGCTAGCTTCAGAGGCGCGGATCGTCAGGATCAAGCGATGCCTGCGGTGCCGGTAGAGCTCGAAGAACGATCGGCCGGTGAATTATCGTTATTGACCTATAATATCGCCGGATTGCCTGAATGGATATCGAGCGCCGAAACTCCGCGATCCACTAGCATTCGTGAGATTGGGCGATTGATTGAAAATTTTGATTTGGTCAATCTGCAAGAAGATTTCAATTATAACCAGGCGCTATATCAAGACAACATCCATCCGTTTCGTACAGTCAGTAAAGGACGGGTGCCTTTTGGGGACGGACTGAGCACCCTGTCGAATTATCCGATTTTGAAGTCTGAAAGGATGACATGGCAGGCCTGTAGTGGAAGTGATTGCTTAACGCCTAAAGGATTTAGCTTTATGCGTGTTTTGCTGGCCAAAAACGTTTCAATTGATGTGTACAATCTTCATGCTACAGCACAAAATAATGTAAAGGCAATAGTTGCAAGGGGTAAAAACTTGGATCAATTGGCTGAATTTGTACAAGAGTATTCTGCAGGGCAAGCGTTGATCATCATGGGGGATTTTAATGCACATTATGCATTTTGGGATGATAATATTGCCGATTTTAGTCAGCAACTGAATCTCAGTGATGGGTGGGTTGAGCTGAATAATAAGGGGGAATTACCCGAAAAACGTCGAGATTTTGTTGCGAATCATGCGTTGAAGGTTCATGACGAATGCGAAAGTATTGATAAGATTTTTATTCGAGATAGTGAACAGTTACAGTTTATACCTCGATCGTACAAGGTCGAACAAGATTTATTTAGCACCGCGGATGGAAGGCCTCTATCTGATCATTGTGCAATTTCTTTGCAGCTGGGGTGGGAAGTGAAGCATTGATGAATAGTTGGTGTAAACATTTGTTTGAACTGTTTTGTTTGTTGGTTAGTGAAAATAGAACTTTACTTTCAATTTATACCTAATATGTATTATATACTGGCCGCTGTTTTTCTGACGCTGATCGTCCTGTTGCGATTTTATAAGCGATTGAAGCGAAAATTGATTTCAGTCATCTATCCCGCTAATGAAACAGATCATCTGGGCCATGACCGGGGTCGTATTGCTGTCTTGACGTATAATGTAGCGGGACTACCGCAGGCTATTTCAGCAGCTAAAATGCCTAGACGATTGAGTATCACTGAAATAGGGGATAAGATAAGTGCTTTTGATATCGTGAATGTACAAGAGGATTTTAATTACAACGAGGCGTTGTATTCGCTGAACCAACACCCGTACCGTACGGATACTAAAGGTAAAATACCGATTGGTGATGGGTTGAACACGCTATCGAAATTTCCGATATTAAGTTATCACCGGGTTCCCTGGAGACATTGCAGTGGGCCGGATTGCTGGACCGTTAAAGGTTTTAGTGTATCTCGGGTTCAATTGTCTGAGCGCATCATTGTTGACGTGTATAATGTCCATGCCAATTCGAGCGATAAAGCGCGGGCAGCTAAAGCCCGAAGGGAAAATCTACGGCAGTTGGCTAACTACATTTTGGATCACTCTGCTGGTCATCCTTTATTGGTGATGGGTGATTTTAATGCGCATTATGCCTACAAAAGAGATAATCTTCATGAGTTTCTTCTCCATACCGGATTGACCGATGGTTGGGTAACGTTTCGTCAAAAAGGTGTATACCCTGAGGTCGTCCCTAAATTTGTAGCGCAAGACATGTTGAGGCTAGATAATGATGTGGAAAGCTTGGATAAAATCTTTTTCCGTGATAGCCAAGAGGTTCAGTTTGTTCCGGTAGATTATCAGGTAGAAATCGACCAGTTTACCGATGGTAGAGACAATCCACTATCCGATCATTTAGCGGTTTCGATGCGCTTGGACTGGAAGTGGAAAGGCAAAATTAGCCAAAACGAAGATGAAAAGACTGCGCTTCAGAAGAAGCAGGGTGTGTTAAGTGCTCTTTCGCCCAAATTGTCGTAAAGTCGGGTGGAACCGTTTGAGTTTTCATTCATTTTTTTTATCTGCGTCCCAGCGACTCTGTTTGCTGCCTTTAGAAGGGATTTCTTCTAACGCGTTAACTTCCTTGGAAGGCGGCTCAGATGTGGTTTCCTTATTCTGATCGACATGACCTTCGAGGTCCTTATCAACTTTCTTCTTATTTTTTGGCACCGGAACAATCCCCCATTTGCTCAAGAGTTCCTGCGTGGAATTCCGCTTGAGATGTAATTTTCCAGGCTCGCCAATTAAAAAGCCAAAGGCTTCCATGCTCGGGATTGCATCAAAGATCACCTTCAGGGTGGCGATAAGTGGAAGAGCAATGATCAGACCGGCTAACCCGAAAAGCATTCCACCAAGAACAATCCCAATGATGGCCATTAAGGGGTTAATACTTACTTTACTCCCCACGATATTGGGCGTAATAATATTTCCTTCTAAAAATTGAACAACCTGAAACCAAGCGACAACACCTACTGCGTACCACGCACTGTCTTTAACGGCCAACGCAAAAAAGGCGGGCAGGATTGACCCGATGGCGATACCAATATAAGGCAAGAGCATCAATAGCGCTGCCAATGATCCAAAGAACCAGGCATAGTCGATGCCCAATGCCATCAGTCCGACCGTGTTTAAAACCGCGACGATTCCCATCACGGTTATCAAACCGACCAGATAACTTTGAACCACTTGGTAGATCTTATTTAAAACATCGTCAACTTTGCGTTGTGTGGTTGATTTAAAGGCTTTAAAGAAAAATTCGCGAAAAAAATCACGGTAATACAGTAAAAAGAAGCTGTAGATGGGAACCAGTACAGTGCTGGCCAAGGTATTACCGATGGAGCCAAAAGTACTTGTAAGCATGCCGCCTGCATTTTCCAACGTTTTTTCTCCCTGTTGCCTGAGCTTCTCGATAATCTGGGTTCGTTCAATACCAAATTGACTTTCTAACCATTGTTGTCCGCGTTCAAGTACAGAGAGTACTTTGTTCGTGATTGAGGACGCATCTTTTCCTATAATGATGCTTTCATAGACGATGAACCAGGAAATTCCGGAAATAATTGCGATGGCTATAATAACGGATAATATGGCTGAAAAAGCTTTCCCTAATCGCAGACGTTCCAATAGTCGGGCTAAGGGAAATAGCGATATCGAGATCAAGATCGAGAAAATGAGCGGCAGAAGAATGCTCTGCGTGACATACATGATGGCTACGATGAGCGTTAGGGCCATCAATGAGGATGCTAGCTCGAAAGCATAGGACCTCTTGGTTTGATTTTTATCCATAATTTTTGTCTAAAGTAGGGCTTGTTCATTTCTGTTGTTCTGGTTATTCCAATATAGTATATATAGAAATGCTACTAAAATGATCAGTGCAATACCGAAGAATATATAAGGTATTCTGAAAATGTGATCATGATAGATATAACCAGCAAATAATGCGCCACCACCAATTCCGGCTTCTAAGGCAATGTACATTGTGGCAATGGCCTTTCCCCGATATTGAGGTAAAGAAAGATCAATCGTCCAGGCGTTCACGGCGGGAGAGAATATGCCCGTTCCAACGCCATAAATGCAGGCACCAATGACTAAGCTTGAGATACTGTCACCAAAACCAAGAAACAGCATGGATAACGTGATAACCGCTAGACCCGCTGTCATCACGCTGATTCGACCGTAACGGTCTGCTACTTTACCAGAAACCAAACGTATCGCGATAGAGGCTAATGTATACGCCGTAAAAAACAACCCTTTATTTCGAATACCAAGGTGCTCGCTCCAATCTGGTATTAAGGTAAGTATCGCGCCATAAGCGGTATAGGAAAGTAGGGTAACTACAGCAGCCGGAATTACGCGTACCTCAATGATTTCGCGTCGGGAAACCTTCAGCATTTTTGTCGAAAATGGTTGTCGTTCTTTGAGGGTTTCCTTCATGTTTAAAACGATTATAATCGATAAAAACGCGAAGACTGAGGAGCTATAAAACATGGTGGTTAGATCGGAAACTAACGCAATATAGCTGCCTATTGCTGGGCCAATGGCACCGCCTATACTGAAACATAGACCATGCATACCGAGAGCTTCTCCCCAACGATTCGAAGGGATGATATCGGCGATGTACGCGGAAGTTGCTGTAGGCTTGAAGCCCGTGGAAAAGCCATGAACTAACCGTAAAAGGAAAAAACCGCTAATGGTTGTGAGTAACGGGTACAGGAATCCGCAGATAACGCATACGATGGATCCGATAGCCATGACCGGAACCCGGCCCCACCGGTCCGTCAATTTACCACTAAATGGGCGGGAAATGCCCGCAGTTAGTGTGAACAATGCGATGATCAACCCCTTATGGGCACCACCTCCGAGTGAAGTCAGGTAGTTGGGCAATTCGGGGATCATCATGTTAAAGCTAGCTGAAAAGAGTAGTGAGCTTAAACACAACAATCCGAATGGTAAAGTATATAACTGTTCTGAGACTTTCTTCGTCTTATCCATTATTGACGGTTAGACGCTGTCTGGTTACTTCTGAACAAAAAATTGTTGCGGCGATAGCCACGTTGAGGGATTCAGCCTGTCCCACTCTCGGTATGGTAACGGCATGCTGAATTTTGTCGATCAATGTCCTCCGAATTCCATTGCCTTCATTGCCTAACAAGATTAAGCCTTCTGAACTAAAGTCGGTTTCATACACCGATTTGCCCACCATTAAAGCGCCATAAATCGGAAGATCAACCCGTTGGATCCAGGGTTCAAGATCAATATAGTTGACCTGTACTCTAGCCAGAGATCCCATTGTTGCTTGGACTACTTTCGGGTTGTAGAGGTCAACGGTTCCTAAAGAACAAATTATTTGTTCGATTCCGAACCATTCGGCTGTGCGTATGATCGTTCCTAGATTTCCTGGGTCCTGCACGTCGTCCAACACCAGACTGATCTTTCCGCGGAGCTGCTGAAAGGAAAAATCGTTGTGATTTGGGGTTTCAACGAGCGCTAAAGAACCTTGGGGGGTTCTTAAACTACTTATTTTATCAAAGTCCTGCGGCTTGAGTTGATGAAGTTTTATATTTTGAGGGATTTTACCGATTTTTGCAATTGCTTCCTCGGTGGCATAAATGGTGGGGATCCGGTAGCCCGAAGCGATGAATTCTTGTACAGATTTATTGCCTTCTACTACGAATAATTTATGCTGCTGACGGAATTTTTTGTGTCTCAATGATGTAACAAGACTGATTTGAGCTTTTGACAACATCGGATAAATGATTATAAAACAGAGTTTTTTATTTCTTGCAAGTATAACGTTTTTGTCGCTATTTTCATCTTCATGTCGTTCTGCTAAATACTTACAAGATGATCAATACCTAGTCACCGATGTAGATGTTAAGGGAATTCCAACGGAGCTGAAGGAGACGGCAGAAATGTACGTGGCGAACGATCTTCGCCCGAATTCGCCTTTATACTTAACGATATACAATTTATTTAATACCCGTAAGGGACGCTATAAAACCGACAATATAAAAAATGTTGGTGAATCGCCTCGACTTTTAGACTCAGCAATTGTCGAACTTTCGGCTGTTCAGATCCAGCGTTTTCTACAGACTAAAGGATATTTTAATGCACAAGTAGAACCGGTTGTAGCGTTAGAAAAAAAGAAAGCAAGAATCGAGTTTCTGGCCCAGATCGACGAACCGTACCGAATTCGACAAATCAGTAGAGAGGTCGAAGATCCTGCAGTGGACAGTATTTATAAACAAGTACGGGCCAATCAAGAAATATTGCAGGAGGGAGCGCAGTACGAATCATCAGATCTTTTTGCCGAACGGGAGGCGCTATACCAACAGATGCGGGAACAGGGGTATTTTGATTATGTCCGCCAATATATGCGCGTAGGGTTGGATACCCTTGGTTTACATCGACAGACCGACCTTCATATCCAAGTCTCCAATCCGGATAGCGTGCATAGACATCAAGTTTATCACATTGATAGCGTGTATTTCACTATTGAAGCGGCAGAGGGGGTTGGGAAAGAGAAATCAACAAGGCAATTTGATCCGTTTACCAAGATTAACTATCTGGATCAGACCGATAAATTCAGACTTCGACCGCTGGCTCGTTATGCATTTTTGAGATCGGAGGAACGTTTTGATAGTAAGAATGAAGAGTTATCGTACGATAGATTATACGAAATGAATGGGTTTCGGTCTGTGAAAATCAATTATCAAAAGAAGGATTCCGCAAAGCTTGATGTTTATTATCATTTGGTGCCCAGGGCGGCCATGAGCAATCAAATTGAAGGAGAATTTACTTTCAGTTCGGGAATGAGTGGTTTTAATATAGGCAATACCTTTTCGCATCGAAACGTTTTTGGGGGGTCTGAGACCATTGAAATAAAAACGAGATACGGTGTGCTATTTGACTCTAGACTGCCGGGGAGCCTGCAGGATAAGATTTTTAATAATGATTTTCAGATCGGCGTCAATGTTTCTTTTCCTCGGATACTTGCCCCATTTCGTGTGCGCAGCGTCGGTCGCTACGGGTTGCCTCGAACAACATTTTCGTCAAGTCTTCAACTCTTTTTTCAGGATCAGACGTATGCCAATCGTTATTTGATCAACAGTCTCAACTATCTGTGGTACGAATCGACCAATAAGACGCATAGTTTTACACCGGTGGTCATTGAATATCGGGATGGTCGACTGAATGAACATTTTAAGCAGAATCTAATCGATCGAGGGTACAATTTGTATGTGAGGAGTAATGATCGGCAATACTTTGGCTTGGGCGCGCAATATGCCTACACGTACAATGCACCTAAATTGACGACTAAAGAAAATTTTAAATATTTCAGAGGCGCTGTTGACATGAGCGGGAATATGTTGGGTTTATTAAGCAAGACCTTTAATTTTAGTGAGGATCAGGATGGTCGTAAGTTGCTGTTTGGTGTACCCTATCTTCAATATGTTAAAGGAGAAATAGATTTTCGTTGGTACCGTTTTCTGGGAGGAAACAGGCAGTTAGTCTTTCGCGTTAACTCAGGGGTAGCGCTTCCATATGGAAATAATTCACAATTATTAATTTTCGAAAAAAGCTTTTTTGCAGGAGGGATGAACGGAATTCGAGCCTGGCAAGCCCGGACGTTAGGCCCCGGTGGTTACAATAGAGATGTTCTGGATTCCGACATTCGGGTGAATCTTCGTAATTTGGATCAATTGGGTGAAATTAAGTTTGAATCAAACGTAGAGTATCGTTTTCGAATCATGAATGACTTTTTTGGCGCTAAATTAAACGGAGCATCATTTCTCGACGTTGGGAATGTTTGGCGACTGCGTAAGAATGACCTGAATCCTAACGGAGAGTTCAGTGCCAATAAAATACTTACCCATATGGCCGTAGGAACCGGGTTCGGATTACGGGTCGATCTCGATTATTTTGTGATTCGGTTAGATGCTGGGTTGAAAGTCAAAGATCCCCAGTTTCAAGGGGAAAATCAATGGGTTATTCGGCACCTTTTCAATTCCAAAACTTTCAGACAGGCTTATGCCCAAAGTCATTATCCGGATCGATACAATTTCGTACAGTACAATTTCGGCGTGGGTATGCCGTTCTAAAATAATCCTTTTACACTGCTGGAGATTCCTTCAATGATCTGGCTAAGATCTAGACCTTTGGTTTGGTTCATATAGTAGTACACCAGCGCTACGACCAACAAGGTGATCAGGAAACGTTTCAATTTGTAGGCGATGTATAGGACGACCAATGGCAAAATAATCAGTAATATGCTGTTGATTCGATAGGTTTTAACGCCGGTGTCCGTTATGCGTAAAAAAAAGAATCGGCCTACTTCATTTTTTTCAGCTTCATGTTTAAAAAAAGCAAATGTCGAGGATTGTACCGGGTGACTCGTTACGGCCACACCATCGGTAAATGTTAAATCCTGTTGGAAGCCATTGACTGCAAAGCTATAAGTTCCTTGAATGCGATTGTCTGTTTGCTGGGTAGGGTCCAGTGCGATAACGGCAAGTTTACCATTTTGAGATAGGTTCTCTTTTACTGTAAAGTCGTGAATTTCAGGCGCAGAAGCCCCTGCCGAGATCGGTAGAAAAGCCAAAGCACAAAAATAAAGACAGACAGCGAAGTAGCTTTGCATAATGCAATGATACGAAAATGCACGGATTGAAAAAACAGCGGGTTTAGAAAATGAAGTTCAAAAATTGCGGCGGTCTTGCTATCTTTGCTTCCATTACAAATAAAAGTATATAGAATGTTGCAATTGAATTACATCCGTGAGAACAGAAATCAGGTGGTGGAACGGTTAGCCGTGAAAAACTTCCGCCAGATTGAATTAGTTGATCAGATCATTGCGTTGGATGAACAAAGACGCCAGATCCAAAATCAATCAGACTCGATTGCAGCGGAGGCAAATTCGTCGGCCAAAAAAATTGGGGATTTAATGCGCCAAGGTAAATCAGAGGAAGCCCAGCAGATCAAATCACGTTCAACAGCATATAAAGAGGAAATTAGAGCACTTGGTGATGCCTTAGAAGGGATAGAAAAGGAACTTCAGGAGAAATTAGTACAATTGCCTAATCTTCCAGCTTCAGCCGTTCCGAAGGGAGACGGTCCGGAAGATAACGAAGTGGTCCTTCAACAGGGGGCGGTACCGACGCTCGGGGACGATGCCCTGCCGCATTGGGAGCTGGCTGCTAAATACAATATTATTGATCTGGAACTTGGAACGAAAGTAGCAGGGGCGGGATTCCCGATTTATAAGGGAAAGGGTGCTCGTTTGCAACGTGGACTGATTAATTTCTTTTTAGACCATGCCGTGAACCAAGGGTATCACGAAGTTCAGGTCCCTATCGTAGTGAATGAAACATCAGCTTATGCTACGGGGCAACTTCCGGATAAGGAGGGACAAATGTACCACATAGGAAATGACGACCTATATCTTATCCCCACCGCAGAGGTGCCGATCACGAATATGTACCGCGATGTTATTGTTTCTCGTGAGGACTTTCCAATCAAGCATTGTGGGTATACCCCTTGCTTCCGTCGCGAGGCGGGGTCTTATGGAGCGCATGTGCGCGGGCTTAATCGTCTACACCAATTCGATAAGGTCGAACTGGTGCAGATCGTTCATCCAGACCAGTCCTATGATACGCTTGAGGAAATGAGCCGTTATGTACAATCGCTTTTGAATACGCTGGGTTTACCTTTTCGGGTATTGCGTCTATGTGGTGGCGATATGGGCTTTACCTCTGCGATGACCTACGATATGGAAACCTATAGCGCTGCTCAAAAGCGCTGGCTTGAGGTCTCTTCGGTCTCTAATTTCGAGAACTATCAGGCCAATCGATTGAAGGTTCGTTTTAAAGGAGAAGGTGGAAAGACGCAACTAGCACACACTTTAAATGGTTCCGCATTGGCTTTGCCACGAATTGTCGCGACCCTTTTAGAGAATAATCAAACTTCCCGTGGAATTAAGATTCCGGATTGTTTAGTGCCCTATGTAGGTTTCGAGTATATAGATTAACAGTTTCAGTTCGGTGAGATAGAGAAAGGCCCGTTTTTCAAAAAATGAAAGACGGGCCTTTTTACATACTTTTTCTATTTATCGACGATTCACACGACCTGACGAGCGTTCTGTGCGTTGGCTCCGTTGCGGTTTAGCCTGCGATCTAGAACTACTTCGTGAGCTACGTTGCACACTTGGTTTGCTTCGGGTATTCCGCGTTGGTGTAACACGCCCTTGGGAACGTTGATTGCGCTGGCTCCTTTGCGGCTTAGCTTGCGATCTAGAACTGCTTTGTGAGCTACGTTGCACGTTTGGTTTGCTTCGGGTATTCCGCGTTGGTGTAGCACGCCCCTGGGACCGTTGATTCTGTGATCGCTGTTTTTGCACGCTAGGCTGTTGTCTGGACGATCGTTGTTGTTGCGTGCTGGAACGTTGAACGCGTTGCGTTTGCTTTCTCGTTTGTGGAGACTTCCGTGTCTGCGAGTTTCTGCTGGCACTTGAGTTTCGGCTTGATGAAGAACGATCAACACGCCCCTGTGAAGCATTACGACGATTTTGTGTCGCTCTATTTTGTGTGGGTGTCGCGCGTTCGCGTTGCACCGTGTTGCGACTATTTGATGTCCTGTTGGCAGCATTCCTCTTGTTTCTATCATTGCCGATATGCATCACCCGTTGCCCCTTTTGATTACGGGTAACTCGAGGTTGACGATCGCGTTGTGAATTATTGCGTTCCGTCCTTGTACGCGACGCTGTTTCACGGTTTTGTGCTGCACGTCCATTACGAGCCGTATTTCTTGCATTTCTAGTCGAACGATTATTTGATCTGTCCGGACGGAAAATTGAGACCGAACGGCGATCCACGCGACTCGCACCGCGACGACCGTCAAACCTAACATTTCGTACCGCTACTCTTCTACCGGTATGTCGCTCGATATCGCGACGAGCAGGACCACCATAGTAGTGGTTGTTGTTGACCACATAGGTGTTGTTGATAATCGTTGTTCGGTTGTAAACATTTCGACGGCCATGCGACCAATATCGCGGAATATGGCGATCGTAAATTCGTCCAGTCGGAATAAATACCCAAAAGTCCAGCGGGAGCCTACTACTGACGTTAATGCTCACGCCAGGCGTCATTGGTGCCCAGCCATAATAGCCGCCGCCACTGCGCCAGTCTACCCATGCCGGTCCCCACTCGTAGCCCGGTACCCAGGCCCAACCTCTTCCTCGGTGAACCCAACGTCCGTAGTGGAATGGGGCCCACCCCCAGTTATAGTTAGAAACCCAGGTGTTCCCGTATTCAGTCATTGCCCAATGGCCTTGTGTGGCGTAGGGACGAAAATTTGCATCTACATCGGGATACCAAATCTCACCGTATTCGGGGTCTTGCATCCAACTCCCGTAGGGGTCCAGTTCATTATAAAACACATCGAAAGAGATGTGGGCACTACCTTGCGCCGCCACTTTTGACGCCGAAAATAGTTGCATCAGCAAAAATAATGCTGATAAGAATATCGCGGGTGTCCTCAAATTTTTCATGT
Source organism: Sphingobacterium sp. (assembly GCA_052092145.1). Lineage (GTDB taxonomy): Bacteria > Bacteroidota > Bacteroidia > Sphingobacteriales > Sphingobacteriaceae > Sphingobacterium. The sequence continues at coordinate 99,625 of JBQDCW010000006.1, read as the reverse complement.
GATTGTCAATTTAAGTGTATGAGTCTGTTTGTATTTATGACGCTAGGGACGTGCCAATGGTTTAAAAACCGTCGAACTTTAACGGTTTTTAACGGCAGGGACTGGGTGGTGTTCTTGTTTTTTATAGCAACTTCGATACTTTAATTTTCAGAGTCCTTAAATTACGCTGATTGGCGCGCTCTGTTTTCTCTAGGCGTAGCTTTGCAGGAAAATAAAAAGTGGTATATTTGCCCCTGTCCGTTTATGAGGACGAAATTTCGTAAGGGACTTACGAGAAAATGAGTGGAGCGAAGACACGATTTTTAGGACATTTTTGCTAAATTTCACGCGAATACTCGAATCCCAATGCATCTTAATAGTTGCGTGGTTCACTAACTTAAACAATTGATGGCTAGGAAAATTGAGTCCTTACTATTGGAATTCGCGAAGCTCCATCGTTTTTTAATGCGATTCTTTCGCGAATTAGTCAGTCCTCCCTATGAGTTCAAGGAGATTATTCGACAATGCTATGAGGTCGGCTGGAAGTCTTTTCCGCTGATCAGTTTAACTGGTTTTATTGTTGGGTATGTTTTTACGAAACAATCTAGACCGTCTCTGGAGGAGTTCGGAGCTGCTTCTTGGTTACCCGCGTTGATTTCGATCGCCATTGTCAGGGCATTGGCACCTTTGGTAACGGCATTGATCGCCTCAGGCAAGGTCGGTTCCCAGATTGGAGCGGAATTGAGCTCGATGAATGTGACCGAACAAATCGACGCCATGGAGGTTTCTGGAACAAACCCCTTTAAATTTCTGATTGTAAGTCGAATCATAGCGACAACGGTTATGATTCCTGTGCTGTGTTTTTATGTAGCCGGGATTGGTCTTGCTGGGGGGTATCTGAGTATCATCGCTAAAGATCAGCTCAGTGTATTGAGTTATATTACCCAAGTGTTCGAAGCAATTGCACCAAAAGATATCTTTGCAATGGTATTTCGTGCCATTGTCTTTGGGTTTACCATTGGTTTTGTAAGTACTTACGTGGGGTATTATTCCTCGAAAGGAACAGAAGGGGTAGGTAAAGCCGCTAATAGTGCGGTCGTCGCCTCGATGTTTATTGTGTTTATTGAAGAGTTACTGATCGTACAGGTTTTAGCATTAATGGGGTAAAACAATGGAGCAGAAAAAACCAGTAGCAATAGATTATAACGACGTTTTGATTCGTGTTGATCACGTTAGTAAATCATTCGGGGACCTGCATGTGTTAAGGGATGTGGACCTCGAGCTTTTTAATGGAGAGAATTTAGTTGTTCTGGGGCGTTCTGGAACTGGGAAGTCGGTGTTGATCAAGTTGATATCGGGCTTGCTGAAGCCAGATTCAGGAAACATCAACGTGCTGGGCGACACCGTAAATCATTTGAACGAAAAGGAATTGCGGATGCTTCGTCTAAAAATTGGGTTTTCGTTTCAAAACAGCGCATTGTATGACAGTATGACCGTCCGGGAAAATCTTGAATTTCCATTGGTCCGTAATAAACGCAAGCTGAGTCGTTCGGAGATCGATCGTGAGGTGGAAGACGTTTTGGATGGAGTTGGGTTACTTAATGCGATTAATCAAATGCCTGCAGAGCTTTCTGGAGGGCAACGGAAGAGGATTGGGATTGCAAGGACATTGATTTTGCGGCCGGATATCATGATGTATGACGAACCGACTGCAGGTCTAGATCCGATAACTTGCTTGGAAGTCAATACCTTGATTAATGAGGTTCAGGAACGATATAAGACCTCGTCAATTATTATTACGCACGATTTAGCTTGTGCGAAGATGGTAGGAGATCGAATAGCGATGCTTCTTGATGGAAAATTTGAACGGGTCGGAAAATTCGCTCAGATTTTCGATACGGATGATAAGAAGGTGAAACCCTTTTATGATTATAACTTTATTGTATAACAGAATTTATGGCAACATCAGAAAGAAAACGATCGATCATCGTAGGGTTGTTTACCTTCGTGGGACTGATCATTTTGGTCGCGGGAATTTTAGTTCTAGGGACTCAACAGAACAAATTCAGCAAGAATTTAGTGGTGACTACGTACTTCAAAGATGTAAAGGGACTGAAGGTTGGAAACAACGTTTGGTTTTCCGGTGTCAAGGTGGGGATTATTAAAGAAATTAGTTTTGAAGATGTCGAGCATGTTCGCGTGGTGCTGAATATTGAGGAAAAATCAAGTAAGTTCATTCGAAAAGATGTAATTGCTACGCTGGATTCCGACGGACTTATAGGAAATGCGATAATTAGTTTGATAGGTGGTACGGAAACACTTCCGCAAATTGAGGATGGAGATGAGGTACAGTCTGGGGTGTCGGGCGGGATGGATGCCATGTTATCAACTTTACAGGTCAATAATGAAAATTTAGTCGAAATCACCAAGAACTTTGCTGAATTGTCTAAGAATTTAGTCGACGGAAAAGGCGCGGTGGGTGCGATGCTAACGGATGAACAAATAGCGACCGATCTTCGAACGGCTGTCTCTTCGCTAAACGGCACGATGGAAAAAGCCAATCAGGCGGTAGACAATCTGGCGCTTTTGTCAACCAAACTTAATAACGAGCAGGGGCTCATTCACGAACTGACGACAGATACTGCGGTGTTTGCCAGTTTGCGTGAGTCTGCTGCGCAGTTGCAAGGTGTTACGCAGACTGCGACTGCGCTGATGTCAAACTTAGACCAAACCACTGCCAGATTGAACGACAAGGACAATGCTATTGGCGTGTTGACAAATGATCCGGAGGCTGCTGATGAGATTAGACAAATTCTTCGTAATCTAAACATGGGTACCGAGAAGTTGGATGAAAATATGGAGGCCTTGCAGAGTAACTTCTTATTGCGCGGTTTTTTTAAAAACAAGGCAAAGCAAGAAGCTGCGGAATCGGTTGATGTTGTTAATGACTAAAAAATGCGTTTTACGCATTCACTGGACGGATCGGTGAGTTACCTATCGGAAAAGGAGTAGATGGATATAACGGAAAAAGATGTGTTGTACGAGGATAATCATCTCCTGGCTATAAATAAGCGGGGAGGAGATATCGTACAGGTGGATCCCTCAGGTGATCGCTCGATGGAGGAGATGGTGGATCATTTTCTTACGAAAAAGTATGACAAACCGAACAAGGCTTTTGTTGGGGTAATTCATAGACTGGATCGTCCGGTAAGCGGCATGATCTTGTTCGCAAAAACAAGCAAAGGTCTCGATAGGATGAATCGTTTGTTCCACGATCGAAAGGTGAAAAAAAGCTACTTAGCACTTGTTCGCGAACCTCCAGAAAAGGATAGCGGAGTGTTGAAAAACTGGCTTTTGAGAGACCGTAAGAAAATGATCACAAAAGCATATGATCGCGAGGTGAAAAACGGAACTTATGCTGAATTGGAATATCAGTTGATCGGGCAGCTTGATGGCTATTATCTATTATCCATCACACCGGTTACAGGGAGAACGCATCAAATCCGCTGTCAATTAGCCTTTATGGGGAGCCCCATTGTTGGCGATAATAAATACGGCTACCCAAGAGGAAGTCAGAGACGGACCATCTGTCTTCATTCGCGCGCACTGGCTTTCTCTCATCCAATTAAAGAAGAATGGATGGAGATCAAGGCGCCACTACCGGAGGATGGGTTTTGGGATAAATTTAACGTGTTGCTTTCCGAGGAGATGTAAAGACCGCATTGGTCCAACAACTTCGGACGACTCTTTTCATCTTCAGACGTAAGAAATTCGATTGGGAAACGTTACCTTTGTGTTATGAAACTTTTACGCGCCCTACGTATACAATTTTTCGCCATCGTGGTTGTGGCTATGATGTGCTCGCTGCCGTTAACGACAACGGCACAATGTGCGATGTGTTCCCTGAACGCGGAGAACAGTACGAAGGAAGGAAATACGCAAGGAAACGGATTAAACAGCGGAATTCTGTTTTTGTTATCCATGCCGTTTATTATCGGTGGCGGTATTGGTGTTTTATGGTATACGAAGTTCAGAAGAGCGGATCAGCATCACGTATCGAGGTCCAGGGAAGGGACGTTGGATTAACAACTCCTTTATGCGGTTAGATGAAATGGAACCCGGTCTCAGATAGTCTTCAGAAAGCTAGGCCATACAGCCACTTTGAGTGGAGTGGTTACCCCAGGGGGGCGCTTGAGGAAAGATATTGCATAACGCTTTCGAAAAGAAATGCTTTTTCTCGGTGATGCTGATTGATATGCTCTTGCAGGTCTTTCATCAGGCTACTACGCAACTGGTCGATCTCTTCCTGACTGTTAGATTCGGCTTGTAAACAATAGGTATGACCTTCATGTGGAGAGTCTAGCATCTTTAACAACCTAACTGAATAGGCTTTCTCCGTGATGAGTTGTTGGGTCCAGGATAGTAGATCTTGGTGGTTTGAACCTTCAATAATAAGGGAAACGTTATACAGGTACATGCGCGAAATATTTTAATAATCGCTGTAAAATTAAGGTTGCAAATCGAATTTTACGGTATTTATTTTTAATATTTGAGTCGAGGCGAAGAAAATATGAATATAAGATCCTTATTCTCTGTATTGAGTGTATTGATTCTGTGCCTATCGTGTAAACAAGAGCAGAGCAATCAAACCGGTGTGCCCATTGAGGATTTCTTCGTTAAGCCCGACAGGAATTCATTTAGGATCTCTCCTGATGGTGACAAGGTGGCTTATTTGGCGGAGCACGATCACTGCAAGAATATATTTATTCTAGACTTGGTCGACCCGGACTCGTCCAAGCAGCTCACCTACCAAGCGAACCTGAATGTTCGGAGTTTTTTTTGGATCGACCGAGAACATATTGTTTTTTCCAATTCACAATCGGCAAATGATAGTTTACGCCTTTTTCGTGTTCATGTGGAGACCGAAAAGAGCAATGCTCTTTTTCAGCCAGAGGATGCCAAATTACGTTGGGTGCATCCGATAAAGGAACGAAATGGAGCGTTGATGGTGGCGATGAACAAACGTGATTCATCACTGTTCGACTTACATCAAGTTTATCTCGATGGTCGGCCCAGTCAAATGATTTATAAGAATCCTGGGAATGTGAATACTTGGGTGGGTTCCCCGGACGGGATCGTTCGTATTGCCCTGACGAGTGATAGTGTCGAAAGTTCGCTGCTTTATCGAGAGCGTGAAAATGATCAATTCCGAGAGGTCATGCGGAGTGAATTCGGTACGTTGTTCACTCCTTTGGGGTTTGTGAAGGGATCTCACCGACATATCTACGCCCTTTCGAATCAAAATAGAGATAAACGTGCTCTGGTAGAATTCGACGTGAAGGCAGGTCAGGAACGTCGCCTGATTTACGAGAATGAAAGGGGAGACCTGAGTAGTGACGGGTATTCGATCGAGACAGAAAGTATGGCCTTTACAACCTCTTTCGTGGATAAGGACCGGAAAGTGATTTTTGATCCTGCTTATAAGGAAGTGTATGAACATCTGAAGGCTCAATTTGAAGGTTCAGAAGTAGAGTTTATCGATAGCGATGCTAATTTAGAGAGCTTCATTGTTCGGGTCTACAGTGACGTTCATCCGGGAAAGACCTATCATATTGATCGCATATCAAAGAAATTAAAAATACTGAGCGAAGAAAATCCGCAATTGACCCAACTGGAATTCAATGCAATGGAGGAGGTGGAATTTCTTTCGCGAGACGGTAAATCGATACACGCATTTATCACCTACCCCAAAGAGCAAAGGAAGAATTGTCCGATCGTGGTATTGGTACACGATGGTCCTAACCGACGTACCGAGTGGGGGTTTGATCCAGAGGTACAGTTTCTGGCGAATCGCGGCTACGCGGTCTTTCAGGTCAATTACCGCGGGTCAACGGGTTATGGAAAAGAGTTTTGGACAGCTGGTTTCAAAGAATGGGGTGGGAAGATTCAAACGGATATCACCGACGGGGTCGCTTGGCTTATCCATCAAGGAATAGCAGATAAAAATAGGATTGCTATCATGGGAGCCGGTTTCGGAGGATACTCAGCCCTGCACGCCGCTGCTTTTAACCCCTCGCTTTATCAATGTGCGATTACCTCATCGGGCTATAGCAATCTCTTTACGTACTTTCGGGAGATCCCGCCACACTTAAATCAGTACGTTCAGCTTTTTTACCATATTATTGGGAATCCAGAGACTGAGTCTGAACTGTTTCAATCTATTTCGCCAGTCTTCCATGCGGATAAAGTTAGAATACCGGTGCTCTTTTTTCAAGGGGGCAAGGATAAATTTAGTTCAGTGACTGACGCGAACCAATTCGTTGGCAAGTTGAAAAGCAACGAGATCCCGGTTCGTTATATATTCAAGAAAGATGAAGGGAAGCGTTTTAAAAATGCGGAGAATGTGGTGGAATATTACCAGGAGATAGAAGCTTTCTTGGGACAATACTTACAATAGAAATGGTCAAAGAGGCTAGTAAATATAGGAAAAACATTGGCCTACTAATTGCATTTTTGGCTTTCCTTACGGTATTGTATATTGTTTCGGTGTTTTTGGCCAGGACCGTGACTTCGAACTTTGTTGAGGCGGAATTTTACAACCGCAGGGTTGACGTCTTTGATGCCACTTTAAAACCCTTTAACGATTTTTTCAATAATGATATCGCCGAGGTGTCCAATTATCAGGGGTACTTGGACTCGGTACACGCGGTGACCTACGCCGAGAAAAATTTGCGTAAAAATCCTTTTTTGGAAGAGGTCGTTTTTTATGACGTGATTTTCACCAATCAGAATGCATCGACTACAGGTGTCCGATTTCAGAACCTTTTAATTTATCCGCGATCGATATTTTCGTTTAGTTTGAACGAAGAGAATCGACTCATCCGTGAGAGTATGAGTTCGACCGATAGTCGTCCGACTTCGGACGATTTTAACAATATGGCGATCAAAATGGTTAATTTTTTGGATGTATTGGATGATTCGACTTCGTTAACGGAGAATGATATTTATCGAATCTTTTACAATACGGTCCCTGGAAAAATTACCTACTTGAACATTCCTAGGATTAGCACGTTGAAAAACTACAAAGCGCTGTTGGAAGATACCTCGGCGACCACGCTTCCGGTTGCATACGATCAAGATTTGTTTGTTTATAAAGTTAACCCGTTGAAACTTAAGATCGTGAATAATCAGCCTCGGCTCTACGAAAATATACGCATACTGGCAGTTGCAGATCCCAATGTGATGGAAGAGGCTCCTTTCCTTTCTACAGATATGCCACTCCCGGCTGCTTTCTCTGAGTTTAAACTACAGTTTGATTCCTCAGAGCAATTTTTGCGTGGCGAGATTAATCGACGTTTCTTTCCGGTCGTGCTGGGCGTGTCGGTGCTCTACATCATCTTGCTGCTCATTGTTTATTTGATTTATCGAAATATCGCCATCAATAGTCGTCTCTTTCAATTACAATATGACTTCATTAACAATCTAACCCATGAGTTCAAGACCCCGGTGAGCGTGATCAAAATTGCAGGTAATAATATCCGCAGTGCAGAACGTATAACGGATCAGGAACGAACAATGTATGGGAAAATTCTAGATCAAGAGGCAGATAAGTTAAATAATTTAATGAATAAGTTGCTGTCTTTCACACAGATTGAAAATAAATCCTTAAAATTCAAGGGAGAATATGTGGATTTGAATAGTTTTTGTGAGGAGGTTTTTGATGCGACGAAAATTAAATATCCAGATTTGGCGTTAAGCTCACATTTGGATGTTGATAGTAAGATGTATACCGATCCGGTTCTTTTACATTCCGTGTTTCAGAATTTGATCGATAATGCATACAAATATTCCGAGATTTCGAGAAAAATTATAGATATTAGCGTACAGCAAACAAAGAAGAGCTTCGTTATGAAGTTTAGCGACCAAGGGATAGGCATTAATAAAACGGAGCTGAGAAGTATATTTAAGAAATTCTATCGGGTTAAAAACCAATTCAACCAAGGTGGAAGTGTTGGATTGGGCTTAGCATTTTGCAAAGAGATTACCGAGTTTATGGGTGGAGAGATTCGAGTAAGTAGCGTGGAAGGAGAGGGGACAACATTTACATTGATCTTTCCTAAATAATCTATAGTATATGATGAATAAGGACATAACAATTGCAGTGGTGGAAGATGATGATAACCTTCGGTTTTTGGTTACCCATCGCTTGCAAACCGAGGGCTTTCAAGTAATTCAAAGCAGCGACGGGCTCGAGGCGGAAAAAGTCATTATCGATCAACAGCCAGATATCGTTCTTTTGGATTGGATGTTGCCCGGTAAGGAAGGTATCGATGTCTGTGAAGCAATTCGGAAAGCTGGCTTTGAAAACATCATCATTATGATGACGGCCAAATCTCAAGATATCGATAAGATTGATGCCTATAGTTACGGCGTGACCGACTATATCACCAAACCCTTCAATATGGATGTTTTGGTGGCGATGATCGAAAATAAAGTCCGGTTTTTCGTGCCAAAGACTCAAAATGAAGTGTACAATTTTGGTGATACTGAACACCACCCAAATGTGCATTCCCTAATTCGCGATGGCAGGAAAATAGAATTAACCATTTTAGAAAATCGTATTCTTTTGCATTTTCTACAAAATAAGGGTCGAGATATCACCCGAGAGGAGTTGATGGAGGTTGTTTGGGGCTATAGCTCGAATGTCAATACACGCACACTTGATATGCATGTGGTGCGTTTAAGAAAGAAAATCGAAACAAATCCAGACAAGCCACATTATCTTCAAACTGTGCGCGGGTTGGGCTATCGTTTCATCAACGAAGGCACCGAAAATCCGGAGTAAAAAACTTGTTTTTCTGACTTGAAATCTATATCTTCGTTCAGAAGAACAAGGCCATGCTGTCCGAGAATTGGGGAGCGTGGTCTTGTCTTTTTTTGTAAATTAAAGAGATTATTAAAAAAAGGTAAAAGTTAATATTATGGCAGAAGTAACTTATTACACAGAGGAAGGGTTGTCCAAATTGAAGGAAGAACTTCAGTACTTGAAAACAGAAGGTCGATCAAATGTCGCCAAGGCGATAGCTGAAGCCCGTGATAAAGGGGACCTGTCTGAAAACGCGGAGTACGATGCTGCGAAAGAGGCACAAGGCCACCATGAAGCAAAGATTTCTAAGCTTGAGGGGGTGTTGGCTTCGGCGCGTATCATCGATGAATCTAGTTTGGATGCGACCAAAGTTTTGGCGCTTTCTCATGTTAAAATCAAGAATGTAAAAACCGGTGCGATTATGGCGTACCAACTCGTTTCAGAGACAGAGGCGGATTTCAAGGCAGGTAAAATATCTGTTAAATCACCAATTGCCCAGGGGCTTTTGGGACTACAGGTTGGCGACATCGCAACGGTAACGGTACCAGCGGGTCAACTAGAGCTCGAAGTCTTGGAGATCTCAAGGTAACAAGATATAAGGTTATGTGCGGAAGCCATAGCCGCACAGCACTTAAAAATTAATCTAGCCCCAATAGGGGCTTTTTTCATGGAGGGTAGTTCTGTTTCAAAATGAGGGGTACTACGCCAACACCGAATAGGACCCGGGGAACGGTTTGGTGTATCCGAATGGTCCAGACCTGCATCAAACCCTATGGCGTATGTGGTCAGTCAGGAATGCTGGTCGTTATTTTTTCGGAGATGCGCTATGCACATAGACGCAGATCTTTGGCTTTTTAGGGTGTGAGGTACAAAAAAAGTTGTATATATTTGCATAGTCGGTAAACGACAATAGATAAACTCGTATTGAACGTGCGAGTTGACCGGCTGTGGTGATCGCATTAGAAAAAAGCCGTACAGGCAGAACTAAATAGCGCCCATAGTCTGATATCAATTAGTTTAATTGATAATTCACCCTTGGTAATCACAAAATGAACGAGTAGTTTATGTCTACAATATTTGCTAAAATAATTGCAGGAGAAATACCCGCCTACAAAGTGGCCGAAAGTAATGATTATCTCGCTTTTCTGGATGTAAATCCGTTAACCGAGGGACATGTCCTTGTTATTCCGAAGAAGGAGGTTGATTATATTTTTGATATAAACGACCAAGAATATATGGGGCTCTGGGTTTTTTCAAAAATTGTTGCTCAGGGGATAAAAAAAGCTTTCCCGTGTGAAAAGGTTGGTGTTGCTGTGGTGGGATTGGAGGTGGCGCATGCGCACATCCATTTGATGCCACTAAATCATGTCCACGACATGAATTTCGAAAAACCCAAGTTGAAATTGCCCGAAGAGAAGATGACTGTTATTGCGGAAACCATTCGAGAGGCGATCTCTTCCATTACAAATCCATAAATTATTATGACATTTGTTCTGAATTGTCGGCCCAGTTAGCTGTCGTAGCTTGTAAGAGCGAAAAAAATATACTATGCAAGAATACTTGTTGTCCTTTCAACAGTTGCTAGATGCGGAATACTTATTAAGCCACGGTGGTTTTTATATAGTTTGTCTGATCGTTTTCGCAGAAACTGGATTATTCTTTGGTTTTTTTCTTCCCGGAGATTATCTTCTTTTCCTTGCAGGTTTGTTTTGTGCACTGGAGAAAATTGATGTCGATATCACAACGCTCTATTTCGGTATATTGGGGGCAGGGATTTTAGGGAACTTCACGGGTTATTGGTTTGGTTATCGAACCGGACCGATGCTGTTTAAGCGGAAAGACTCGATACTTTTTAAAAGGAAATACGTCATCATGGCGGAGGAATTCTTTCAAAAGTACGGTGGGACTGCATTAATAATTGGAAGATTTGTACCCATAATTCGTACATTTGCTCCAATATTTGCCGGGGTAGTGCAGCTGAATTTCAGAAGATTCGTGTTGTTTAATGTTCTTGGAGCCATTCTATGGGTGTCTCTGTTAACATTAAGCGGTTATTTTTTAGGCGTCAAATTTCCATGGATAATCAACTATGTGGAAATTATTATTGTCGCTTTGATTGTTATCGCATTTTTGCCGATTGCGATTGCCTTGTTGAAAAAGTGGTTGAAAAGTAGAAAAAACAAAATAAACAAACAGTAAAGATTTAATGAGTACACAACATCCTTGGCATCAAGTGTCTCCTGGTGAGGACTTGCCGAACTCCGTAAATGCCATTATCGAAATTCCGAAAGGTTCTAAAGCGAAGTACGAAATTGATAAAGAAAGCGGACTGATTAAGTTAGACCGGGTTCTGTTTTCATCGGTCATGTATCCGGCTAACTACGGTTTTATTCCGCAGACGTATTGTGATGACAAAGATCCATTGGATATTTTGGTGATTTGTTCGGTCGACGTTTATCCGATGTGTATGATCGAAGCGAAAGTGATTGGCGTGATGCACATGATCGATAACGGAGAGCAAGATGATAAAATTATTGCGGTGGCCAAAAACGATATGTCGGTGAATTACATCAATGATTTATCGGAACTTCCACCCCATACCATGAAAGAAATAGTGCGCTTTTTCAAAGATTATAAAACCTTAGAGGAAAAGAACGTAACGATAGAGAATCTTTACGGTCGAACGTATGCACAGAATATAATTATGGAAAGCGTCGATTTATATAATCAGGAAATTAGGAACAAATAATAATACGAATGGACCCTTCCCCCAGATTGCCCACGCCGTCCTCAGATGATGAACCTTTTGAAGGTCATGTCTTGCCGATCGCGTGGAATCAAAGACTTGTAGCAAGTTATATACCGAATTCGGTTACCGCAACCCTGCCTGATCCTATGGAAAACAATAGCCCGTATGGACCAGCAGGGATGCTTCGTTTTACTAAACACTCATTTTCGTGCGCGGTTAGCGAGGCACTTGAGGATCAGGAGTGGCTTGGCTCGAAATTCAAAGAAATGGAACCTGCCGCTCAAAGGCAGCTTTCAAAATTTTCAGCGCAATGCTGGACGGTTTGGAGCAGTGCGTTCGTACTTAAGAAGCTAGGCCATGGGAATTGATCTGTTTTGGACCTTTTTTTTGGTGTTGGCCAATGGGTTCTTCGTGGCTGCTGAATTTGCGATCGTCAAAGTACGGGCGTCACAAATTGAGCTTCAAGCGAAATCGGGCAGTAAAGTTGCCAAGATTGCTAAAGGTATTACCGATCATCTCGATGGCTATCTCGCGGCGACGCAACTGGGAATTACGTTAGCCTCGCTTGCTTTGGGTTGGGTCGGAGAGGCGGTGATGACCGAAATTGTCCACCATTTTTTTGGATTGTTCAATGTAGAACTTACCGGTAAATTAGCGACTAATTTGGGGCTGGTTTTGGCCTTTAGTATCATCACTTTTCTCCATATCGTATTTGGAGAACTTGCTCCCAAATCGATCGCGATTCACAAACCTATAGCCACGACCATGAAGGTGGCTATTCCGTTGCAGTTCTTCTATTATATCTTTAAGCCAATAATTTGGGTATTGAACGGTTTTGCTAATTTTTTACTTCGATTAGTCGGGATTCAAGTCAGTGCTCACGAGGCTGACCACTCCTCCGAAGAACTACAATATCTTTTAGAGAAAGGCAAGGAGAGTGGAGCGCTGAATAACGCTGAACATGAGTTGATTAAAAATGTTTTTGATTTTAATGAACGTATTGTCAAGAATATTATGGTTCCCCGAACAAAAATTGTAGCTGTTGACCAAAGCGATTCAGCAGAAGATTTTATTCAAACGGTCACCGAAGAGGGATATTCCCGTATCCCGATATATGACGATAACATCGATCAGATTATTGGTGTTGTGCATACCAAGGACATCCTGCCACTGGTGGTCAAGGGGAAGACTGTGGTGCTTCGCAACATCATGAGGAAGCCTTATTTTATTCCCGAGACTAAAAAGATCAACGACCTGATGGCTGAGTTTCAGCAAAAACGAATTCAAATTGCTTTTGTCTTAGACGAGTTTGGGGGTACCGCAGGCATGGTGACCTTGGAGGATATTGTGGAGGAGCTTGTTGGGGAAATCCAAGACGAGTACGATGAAGAAACACCGTTGGTCGAGCAGATTTCCGAGACGGAGTTTATGGTCGATGCGGGAGCTAGTGTACATGATGCCAGTGGGTATCTTCCTTTGGAGTTGCCCGAAAGTTCGGACTACGATACCGTAGCGGGGCTGGTGTCGCATCTTTTTGAAAAAATTCCAGACGTGGGTGATAGTACAGAGGAACTGGGATATCGATTTACGATTATTAAGAAAACGCAACAGAATATTGAGTTCGTGAAGCTGGATTTAATCGAGACGGCCACCGATGCGGACGATGAATAAAAGGGAGAAAAAGTGCATTTGTTTTATACACCAGAGGTAAAACCAGAACAGCTAGCCTACCAGCTTTCCGAGGAAGAAAGCAAGCACGCCGTGCGGGTTCTTCGAATGAACATAGGCGACAAAGTTTTTCTGATCGATGGGAAAGGAGGTTTTTTTGAAGCTGAAATTGCGGAAGCGCATCCCAAGCGTACCAAACTGCATATTGTGTCTTATACTGAAGGATATGGACGCGCTAGTTATCGTTTACATCTGGCCGTCGCGCCGACAAAAAGCATGGATCGTTTTGAATGGTTTCTAGAGAAAGGAACTGAAATCGGAATCCAGGAGATTACCCCTTTATTATGTGATCATTCCGAACGCAAGGAGGTCAAACTGGATCGCTTAAATAAGATCGTTGTTGCGGCTACCAAGCAATCCTTAAAAGCGTATGTGCCTCGTGTAAATCCAATGATTTCCATCGATCGTTTTTTGGAAAATCTGAAGGAAAGCCAGCAGGCGGTTGAAAAAGGAATTGCCCATTGTGAGGACGATCAGGACAAGGGGTTCATTACGCAAGCATTTAAACCGCACGGAGACTATGTGCTTATGATCGGCCCTGAGGGTGATTTTTCGCCTCGAGAGATACGTTTATGTTTAAGTGAAGGCTTTATGCCTATTTCATTAGGTGAGTCGCGCTTACGGACGGAAACAGCTGCTGTTTTAGCTTGTGCAGAAGTTGCCTTACTTAACCGTTAATTGATGAGCTCTGCGCCGACGATCTGAATTTCCGCGTTACCTTTAAGTGGTTCGGGATTGAAGACCATTTTTCCTTTGATCTTTATGGGCTCATCGGTATACTTTACCGTTCCTTTTTTCATAAAGATTTCGACCATAGGGGGGATGCCGTTTGTCCCGCAAAACTGACATTGGGTAATGGGTAGCACCGAGAGCATATAAGTGTCGTGATTTCGTCCGCTTTTTAACGGGACCATATAGCCTGGAAGCTCGACGACTTTATTTTCTAGCTTTTTCAAGGGTTCGGGATAAGCGGGAGTATACACTTTCTTGTTCCCTTCGGTGGATACTTTATACATCATTTTATCGATCGCTTCCCACGTGCTGTTCATCATTGGGGTGTGATCCGGGATCTGTGCTTCGTTGAAATTAGTGATCTGTGCGTTTGAAAGCATACAGAATGCACTGGCGAATAATAACGTAAATATAATTTTTTTCATTCTTCTATTTGTTGCCTAGTATAGTCGATATACTTGTTTTGTATGCTTTTAGCGCCGGCAGGAGTGCTGAAATTATGCCGATAATGCAAGCGCTCAACAAAATTAACCATTCTTTTCCGTAGAGTTGGAATACGGGGAGAATATCTGCACTTTGGCTCGTTTGTTTACCGATCAAATAGACACCGAAATGCCCAATCAATAAGCCAACAACGCCACCGATTAGTGTAATGACTAAACCTTCGACAATAAGCATCGTGAAAAGTTTAATTTTACTGGCGCCTAGGGTTCTCATGATTGCTAAATCGTACTTTCGGTCCTTCAGGGCATTATAGAGACTAATAAAAACGCTCAAACCAGCGATGATCATAATGACGTAGGCTAAAATTTCTAAAGAGTCAATGCCTACACCCATCAGAGAAAATAAACGCGCGGTTTCAAGTGCGGGTGATGCCGCTTGCATACTCGTTGATTGGTTGATCAGTTTGGGGATTACCCCAATGGCTGCCGGAGAGCTGAATTTAACGAGTAGGGCCGTGATTTCAAGACTTGTATCCTGGGCAATGTCCGATGCGATGCTTTTAACGAAAACATCGTCTCTAGGGCGCTCGGTGAGCAGTTCTACCGACTCCGTGTGCGCATGAGGTGTATGCGATTCTTCATCCTCGTGTTGGTGGTCGTGGCTGTGCCCATGTTGGTGATCATCACTGTTCTCCTGTTCGTGATGCGCATGGGCCTGTTCGTCGTCCTCGGCATGTGGATGGTCGTGATGGATACCGTGTACATCCCAAACGCTCTCCAGATCACTTAATAACAGGTTGTCCACAACCGATCCCGAGGGTTTCAATATGCCCACGATTGTAAAAGGATGTTCATCGTGTATGTGGGCGGTTTCAGCCAACCCATGTGCGCCGTGAATTTGGTCACCTGGTTGAAGGTTGTGCTTTCTTGCGGTCTCACTACCAATGACTACTTCGAAACTAGCCTGCCAAATTCGACCTGTTTGGATTTCTAAATCGTATAGACCAATAAAGCTGGTGTCTGTTCCTATAATTCGATGTCCCCTGAAATTGTCACCGAGGGATATCGGTACCGCTTTCTCGATGAAAGGATTGTTATAAAGGGTTTGGGCTTCACTGAGTTTGATGTTCCCCGTTGGGTTGTCTACATGGTATAGGGTGCTAAGTATCAGTTGTAAAGGACTTCCTTTTGCGCCAACAACCAGATCGACTTGCTTACTGTTGTTATCCAGTTGTTTCTCAAACGTGTCACTGGTGATATATAAACTGGTCAAAATAGCGACACCAAATGCCGTTAGTAGAATACTCAAGAGGGTCGATGCCCATTGTTGCGAAATATTTTTCCAAACGAGTTGCAGTGTATTCATCTTATTGTGCGGCTAAAGTATAGTTATTACTAAATTCGTCTTTGAGCCTTTTATCATGGGTCGAAATCAAAAGTGTACTACCTTGTTGATCGGCCAACCCTTTCAATAGGTCAATCACCAGAAACGTGTTTTTATCATCAAGCGAGGCCGTAGGCTCGTCAGCAATCAACAGTGTCGGTTTATTGATTAACGCGCGGGCCACAGCTACCCGTTGAATTTGGCCACGACTTAACTGATTCGGCTTGCGATTGGCAAATTCCGCAAGCTGTAATTTTGTGAGTAAATCAGTAATAGCCGGTCGGTCAACGGCAAGGCCTGCTAGGCTCTGCGCCAATTGTATGTTCTCGGCCACCGATAAATTTCGAAGAAGATGGGCCTCTTGAAAAATGAAGCCTAGGTTTTGGGCGCGATAGCGGTCTAATCTCGGCCCGCTGAGTACATCCAATTGCTGTCCATTGATATCGATATGTCCGGAGCTTGGTCTTGAGAATCCACCAATTAAGTTCAAAAGCGTGGATTTACCTGATCCAGAGTCACCCAGTACCAATGTGTGTTCCTGCTTGCCTAATACCAGATCGCTGAAAATCAATTTGGATCCTTTGGGGTAAGCGTACGATAGATCGGAGGTCTTTAATACAATTTCGCCCATAACAAATGTTTCATGCAAAATAGGATTATTTGTTGATGTATGCTAATTATTAGGCCGATTTAGAGCTGTTGGATATCAGTTTTTAAAGGTGATTTATCGGCATGTCTCGAGGACGGCTGTTTAGCTGGACGTTTGCTCAGTGATTGTGGACGGCTTGTGTTTATGTCGAAACAATACCGCAAAGAGTATCGCTACTATCAACGTATAAACAGCAAATGCCAACCAGATATGATGCCAGTCTTTCAATTGGATAGCCTGTGTGAATACGCCGTCTACAAGCTGAACATCTCGAGCCTGTATCAATTTCAGGAAGCTTGAATTGCTGACTGTAGTCTCTAGGTAGTCTGCGAGTTCTTGGGCATTGGTAAATGAAAGGGTATAGTACCGATCGATCATCCAACCCGATAACCAAGAACCTAAAACAGCTCCAACTCCGTTAGTCATCATCATAAACAGTCCTTGTGCGGATGAGCGAATCTTGTTGTTGGTGTTGGTTTCAACAAATAAGGAACCTGAAATGTTAAAAAAATCAAATGCCATACCATAGACAATACAGGAAAGAATGATCATCCAAAGTCCGTTGGACGGATCACCATAGGCGAATAGAGCAAAGCGCAATACCCAAGCTAACATCGCGATTAACATGACTTGCTTAATCCCAAATCGTCTCAGAAAGAAAGGAATCGCTAAAATGAATAACGTTTCGGAGATTTGAGAAATAGACATGATGATGGTCGAATATTGAACAACGAACGAGTCCACATATTTTGGGTAGAAACGAAATTCATCCAGAAAAACATCGCCGTAGGCATTCGTGAGTTGGAGTGCAGCTCCTAAAAAGATTGAAAAAATAAAGAAAAGTGCCATTTTTAGGTTGCCAAATAGCTTGAATGCTTCGAGTCCCATCATCTGGACAATTCCCGCGTTTTTATCGATTTGGCGCTGGGGCGGGCACTTGGGTAATTTAACTAATGAATAGATGCCCAGTAAGAGTGACCCGCTTGCCGCAATATAAAACTGGCCCTCCGTTGCTTTGCTGCCACTCAAATTGGTGATCCACATCGCGGCGATGAACCCCACCGTTCCCCAAACTCGAATCGGAGGAAAGGTTTTAATAAGATCTTGGTTTTCCTGATTTAGAGCGGTATAAGCAATGGCGTTCGATAAGGCTAGTGTGGGCATATAACAACACATACTGAGCAGCATGACCGTGAAAAATGTCCCAGGGTCATCGACTTGAGCTAGATAGAATAAGGAGCACGCATAGAGGATGTGCAGGACGCTATATAATCTTTCGGCATTAACCCATTTGTCAGCGATGATCCCGGCAATCGTGGGCATAAATAGTGACGCGATACCCATGGTTGAGAATATGGCGCCAAATTCTGTGCCTTCCCAATTTTTGGTGCCAAACCAATAGTTTGCGACAGTGATTAACCAGGCTCCCCACACAAAAAATTGGAGGAAACTCATGATGGTCAACCTTATTTGAACGGACATGGCGAGCAGTGTAATTTAGGTGGAATGTTAAGATTTCCTCTTTTCTATTTCGTCCCGGATTTTAGCCGCGGTCTCATACTGTTCGTTGTCGATCGCTTTTTGAAGTGTTTTCTCGAGTTGCTCGACCGAGAGAGAGGCGTACGGAGAAGGCATGTTTTTCGCGGGTTCACTGGCCGCTGGTTTTTTTTCTTCTTCAACAGGGCCTTCACTTGGTTTATAATGACCGACATTCTCAATGTTCTCCAGAAATGCGAAATCGTTGCCTTCAATAACAATGCCTGCAGTATTCATGATGAAATCATAGGTGTATATGGGACATTCAAAGCGTACCGCTAAGGCAACAGCATCTGAAGTTCGCGCATCGATTTCAACAGTTTGGTCCCCATCACTGCACAGCAGCTTGGCAAAAAATATCCCATCCACTAAGTTGTAAATCAGAATCTCATCCAAGGAAATCTTAAAAGTCTCAGCGAAAGATTTGAATAAATCATGTGTCAGCGGTCTACTTGGCGCCATTTTTTCGATTTCAACGGCGATGGATTGCGCTTCGAACCCTCCGATGATGACCGGTAGTCGCCGATTACCCCCCGTCTCCCCGAGTACGAGTGCGTATGCCCCGGATTGTGTTTGGCTATAGGACAGACCAACAATATCTAACTTGATTTTCTTCATGGATTACGCTTTAACGTGATTACAAAGATGGGAATATTAAAACCAAAAAAAAAAACGACCCTCCTTTTTTTTAAGACAGGGTCGCGCGTTCAATGCTGAGTTATTCTAGTTGTGTTTCAAGTTTTTAATCGCTTGGGTTAATTGCGGTACAATTTCAAAGGCGTCGCCGACGATCCCGTAATCCGCAACTTTGAAAAAGGGGGCGTCCGGATCTTTGTTGATCACAACGATCGTCTTGGAATTACTGACGCCCGCAAGGTGTTGTATTGCGCCCGATATGCCAATAGCAATATAGAGGTTTGGGCTAACGACAATACCTGTTTGGCCAACGTGTTCAGAATGGGGTCTCCAACCCGCATCGGATACCGGCTTGGAACAAGCTGTTGCCGCCCCTAGTGCATCGGCTAACTCTTCAACGATCTTCCAGTTTTCAGGTCCTTTAAGTCCGCGACCTGCCGAAACCACAATGTCTGCTTCGGGTAGCGAAATTTTGTCGGCTGCTCGTGCAATCTCTTTAACGATGACTTGAAAGTTTTCTTCACCGAGTGTGGGGGAGAAGTCGACGATCTCGGGTACGCCATCTTTGGTTTGGATCGCAAAGGAATTTGGCGTGAGCGCAATGACTTTGGTCACTGAAGTGATCGATTTGATCGCGAATGCTTTATTGGAGAAGGCGGTGATTTTGACGTCCATTCGGTCCTCGCTAAAGGTTGGAAGTTCAATTGCCCCGTTTGCATATCCGGCGGATAGTTTGGCGGCTATCCGGGGCGCTAGGCCTTTTCCGCTAAAGGAATTGGAAAGTATAATTAAATTTGCGTGCTCTTCCTTCGCGGCCGAAGCGATAATAGATGCATAAGCTCGGTTAATGAATTTTGTTAAGTTGTCCTGGTTGACATTGAGGACCTTGGATGCACCGTATTTACCTAACGCGGCTAGCTGCTCTTGGTCAACCTTTCCAATGGATATAGCTGTTACTTGATCGCCGCGCTGATCGGCGATTGCCCTGCCGTATGATACGGCTTCGAAAGCGGATTTTTTTATTTTACCGTCTGTATTTTCAACGTATATTAAAATTGCCATTTTGTGCTTCTTATCAAGGTGATTAAATAACTTTCGCTTCATTGTGTAGCATTCCGACGAGCTGTGCTACGTCTTGGGCTATTTTAACAGTCCCGCGCGGTGCCGGCGTTTCAAATCGTTCGATTCGTTCAAACTGCTCCACTTCCACGGCCTGGACAACCTGCAAAGGTTTAGTGCGCGCTGCCATGATATTGCGAAGGTTGGGGATTTTTGGTTCGGCAACTCCTTCCGCTGTACCAATGACGACGGGTAGGGGAACGCTTAGGATCTCTGTACCTCCTTCAATTTCACGCTCTACCTGCGCTTCTTTTCCATTAATGTCCAGTTTTTTGGCAATAGAAACAGAGGGGAGGTTTAGAAGTTCACCCAATAAGGCGGCGACTTGGGAGCCGTTATAATCAATGGATTCTTGCCCAGTGAGAATCAAGTCGAAACCGGTTTGTTCGACATAATGTGCAATTTGGTTGGCAACAAACCAGGCGTCTCGCGGTTCTGCCTCAACCCTTACCGCGTCAGTCGCACCTGTCGCTAGCGCTTTTCGAATCGTTGGGTCTGTGCTCGCTTGGCCTACGTGGATGACCGTTACAGTTCCATTTTCAGTTTCTGCAAGATCTATTGCTTTGGAAAGTGCGATTTCATCGTAGGGATTGACTACATACTGTATTCCTTCTTGATTAAACACTGTTCCTTCGCTGTTAAAAGATATTTTTGATGTCGTGTCTGGGACATTGCTGATGCAAACTAATATTTTCATAATTTATCCTGTTTTACACAAACCTACATGAATTTGCCATTATTTCAAAGGGAAAGGATGGCATCTGTTCTTAAATGATGCAAAGATGTGATTAGGATGTAACACGAAATAAGTAATTACACATCATTATATATGCTATCTTTTATTCTATATAAAGTGTTTTGTTCCGAATAAATATCGGTGATCTTCGTTTCGATCTTAACGTCATTTCTATGTCATTTTCTATGCTAGCATAGTAATTAATTTGCTGAGCCGAATGTGGTCTTTTGATTATTTATGGCTAATTTTGGGTATGGAAACTAGACTCGAGCAATTACGAAACTTTTTAAAGGAAAGCCCCCAAGATCCTTTTTTAAAATACGCTTATACCATGGAATTGTTGAAGCTCGGGCAAGAGGAACAAGCAGCAGAAGGTTTCGAGGATTTAGTCTCCAATCACGAAGACTATGTGGGGACATACTACCATTATGGCAAATTCTTGGATGCGCGCGGACAAAAGGACCTTGCATTGGAAATCTATGAGAAGGGGATGGAAATTGCCCAGTCCAAAAGGAATTTCCATGCCTTGGGCGAGTTGAAGAATGCACACCTGTTGGCGAGCGGATTATTGGACGAAGAGGAATAGTGTTAAATTTTCTAAAAAAGAGGATTGTGGTACCTTTTTTGTCTTTTTTTAAAAAGACTATTTCGTTATGCAAAGGTTCCTACTATTCGTCGTCGGTGTATTGGTTTTATTCATTGGGTTTAGTTGTATCAACAACAAGTCGAATGTGAACCAAGTGGTTGGCGCGGAAGAGAATGCCCTTAAAGGCTTATCAGTTGTTGGGATTTATGAGGGAAAATTACCTTGCGCGGATTGCAGTACAATTGCAACTGTTCTAAGTTTGGGCAACGATCGTAATTACCGGATGCGTTATGTATACGTCGGGAAGAGCGAGGAGATTTTCGAATATCAAGGCACATGGAGTGTCGATCGGGATATCTTGAGTTTGGAGAATATTGATTATAGCTTTAAGGTGGCCAAAGACCAACTAAACCAATTAGACTTATCCGGTAAGGAAATAAAAGGGGATTTAGCTGACCAGTATGTGTTGACAAAAGTCAACTGATGATTTGACTTTTCAGGTACCGGACATTTTTGTATTGATCTTCGGTAGTGGAATACAAGGGGTAGGCTGGAGAAAATCACCCCACCCCAGATGTCTTCTTTGGCTTTTACTGGTGCTCGCAGATTTCTTTTACTATTTCAACCGCGTAATCAACTTCAGCTTTTGTGTTGAATTTACTGAACGAAAAACGTACCGACGGTCGTGTCGAATCCACCTGGATACTTTGTAGAACATGAGAGCCAATGTCCGAGCCTGAACTACAAGCACTTCCTCCTGAAACTGAAACTCCTTTGATGTCCAGGTTGAACAATAACATGTCACCCATTTGGGTGCAGGGTAGGGATACATTCAAAACAGTATAAAGGGATTTCTCAGGCGCTGTTTCACCGTTAAATTGGACGCCTGGTATATGTCGGGTCAGCTCCTCTATCATATACGTTTTAAGAGACTGGATGTACGCTTGGTGCTCCTCCATGTGACCGTAGGCGATTTCCAAAGCCTTGGCTAATCCGACGATTCCGTAAACGTTTTCCGTTCCGCCGCGCATGTTGCGTTCTTGTGCTCCGCCGTAGATCAATGGTTTTAATGTGTTACGCCCGTTGATATAAATGAAGCCTACGCCTTTAGGACCATGAAATTTATGTGCAGCTCCCGTGATAAAATCGATTGGGAATTCGGATAAATCATGAACGTAATGTCCCATGGTTTGTACCGTGTCAGAGTGGAAAAGCGCGCCATATTGCGCACATAATTGACTGACCTTTTTTATATCGGTCAGGTTGCCTAATTCGTTGTTGGCATGCATTAACGAAACCAGGGTTTTAGGATTGGCCGCTAAAAGTTTTTCGAGTTGGTCTAGATCGACTTGGCCTTTCTCATTTACGCCGAGCATATCAAGATGAATTTTGCCCGTGTTGGCGAGTTCCTCTAGTGTGTGAAGGACAGCATGGTGTTCGATAGGCGAACTGATCGCATGGCGAATATCATAGGTTTCGATAGCACGTACGATGGCCATGTTGTCTGCTTCTGTTCCACCTGAGGTGAAGAATATTTCAGAAGGGGAGGCGTTCAATAATTTGGCCACCGTCCTGCGCGCTTTCTCGACGATAGTCTTCATTTCACGTCCATGGGCGTGAATGGAAGATGGATTTCCAAAGTGGTCTTTCAACGTGCTAACCATCACTTCGATAACTTCTTCGTCTAAGGCCGTGGTTGCGGCGTTGTCAAAATAAACTTGCATGGCGGCAAATATAATTATTCAATAGGAAAGTTCTTAGAGATTTTCTTTTTTCTAGGAACCATTAAAAATATTGATACCAAAGCGGTTAACAGCGAAACATAGACTAGTAAATCACTGTATTTGGTATAGAATGTGATTTCTTCGTTGAGATTAATTTCCTGGGAAAGTGCGGTCGGCACCCACCAAGAGCTTTTTTGGACGATGTCACCTCGCTGGTTGATGAATCCAGAAATCCCTGTGTTTGCGGAACGGACGACCCAACGTCTGTTTTCAATTGCGCGTAGTTTCGCATAAACGAGGTGCTGATCTTTACCCGAAGTATTTCCCCACCAGCCATCGTTTGTCACGATAGCGATGAACTGAGCCCCTTTTTGTACATATTTAGCGACGTAGTTACCCCAGATGGACTCAAAGCAGACGACAGGCGCCGCTCCGATCCCACTGGCGGAATAGAACACGGTAGGCTCCTCCTGGCTGCCATAACCACCTGTTGTTCCACCAAAATGGCTAAACAATGGTGTTAGGACGTTCAGCGCACTTCCAAAAGGCATTTTCTCCGCGCCGGGAACTAATTTTGATTTATGGTAGAATTGAAGTTTACTGCTCCCATCAACGAGTACTGCGGCGTTGAAACTATCATAAAAGAGATTGCCTATGGGTTTGGCCGTGGGTGTTCTTTGGTCGTCATACATGAGATAGCTTTCGATACCAGACAATACGTTACCATTATGATAGGGCGCTAAGAATTTAAGAATTTTCCGATAATGTGGATAATCTCTAAATTCATCTTCGTTAATACCTTTTGCGTCCGAGATGGCGGTTTCAGGCCAAATGAAAAACTCGGTATTAACTTTGGCTACTTTTTGAGAGAGATCAGTCAATATTTGCAATTGCTCTTGTGGGGAGATCGCTCCCCATTTTCCGTAGGGATCAATATTGGGCTGTACGGTGACGATCTCCGACGGATTAATGTGCTCCTGGTAGCTCGCGTAGGTTGCTATAGAGAGTCCGGCAGGGAGAAAAATCCAGCCGACTAGAAGGCCCAGCAATAATTTTTGGCGATACACTTCGATTTTCTCTTTTCTTTGCCAGAACCAAAGAAACCCAAGAATGTTTGCGATCCAGATCCAAATGGTACCACCATAAACCCCGGTGATGCTATACCACTGTATCAACTGATGGAAGTTGGCAAACCCGTTTCCGAGTGTCATCCAGGGAAACGAGAGATCCCAGCTTTGATGCAGGTACTCGTAGGCAACCCAGAAAGACACGAGCCCCATTGCGCTTAATAAAATAGGGTTGCTCTTGCGCATTTGATAATACAGGCGAAAAGCAAAAGCCATCAGCAGGGGACCGAGCGAGAAAGGGATGAGCGAGATCAGGAACGAGGTTGCCGTGTCTAAATAGGCATTCATTGCATTGTAAACCCAGTAGATAGAGGCCGTATTCCAAATCAATCCTGTAAGGAAAGCCAGTGTGAATATTTTTCGCCCCTTGTTTTTGTGGTTTCCTCTAATCACCTCTTCAATGGCAATAAGTAGCGGGATAAAAGCGACAAAAAGTAATACGCTCGTATAAGGCATTGGCGGCCACGATAACCAAAGTAATATCGAACTCAATAGGGCCAGTAGGTAATTTTTTTTCATCGTGTGCTATATCCTGCTCAGGATCTCCGCTTTTTTTGTTTCGTATTCGGCTTGAGAGATCAGTTGTTTGTCGTAAAGATTTTTGAGTTTTTTGAGTGTAGTGGTGACCTCGTCATCGCGCATTTCACGTAACGGTGTCGTCTCAGCGGAAGGAAAAGTGCGTGTCGGACTGCGTGCGGGAGCAGCCACTGATCGATCGTTTTCCTGAGCGGGTGCGGGCTCCTGATAAGCGGACCTGTTCTCCTTAACGATTGTGCTATCAGCCGGTTTTTTGGCGTTCCGTTGTAGATCGTCTAAAGCCGCTTTGATGAGTTGATAAAGCTTACGGGCTTGAATCTTCGGGATGTAATCCACCGTTAAGTTTTCCCCGGTGTAGGGAATCACAGTTACCCTTGACCCGAAAATCTCTTCTTTGAAGGCCATGTCTTTGATGTCCTGCCAAGAAAATATTTCAAAATTAGTGGCGAGGCCTAGTTTTGTGAATTCACATAGGAAAATTCGCTTGTTACTGACAGTTATGCTGTCTGGAAGTAGCGTCACAGCCGGCTTTTTCTGCAACGCAATATAATTGATGGATTCGCCAGGAATTAACATGTCTAGTATTTTCCTGTGAATCTTTTCGACAAGTTTACGGTCTTGGCCGTCCTGTGTATAGTGCTCCAGTTGGTCGTGTTCCATGATCCTGTTTTCTTTCGTTAAATCTACTTAATAATGCTGCATTTTTCAACATCGGTATGTCATCTCCTATTGGGGGGCAGTCGTTTAAATTTTACCTCCGATACAGCAGACAAACTCGCCTTTGATCGGATTTGATTCGAAATGTTGCTTGATCTCTTGTAGCGTGCCGCGCACGGTCTCTTCATAAAGTTTACTGATCTCTCTTGAAACTGAGGCTGGACGATCTGCCCCAAAGATCTGAATGAATTCCTCGATACTTTTTAAAAGACGGTGCGGCGATTCGTAAAAAATCATCGTTCTGTTTTCCTCAGCCAAACTCTTTAGTCTGGTCTGACGACCTTTTTTGATCGGCAGAAAACCTTCAAAACAGAACCGATCATTCGGAAGTCCTGAGTTGA
The DNA here is from genome assembly GCA_052092145.1 of Sphingobacterium sp. Classification (GTDB taxonomy): domain Bacteria; phylum Bacteroidota; class Bacteroidia; order Sphingobacteriales; family Sphingobacteriaceae; genus Sphingobacterium. The sequence continues at coordinate 74,036 of JBQDCW010000006.1, read as the reverse complement.
CCAGGGCGGGTACAAAAGCAGTGGCGCCGGGGAGACATTGTACGTCAATTCCTTCTCGGATACTTTCTCTGACTAAAAGGAATCCAGGATCCGAAATAGCAGGCGTTCCTGCATCTGAAATGAGTGCAATTTCTTGACCTTCCTTCAGCCGGCGGATGATTTCTTGTACGGCCTTATGTTCGTTGTGTTGGTGATGCGCGAAAACACGTTTTTCGATGCCAAAGTGTTTTAAGAGTGGAGCGCTTGTCCTGGTGTCTTCCGCCAAAATCAAGTCGACATTTTTTAAGACTTCTATTGCTCGGAATGTCATGTCTTGCAGGTTGCCTATTGGCGTTGGGACGATGTATAGCATAGCATCAAAGGTACAGAATTGAAGACAGATGTTATTTGGTTACGTTTTGTAAAATATGCGTTATTGTTGGACGTTAGCCTTTTTCTTCTGCATAATCCTCGGTGCGGGGTAGTTGGTCGACGATTTTTAACCACTCTTCCGGTATCGTTGTCAGTTTTCGTTTGACAATGTCGATCCAAGCCCCGTCCACCTGAACAACTGCCGCTCGTACGTCATCTTGTTTTAAGATGACATGTCGGAAGGAAAATCTAGAGTTTTTTCGGTTGAACCGGCTAAGCTCCACGCTAACTCGAACAATTTCGTCAAGACCAATTTCACGATGATACACCAACTCCTCTCGAAACAATATGGGGCCGATTTTGCGTTTATTTAATTCTTGAAGCGATAGTCCGAACGTATGAAGCATATTGCTCCGAGCCTGAGCACAGAAGTCAGCATAGGCCGAGTGTCTCAAGTGCATATTTGGGTCCATTTGCGACCACAATACTTGTCCTTGGAAAAATATGTTCTGTTCCATAGCTATAAATATAGCGATCAAAAATCAAATAAACAGCCGCGGTATCGATAAACGATCTATTGACCGGAAGCCAACTGCATCAGTATAGCGGCTAACCATCCCGCATATGTTCCGATTGCATAACTGAAGACCGACAGGATAACACCTACTGAAATTAATGAAGGATGAAATGCGGCTGAGGCCACTGAGGCGGAAGCTACGCCCCCTACATTTGCCATACTGCCGACCGCAAAGTAAAAGAAGGGGACTTTAAATATTTTGCCCACAATCAGCAACAGTAGCGCATGGAAAGAAAGCCAGATAATACCCACGATGAATAATCCTGGATTTTCCAAAATCGCCAGAATATCCATTTGCATGCCAATCGTCGTAATCAATACATAAAGTAAAACAGTCCCAATTTTTGAGGCGCCTGCATATTCGAGCTTCTTAAATGGGCTGAAAGATAAGGAAACCCCAATGGTTGTGGCAAAAAAGACAATCCAAAAGAAGCTATTGGTAAGCGAAAAACGTGCAGTTTCTGGATAGTGGTTCGTCATGTAATTCGCCATCGGTTCAGCTAGAAGCGTTGCTAACCCGGTACCCCCGAAAGCAATAGCGATCATGAGCATGAAATCTTTGGTTTCGGGTATCCGACTATTTACTTTTATTTTTTCGTCCATCTTTGCCTTGAGGGCTTCAACATCGCGCGCATCGGCATTGAAAAACCGATCAAACTTTTTATGTTTACCGGCGCCATAAAGCAGGAAAGCCATCCAGACATAAGCAACAAAAACATCGACCGCAATAGTCGACGCGAATAGGTTGGGTGAAGGTTCCAGAATTTCCTTCAAGGCAACCTGATTAGCACTGCCGCCGAGCCAAGAGCCGGCGAGTGAGCCTAAGCCTCGCCAGACGGCATCTGGCCCGGTGCCGCCAACGACTTCCGGAGAAACCAACGTGGTTAGGTATACGGCGAATGGTCCGCCCAAAACGATGCCAATCATTCCGGTAAAAAACATAAGGCCTGCGCGTTTCCGAAGTGCCCACATCTCTTTGAGGTCCAGATTGATGACAAATAAAATAAGACAGGCGGGTAAGAGGTAGCGGCTGCCTACTGTCGTTAAAGGAGAGTTTTCACCATCAATAATGTTAAAGGAGTTTAGAAGTCCGGGTAGAAAGTAACAGAGTAGCAGCGGAGGGATGACGTTGTAAAATCCTTTGAACCAGCGGCTATTGAGATTAGAGGTGTAAAATACAATTCCAAGAATCGCCATTAGAATCCCGAAAACGACGGTGGTGTTATTTAGGACAGGGGTTATCGTGGCATCTGTAATTTGCATAAGATTTCAATAATTGGTAATTTGCTGTGAAAATAGATAATTCTTTGGATTATTTTTTGAACTATTCATAATTAAAGATAATATACATCAATCTGACCGATCAAGAAAAAACGAAATGGACCGTAGAAATTTTATAAAAAACGGAGGTGTCCTTTTGGGGGCATCTACAATGGGGCTGTCCAAAGCTGACCTTACCTACAAAAAACGAATCAAGGTGGGGTTAGTGGGCTGTGGTGGACGAGGGACGGGTGCGGCATTCCAGGCGTTGGAGGCTGACCCAGATGTCGAGATTGTTGCTTTAGCGGATATTTTTCCAGATCAGCTGGAAGCTGCCCTTGGTACGTTGCGAGAAGCGCATAAAGATCGTGTGAAAGTTCCTGAGAACCGTAAATACATCGGATTTGATGCGTATAAAAAGTTAATGGCCTCTGAGGTGGATGTCGTTTTGTTGACCACGCCCCCTAGTTTTAGACCGGATCATCTCGAAGAAGCGGTCAGCAAGAACAAACATATTTTTTGTGAAAAACCGATGGCGGTGGATATTCCGGGAGTACATCGGGTAAGATCTGCGATCGAGAAAGCGAAAGCCAAAAATTTAAATCTGGTTTCTGGCTACTGTTTTCGCTATTCTACCCCCAATAGGGAACTTGCCGAACGTGTGCGAGCGGGAAGTATAGGAGACCTTTACTCGATTAGCACCTTCCGTTTGGGAGGTGAGCTGACGGAAAAACCCCGGCAAGCGGATTGGAACGATCTCACCTACCAACTATACAACTGGTTCTATTATCAACGTTATTCTGGTGATATTATCGTCGAACAAACCGTGCATAGTATTGATTTCATGAGTTGGATGCTTGGTGGAGATCTGCCTAAATCAGTATCTGGAACAGGAGGACGTCAAAGTAAACCTTGGGATCGATATGGAAATGTCTACGACCATTTTGCCGTTGAATTTGATTATGGTGATGGCAGGAAAGGTTTTCATTTCGGCCGACAACAGAATGGGACCCAACCACGAAACTCAGTGGAAGCTATGGGTAGTAAGGGGCATATGGACGTGAGTTTGTTGAGTAGCTATCAAATACTTGGACAAAATCCATGGAAATTTGAAGGACAGATGAATAATATGTATCAGACGCAACATGACGAATTGTTCGCAGCGATTCGCAATAACGAAGTGATCCAAGATGATTTTATGGCCGATTCGACCCTGTTGGCCATTTGGGCACGAGAGGCAGCGTATTCGGGTAGAATTATCTCTTTGGATGAGATTCAGAACTCAACGAAGACCTATGGTCCGTCTTCAGAAGAATACAGTTGGCAGATGGAGATTGATACCGCGAGGATTCCCCGACCGGGTTTAAGTAATTCCTAAAAAAAAAATGGATAATAAGATTAAGATACTCGTAGTGGGGTGTGGGAATATGGGAGCCTCTCATGCGCAATGCTATCACGAAATGGATGATTTCGAGATCGTGGGGCTCGTCTCAAGAAGAGATAGTAAGGTTGAACTGAACAAGCAATTAGGGGCTAATTATCCCGTATATGATGATTATTTTACGGCCTTAACCGAATCCCGACCCGATGCAGTTTGTATTTCGACTTACCCGGATACACACGAGGAATATGCGATTAAAGCCTTTCAGGCCGGGGCCCATGTCTTTGTTGAAAAGCCTTTGGCCGATACCGTAGTTGGCGCAAGGGCCGTGATTGACGCGGCCATTCGAGCGGATAAAAAATTAGTCGTGGGCTATATTCTTCGACATCACCCATCATGGATTAAGTTTATAGAAATAGGCCGATCGATGGGATACCCCTTGGTCATGCGTATGAATCTGAATCAGCAAAGTGAAGGGCATATGTGGGATGTGCATCGGAATTTGATGGACAGCCTAAGCCCAATTGTGGACTGTGGCGTTCACTATATTGACGTAATGTGCCAAATGACAGACGCGAAACCCGTTTCGGTTTCCGCAATCGGGGCGAGACTTACGGATGATATTCCGCCGCAACGCTATAACTATGGACAGTTGCAAATTAGGTTTAGCGACGGAAGTGTGGGATGGTATGAAGCCGGATGGGGGCCGATGATTAGCGAAACAGCATTCTTTATTAAGGATGTATTCGGTCCAAAAGGTTCGGTTTCCATTGTGGCTAAGGAGGCCTCATCGGTTGGCCAATCTGATACCATCGAATCCCATACGAAGACGGAATCACTTAAGGTGCATTATGCTGATATTGATGCCGAAAATAGATTTATTCGTGATGACGAATGGGTGGACCTTCAGGACGAACCAGACCATCAAGAATTGTGTCATCGCCAGCAGCGTTTCTTCCTGCGCACAATTCGAGAAGATCTCGATCTTCATAAATCAATGGAAGATACCTTTAATAGTTTGAGGATAGCATTGGCTTGCGATGAATCGGTGCAAACGGGACAAATAATTAAACTCTAATAGGATGGTGTGGCGTTCCCTTTGGTGTCTTGTATTTATCTTGATCGTGAATCAAAGGTCTGGTGTTGCTCAAGACAGACCTAACATCGTTTTCATATTGGCGGATGATTTGGGTTATGGAGATATTGGGGTGTATGGTCAAGAGAAAATTGAAACGCCGAATTTAGATGCGCTTGCTAAAAACGGCATGTTGTTCACCGATTTCTATGCTGGTGCACCGGTATGTGCTCCGTCCCGATCTTCATTGCTTACCGGGCAGCATACGGGTCATACGTATATTCGCGGGAATAAGGAGATTGAGCCGGAGGGTCAATTACCGCTACCCGCTCGTGTTGAGACCTTTGCGAAACAATTGCAAAAGCGGGGTTACACCAATGGTGCGTTTGGCAAATGGGGACTAGGGATGGTGGGCACCAGTGGTGATCCACTCAATCAGGGATTTGATGAATTCTTTGGCTACAACTGTCAGCGTCATGCCCATCGGTATTACCCGACTCATTTATGGCATAATGGGCAGCGAATTAATTTAGAAGGCAACGATATGGAGCATACGGTGACCTATGCGCCCGATTTGATACAAGAGCATACCTTATCGTTTATTCATCAAAACCGTGATCGTCCTTTTTTTCTTTTCGTTCCCTCTGTGCTTCCTCATGCAGAGTTGTTGGTGCCAGACGATAGTCTGTTCAGTAAATACGATGGGCGCTTTGCGGAGAAGACATATCAAGGACGTGATTATGGTCCAGGAGCGGGCTTAGGCTATACCTCACAGGAACAGCCAAGGTCTACTTTTGCGACCATGGTGAGCCGCCTGGATAGTCATGTAGGAGCGATTGTTGAGGCCCTGGATCGGGAAGGAATTTTGGAGCGAACGATTATCATTTTTACCAGTGACAATGGCGCGCATCGCGAGGGGGGAGCAGATCCAGATTTTTTCAACAGTTCGGGCCCGTTGAGAGGGTATAAGCGAGATCTTTACGAAGGAGGTCTGCGGGTACCTATGATTGTTCAGTGGCCAGGACACGTTGAGGCCGGGCAAATAAATGAACATATTGGCGCCTTTTGGGATATTGGGCCAACGGTATTGGAAATTGCTGGCGCCGAGCCTTTAGCTGATACCGACGGTCTCAGTTTCCTACCGACACTGACCGGATCGGTTGATCAGGCGGAACACGAGTATCTGTATTGGGAGTTTCATGAACAGGGAGGAAAACAAGCGGTGCGAATAGGGGATTATAAGGCTATTCGTCTGCAGGCAATGCAAAACCCAGACGCGGAGATCGAATTGTACCATCTTCCTACGGATATTGGCGAACAACGGAACCTGTCGGATCAACACCCTGTGTTAATTGAAAAAGCTGCTAAAATGATGCGCGAGGCCCGTCGCGAGCAACCCCTGTTCCCATTCTGGGACTAGGAGTTTTGGCTGGAATTTTAAGGGATATTTAGATATTTATGTGTTTGCAATGAAATTTCCCAGCGGGGATTTTCCATTACATAGTCAATAATCAAAGGGGTTACCTCGGCGGCTTTAGACCACTCGGGCTGAAGGTATAGTTTGCAGCTCGAACTGACGTAACGAGCGTGGTCTTCTGCCCATTGAAAGTCACTTTTGTTAAAGATGATTATTTTTAACTCGCCGGCTGCGCTGAGTACTTCTTCTCGTGGTCCCTTGAATTTTTTTGGGGAAAGGCAAATCCAATCCCAATATCCCGTCAGCGGATAAGCTCCTGAAGTTTCTAAAAAGATTTTGATGCCGGCCTCTTTTAGCTTTTCGGTAAGATAAGACATATTGTAAAGTAAGGGCTCGCCGCCAGTGACTACCACGGTTTTAGCGGCATACTTCTTTGCGTTATCCACTATCGTATTGGCTGCGGTCAGGGGGTGTAGTTCTGCGTTCCAGCTTTCCTTTACATCGCACCAATGACAGCCCACATCGCAACCGCCTAGTCGAATAAAATAGGCCGCTTTGCCGGTGTGGTAGCCTTCACCCTGAATGGTGTAAAATTCTTCCATGAGTGGAAGGTAGGTGCCGTCGTCTGGAACTTGTTGTGACATCAGTGTATGATTAAATTGCAAAATTAGCAAAAATATATTGAAAGCTTCACGATTCAGTCAACTCCTCGTCAATGATCGAGGAGTTGGCCCTGATGAAAACGAAATGATCGGGTTAAAATACGCGATATTTCCGACAGAGATTGGTAATCGACTTTCGAGGTGGAAAAGTTTCGCTATGCCCGAAATATTCCATAATTTTGCGATTGAATTAGTTCATGCGAACTTTGTCAAGCAATGTGCTCGTAAACATTGGAAGGGACGCAGATTTTATTACCATTAAGTCATGTTGTAAATGATTGATATTACACTCCCTGACGGTTCGGTCCGTCAGTATGAAAAGGGTATAACCGCCCTGCAGATTGCTCAGTCTATTTCTGAAGGTTTAGCTCGGAACGTTTTAGCTGCTGAAGTTAATGCTGAAGTATGGGACATTACCAGGCCGATACAGAATAATGTCGAATTGAAATTGTTAACGTGGAAGGACGACAAAGGAAAGTCAACTTTTTGGCATTCTTCCGCCCACCTTTTAGCGGAAGCTTTAGAGAGTCTGTATCCAGGCGTTAAATTTGGTATTGGGCCCGCTATTGAGACGGGTTTCTATTACGATGTAGATTTCGGTGATCGCGAGTTTTCTTCGGACGATTTTAAACAAATCGAGGATAAAATGATTGCCCTGGCTAAACAGAAGGAAGTCTTTGAGCGCGAGGCCGTTTCTAAAGCCGATGCGGTTTCCTTCTTCGAGGCAAAAGGGGATGAATATAAGCTCGATTTGATTAAAGACCTGGAAGATGGCAAGATTACTTTTTATAACCAGGGAGCGTTTACAGACCTTTGTCGGGGTCCCCATATCCCGCATACGGGTTTTATCAAAGCGGTGAAATTAACGAACGTAGCTGGAGCATATTGGCGAGGAGACGAAACACGTAAACAATTGACGCGAATTTATGGGGTGACCTTTCCGAAGGCATCGGAGTTAACGGAATATTTGAAATTTGTTGAAGAGGCTAAAAAAAGGGATCATCGCAAGCTTGGGAGAGAACTTGAACTTTTTGCTTTTTCTGAGAAGGTCGGTATGGGGTTGCCTTTGTGGTTACCCAAAGGGGCCATGCTGCGGCAAAAGCTACAAGATTTTTTACAACGTGCACAGATACAAGCAGGTTATGAGCCGGTGGTGACCCCGCATATTGGTCATAAGCAGCTTTATATTACTTCAGGACATTATGAAAAATACGGTGCCGATTCGTTCCAGCCAATTAGTACACCGGTGGACGGCGAAGAGTTTCTCTTGAAACCAATGAATTGTCCACATCACTGTGAAATTTATAAAACGAAACCCCGTTCCTACAAAGAATTACCAGTTCGGTTTGCTGAGTTCGGAACCGTGTATCGCTACGAACAATCTGGCGAACTGCATGGGTTGACCAGGGTGCGTGGATTTACACAGGATGATGCCCATTTGTTCTGTAGACCGGATCAAGTCAAAGAGGAGTTCAAAAAAGTCATTGATTTGGTGTTGTATGTATTTGGAGCGTTGGGTTTCGATGACTTTACTGCACAAATTTCATTGCGTGATGCGGAGAATAAAGCCAAGTATATTGGGAGCGACGAGAATTGGGCGTTGGCCGAGGCGGCGATTATAGAGTCGGCTCGCGAAAAAGGCCTTCCGACGGTTGTGGAATATGGTGAGGCCGCATTTTACGGGCCAAAGCTAGACTTTATGGTTAAAGATGCGTTGGGTAGAAAATGGCAACTGGGAACGATTCAGGTGGACTATAATTTGCCGGAACGGTTCGAGTTGGAGTATACAGGAAGCGACAATCAGAAACATAGACCCGTTATGATTCACCGAGCGCCTTTTGGTTCTTTAGAGCGTTTTGTGGCGGTTTTGATTGAACATTGCGGCGGGCATTTCCCATTATGGCTTGCACCAGAGCAATTTATCGTCTTGCCTGTGTCAGAAAAATACGAAGATTATGCGCAAAAGCTTTTAGAATCACTAAATAATTCCGATATTCGCGGTCTGATTGACTTACGCGACGAGAAAGTGGGGCGTAAGATTCGTGACGCTGAGGTGAAGAAGATGCCTTATATGGTCATCGTCGGAGAGCAGGAGATGGAGAATGGAAAAATCTCAGTTCGCAAACACGGAGGAGTCGATTTAGGATCGATCACTTCAGAGGAGTTTAAAGATATATTAATCAAAGAAATAACTGTTTAATAAAAACGTAACATTTGGCAAGAAGTAGCAATTTCGGCAATAGGGGCAGAGGTCCATTTAGAAAAAAGGAACCAGATCACCGCATCAACGAACACATCCGGGTCTCGGAGATACGTTTGGTGGGCGACAATGTAGAACAAGGCATCTATCCAACTAGAAAGGCAATTCAACTTGCTGACGAATTGGAATTGGACTTGGTCGAAATTTCACCCAACGCCACGCCTCCTGTTTGTAAAATTATTGATTACAGTAAATTTGTTTATGAACAAAAGAAGAAGCAGAAGGAGATAAAAGCCAACGCTAAGCAAACGGTGATCAAGGAAATTCGGTTCGGTCCGAATACCAATGAGCATGACTTTGAATTCAAACTTAAGCATGCTATGCGTTTCTTGGAAAATGGGGAAAAGGTGCGGGCATACGTTCATTTTAAGGGGCGTGCTATCGTCTTTAAAGAACAAGGTGAGATTTTATTACTGCGTTTTGCTCAGGCCCTAGAGGAGTATGGTAAAGTAGAACTCCTTCCTAAACTGGAAGGTAAACGCATGTTCTTGACGCTTGCACCCAAGACAACAAAAAGTTAACGAGTATCTAACAATTCGATATATAATAGATAATTATTATGCCAAAGATCAAAACGAATTCCAGCGCGAAAAAACGCTTTAAATTGACTGGAACAGGCAAAATCGCAAAAAAAGGCGCTTACAAGAGCCATATTTTGACCAAAAAGACGACGAAGCAGAAACGTAACTTGACGCAAACCAGTTATGTGACTGATGCAGACTCAGGTAACGTGAAACGTATGCTTGGGATTGGCAAATAGTCGTCCAGTTTATTAACAATATTTCTTAACCGGGTATTGGGTTGTAAGTTCGCTGAAAGACGCGACGCCTCATACCAAACTAATTTTTAATATTATGCCACGTTCGGTTAACGCAGTAGCTTCGAGAAGAAGACGGAAAAGAATCCTAAAATTAGCCAAAGGCTATTACGGATCACGCAGCAAAGTTTATACTATTGCTAAAAATACAGTTGAAAAAGGTTTACAGTACGCTTACCGCGACCGTAAAACAAAGAAACGCCAATTTAGAGCTTTATGGATACAACGTATCAACGCTGGAGCTCGTGAGCACGGTGTTTCTTACTCCCAGTTGATTGGTAAGTTAAGTACAAAAAATATCGGCCTGAATCGTAAGGTATTGGCTGATCTTGCTATGAATCACCCAGCGGCTTTTAAAGCCGTAGTAGATGCCGTAAAATAAAGTAAACCGCATCGTTTGTTAGATATTTAAAAGCCATCCCTCGGGGTGGCTTTTTTAGGTATAGTACCTTTGTTTTTGGATGAGCTAATTCAATTTAGCAAATTTTTTATTAAATTGCCAGGAATCCAAAAATAGCCAACATGAAAAGAATGTTACTTTTGTTATGCTTTGTCCTAAGCCTGCTGGGGACAACGATAGCACAGGAGTTCTCTCCTGTAGATTATGTGAACCCTTTAATTGGTACGCAGTCAAAATATGAGCTCTCACATGGTAATACGTACCCAGCGATTGCCAGACCCTGGGGAATGAACTTTTGGACCCCTCAAACCGGTAAGATGGGAGACGGGTGGATGTATACCTATACGGCAGACAAAATCAGAGGGTTTAAGCAAACCCATCAACCCAGTCCTTGGAATAACGATTATGGTCAATTTTCCATCATGCCTATGACAGACAAGTTGGAGTTTGATGAGGAGAAGCGCGCCAGTTGGTTTTCACACAAGGCCGAAATTGCCAAGCCCTACTATTATAGCGTCTATCTAGCGGATTATGACGTGACGACGGAGTTCGCACCCACGGAGCGTGCTAATATCTTTCGGATAACGTTTCCGAAAACGGATTCGGCTTTTTTAGCTATAGACGCTTTCGATAAGGGATCCTATGTGAAGTTTATTCCCGAGGAAAACAAAGTTATTGGCTATTCCACTAGAAACAGTGGCGGCGTTCCTGATAATTTTAAAAACTATTTTGTTATTGTTTTCGATAAACCCATCGACTTTCACGTCGGTGTAAAAGGTGGTGAGCTCGTGGAAAATCAAACCGAGATTGAAGATAATCATGCGGGTGCCATTGTGGGGTTCCAGACAGAACGAGGGGAAGCGGTTACCGCTCGGGTGGCTTCCTCGTTTATTAGTTTTGAACAGGCCGAGAGGAACTTGGGTGAGGTGTTAGAAAAAAGCTTTGAAGAGGTTAAACAGGAAGGACGGGAGCGTTGGAATGATGTGCTCGGCAAGGTGGAAGTGGAGGACGCTAACCTCGATCGCGTGCGCACGTTCTATTCAGCGCTGTACCGTTCGACGTTATTTCCTCGGGATTTTACAGAGTATGATGCCGAGGGCAACCGTGTTCACTATTCGCCTTATAGCGGTAAAGTGTTGCCAGGAGCCATGTACACTGATACCGGTTTTTGGGATACTTTTCGCAGCTTATTCCCACTTTTGAATCTACTCTATCCGTCGATGAACGATCAGATGCAGGAGGGCTTAGTCAATGCCTACAAGGAAAGTGGCTTCTTGCCTGAATGGGCTAGCCCAGGACACCGCGAATCGATGATTGGAAATAATTCGGCTTCCGTGGTCGCCGATGCATTAGTTACCGGTCGTCAGGGGTATGATAAGGAGTTGCTTTGGGAAGCCTTAGAAAATGGAGCACATCGTGTTCATCCAGATATTTCTGCTACAGGACGCACTGGATATCAGCAATACAATCAATACGGCTATATACCTTATGGGGAGGATATTAACCAGAATGTGGCTCGGACTTTAGAGTATGCGTACAATGATTGGTGTATTTATCAGTACGGTAAGGCAATAGGTCGGCCTGAATCAGAAATAGAGGTCTATCGGGAACGGGCTTTGAACTATCGAAACCTGTTCGATCCTGAAACCAAATTGATGAGACCGAAGGATATAGAAGGGGATTTTCTACCGGATTTTGCCCCCAGTGCCTGGTCAAAACACTACACCGAAGGTAATTCGTGGCACTGGAGCTTTTGTGTGTTCCACGACCCCCAAGGTTTGATTGATTTGATGGGAGGGAAGAGTCAATTCGTTGCCATGTTGGATACCGTCTTCGTGATTCCCAGCGATGAGGGGATGGACAGCAGGAGTATGATTCATGAAATGCGCGAAATGCAGGTCATGAATATGGGGCAATATGCGCATGGAAATCAACCCATTCAACACATGCCTTATCTATATAATTATGCCGGTGAGCCGTGGAAAAGTCAGTTTTGGGTTCGTGAAATCATGGACAAGTTATACCAACCAACACCGGATGGCTACTGCGGTGACGAAGATAACGGTCAGACGTCTGCCTGGTACGTGTTTTCTGCGCTGGGCTTTTATTCCGTTGCGCCGGGAACGGGGCAGTACGTGATTGGTTCGCCTGTATTTGATAAAGTTACTTTGCATCTGGAGAACGGTAAGGAAGTCGTGATTTCTAGCGAGAATCAACGTGCAGATACGCCGTATATACAGCAAGTAAAACTTAATGGCGAGGTGTATGATCGTAATTATTTTTTATATGCGGACCTCATGGACGGCGCGAATATCGAATTCGAGATGTCCAGCGAGCCCAACAAAGAGCGTGGTATCTCGGAGAGTGCGGCGCCATATTCATTGAGCACAGCGTTAAGTCATTGATCGGAGGATGAACATGAGAAAGTCTATTCAAAAATATATATTCATTTGGTTCGCTTTTTTAATTTGCGGTTCGTCTTATGGACAACGAATTGAATTGAAAGTAGGTTCCTACAATATCCGCTACGATAATCAAGGGGATCGAGATCGAGGCGATGCTTGGGAAACTCGTTTGCCGGTAATTTCCTCGATCATTGGTTTCCTCGATTATGATGTAGTTGGTTGTCAAGAAGTATTGGATCACCAGCTGCAAGATATGCGCGATCAACTCCCTGAATATCGGGAAGTAGGCGTTGGGCGTGATGATGGGAAGACCAAGGGTGAATATGCCCCCATTTTCTATAAGAAGGACAAATTTGCATTGCTTGATTCAGGCGTTTTCTGGCTATCTGAGACCCCGGATAAACCGTCGGTGGGTTGGGATGCTTCTTTGCCCAGAATTTGTACGTATGTCCATTTGGAAGATATCGCCAGCGGGAAGAAATTGTGGTATTTCAATTTGCATATGGATCATGTTGGAGAACAGGCTCGGCAAGAGAGCAGCAAACTGGTAGTCGACAGGATTCAGGAAATGTTAGGAGAAGAGGAAGTCGCTATTCTTACAGGGGATTTTAATGTTGATCAGCATAATCCGATTTATCAGATATTGGACGGGTCTGGAATTATTTCTGACAGTTATGGGATTGCAGAAAAGCGGCATGCCTGGAATGGCACTTTTAATGCGTTCGACAGTCAGCTGTTTACCGAAAGTAGGATTGATCATGTTTTCGTTTCCCCTCAGGTACAGGTGAAACATTATGCGGTACTGACCGAATCTTACAGAAGCCCCAAAGCGCGCGCGAAAGATGTGAAGAAAGGCGATTTTCCTAAGGAATTGTCGTTCAAAGATTATGAAAGTCGTTTGCCGTCAGATCATTTTCCGATCGTGGTTCGGGTTTTATTTTAAAGGCTGTAGAAATGGACAAAAATCAGGGCTTGGTGTTCGATTCCCCGTTCTGTCGAAAATTGTGTAGGGAATAGGTTAGTTGCGTAATCTAATGGGTAAATTCACACAGAAAATGCGATAAAATGAAAAAAATATTAAGTGCTCTGACGGTGATGCTGTTGGTGCAAACCTCTCTCAGCTTTGGACAAGAGCGGTATCGGTTAGACTTTCCTACCGTCCAGGAGATGTATGCGTATTTTAAATATGCACCTGATAAAAAGATTATTTCTGGTCATCGCGGTACGGTTGAAGAAGGCATGCCAGAGAATTCCATTCCGTCAATGGAAGCAGTATTGAAGCATACTTCAGCGATTTTCGAAGTGGATCCTCGTTTGACGAAGGATTCGATAGCCGTCATGGTGCATGATGCGACTTTGGAAAGAACGACTACTGGAACGGGAAAGGTGGCTGATTATACTTGGGAGGAATTGCAAAATTTATTTTTAAAAGACCATCAGGGACAAGTAACCGCGCATAAAATAAACACCTTGGAAGAGATGATTCTTTGGGCAAAAGGGAAGACTGTTCTGAATCTGGATAAAAAAGATCTTCCCTTGGCGCATACAGCCGCTCTTATTGAAAAGCACAATGCTTACGCTTGGGTTTGGGTGACTGTGCATACGGTAGACCAGGCTCGTTTTTATTTAGAGAAGAATCCCAAACAGTATCTTTCCATGCATATCCGGACCGCGGAAGATTTAGCGGCCTTCGAATCTTCTGGTCTTCCTTATGATCGGATGATTGTGTATATAGGCCCTGAAATAGTAGCGGCTAATCAGACGATGTACGAGCATTTTCGTGCGAAAGGGGTCATGTGTATGATTTCAACGGTTTCTAGCTACGATAAGCGGGATACAGCAGTTGAGCGGGCTGAGAAGTACCGTGAGGTTTTCGGAGACGGCGCCCGGATATTGGAATCGGATTTGCCTATTGAGGTGAGCCGAGCAATCCGATAGTTTGTTTGTCGAATAATGCTTTCGTGAGGCTCTTCATTTAGGGACGGGTGGCTTTGGCCGTTGTAATCTTGTGAACGATTACCCGTTTCGAAAGACAAATGGGCTTCTGACTTCAACGCCTTGCGCTTCTTTTCAGAAGTAAGTCCTGATACTCTCCGTCAGTATATTGCGCTCGCAAAGCGAAATTTCTTGTGCCTTACACCCCAAAAGTCTTTCGCTTTTGAGAGGTAAGGCCCGTTTTATAAATTACTTGGTTTTTTACGTTTATGACGCGTGGAGACTGGCTTTGTAACTAATTTTATTTCGTGTTGCCGTTCCAGGTATTTTATGATTTCGCAAGCGATATCTTTACCGGTAGCGGCCTCGATCCCTTCCAGCCCTGGGGATGAATTGACCTCTAGAATAAGTGGTCCTCTGGCAGAGGGTAACATATCAACACCGGCCACGGTTAGTCCCATTGCTCGGGTAGCAGCGATTGCGGTTTCTTTTTCGGTCTTAGTCAGCTTCACGATTTCCGCACTGCCACCTCGATGAAGATTGGATCGGAATTCACCTTCTTTTGCGGTCCTTTTCATTGCGCCAACCACCTTTCCATCGACAACGAATGCGCGAATGTCCGTGCCTTTGGCTTCTTTAATATATTCTTGGATAAGTATATTGTTGCCCAACCCATAGAATGCCTCAATAACGGAGGACGCCGCTTTCTTTGTTTCTGCTAATACCACACCAATGCCTTGGGTGCCCTCGAGTAATTTGATGACTAGTGGCGCGCCGCCTACCATGTTGATTAAGTCATCGACGTCAGATGCTGTACGGGCAAATCCGGTTATGGGTAAGCCTAACCCAGCACCTGAAAGAATTTGCATGCAACGCAACTTATCTCTGGAACGGGTAATGGCTTGACTGGGATTTGCCGAGATCACGCCCATGACTTCAAACTGTCGTACGATTGCGGACCCGTAAAATGTGACCGACGAGCCAATCCTTGGGATAATGGCATCGATCTCCGTAATATCTTGTCCCTTATAATGAATCGATGGTTTGGCCTGTTGGATGCCGACGTAGCATTTACTATGGTCGATTACCTGGCATTCATGGCCTCGTTTATTGGCCGCCTCTACTAGGCGTTTTGTCGAATACAACGATCTGTTCGTCGATAAAATGGCTATTTTCACAATGTGCTTCTTATAAAATAGATAACGTTCGAATCTGAGTTATAGGGTGTTGTTTGCGAGGTTTTTTTTAGCCACGTCAACCAGAAATTTCCCGTTAATGAAATTGCGTCCCAAAAGCATGGGATAGGTCATAGCCGAACGATCGCGGAAAGATAGCTTAATATCAAATAACTCGTTGAACATACGGATTTTAGTTACAAAAATGTAGCGAATTTCCGACTGGCCAAAGGAGCTTTTAACGGTTCTCTCACGATGTACTGGAAAGGTGATCTTCAGTGTGTCTTGTGTGTGTTCATCTGGTCGAATGTGGGCCACAATATATAAGTGTCCATTCTGTTTGACAACCTCCATGTCTTCACAGTGTAATACGGATGTTTCCGCACCGGTATCCGTTTTAGCTTGGATATTATAGAGACCTAACTCAGGTAAATCAATATTTTCTATTCGTCCAATTATTTTTTTACCCTTCATGACAAAGCGGTTGAACCTTAATTAATGGTAGGTAAACTCGCCATAAGCGGAGCGGATAGATACTTGCTTCTTATGGTACGATTCTACATAGCCAATCCGTTGTGCAGAAACTCCCATGGATTCAGATAGGTTGATGATATCGTCCACTATTTCTTCAGGCACGTACAATTCCATCCGGTGGCCCATGTTGAATACTTTGTACATTTCTTGCCAGTCAGTGTTTGATTCTCGTTGAATTAATTCGAAGAGTGGGGGGACGGGAAACAAATTATTTTTAACAACGTGCAGGTTCTCAATAAAGTGCAATACTTTGGTTTGCGCGCCTCCTGAACAGTGGACCATACCACCGATCTGATCGCGATACTTATCCAGCACCTTTTTGATGATTGGCGCGTACGTTCGGGTTGGTGATAGAACCAACTTACCGGCAGTTATTTGTTCGCCTGTTTCTGTTTGAATG
The DNA here is from genome assembly GCA_052092145.1 of Sphingobacterium sp. GTDB lineage: Bacteria > Bacteroidota > Bacteroidia > Sphingobacteriales > Sphingobacteriaceae > Sphingobacterium. The sequence continues at coordinate 57,387 of JBQDCW010000006.1, read as the reverse complement.
AGATCCGTCAATGCTTTCCCACCAGCAAAAACTAAATCATAGGGAACAGCAGGATCATAGGCTTCAGGATATTTCTCAGCAATATATTTGCTAAAGACGTCGTGGCGTGCTGAAGTTAGCCCATTGGACCCCATTCCTCCGTTATATTCTTTTTCATAAGCTGCTTGGCCGTATGAGGTTAACCCGACGATGACGTGACCATCTTTGATCCGATGATTGGATACCACCTGAGCTCGAGGAAGTCTACAGGATACCGTGCTGTCTACGATAATAGTGCGCACTAAGTCGCCTACATCGGCAGTTTCGCCTCCAGTCGAGTAGATGCCTATCCCCAATGTTCTCAGCTCGGCTAATATTTCCTCCGTACCATTGATGATTTCGGCAATTACTTCACCAGGAACCAGGTTTTTATTTCTTCCGATCGTCGATGAGAGTAGGATATTATCGGTAGCACCTACGCAAAGTAGATCGTCAAGGTTCATGATGATTGCATCTTGGGCAATACCCTTCCACACCGAAATGTCGCCTGTTTCTTTCCAGTAGACATAGGCGAGCGAAGATTTCGTGCCCGCTCCGTCAGCGTGCATAATATTACACCAATTCGGATCACCCCCCAAAATATCTGGAATGATTTTGCAAAAAGCTTGCGGGTATAAGCCTTTGTCGATATGCTTGATAGCATTGTGTACATCCTCTTTCCCGGCGGAGACACCTCGTTGATTGTATTTTAAGTCTGACATCTTCCTGCAAAAATAAACAAACCACTTGATTATCGCCAATGTTTTCCTGGCTAAAAGCGTATTGACGATTTATATTGAAAATAGAATGAGCCCGATTTTGGCGGGCCCACTCCAATAGCATACGGATTGATGCTGGATATTTCGATCTAAAAGGCTGTTTAGTGTTTGAAATGACGCACGCCGGTTGTTACCATCGTAAGTCCTTTTTCGTTCGCCATCTCGACGGAAAGCTGATCTTTGATTGATCCTCCAGGTTGTAATACAGAGGTGATGCCTGCCTCGGCTGCAATTTCCACACAATCGGGAAAGGGGAAAAAGGCATCAGAAGCCATGGCGCTCCCTTGGATATCGAAACCAAAAGACCGTGCTTTTTCGATGGCTTGCTTAAGCGCGTCCACTCGTGATGTCTGTCCAACCCCAGAAGCTACCAGGGTATTGTCTTTGGCCAATACGATCGTGTTAGATTTAGTATGTTTAACAATCTTATTGGCAAAAGTGAGGTCCTTTAACTGCATGTCTGAGGGTTCCAGGGTTGTTACGCAAGTCATTTGATCCGGCCCTTCGATTGTTCCGTCTTTGTCTTGGACGATGACCCCATTGAGTAATGTTTTGAATTGTTGCTTTGGTAGGTCCACTGGTTTACGTTGAAGCAATATGCGGTTCTTCTTACCTCTTAAGACGGTTAAAGCGTCTTCCGAGAAGGAAGGAGCAATCAGCACTTCAAAAAATAGCTTGTTGATCTCCGTTGCCGTGTTTTGATCAATCTCGCCATTGGTGATTAGCACACCGCCGAATGCCGATACAGGGTCGCAGGCTAATGCTGCAGTCCAGGCTTGTTGAATGCTGTTTCGAGTCGCCAATCCACAGGCATTCGTGTGTTTTAAGATCGCAAACGTCGGTGAGGTAAATTCGTCAATTATGGCGACCGCAGCATCGACATCTACTAAATTATTATAAGAAAGTTCTTTCCCGTTTAATTGATCAAACATGGCCTCTAAGTCGCCGAAAAAAGTGCCGCGCTGATGCGGGTTCTCCCCGTATCGAAGTGTTTTGGCTTGTTGTTCAGATTGCTTGAAAACAGGTATCGAGGCTTCTTGATTAAAGTAATTGAAAATCGCCGTGTCGTAATGCGATGAGGTGTTAAAGGCCCGCGTGGCAAATGTTCTCCGTTGTTGTAAACTGGTCGAACCGTTTTGAGCTTCTAGTATCGTCTCTAACTCTTGGTATTCATTTTTTGAGGAGATGATAACCACATCGTGAAAGTTCTTTGCGGCTGCGCGAATTAACGAGATTCCACCGATATCAATTTTTTCTATGATATCCGGTTCCGGCGCACCAGATGCAACCGTTTCTTCAAATGGATATAGGTCAACGATAACCAAGTCGATCTCGGGGATTTCGTACGCATCCAACTGTGCAGCGTCGTCGGTAAGTGATCGACGGGATAAAATTCCGCCAAATATCTTTGGATGGAGCGTTTTAACGCGTCCACCTAAGATGGAGGGGTATCCTGTCAGGTCTTCTACACGCTCGACAGGAATGTTCAGGTCACGTATGAAGGTCTCGGTACCTCCTGTGGAATAGAGGTTAACACCGAATCGATTTAATAACTGAATGAGGGGCGCGAGGCTGTCCTTGTAATACACGGAAACCAATGCGTTTTTTATCTTAACAGGATGATTCATTGTATTTTATTTGGAGCCGCAAAGATAAGAATTTAATACATAAACTACCTAAAGAATAGAAATCCATTTCGTTTAATTAGGGATTTTTACTGCAAATCCGTAATTTGTGTAGCATTATAGAAACGACTGTATATCATGATCGCATGCCTTAAATACTGGATTCTTATTGTGTTTGCTTTTGGGGCCTTTGTGGTAAAAGCGCAAGAAAATATTGGAAACGAGTTGGATGAACTTTCTTCTCCGGAGATCTTGGACGACCAGTCTGTGGTCTTCCGCTTATTAGCACCGGAGGCCAAGAAAGTTCGTTTATTGGGGAATTGGATGGAGCAATCAGACCGTAATGGTGTCGAAATGAACCGAAATGCAGAGGGCATATGGACGGTTAAGGTAAAAGACCTATCCCCAGATCTCTTTCTGTATAACTTTCTGGTCGACGGTGTAAAAATTAATGACCCATTGAATGTTTATCAGGTGAGGGATGTCAACCACGTGTTCAATTATTTTATCACTGGTGGTGAGCCCGCTGATAATTACCGGACACAGCACGTCCCGCACGGCACGATTTCAAAAATTTGGTATCCCTCTGCGCTGTCTGGCGGACAGCGCCGGATGACGGTTTATCTGCCGCCAGGATACGAGGAGGAGCAACTCGAGTATCCCGTGCTTTACCTCTTGCATGGTATGGGGGGAGATGAAGAGGCATGGCAAACTCTGGGGCGTCTAGGGCAGATTATGGACAATTTGATTGCCTCCGGACGGGTAACACCAATGGTAGTGGTTATGCCAAATGGACATACCAGCAACGCCGCGGCACCAGGGCATTCGGTAAAAGGTGAATATCCTATAGCCTTTGCTAGGCCGGATGTCGGCAGTGGTGATATGGAGTCAACATTTATCGAAATTGTTCGTTTTATTGAATCTCGATACCGCGTTAAACAAGAAAAGAAATCACGAGCAATAGCCGGTTTATCGATGGGCGGATCACATACTTTATTTATCTCCGCGGCTAATCCCGATGTATTCGATTATGTCGGACTTTTTTCAGCTGCATTCCGTATTAATGACAAAAGTAAGCATGAAGTTTACGTTGACTTCGAACATAATCTGGCGAATCAAATGGCGGCCGGTTATCAATTATATTGGATAGGTATGGGGGCTACAGACTTTCTGTACCAGACTGGAGTTGATTATCGAAAACGTCTCGACCGGTTAGGGATGGATTACGTCTATCAAGAATCTGAAGGTGGACATACCTGGTCGAATTGGCGAAAATACTTAATCCAATTTTCAAGCCTCTTATTTAAAGAATAAAGGACTCAAACTTTTGATTCCTCCTTCGGGAAGGAGTGAAATGAATCTCCTTTCCAATCGAAAACCAGTGGTTCAGATTAGTTGTATTTCTTCAACAGGTTGTCTATGATTTTTGGATAATGCTGGTGCTCGAGTTGTTGTCCGTTGAACTTGATGATTTCCAAACTGTCGCCAGATTCCACACGAAAACGAGCTTGATAAATAATCTCGCCTTCATCAAAGTTTTCGTTGACAAAATGAATGGTAATCCCGTGTTCTTCCTCGCCAGCGTCTAGAACGGCTTGATGAACGCGATCACCATACATCCCTTTTCCACCGTGTTTGGGCAATAACGCTGGATGAATATTAATAATTTTATTGGGAAATGATTTCAACAGGTTTTCAGGAACCAACCAGAGAAAGCCAGCCAAAACAACCAGATCAACGTCTAGACGTTTTAGCAAGTCGACAACTTTGTTGGTTTGATAAAATTCGTTCCGATCGAAAATGTGTGTTGGAATTTCGAAATTATCTGCCCGTTGCAGCACGTATGCGTCGGTGTTGTTGCTTAGAACGAGCGCTACCTCTGCACTATCGGAATATTTAAAATACTCCATGATTTTTTGTGCATTTGATCCGGAGCCTGAAGCAAAAATAGCAATACGCTTTTTCACAGTGTTTTATAGATTGAAAAATTAAACCTTGTCTTTTGTCAAATATAGCGGATTTTTTGCAAAGGACACGCATTTTCGGGAGGATATCGGACAATATTAGTACATTTGATTCCTATACAGAGAATCTGTGATGCGTTAAGTTTATGCATGTCAGATGTAGTTCGGGACAGGGCAGGATGCTGGTATCCCTATTTGTATGTATAAAAGGAATCGTGGCGAAATTCTTCCCCGATAGGGTGTTCTTTTACAAGCCAAGTTGACGCTGAATTTATGAAGAGAATTTTCATTTTGTTTACACTTTTTATGGGTTGCTTAGTCAGCGCATTTAGTCAGGCCAAGGATACTATCCCAAGCTTTTCCAAATTTATTGTTATGGAATCCGATGCGCCTTTTACTCGCGATTCTTTAGATATGGATAACCGACAGGTTTTCATACTTTTTGATCCCGGTTGCGGTCATTGTCAAGAGTTAGGGCAAGGATTGGCGGAATCCTTGGATAAGGTCGTCAAATCGGTGGATATCTATTTTGTGTCCATGCAACCTAAAGAACTGGTTGACGGCTATATCAATATGTTTGCCCCTGGATTGAGAAAGGATCCCAGAGTACATTTTCTTTTCGATCCCGAAGGTGAGTTTATCCTGAATTTTAATCCTCAAAATTTTCCGTCTACCTATATTTATCAAGAAGGGTCAGGGCGTCTGATCGATCACATTGACGGGGAGGGAAAGATGACGGAAATTCTACCTCATTTGACGGCCGAGATGGAAGAAGAAGTCTAGTGGCGGTCAATGTGCTCAGGTGTTGTAGGCACATTTTTACTCCGTAACCAATACTTTTTCTAGTAGTGTCGATCCGATTTCGTCAAGTTTAATACTGGAGTTTGAGAGCATAATAACCACGGATTTTTCATCAGGCACGAAGCCAATGAAAGCGTTCGACCCACCGGTCTGACCGGTATGATGGTAGGCTATAACGCCGTTGATCATCGACATATGCCAACCTAAGCCAATATCACTATTAGGCGGCACAAAAAATGTGAACTGCTTGGTTAAATTCATGGACTTTTGTATCGCTGTTTCCGGGAAGGTTAGCTGGGCAATCGTGTACCGAAGTAGATCATTGAGTGTTGAGCTCAGTGAACCGGCTCCACGAAGCGCTTGGAAATTCCAAAAAGCGCCGGGTTGTCCCTCTGCGTTATATGGTGGCGCCACATTACGCTCTTCGGGAGCTAATTGATTTGTTGTGCTGGTCATCTCTAACGGTTTCAGAATATGATCCGTTATCAATTGCATGTATGTTTTTTCAGTCACCAGGGATAAAAGTTCACCTAAAAGACCATAGCCTACATTGCTGTACTCGTAGGTTGTACCGGGTGTGTTTTCGGGTTCAAAGGTCATTAAGAACGAAAACAGATCGTCTCGGCTATAATTTGCGTAAGGATCTTCCGGGTTAAAGTTTGAAGAACTATTCCAATTACTCGCTAGTCTTGGAAGACCAGAAGTGTGATTGGCCAACATTTGAAACGAAATGTCTTTAAGAGCCGGATTGCTGGCCACCGAGTCGGGAAGATAGGTATTGATGCTTTCTTCTAAATCAATTTGTCCTCTATTTACTAGATCCGCTAATAAGGTCGCGGTAAAGGTTTTCGTAATCGAACCGGTTTCATATATGGTGTTTGCGTCGGGAAGAGTATTGCTCCCTTGTCGGGTTTCGCCGTAAAAGAATGTGTTTATTTTATTACGATGAATGACGGCTACTGACAGGGATTGTGCTTTCCCATTTCGCGCATAGTTGCGAGCGATCGAGTCGACGAATAGATCGAGTTCACTTTTAGTTTCCACATTCGACATGACGGTGTCCTTCATGGAGAGTTCTTCTTCAATTATTTCGTCTTCTTGATCCTCATGGGGTTGAACAAGAAACAGGGCGTAATGGAAGGTAGAATCTACGGCCAGTTTTAGGTTCAACATTGTGCTTCCAAAATCGAGCTCGTAGGTTGCGACCCCGTTACTGAAATCGACCGGTGAAGCATTTTGTATTTTTCCTAATGTATACAGCTGGTCTAGGGTGTTGGAGAGCTTGGACTCGCTGATCTGTTCCTGAAATTTCTCATTAGCTAGATGATAGATAGAATCGCTCTGTTGCATATTGAAGAAATACTCGATTCGATTAAATACTGCGCGATTCTTTCTTTCGTCTTCTGATTGGGCAAAAGAAAGGCTAACTCCGGTTAGCAAAAAAGCAAAAAATAGGGTGACCTCTCGTAATCTCATATCCAAAAATACAAAACAAATTAAAAAACAGCACAATTGGTTGTAAAGGGTCGGTAGGTTTATTTTTTTGGATGATCGGGCGCCAATGCTTACAGACCGATAACCTGCTTTAGCCGTGCATATCCTGATTTGCTGATATTCACTTTGTCACCATTGTGTAGCGTTGCTATATAGCTGTCTTTCTCCATGGGTTCAATTTTCTGCAACTGATCCACTTTCACAATGAAGGAACGGTGGATTCGTACGAATTGCTTTCCGTCAAGTTGTTTTTCAAAGGAGGCCATGGTTTTATTCTTTAAAAACATTCCGTCCTCTGTGTGTATTTTTACGTAGTCATCGTAGGCTTCCAGGTAGTTGATTTGTTGTACCGGAATGATTTTAATTTGTGTTCCGGTTTTCACAACCACTCGTTCTAAGGTCTCGGGCTCAATCACCTCTTTGAGCTTGTCGGAAGTAAATTGGGGAGCGTGTTGTTGCTGAAATACGTTTTTAAACTTCTCGATCGCTTTGTGGAATCGATCCGGTCGAATAGGTTTGAGAAGGTAATCGATGGCATTTTTCTCAAATGCTTTTAGCGCATACTCATCAAAAGCGGTTGTGAAAATGACATGAGGATATTCATCCAACAGCTCAAGCATTTCAAAACCTGTTAGTTTCGGCATCTGGATATCCAGAAAAATGAGGTCCGGTTGGTGTTCCTGAATCGCTTTAACACCCTCAAAACCGTCATTACATTCAGCGACAACATGAAAGTCTGGAAGCTCTTTTAAATATTCTAGAACCATGCTACGTGCCAAGGGTTCGTCATCAATTAGAATAGTCTTAATCATGATTGTGGAATTCTGAGTGTTGAAATAAATGTGTTTCCTTCGATTTCTGTTTGTAGCAGGTCCGTGCGACTGAATAAAAGAAACATCCTCCTTTGTATGCTCGTGAGGCCAAAACCCGTTCCTTTCTTGCTAATCGGTTGAGCTTCGTCGAAAGGGTTGCTGATTTTTACGTTGAGAAGATTGTTTTTTAGGGCCAATTCGACGGTGATTTTAACTTGTTCAGTTATATTGTAAAGCCCAAATTTAATGGCATTTTCAACCAATGGTTGTAAAATCATAACCGGTATTTTTGCATTTAAAACTCCCTCCTGGAAGATGAACTCAGTTTGAAGACGATGCCCAAACCGAACTTTCTCAATATCCAAATATAAGCTTAAATGTTTGATTTCTTCCTCGACGGTAGTAAACTGTTTTTCGTCTTTGCGCATCGTGCCACGAAGAAAATCAGAGAGTTGGAAGACCATGTTTCGGGCTTCTGCTGGCTTGCTGCCAATCAGTGCGATGATCGAATTTAGGCTATTGAAAAGAAAATGAGGTTGCAGCTGTTGCCGTAGATTGTATAGTTCCGCATCGCGAACCATGCTCTCGCTTTCTTCTTTTCGTTTTTTATTAGAAATCAATTCTTCTTGAATATTCCAGAACACGTTAATAGTCATCACACAGGTGATGATGAGAAAGTTGATGACAAAACGAAAGGGAAGACTGAAATTTAAATAAACAAGATCTGGGTCAGGGGAGAATTGAATAATCAAAAAGCGGGTGATGATGACGCTAATGAGTGAAAAAATTGCGGCCATCGAAAAAAGCTTCCAATAGCCTTTGTTGCTTGGTAAATAAAACTGCAGTGTGCTGTAGATGAGATACGAGATTCCAGTTATGGTCAAAGCACCTATAACGGCGTCATAGGCAGCGATAATTTTATCGATGTTTGACCAACGTAATAAGCCATATATAATGATAAAGTACAATACGCAAATAATCCATGAGGAAGCATGGATGACATAGCGTTTTGTGTGTTCACTGATGGGATTAGGCATACTTAGCTTAGCTGTTTTTTATGGTCAAACCGCCGAAAATAGACGTGCCGGTGATATAGATTTTTTTATTGTCGTCAGTGACCACACCGATAATCGGTCTTCGGTCGTCCACTTCGCCAAATACACTGGATACATTGGAGTAGACTTTCCAATGCGTTGGAACGATGATCTTGGTGCTTCCAAAAAGCTGGAAAGTGTCAATCACGACGGCTTGATTCAGATCGGCTTGAAGAAAGTTAAGCGAGGTACTGCCGAATACAGACGTAATATTTCCGCCGAGGAAGTTTTGGCTGAGAATAATCTTCTTGGTGTCACTAAAAAAATTATCGACTTTCAGATAGTTCTCAAAGTCGGATGAAAAGTTTCGGTTAAATGCTTTTTGCTCCGCACTACTGGGCGGAGCAAAGGCATGGTTATCTGGTTTTTCGGTCGCTGATCCTGATGGATCAGCATGCGGTGATTCCGGATCTACCCTTTTGTCCCAGTCAAAATCATCATTACTCCCGGGCGGATTAGGAGGGGGGACGGGTGCCGATTTGTTACGATTGATTAAGTAAAAACCTAAAGCAATTGCTGCGACAGGAATGAGAAACCGACCGATGTCTATGCTCAGCATATTTTTTAATAAAAATAGTGAACCAATGGCAATTAGGATTATCGAAGACTTCTTTTCGAATTTTGAATTGGCACCAATGACAAGTCCGATAGCGATCAGTATCATCTCCCAGCCAAAAAACCATGAGGGTATGAGTACCCCCATATCCAGGTTCTTAAAAAGAATGGCTACACCTAGAAAGAGTATAATGAGTCCGACTATGCTTGACGATCGGTTACCTCTTGGTGGTTTTTTACAGTTTTTGCGCGTTGCTTGATTACTCATAGTCTTGTGTCCTTTCGAATATGTTTAATTCAAAACTATAACGAATATAAACATCAAAATAATGGAAATAGGCTTCTGTGGCTGTTTTTTCGGTAAAACCTGCGAAACGATCGGTGAAAATGCTGATGCGGGTTGAAAGATCCGAGAGTGGATGCGGAGGAAAAAAATAGCCGACCGGGGTGAGGCTATTGGTACCGGGGCTAGCACAACGATTGATGCCAGGTGATGATTGTGGTTCCGTCCAATTCGAAAAAAGAGTATAAACCAACGAATTCAGCGGGTGGAATGTCATCTTGCTGTAAGGAAGTTTAGATTAGTAATTTTGAATTAAATTTGGATGTTTAAGTTTAATTATTATATATTTATGATTGAAAATAAGGGTTAAACTTAAATTTTATATTAATCTAATGGGAGATTTTGATAACAGAGAGCGTGAAGAGGTATTTTCTAAAAAGGTGAGAGCGGGAAAACGTACTTATTTTTTTGATGTGAAAGCGACCCGCGCGAACGATTACTATGTGACAATCACTGAAAGTAAGAAGCGTTTTGAGGATGGACAGTTTATAAAGCATAAGATTTTCCTTTATAAAGAAGATTTTGAAAAATTTTCTGAAGGCCTCCAAGGGGTCGTTGAGTATATTAAGGCAAACCAAGACGTGGTGGAAAAGCGGTATGAACCCAACCCAGAAGAAAACGGTGTTGAGAACAACGGAACAATCATTCAAAAAGACGATTACTCATTTTAATTATAACTTTCTAGATTGACATGGCTAGCCTTTTTTCCTGGTCTGCCGGGTGACGATAATTTGTAATACGTTATTGCAGAGCCACTATTTTTAGTGGCTTTTTGCATTTAACGGCTTCTGAGCGGTGTTTCGGCACGCGTTTGGGAGCAATCGGGTGCCATTTTAAATATGTTACTTTAATTTTTAATGACATTGTTTACTTTTTCCTATTTTCGAACACTGTCGAGTACCCTGAAGTAGGAAGCTGTACGGTCTTGTGCATCGACCAAGATCGTATAGCCTGGCCATGTCGCGTCTCAGATTCTGGGAACATGGGCAATATTTATTAACAAAAAAAGAGATCAGACTCCTATAAAAGCGATAATGGAGGAATGGTCAACTTTATAAAATCAACATATGAAAAAAGTATTTTCACTGGTGTGCATAGGTTTAATGACTGCCACCTCACTGAATTTAAGCGGACAGACCAAAAAATTGACGTTCGATCAAGCTTGGGGTAATAGCCCCTCTTTGACCAAGAGTATTGCTGTGTTTGAGGGCTGGGCAGATGAAGGACATTATATTGAGCGTGTCGACGGAAAACTTTTTAAAATTCATGTCAAAACAGGAGAAAGAGTATCTTTCAGTTACCCTGTTGGTAGCTCGACCAAAGTTTTCGTTAAGGATAATGATGTTTATATCCAGTATCCGGACGGCCAGCCCAGACAATTAACCCAATCGCCGGATCAAGAGGAACAGAATCCTACCCTATCACCTGATGGACAGTATGTCGCATTTACCAGGGAAGGTGATCTTTACGGATTGGAAATTGAGTCAGGAAAGGAGGTCAGGTACACGGATGATGGTACCGATGTGATTTATAACGGTTGGTCATCTTGGGTCTATTTTGAAGAAATACTCGGCAGATCGACTGAATATAAGGCGTTTTGGTGGTCACCTGATAGCAAGAAGATCGCCTTCATGCGCTTTGATGATAGCCAGGTGCCTATGTTTCCTATTTACGCATCCCCCGGTCAACATGGTTTTTTGGAACAGACACGTTACCCTAAAGCCGGTGATCCAAATCCTGAGGTCCGCGTTGGTTTTGTTGAGACTGAAGGTTCGCCAGTGGTCTGGGCTAATTTCAATGAAAAGGACGATCAATATTTCGGCCAACCGTATTGGAGCTTTGATAGTCAATCGATCATGGTGCAGTGGATGAATAGAGATCAAACGAACCTGAAGTTCTATGCTGTAGATCCTGTTTCGGGTTCGAAATCGGAAATATATAACGAAGAACAAGACACTTGGATCAATTTAGATCACGATGAAAGAATTACCTACCTGGGTGATAATAAGCATTATATTCTGAAATCAGACAAAACGGGGTGGGCACATTATTATCTCTATACGTTGGACGGAAATCTCGTGAATCCAATGACAGCGGGGGAATGGCAGGTGACCGGTATAGATCACATCGACGAAAAAGGGGAGGTGTTGTACTTTTCTGCGCGAAAGGAAAACTCGGCCACGACGGATTTGTATCGGGTCGATTTCAATGGGAAGAACTTGAAACGACTGACCTTTGGAGATTATTCTCATGCCGTGAAGGTCTCGCCAGATGGGAAGTTTTTTATCACGACTTATTCTAATTTGCATACACCGGAGAAGGTAGCGTTGTTGGATAACAAAGGAAATTTGATCCGTGATCTGGCGGACAGTAAGGCTGCTGATTTTGATAGCTACAAAGTGGCTAGACGTGAGTATTTTACGATACCGTCTGATGATGGTAAATTTGATCTTCCGATAATTATAACCTATCCGACAGATTTTGATGAGTCCAAAGAATACCCGGTCATCATGAGTATATATGGCGGTCCGGATGCGGGTAGCGTGCGTAATACCTGGAAAGGTGTAAGGGGAGAGCATTGGGCGCAGGAAGGCGTCATTCAAATCGAGTGCGATCACCGCTCTTCTGGTCATTTTGGCAAACAGGGAGTCGCTTGGATGCACAGGGACTTAGGAAATTGGGAGCTCGTCGATTATATTACCGTAGCGAAATGGTTAAAAGCGAAGTCTTGGGTAGCGGATAATAAATTGCTGATTACCGGGCATAGTTATGGTGGATATGTAACCTGTTTGGCTTTAACAAAAGGTGCTGATTATTTCGATTTTGGTATCGCTGGTGCTCCGGTGACAAGCTGGAACCTTTACGATACGCATTATACGGAGCGCTGGATGGATACGCCGCAGGATAACCCTGAGGGCTATAAGAATGGATCCGTCCTTTCCTATGTCGACCAGTATAAAGGTAGATTGCGAATTATGCATGGTGATTTGGACGATAATGTTCACCTACAAAACACCATGCAGCTTGTCGATGCGTTAACAGACCGTGATGTGCCCTTCGAATTGATGATTTATCCGGGTAGCCGTCACGGATTTGATCGATCAAAACGTGCCTATGATTTTAAAGAGCGTGCGCGGTTTTATTATGAATATTTATTGGAAAAACCAATGCCCGATTCGATGAAATAGCGCTGAATAGAAAAAGGCTGAGATTTGGAGAATTCTTGGCCTTTTTCTTGGTCTATGGTGTTGGCGAAAATTGATTCTAAGGAAAAAATTATCATCTTTGCAAGATTAGAAGGACATGCTAGAATTTTTAAAAGACATCACATTTAAGGCGAATGATGTTATATTAAGGGCAATCGATATTTTGATGCGAAATTATATTTCCATCGCTGGACTGTGTTTTTTACTTTTCATTACCTCTAATCTATCATCGTTTCTGGCTATATATTTGGATTCCTCGAACTATTTCGTAAAGGTGATCCTTCTGCTCGTTTTTGTCGGCCTTTATTTTGGTCTTCAATTGGTCCTGTTAAAAAGGGCGATATTTTTGGCAAAAGATGAGAAGAGTGGTGGCTTAAAGGGATATTTACCGAGCCTTTCTCAATTTCTTTACTATATTGTTGGTTTATTATTTTATAGCCTAATTTCTTTTTGTATTTATTTGCTCATGTATGTGCTGTTATTTCCTCTTCTGTTTGTAGGTGTGGAAATGCGTACCATTCAATCGGAAATTCATCCCTTTTTAACGGGTTTACTGATGCTATTCGTGTTGATTCGAACAACTTTTTTTCCATTTTTCATCATTGAAGATGGATTTAATACCTTTAAATCTTATCGGTTTAGCCTCGCAATGACCAAAGGGAATGTGTTCCGGCTATTGACGATTGTTTTTATAGTGGCTTTTACCCATTTGTTGCAATTGGGTACGGAGTATATGGGATATACGTTGGTGTCAAGAATACTCAGTGTTGTAAATTCCTTTGTCATTATACCGGTGGTAAGTGTGGTCATGTCTATAGTCTATATTGATATGGTGAAGGCTTATAAGGGAGATTCAGATCCATCACTTATCGATAATATCATTTAAACATAATTTTAATTTTGACTACTAAAAGACTAGCTATATTGGGATCGACGGGTAGCATAGGAACCCAGGCCTTAGATGTCATTTCACAATTCTCGGATAAATTTTCTGTGCGCATTTTGACGGCCGGACGCAACGCGGATCTATTGATACAGCAAGCTGAACAATTTAAGCCTGCAGTGGTCGTTTTATCTGACCGCTCGGCTTACTTGAAGGCAAAATCTAGTTTGAAAGGCAGCGGTACAGAAGTGCTTTTCGGCGAACAGGCGTTAGAGGAAGTGATGCAGCGAGACGATTTCGATATGGTGTTGACCGCTTTGGTAGGGTCCGTTGGCCTTCGGCCAACCGTCGCAGCTATACGGAATGGGAAGGACATTGCGCTGGCTAATAAAGAAACATTAGTCGTGGCAGGAGAACTTATCACGCGTCTGGTTGAACACCATCAGGTCCGTCTTTTACCTGTGGATTCTGAACATTCTGCGATTTTTCAATGCTTGATTGGCGAGGATTCCGATGCTATTGAAAAGGTGATATTAACGGCTTCCGGGGGGCCATTCCGAGGTATGGGAAATCAAGAGCTCAGCGCGGTGACCAAGGCGCAAGCTTTGCGTCATCCGAATTGGACGATGGGGGCTAAGATTACGATAGACTCGGCATCGCTGATGAACAAAGGGTTGGAGGTGATTGAGGCGAAATGGCTTTTTGATCTCGCGCCGGAACAAGTCGATGTCATTGTACACCCCCAATCTATTGTCCATTCCTTAGTGCAATTTAAGGATGGGGCATTGAAAGCTCAAATGGGCTTGCCGGACATGAAGTTGCCCATCCAATATGCGTTGGGTTTTCCCGATCGGCTTGTTAATGATTTTGAGCGCTTTGATTTTTTGAAATATCCGCAACTTACATTCGAGAAAGTGGATTTGAAAGCGTTCAAAAATCTCAGATTGGCTTTTCAGGCGTTAGATGCGGCTGGAAATAGTCCTTGTGTGTTAAACGCAGCAAATGAAGTTGTTGTAGATGCCTTTTTGAAAGATCAAGTTTCATTTTTGGGCATGAGTGATGTAATTGAGGAGACATTGTGTCAGGTGCCTTATCGGGATTCATGTACATTGGACGATTATATTCAGGATGATGTAAAAAGCCGGAGAGTGGCACGATGTTTAATAGAGCAAGTAAAGTAGATTATTAGAAACGAAAATAAAAAACGATTAGATGGGAGTAGTAATCATGGTTGGACAGGTCTTGTTGGGCTTGTCGTTATTAATCATTTTACATGAATTAGGACATTTTTTAGCGGCTAGAGCGTTTGGTATCAAAGTCGAAAAGTTCTATCTTTTTTTCGACGCTTGGGGAGTTAAGCTGTTTAAATTCAATTATAAAGGGTGCGAGTACGGTGTTGGGTGGCTCCCGTTGGGAGGATATGTTAAGATTGCGGGCATGATCGATGAATCCATGGATACCGATCAAATGCAGGGCGAACCACAGCCCTGGGAGTTTAGATCTAAACCTGCCTGGCAACGACTAATTGTGATGTTAGGAGGTGTCCTCGTTAATGTTATTGTTGGGGTTATTGTCTTTTGGATGTTGACTTTCCGTTTCGGAACGACGGATCTAGATAACAATCAACTACATGGTGTTTCCCCTGGGATTATCGGACAAAAAATTGGCATTCAAGAAGGAGATAAGATCATCGCGGTTAATGGCGTTAAGGCGAATCTGTTCTATCAGGATCTGATGACTTCGGAAGTATTGATGGGCGATGCGGTATTGACCATAGACCGTAGTGGCGAGAAAGTTGATTTAACTATTCCGGCGGATATTCTTAACGATGTATCGGAGCACAAGAAGAACGAATTGATTCAGCCGATATTTAAAATGCTTCCCGTCCTGCAAATAGAAAAAGGAAGCCGAGCAGAGGAAATGGGTTTAACTATTGGTGATAGCATCGTTGCGGTAAACGGTGTTGGTGTTACCCGCTTGGATGAGTTCAAAGACCAAATTTCCTTAAATAAGAATAAAGAAATTCAATTGGAAATCGTTCGCCAGGGCAATCCGGTTACTTTGCAGGTCCATGCGGACACTTCGGATGTTTTGGGCTTTACCAATTACCCTTTGGTACAACATTCATACGGGCTTTTTGAGTCTTTGCCGCTGGGAGCCGCTAAAGCATTTTCTGTCATTACGGATAATATTAAGGGGTTTGGGAAGATTTTTAAAGGAGAGGTTCGCGCCGATAAGGCGCTTTCAGGCCCTGTAGGGATTGCAACAATGTTCGGAACAGAGGTGGATTGGATACGATTCTGGAGTTTGGTTGGCATGCTGTCTATGGCGCTAGCCTTTATGAATATTCTACCCATCCCAGCCTTGGATGGAGGACATGTGATCTTTTTGTTAGTCGAAATGATACAAGGCAAACCTTTAAGTGACCAGTTTTTGGAGAAAGCGCAAATCGTCGGTTTTTTCATCATTGTTGCGCTAATGATTTTTGTTTTTGGGAATGATATTTTTAAACTGACCCAGTAACCGTTTTTACGTGTCTTACGAAGAATGGTTTGTCAAGCCGTCTATGTTTCACCTAAAAATAGACGGCTTTTATAGGATTGACGGATGCGGGTTGGGGTTTTAAAAAAATAAATAGCGGAAAGAAAAAAATATTTGTACCTTTGTCTCCCGATAAAAACAACAGAGACGCTTTTTACCGTATGAAATATCAACACGTAGATACTACTAGAAGTCAATGTTTTAATTGATGTGTTAGCCCGTTTGGGCTTTTTTTATGCGCTTATATGGGAGATGGGTCTCCTCACGTGGAATAGAAATTTAAAACCAACAATAGCATGACCAACTACAGCAAATTGCCAGCAATCTTAGTCCTTGAGGACGGCACGGTATTCCATGGGAAGGCCGCAGGTAAGATTGGTACTACGACGGGTGAAATTTGTTTCAACACCGGGACTACAGGGTATCAAGAGATCTTTACGGACCCCTCTTATTTTGGACAGATTATGGTGACCACCAATGCCCATATTGGTAATTATGGTATTGATGCAAATGATGACGAATCGGACCGTATTCAAATAGCCGGATTGGTTTGTAAAAACTTCAATATCAGCTATAGCCGTAAGATGGCTGATCGGTCTATTCAAAACTATTTTGAAGAAGAGAATCTGGTTGCTATCTCCGATATCGACACGCGGTCTTTAGTTCGTCATATTCGTGATAAGGGGGCGATGAATGCGATTATATCTTCTGAGAACCTTGATGTTGAATCATTGAAACAAAAGCTTCTGGAGGTGCCTTCTATGGCGGGACTTGAGCTTTCGAGTCAGGTCACGACAAACGAACCGTATTTTTATGGAGAGGAGTCTTCTCCCACCAGAATTGCTGTTCTTGACTTGGGAATAAAAAAGAATATCTTGCGAAATTTTGATGATCGTCAAGTGTATGCAAAGGTGTTTCCGGCCAGAACCACCTTCCAGGAGATGCAGGAATGGAATCCGGATGGTTATTTTGTCTCGAATGGGCCAGGCGATCCCGCCGCAATGGACTATGCTATCGAAACAATGAAGGATATCGTTGCGGCTGACAAACCAATGTTTGGTATCTGTTTGGGACATCAGATTTTGGCACTTGCTCACGGGATCCGCACCCAAAAAATGCATAATGGACATCGAGGAATTAATCACCCTGTGAAGAATATTATTGCAAGCCGGTGTGAGATTACCTCACAAAATCATGGATTTGGCGTTGTTGCTGCTGATATTGAGGATTCAGATCTAGTTGAGGTCACGCATGTGAACTTGAATGATAATTCGATAGAAGGGATTCGCGTGAAGAACAAAAGAGCATTTTCGGTACAGTACCATCCCGAATCCTCCCCGGGCCCTCATGATTCACGCTATTTATTTGATGATTTTATCTCGATTATTAAATCATAGATAAAGTGAAAACCGTACGCACAGGGCCTGTTAGGTTATATCTAATAGGCCCTGTGGTTTTTAATCACGCTACGGGACGTGGACACTTTAACCGAAAAATAATATCAATTAGCGAAAATTTTTGATATTTTTGATTAGTTATATTTTTTACTATATTAGTGTAATTAATACACTAAGTAAGATTTACTTTAAATCCTAAAAAAAATGAGTTTGATTATTGATGTACATGCGCGCCAAATTTTGGACTCGCGCGGGAATCCTACGATTGAGGTTGATGTTACAACCCAAAACGGTTTTGTTGGCCGAGCAGCTGTTCCTTCAGGAGCGTCAACGGGGGCACACGAGGCGGTGGAGCTACGCGATGGCGACAAGAATAAATATTTGGGAAAAGGTGTTTTGAAAGCGGTTGATAATGTGAATAAATTGATCGGGGAAGCGCTTCAAGGAGTGGATGTATTCGAGCAGAACGCGATAGATAAATTAATGCTCGAGCTTGACGGCTCAGCGAACAAAGGTAAATTGGGTGCGAATGCTATTTTAGGAGTCTCACTTGCTGTGGCAAAAGCGGCCGCTCAGGAGAGTCGTCAGCCTCTGTATCGTTATATTGGTGGCGTAAATGCCAATACTCTTCCATTACCGATGATGAACATCATCAATGGTGGTTCACACTCGGACGCGCCAATTGCGTTCCAAGAGTTTATGATTATGCCGGTTGGTGCGAAATCGTTTTCGGAAGCGCTTCGTTGGGGAGCTGAGATTTTTCATCAATTGAAAAAGATTCTTCATGACCGTGAGCTATCGACCGCTGTAGGGGATGAAGGGGGCTTTGCTCCGACATTTGACGGAACGGAGGATGCGATTGAAACGGTCTTAGATGCGGTTAAAAAAGCGGGATACAAACCAGGTACAGAAATCTGTTTGGCTTTAGATTGTGCATCGACAGAGTTTTTTGTCAACGGTAAATATGACTACTCGAAATTTGAAGGAAAAGGTGGGGCAATTCGTACCATCGAAGAACAAGTGGATTACTTAGCTGAATTGAGTGAGAAATTTCCAATTATTTCAATCGAAGACGGTATGGCCGAAGATGACTGGAAAGGTTGGGAACTGTTAACCGAGAAGATTGGAGATCGTGTTCAATTAGTAGGAGATGATCTATTTGTGACAAATACCACGCGTCTACAAGATGGAATCGATAAAGCAGTAGGTAACTCTATTTTAGTAAAAGTAAATCAAATTGGATCTTTAACAGAAACTATTAATGCGGTCAATCTAGCCCAGAGTAATAGCTATACTTCGGTCATGTCACATCGCTCTGGAGAGACCGAAGATACAACGATTGCCGATTTAGCTGTAGCGCTAAACTGCGGTCAGATTAAAACGGGATCACTTTCACGCTCAGAGCGGGTTGCGAAATATAACCAATTGCTTCGGATCGAAGAGGAATTGGGGGAAAATGCGAAATTCATCGGAGTTGATTTTAAATATGCTCCGAAAAAATAATCGGAAATTTTAAAATACATGAAAAAGGAATCAAAGCGATTCCTTTTTTTATTTGACCATTTGTTTTCCTGCCTGGCATGGGCTGCGCCCGTGTTAATCGTTAATAAGTCTCCTTGGATCCTTAGATGAAGTGCCTCTGGTTGGTGTACCGCGTTTGAACAGCCTTCTCCGCAAAGCCACTTCTTTTGTTAGGTGAATTGGTGAGATTTCTTTAATTTAATGTTTATCTTTAGCGGAGGTTAACTGCTTTGAGCAAAATTATGGAACGTTTTATCAACACGATTCGGAATCAATATTTAATCGCCACAGTGGCTTTCCTTATTTGGATGTGCTTTTTCGATCGCTATGATATTGCGACGCAATATCATTTCCAAGCAGAGAAAACCAAGCTGGAGAAGGAGAAAAAATATTATACTGAGGAAATCGACTATATCGAACAGTCAATCGAAGATGTGCAGTTTAATTCTGCTGAAATTCAGCGTATTGCACGTGAGAAGTATAAGATGAAAAAAGACCAGGAAGACGTATACATCATCACCGAAACTACCACCGAGGAATAATAAACCACTGCGTTAATCACGGAGAAGGCGGGTTCCTTTTGTTTTATCCGTCGGTCTTCACTAAGGAGATTTCCTGATAGGTGTCGGAGATCGCAAAGATCCGATAACCGTGGCGGTGTAACGCCGAAAATAACTTTTTGCCTTTTTCTTTTCCATTAGCAAAGAAGCGTTCGTGTGTCTCAACGAGAATTTGTTTGACGGGAATACCCGAGTTGAGTAGGCCTTCTATAATGGCGTATTCAGACCCTTCAATATCCATCTTGAGAACATCGATGTGGTCGTGACCAAGGTCGGAAACGATATCAGAAAAGCTTTTCAGCAGCACTTCAACTGAATTGTTAGTATCGACTAGTTGATGGTCGTAGACACTTCCAGAAACATGATTTTTATTTTTGGGTAAACGAAAAATCGCTTTTTGGGTTGCCTCTCCAATTCCAAACGGGTGAAAATGAAAGCTTTCTGGGATCTGGTTCGTTCGAACCCAAGCGATCGATTTCGGAGTAGGGTCAAAACCGTAGACCCTGCAATTATGTTTTTCAATAATGGCGCGATCGAACGAGATGTCTTCACCAATGCCGAATGAATAGACAATACCGTTATCGGGAATTAGGGTAGGGTCTGCATAGAAACCTCCATACTGATTTCCGTACCATTGTTTCGCTCGTTGTTGTTCAATGCTAATAAATGCTATTTTTCCGATGCGCGCTTTTATCCAATATTCTAATCGTTTAATTCGGTTGTTTCTTTCCATCAAATTCCAGTCTGTATATTAAACATACAAAAAAAAAGATAACTAGACCCCCGAAATAGCGCTGATAATATCGTATTGGGTGATGATATTAATTTCACCTGCGTCATCTTCAACCAGTACTGCTTGGACGTCCTTGCTGATGAGCCCCGAGATCTTATCAATAGACGTGTTGAGATCGACGAAGGGGAAGGGTTTGGTAGCGATCTCTGCAACAGGGGATGATTTTAAAGTAGGATTTTCTAATAATGCTGTTAGAATGTCTGATTCGGTGACTTTTCCAATTACCACACCTTTCTGGGTAACAGGTATTTGAGATATATTTAGTGATCTCATGGCGTTGAAAGCTTCAACTACCGATTGGCTCACATCTGCCGTCACGACTTGCTGTCCCCCTCGTTTTTTTAAGATGGATTTGGCGGTGAGTTTTTCCTCAGCGAGGAAACCGCGTTCTCTTAGCCAGTCTTCGTTGTACATTTTTCCCATATAACGAGACCCATGATCATGGAAGATGACAACGACGAGGTCGTCGTCGCTAAGCTTATGACTCAATTGTAACAATCCGGCAACTGCGGCACCCGCAGAATTCCCGGCAAATATTCCTTCTCTGCGTGCCAGCTCTCGAGTCATCAAAGCGGCGTCCTTGTCTGTTACTTTTTCGAAAAGATCGATTACCGTAAAGTCTACGTTTTTGGGTAAGAAATCTTCGCCAATTCCTTCGGTGATGTAGGGATATATTTCGTTTTTATCAAATATCCCGGTTTCTTTATATTTTTTGAATACCGAGCCATACGTGTCGATTCCCCAGACCTTAATCGCGGGGTTCTGCTCTCGTAGAAAGCGGGCTGATCCCGATATTGTACCTCCGGTTCCTACACCGACAACCAGGTGGGTAATTTTACCCTCTGTTTGCTCCCATATCTCGGGCCCGGTCTGCTCATAGTGGGCTTGTGAATTGGAAAGGTTGTCGTATTGGTTGGCTTTCCAAGCATTTGGTACTTCTTTTTCCAGACGACTCGATACCGAATAATAGGAGCGCGGGTCTTCAGGATCAACATTGGTGGGGCAGACAATTACTTCTGCGCCGAACGCTCGTAAAGCATCGATTTTTTCCTTTGACTGTTTGTCGGTTGTCGTAAAAATACAACGATAACCTCGAACGGCTGCGGCTATAGCCAGTCCCATCCCTGTGTTTCCAGAGGTTCCCTCTATAATCGTTCCTCCTGGCTTGAGTAGCCCGGCGTGTTCGGCATCTTCTATCATCTTTAAGGCCATTCGGTCTTTAATGGAGTTGCCTGGGTTGGTGGTCTCTAATTTTGCTAGAACGGTGCTTTTTAAATGCTTGGTTACGTTGTTTAGTTTAACCAATGGCGTATTGCCGATCGTGTCCAATATATTATCGTGCCACATAGCTGATTTTTTTAGGTCTCCTGCGAAGGTAGCTGTTTTTAAAATTTCAGATGCTTTACTGTCAATCCATTATTGATTAATTGCTTTAACGCGTCAATGCCGATTTTCACATGGGTCTCTACATAGGATTTTGTGACGGTTACGTCAGAGGTTTCTGTTTTTACCCCCTCAGGGACCATCGGTTGATCGGAAACCAGTAGCAACGCTCCGGTTGGAATTTTATTTGCAAATCCTACAGAGAAAATGGTGGCCGTTTCCATATCAACGGCCATCGCACGAATACTTTTTAAGTATTTTTTGAATTGCTTGTCGTGCTCCCACACACGTCGATTCGTCGTGTAAACAGTGCCGGTCCAATAGTCCCTAGCGTGGTCTCTGATGGTTGTTGAAATGGCTTTTTGTAAGGCGAAGGCCGGCAGGGAAGGAACTTCTGGAGGAAGGTAGTCGTTGGAAGTGCCCTCGCCACGAATAGCGGCGATAGGAAGAATAAGCTCCCCTACATCAATTTTTTTCTTAAGAACTCCTGTTTTTCCCAAGAAAAGCACAGCCTTGGGTGAAATTGCCGTTAACAAATCTACGACGGTCGCGGCAACGGGACTACCCATTCCAAAGTTAATGATCGTAATGCCATCAGCGGTGCAACTTTGCATCGGCTTGTCTTCTCCCAGTATTTCGGTGTTATCATGCATTTGAGAAAAGAGCTTAATATAGTTACTAAAGTTGGTGAGGAGTATGTACTCTCCGAAATCCTCTAGCTTTCTACCGGTGTATCGTGGTAGCCAATTGTTGACGATATCTGCTTTTGTCTTGAGCCCTGCTTTGACGGGTGAATCTACTTCCTTACTGTTCTTGGCTGTCATGATATAAACTCCTTTCTAATAACGACTATGAATTGAAACAAAAAACCCTCACAAAATTGCGAGGGTTTAGGCGTTTATGCAACTTGTAGTTTTTTGAAGTCCGTTTTGGCAAATTTATTCTTTGCGTATTCTAGCGTGATTTGCAAATTTTTGTTGTCCGCCTTTTTACTGGTTGGCATTTCAAACATGGCATCCAGCATAATCGCTTCACATATACTTCGCAACCCGCGTGCTCCTAATTTGAACTCCCAGGCTTTATCAACAATAAAATCGTATACATCTGCCTCAAATGTTAGCTTAACATCTTCATACTCAAATAGTTTAACATATTGTTTGACCAACGCATTTTTAGGTTCTGTCAAAATATTCAATAAGGTGTCTTTATCGAGCGGATTCAAATGCGTTAAGACGGGTAGACGTCCGATTAATTCAGGGATTAAACCAAAGTTCTTCAGGTCTTGCGGTGTAATGTATTTATAAAGATTATCCAGATCGATATCTTGGTCCTCATCTTGCATTTTGTACCCGACAGTAGTGGTCTTGAGACGGTTTGCAATTTTCTTTTGGATTCCGTCAAAAGCACCTCCACAAATAAATAGAATATTACCCGTGTTGACCGATATCATTTTTTGATCTGGATGTTTTCGTCCCCCTTGTGGTGGAACATTGACGTTCGTTCCTTCCAGTATTTTTAATAAGGCTTGTTGAACACCTTCGCCAGATACATCTCGGGTAATCGAGGGGTTATCGCTTTTTCTGGCGATTTTGTCGATCTCGTCGATATAGATAATACCGCGTTCAGCGGCGGTTACATCGTAATCTGCTGCTTGTAGCAAGCGCGTAAGTATGCTCTCTACATCCTCTCCTACATAGCCTGCTTCTGTAAGTACAGTGGCATCAACGATGCAAAATGGCACGTTCAGTATTTTTGCGACAGTCTTTGCTAAGAGTGTTTTACCCGTACCTGTTTCTCCAACAATAATCAGATTAGATTTCTCTATTTCTATTTCGTCGGGGTCGACACGTTGATTTAAACGCTTATAATGGTTGTAGACGGCTACGGAAATCACTTTTTTTGCATCATCTTGACCGATGACGTACTGATCTAAGTGTTCCATAATTTCTTTGGGACGAATTAGTTTGAGAGCGGTTTGGATCGATTTATTCTTCCTCTGTTTCAACTCCTCTGCTAATATCTCTCCTGCTTGCTGCACACATCGATCACAGATGTGCGCGCCATCACCTGCAATAAGCATTTGGGCTTCATTTTTACTGATGCCGCAAAATGAGCAGTGGATGTCTCTATTATTCGATTTACTCATTGTCTTTATTTTGTTTCTTTCTTCGGTTGCAATACCTCATCTATCATACCAAACTCTTTGGCTTCCGGTGCACGCATCCAGTAATCTCGGTCTGACGATTCTTCCACCCATTTATAGGATTGACCAGAGTGCTCCGCAATAATGGTATATAATTCCTCTTTGATTTTCAATATCTCCCGCAAGTTAATTTCCATATCCGAAGCCACTCCTTGTGAGCCTCCTGATGGTTGGTGGATCATCACACGCGAATGGCGAAGAGCAGCACGCTTACCTTTAGCGCCTGCTACCAAAAGAACAGCTCCCATAGACGCTGCCATTCCGGTGCAGATTGTCGCGACATCGGGTGCGATGTACTGCATGGTGTCGTAGATCCCCAATCCGGCGTAGACGCTTCCTCCGGGCGAATTGATGTAAATTTGTATGTCTCGTTGCGAATCTGTTGATTGTAAAAACAACAGCTGCGCTTGAACAATATTCGCTACTTGATCATTGATTGCATCTCCTAGGAAAATAATCCTGTCCATCATCAGACGGGAAAAAACGTCCATTTGAGCGACATTCAACTGACGTTCCTCAATAATATAAGGGGTGAGGTTAGCTGGTAGCTTTTGTTGTACTCGTGAAATGTACCCATCAACATGTTGGCTTCCAATTCTCAGGTGCTTGATCGCGTATTTTCTGAATTCGTCTTTATTAATACTCATTCGTTTATATCTGTGTTTAAGCTACTAATATAATATTTATTTTAATATCCGAAATCTTCATCGTTAAAAGATGGCAAAACTGGGAGAAACTTAAAGTCGCCCCGTTGAAAATCAATCCTACAATAATGGTGCTCAATTCCATTACTGACTAAAAGCAAAGGAATTTTATAAATTGTATTGTAGTTTGCGATTTGACTGAACGTCTTTTCGGTAATTTTGACAGAGGGTGCTTTAAATTCTGCCAAAAGTACGTGCCGCCCGTCTTGATCGAAAACGACAAGGTCACTGCGTTTTTTAAGACTGTTGAGATAAATCCCTCCCTCCGCCTTCATCAGCGTCATGGGGTATTGATATTCTACATATAAGTGATGAATCCAATGTTGACGAACCCACTCCTCGGGAGTTAGGCGTAAATGTTTCTTGCGCAGGGCGTCGAATATGTAGAAATTTCCCCCTCGTTTGGTGATTCTAGCTGAGAAAGAAGGTAAGTTCAACGGCAGCGGTTTAAACATTTACAAAAATACAAAAATCCGGGGGCATTTCCAACGTCGGGAAATGGTCCAGAATTTTGTATTTTCGCCATAATGGATGTTCGATCAATACTCGCAGATATCAAGCAGAAAAAGCTGGCGCCGGTGTACCTGTTGCACGGAGAGGAACCGTATTACATTGATATCGTATCCGATACTATAGAAAACTCTGTATTACAGGACGGTCAAAAAGGATTTGATCAAACCGTAGTCTATGGTAAAGAAACGGATTTCAACACGTTAATTAGCATGGCTAAGCGTTATCCAATGATGAGTGAACATCAAGTCATCGTTATCAAAGAAGCTCAGAATATGAGATGGAAAGAGGACGAGGTTTTGCAGAAATACCTACTACAACCTTTAGCCAGTACGGTACTTGTGTTTTCTTATAAGTATGGGAAAATAGATAAACGACGTAAGGTTTACAACCTATTTAAGCAGCAGGGGGTTGTCGTGGAATCGAATAAGATCTATGATGATAAGGTCGCAAATTGGATCAACGAGCAAATGTCGTCAAACGATCGCAAGATACATCCGCAGGCGGCAGCTTTGATGGCGGAATATCTCGGATCTGATCTGTCTAAGATCGCTGGAGAAATAGACAAACTACAGCTCAATATCGCCAAGGATCAAGAGATTTCAGTAAAAGATATAGAGGCAAACATTGGCATTAGTAAGGATTTTAATGTCTTTGAGCTGAATTCTGCATTAGCTAAAAGAGATGCGGTCAAGGCCCTACGGATCGTTAGCTACTTTGCTGCGAACCCCAAGAGCAACCCCATCCCGGTAGTCATCGGGTCTTTAGGGACGTACTTTACAAAGATTTTGAAATACCACTATTTAGGAAATAAAATACCCTCGGAGGCGGCGAAACTGCTGGGCGTTCATCCATTTTTTGTTAAAGAGTACGAGCTGGCCGCACGGAACTTCAACCGTAAGAAGACATTCGATATTATTCATCATATAAAAGAATATGATTTGAAGGCCAAAGGGGTGGATGTAGGCCCGTATACTGATCCCTCAGCATTGCTAACGGAACTTGTTTTTAAGATACTCAATTAAGATATGCGTAAGATTATTCTCAGTGTTGCATTCGCAATTTTTTCGCTCGGGGCTACCTATGCACAGCCGTCCTATTATACCGTTATTCAAGGTGGAGGGACGTTGGGGGCCAGCAATCCAGGCTATGAAGGTGCTTTTTCGGGTTATTCCCTTCACTTTATTTTTGGAAGGAATTTTAATGAACGAGGGTTCCTGGGGCTCGGGTTAGGAACTGAAGCACTAAAAGGGGACTATCGTGCTGAAACGGATCGGGCCGAACAATCGCATCGATACGATCGATCGCTGTTCCCTGTGTTTGCCGATCTGCGATTGCCACTGAAAGATATCGCAGCGTATTCGCGGGTGGGGTTACTGGCAAATGTTGGGTACGCGCCTAAAATTGGTCCGGTGTATGATCGTGGGGCGTTAGCTAAAGCCGGGTTCTTTTACCTATACGACTCTTATAAGCGGACGAACCTTACCGTCTCGGCAACGTATGGATGGCAACAACTTCGTGGAAATTTTTATGGTTCTAATTTTAATCATCAGCAAATCAATTTATCGATAGGTCTAATGTTGAAATAGGGGGGAGCGCCATTTTGCAATGCTATCGATGTGGATGGATCACGGAGACCAGAGGAAGGAGACCCGCATATCCTGAGGAATGCTGCAGCATGTGACCAGAGGCAGGATCCCGAAAAAAGGAAAGGCCATATCATTTTTATACGATATGGCCTTTTTCATGATAGGTTGGAATAGTGTCTGATCTTTAGTATCCAGGGTTCTGTTTTAGGGTACCCTTGGATCGATCAATAACCACTTGTGGAATTGGCCAACGCTCATTTTTTCCTTCTTTGAAAACACGATTTTCAACAAAAAAGCGATCGGTAAACGAAGTGAAAGTTACTTCACCTGTACTGGAGTTTACCGTACCCTCGGATAGTGAGCCATAGACGGGGCCGTTCATCACGTCTTTTGCAATGTCCCACCGAATGATATCGAAAAAACGTCTTCCTTCACCCGCGAGTTCCACACGTATTTCTCGTCTTACGAGCGCTCTGAGTTCTGATTGATTGGTGTATTGGTTTCTATCAACTTTTGGCATCTTCGCTCGTTCACGTACTAAATCAATATTCGTATACACTTGATCGTTGATTCTATTCAATTCAATATTCGCTTCCGCATTTAATAGAAGGATCTCCGCGTAACGTTGCACGATAATATTCACGCCTACATCCCACACGTTATCGTAACTTGCTGGGTTTTGTAAATATTTGCGATAGTTATAGGCTGTGCTTGACGCGTTATCCGGCCCCGACGGGAAATTGTTTGAATTGGGCGTCAGTGGGTTGAAGATTGCTCCATTGTAGCGCGCGCCTGGATAAACAATCGTTGCTGCAAAGCGTGGATCTCGATCGGTAAATGGTTTGCTCTTATCGTAATTTCCATCGTCATGGATCGTTTTACCATTCTTGGTTTCATAGGCATCAATCAAGCTTTGAGTAGGTACGATCGAACTCCATCCGCCCATGGAATTTGGCATCATGATCCCCAAGCTTGTATAGCCTTGTATTTTGGCGATATATTGAATCTCAGAAATCACTTCATTGTTTGACTCGTTCGCTTCCTCGAATAAGCCTGCGTAATCATTAAATAAACTGTAGACACCTAAGTCGATTATTTCTTGAGTCACCTGAGCAACTTCTTCGTGCTTGTGCTGGAAAGCCAAGCTTCTTGCGAGTAGACCTAGCGCTGAGCCTTTTGTCATTCGACCGGATTCGGTTTGTTTCGCAGGCAAAGCGTCTGCTGCCTCCCTAAGTTCTTGATCTATAAATGTAAATACTTCTGTTCTGGGGGTAGCTTCTACCAATGCTTCATCGGTCGTAACTGTCGTTGTGATCAACGGAATATCACCAAATAGGACTGCCATATCCAAATAACGATAGGCGCGAATCGTTTTTACCTCTGCCTTAAATCGGGCTTTTAATTCGTCAGAAATAGGCGATTTATCGATGTTTTCGAGAATCCAATTCGCTCGACGGATGTGTACATACGAGTAACGAGAGTCGGCATTTCCGGAGTTGGTAGGGCTTGCTGTACCGTTTCCCAACGGTTGGAATCCTTCCCAAGAGAAGTCACTATTTGAGTTGTCCGAAACACAATCCATATAGAAAATCTGGGAACCTTCTTCCCAACCGCTGTACAGTCCAGTTACCGCATA
Organism: Sphingobacterium sp.; assembly: GCA_052092145.1. Lineage (GTDB taxonomy): Bacteria > Bacteroidota > Bacteroidia > Sphingobacteriales > Sphingobacteriaceae > Sphingobacterium. The sequence goes on along the minus strand of JBQDCW010000006.1, from coordinate 28,976 downwards.
AGCGGTTTCTTCCTCGGTATTCCAAAAATTATCGGAGTTGTTTCTATCTAGCGGTTCTTGATCCAACGGTTCACAGGAAACCAACCCAAAAAAGCTTGCTAGGATAAATATTTTATACTTGTTTAACATGATACGTCGATTAAAAATTAACATTTAAGCCAAAAACGTTTGTTTTTACCTGGGGATAATAGTTGCCGCGTGTGCCGGCTGGCGCTTCGGGATCAAATCCTTTCGCAAAACCTGTAAACGTTAAGAGGTTTTGACCACTGTAGTATACTTTTGCTCCCTTCAGTCCAATCTTAGCCAGAAAGTCGCTGGGGATGTTGTAGCCTAGTGTCAGATTCTTCATTCGTAAATAGCTTCCGTTTTGAATCCAGAAATCGGAAGGTGTGCTGCTTGGGCTGTTTTGCGCCCATGTGGTTAGGGCTCGCGGCATTGACCCGTTTGGGTTGTCCGTTTTGTGGAATCTGTCAGCATAGATATCGGTCGGTTTATCCGATCCGGAGATCATTCCTACCGCTTCCCCCCATAAATAACCTTGAACCCCTGCTGCACCTTGGAAAAAGACATTTAGATCAAAGTTTTTATAGGAAAGATTGGTGGTCAAACCAAAGATGTACTTTGGATCGGGAGAACCGATGTAAACACGATCTGCACCGTCTATTTTATGATCACCATTTTGGTCTTTATAGATCAAGTCACCAGCGCCTATGTTCTGGCCACCGTTGATACCGGTCACACCACTGTTTTCATATTCTTCATCCGAGCGGTAGATTCCCAGTGTTTCATATCCATAGAATGCTCGAATGGGTAAACCTGCTTGATATACGTAATACGAGCTATGCGGTTCTGCGGACGGTGATTTCCACTCCACCAATTCGTTTTTGATGTAGGATCCATTGACAGAGAAATCGTAATGGAAATCCCCTACATTGTTCCTATAGTTGACCTGCAATTCGATCCCACGATTCCTTATTTTACCCGCATTTTCGGTTGGATCATCTAATCCAAATGTCCGGGGAGCGGGCAGGGTCAACAAAACTGAGTTGGTCTTGCGGTCAAAGTAATCCATGACAACCGAGATGTTATTAGAAAAATTCAAGTCTAAACCAATGTTAGAACTGACCGTTTCCTCCCAAATAAGCAAAGGGTTCGCTGGATTAACGATTGCACCGCCACTGCTTAACCCGTTGCCTAACACCGCGTTTACTCCTGGGTCTAACACGAAATGACCTGGATAGTAATTATCGCTGGTGGGGTAGTCGGTTAACGAAGCTGCCTGTAGTTGCTGATTCCCTAATTTACCCCAACCACCACGGACTTTTAATTCGGTAATCGTGTTGGCTAAACTGGAGTTTAAGAAAAAGTCCTCCTGGGATAAGCGCCATCCAGCTGAAAATGAAGGAAAGGTGCTCCATTGATTTTTTCCAATAAACCTAGACGTACCATCGTGTCTGACATTCGCTTCGAAAAGATATTTTCCGCCGAAAGCATAATTTACACGACCAAAAAATGAACGGAGAATCAATTTTTTTGCCCCTCCTGTTGCGACTTGACCGTTGGGATCTCCAAGTTCCAGCTCTTCCAGATCTTGAGTTAAAAAGCCTTGACGGTACGCTGAAGAATAATCATGTCTTAGGGTTTCATCCATGAAGCCACCTAAAAGATTTAATTGGTGATCGCCAAATGTTTTATCGTATGTCAAAAGAGACTGCATCGTGAGCCGCTCTGATTGATAATTCATGACCGTCAGGTTATTCACGCCTTGTGTGGGGCCAGGTTGTTGGGCGGCTACATCAAAGTATGTAATCGCTTTTACAAATTTGGATGACATATTATCGATGGGCTGAAAGCCAACCACTTGTTTGAATTTCAGACCGTCCAAGATTTCGTACTCCCCCGTTAGGTTGACCGTGGTATGCTTATAGATCATGCGATCTGTGGAGGCCATGTCCAGCCAGGCGATCGGATTGCCATCTCCATAATACCCATACTCGCCTGTGGTATGTTTGTATGGAATAAATGAGGGTATACGGTTCGTCTGTCTGAAGATCTGTGCCATGTCCCCGGTATACGGGTTGACAGGCTCATTGATTCGTTGATAATTATAAGCTAAACCTAAATCGACTTTCAATCGTGGTGTGATCTGGGCGCCAATATTTGTGCGCAGGTTGTAGCGGTTGGAATTGGCGACTTGGATCACCCCATTCTGACCTAAAAAACCGAGGGATGCCATGTAATTAATCTTATCGGTTCCCCCCATCAACTGAATATTGTGGTTTTGCTGCAGACCGTTTTCCGAGTACAGTAAACCCAGCCAGTCGGTATCGGGGTAGGCATCTAAGTCTGTATGGTTTTGGAAAGCATCCAGCTCGGTATCAGAAAAGCGAACGGTTTTGCCTTCATTCACTAGCGCTTCATTTAATATCAAAGCATGATCGTAGGAACGCATATAGTTGGGTAGACGCGTTGGATCCTGCAGGCCGACATATCCAGAATAATTTAGCTGAGGTTCGCCTGATTTGCCTTTTTTGGTCGTGATCAAAATGACACCGTTGGCGGCTTTTGAACCATAAATGGCCGCACTCGGTCCGTCTTTCAAAACGGTGGTTGTCTCGATGTCATTGGGATTAATGTTATTCATACTGCTCTCCACTCCGTCAACAATGACTAAAGGGTCTGCGTTATTAACTGTTCCTAAACCTCGGATACGAACAGTACCATTGTCTTTTCCAGGTTGTCCTGAGTTTTGCATAATGGTGACCCCGGCGAATTTACCTTGTAATGCTGAAGATACGTTGGTTACAGGTCTGTCTTCTAGGTCTTTAGGTCCGATCGATTGTACGGCGCCTGTTAGGTTTTCTTTCTTTTGGGTGCCAAAACCAACAACAACAACTTCGTCAATTGTTTCGTTGTCTGCATCTAGGCTAACTTGCAGGGTAGGTCCATCGACAATGCGTTCTACAGATTGAAATCCAATGGTGCGGAAGACAAGAGTTTGACCTTTGGTTACCTGGATCGTGAATTGACCGTTGTCGTCGGTAGAAGTGGCAACCGATGGGTTTTCTTTGACAGATACCGTTACCCCCCTTAATGGTCCTCCTGTTGAGGTCACACTACCCGTTACTTGTTCTTGTTTAGAATGCACAGATTTGACATGTTCTAATGTCGTAAAGGCATGGCTCAACGTTGGTGTGGTCAAACCAATTATCAGTGCTGATGCTAAAGGAAAAGCGTACCCTTTAACGAAATGACTAGTAGCCGTTTTACTCATACTAATATTTTAAAATGATGATGCATAATTCAGTGGCGGAAGATAAAGAAAGAGTATTTAAACAAACGAGTGGATAATTAACGAAATCGATTGCGTAAAGCACACAAACGTTTGCACAACAACCTTTTTGTAACTGACCTCGCGCTATGACCGATAGTTAGGCTATTTTTTAGTCGTTTTAATCCTGGCGATTTAAGCCTCAAAACCTAAACTGTGGTCCAAAATCACTGGATAGTAGCCCTCCTGTTGGGGTATAAAAAGAGGTCTGTACGAATCGCACAGACCTCTGGGGAAATTACATATAGAATCGACAGTATGCCTATTGTTAATGGGCACTCAGATTCTTGCGTTTTTCTTCATCAAAGCTTGCCTCAAGTTCGGCAAGTTTCTTTTTGCCGTATGCCAGTCGGGTAATGACGACAAATAGAACCGGAACAACAAAGATGGCGAGGAAAGTAGCCGCGGTCATACCGCCAAACACGGTCCATCCAATGGTCTGTCTTGAAACAGCGCCGGCTCCGGTCGAGAGCATTAATGGGATAATTCCCAAGATAAATGCTAACGAGGTCATGACGATCGGGCGTAATCTTAGTTTGACGGCATCCATGGTTGCCTCTAGCAGATTCATGCCAATATCGACTCTTGCCTTAGCAAATTCAACGATCAAGATCGCGTTCTTCGCCGCCAAACCGATGATCGTGACAAGCCCAATTTGCGCATAAATGTTATTATCAAGTGCAGGAATTAGCGTCAGAGCAAGTATGGCTCCAAAGACACCTAATGGTACTGACAATAAAATGGAAAATGGTACGGACCAGCTTTCATAAAGCGAGGCGAGCAGCAAGAAAACGAAAACAATACACAGGGCGAAGATCTGAATGGTCTTATTTCCAGATTGCTTTTCTTGAAGTGTCAATCCGGAGAATTCATAGGAAAATCCCGAGGATAGAGTTTGTGCTGCTACCTCTTCAAGTGCCGCGATCGCATCGCCCGATGAATATCCAGGTGCGGCTTCGCCAGAAACCTGAATGGATCGGAAGATGTTGAAGTGATTGACGATTGAGGGGTTTGTCACCAGCTCGTAATTGATTAGATTCGATACGGGAACGGAGTTTCCTTGCACGTTCTTAACATATAACTTGTTCAGGTCCTCAATATGCATACGGTAGCTGGTGTCAGCTTGTGTCACTACGCGGAAGTTTCGCCCATATTTAGTGAAGTCGTTCACGTAGCTACTGCCCATATAGCCGGATATTGCACTGTAGATATTAGATATTGGCACACCCATTCTTTTGGCCATCTCTCGATCTACTTCTAGTTTATAGTTAGGCGAGTTACTGTTGAATAGTGTATAGGCCATTCCAATTTCGGGGCGCTGGTTGGCGGCGGCCAAAAATTGACCGATTGTTCCTTCGAAATCTTTGATATCGACGGTTTGTAAATCTTGTACTTCCATCGTGAAACCTCCAGATGTACCCAGACCAGGAATTGCAGGAGGCGTTGCGGCAATGACGGTTGCTTTTGAATAGGAGCTATATTTTCCCATAATAGCACCAGTAATATCGGTCACGGATTTCTCCCGCTCGCCCCAGGGATGAAGAGATACGAAAAGTGAGGCGCCGTTTGGTTTGGCTGCTCGGTTCAGTAGGTTCATTCCGTTAATTGAAGTCACGTATGCGATTTCTGGAAACGTCTCGCGAAGATCATCAGTCAGTTCAGTTAGTACTTCTTCCGTACGGGCACTGGAGGAGCCTTCCGGTAGGTTAACCCCCATAAAGAAGATGCCAGCATCCTCATTTGGGATAAAACCGGATTTCTTGGCTGTGAACATCCATCCGGTTCCGACGAAAATACAAAGCAAGATAATCAGCACCAATGGGGTCGCTTTAATACACTGCTTAACACCTTTTGAATAGCGATAGGTTACCTTGTCGAACCAGGCGTTAAACAGATAGAAAAATCTGTTCAAACCTTTGGCATCCTTGGTGGTGGCGGAGGGCCTAAGCATGATCGCACAAAGGGCTGGAGTTAATGAAAGGGCGATGAATGCGGATAGCATTACCGAAACGGCAATGGTAATGGCAAACTGTTGATACAACTGGCCGACCATGCCTGGAATAAATCCGACCGGAACGAATACGGCTGCCAAGATTAACGCAATCGCAATAACTGGAGCAGTAATATCCTTCATCGCTCGCATCGTGGCCTCTTTGGCATCCATCTTATAATGATCAATATAATGTTGTACCGCTTCGACCACCACAATGGCATCATCCACCACAATCCCAATGGCCAGAACAAAGGCCAGCATGGTTAAGTTATTGACCGAGAATCCGAACAACGTAAAGAAAATAAATGTTCCGATAATGGATACAGGAATAGCTAAAAGTGGAATCAATGTCGCTCTCCAGCTCTGTAGAAAGAAGAAAACTACAATAGTAACCAGGAGCATCGCTTCTAACAACGTATAGATTACAGAGCTGATTGAAGCGTTGACAACAGACACTGTTTCGTAGCCTACTACATAGTCTACGCCCGCAGGGAATGCTCCTTTGAGGTTTTCTAAGGCAGCAAAGATACCTTCCGCTGTTTCCACTGCATTTCCTCCGGGAGTTTGAGAGATCATCATTCCGGAGGCAGTCTGGCCGTTTACTTTATTGGTAATACCGTAATTAAATTGTCCCAATTCGACCCTGGCAACATCTTGTAATAATACAATCGAACCGTCGACGTTAGTTTTGATTACAATGTTTTCAAACTGATCGACTTCGTCTAGATCCGAATCCATGATAATTGGGTATTCGAATACTTGGGAATTTTCTTGGGGACGGGCACCCACACTACCTCCTGGCATTCTGGAGTTTTGTTCAATGATGGCAGCATTGACATCTGACGGTGCTAAATCCAGATTAGCGAGCTTATTGGCGTCGAGCCAAACCCGCATGGCAAAAGGTTGCCCAAAGGCCCTAACATCACCTACCCCATTAACACGCAGCAATGCGTCTTTTAGATATAGATTGATATAGTTTGCTAGAAAATTTTGATCACGGGATCCATCGGGTGAGATGAGTGATACCATCATCAGGATGTCGGTGTTCATCTTCCTGGTGGTGACACCCAGACGGCGTACCGCTTCGGGTAGTACCGGTTCGGCGATACTGACACGGTTTTGTACATCGAGGGTTGCGATGTCGATGTCGGTGCCAACTTCGAATGTAACGGTAATATTAGACCCTCCATCGGACGTGCTATTCGAGGTCATGTAGATCATGCCCGGAGTACCGTTGATTTGACTTTCGATTGGCGTGGTCACTGTACGTTCTACCGTTTGTGCATCTGCTCCTGTATAAGTAGCAGATACCGAAACGGTCGGTGGTGCAATATTGGGATATTGACTAATCGGCAAGGTGGTGATGGATATAATCCCTATGATCGTAATCAAGATGGAGGCAACCATCGCCGTTACCGGTCTTTTGATAAATACTTCTGAAATCATGCGTTAAAATATTTTAGGAAAAGCATAAATATTACTGTTGACTCTGCGCTTTATCGACGACGGCGACACCCGGAGTCAAACTGCTAACCCCATCGACAACAACTTTGTCTCCGGCTTCTAACCCCTGGGATATGACAACCATGTCGTCTAGTTTTTGGCCCAGTGTAACCGATTTGAGGTCAACCGTACCGCTGTCAGTGACTGTATAAATATTGAAGGTGCCGAGTTGTTCAAAAATCGCGCGATAGGGAACAACCAAAGCGTCTTCGTTTGAGGTGCTTACTACATTAAGTGTTAAGTTCATACCTGCACGTAAAGTGTTATTGGGGTTCTCGAAGTTCGCGCGTATTTTCAAAGTACCGGTCTGAGAGTTGACTGCTCGATCGATTGTGGCAATTTTACCTTCAGCAGCGTAGGTACTTGCATCTGGCAGGGTAAGGTTAATCTGCGTCTTCGATTTTCCCGATTGTAAATTGCTGAATTCGATGATTTCTTTTTCATTGATTTGAAATTCTATTGCAATCGGATTGGTCGAGCTGATTGTATTTAACAAAGTGCTTCCGGCCGATATTAGCGCTCCAGAACGGACCTGAGAAATTCCGACATTCCCTGAAAATGGTGCAACAATAACGGAACGCTGTAAGTTTGTCTGCGCAGTCGTTAACGCGGCTTCCGCTGACTGTACCTGTGCTCGTTGATTGTTGACATCGGTGTGTGCATAGTCTAAAGTTTGTTTAGCGATCGCATCTTTGTCAGCCAGCGTTTGATACCGTTGAAGATCCTTTTCAACCCGGTCGAGATTGGCTTTGGCAATCTCTAAATTAGCTTTGGCTTGGTCGACAGCTGCGGAATATCGTATACGGTCAATTTCGTAGAGCTTTTGTCCTTTGTTGACGAATGCGCCATCAGAAACATAAATATTGGTGATATACCCGGTCACTTCTGCACGAATTTCGGTCTCTTGCAATGGCACCACATTGGCAGGGTAAGATCGAACGCCAGACACCGATTCTGATTGAACAGTGGCCATGGTGACAGGAACTGCTGATGCAGCCTGCATCTGTCCTGCTTGTTGACTGTTCGTTTCGTTGTTTCCGCAGGCGCTCAACGTCAGACCTGATCCTAAAAGTAATATTGAAAATAAGCGGTTTGTATTCATGTTCCGAGATTTCTTGTCGTTGATATTGGGATTATTATTCATGGGAGGTGTCTACAATTCCTAATGCTTTTTGTATGTCTAATTTGCTGGACAATACGGCATAAAGGGAGTTTAAATAATTTAATTGACTGGTCTTTAGGTCGGTTTCTGCCGTCATCAGTTCCAGATAGGTCTTAATGCCAGCCTCGTACTGCAGTTTAATCGTGTTGTAAACTTCTTCGGACAGATCTACGTTTTCCTTAGCATTTCTCCATTCATTCAAATTAGCTTTGTAGCTGGCCTTTGCGGCCGAAAGCTCTGCGCCGATTTGATTCTCCAGATTCTGCATATCTAGTTCCAGTCGGGATTCTTCGAGCTCTGATTTTCGTATTTCTTGAATTCGTTTGGTCCCTTGAAAAATTGGAAAGGTAAGCGTGAGACCAATGCTAGACTGCGGGTAGTTGTCGCGAAATTGATCTCCAAAGTTATTATGTCTATAATTCAAACCATAATTGGCGAAGGCACCAAGTTGGGGTAAAAATGTCCATTTTTGGTATTGTGTATTCAATTGCTGAAGATCGCGCATGGTTTGAAGCTCTTGATATTCCACCCGATTGTTGTATTCCGCAGTCGTCGTTGTGTCCAATAGTACACTCGTCTCCATGTTTTGATTTGCGAAAGACAAACTAATGTTCTCTTTTGGGTTTAAGCCTAATAAGGTCTTTAGGAAATCGTATTTGTATTGACGGAATTCCAATGCCGAGCGGAGCTCTGCGTTAGCGTTGTTCAATGAGATTTGCGCCCGCTTATAATCGGTTTTGTCTACCAATCCGGTCTCGTATCGAATGTTCGCCTCGGAATATTGACGGTTGATCCGTTCGATGTTTTCCTGGATGATGTTGATTTGTTCCTCGCTGGTTAAAATATCGTAGTACGCTTTGCTGACGTCGACGACCGTATTGATTTTCGTGCTTTCCAAATTCAGGTTATTTTGTTGCCGAATATGTTTTGCCGCCTTGGATGCCTGAAAGAGACCGGGGTTAATGATGGCCTGATCCGCTTGAAACGTTAATGCGGTCGTGTTTTTCTGACCCATTGCTATGTTTTCACCATTGATATTGACGGTAGGGACTTGTGTGAAATGCGATAAATTACCCGTTGCATTGATTTGTGGATACCAGCCGGAGAGTGCCGATGCAATTTCGCGTTCTCCAATCTCCTGGTCCACCTCCGCCTGCTTGACTTGAATTTGATTGTCAAGTGCGAACTGTATCAGCTCCTCAAGGGAAGCATTGCTTCCTAATCCGTTCGTGTTTTGAGCGCTTGCCGAACCTAGTGTCGCTAAGGCAGAAACTAAAAGTAATAAACCCCTAAATCTGTATTTCATAAAATTATTTTTTGACTCCATTCCAAATTATTTCGACCAACGTTTCGATTTCCACTTCTGTTGGTCTGCTTTTTTCAAAAACGCACCTCTTGATTAACGATATTGCCACGCCTAAGTATGTGGATATTAGTAGTCTAACATTTAAATCTCTTAGTAAGTTTGCCTTCACACCCTCTTTCATAAAATGAAGAAGAATGTTGCGCTCAGACTTCTGTTTAAAAAGATTTGTACGAATTCCGTCATAATATGGCGAACCGTAAAACTGCTCTAAGAATCCAAAGATCTCCATGTGATCCAGATAGAACAAGACAAGATCTTTCCAGACGAGGCGAAATCGAATTTCGTAGGGTAAGTTAGCTTCCGTCGCTGAAAGCGCTTTAATTTTTAAGATTTCTTTACAATACCAGTATAATTCGATAATCAATTCTTCTTTGGATTCGAAATAATGATAAATCGATCCAACCGATACTTGTGCTTCTTTCGCAATTTTACTCATCGGTGAGCCGTGGAAGCCGTGGTTATTGATCATCGACAGTGCTGCAATGAATATTTGCTCTTTTTTCTCTGTTAATTGAATGTTCATTCGGGTGCAAAGGTAAGTAATTGGTGGGTGTTGTTTTGTCACTTGTTCGTTATAATAAAGGGGATGTTAATAAATCGTTAAATATTCATTTTGCCCTTGACACGTGTACTTTTTACACTTATATTTGTGGTATCATAATTTAGGTTTATAATTGGTTATAAAAGGTTTTCATTCTCCCCGTTTGAAAACCTTTTTTTTGTCCAAATGTAGTCACTCGGGACCTTCATGACAGGAGGTTAAATAGCTTTCGATTTCCCTTTGTGTAAAATGAGTCTTACTATCTCCAAAGAAAGTGGTCACGTAGGTTAATAAATAAGCGATATCAATGGCGGTTAATTCGGGAACTCCTGGCATTTGCTGATTATAAAGTACTCCAGCAACTTCGATTTCTCCCGACATTCCATTTTTTACGATGCAGGCCAGCTGGCTGCGGTGTTCCTTTAAAAAACCAACATCGGTAAGGGGGGGGTATAGCTGTCCTAAACCTTCGCCTTTGGATCCATGGCAATTTTGGCAATGGGTAGCGTAGAGTTTTTTTCCGTTGGTCGCATACTGCATCGTTTCTATACTGAGATCGCTCGAACATGAAAACAGGAGGTGCAACAACAAAATGAGCCCCCCTATGGCGAGTGAATAATAGATTTTCATTATTTATATTCCTTTATTAGGACGTCTATATCGTCTAAAAGCTTCGATACCTGTTCTTCGTCAGTACCATCATAAGCGCCTCGAATACGTTTATCGGGATCAATAATGACTAAATACCCTTGATGGTCATAACCGCCCGGTGCATTGGCGTCTTCTTTTGTATAAACCATGTAGTCTTCTGAAATTCCATAGATGCTGGCTTTAGAACCTGTAACGAACTGCCATTTATCATCGATGACGCCTAGCTTCGTCGCGTAATCCTTCAGAACGGATGGACTGTCGTATTTGAAGTCGATGCTATGCGATAGAAAAGCAATTTGATTATTGTCCTTATATTTTTCGTAGGCTTTTAGCAGATTGCGTTGCATCGTAGGGCAGATGCTGGGGCAGTGGGTGAAGAAAAAATTAGCAACATAAATTTTTTCTTTAAAAAATTCTTGAGTTAAAGGGACACTGTCTTGATTGAGAAAGTTGAAGTCAGGGATGGTATGATAATTCGTGTCGACAACTTGCTGACCATCAATTTGACGTTCCACCGGTGTGCGTTCGCCATATATCGGTAGTTTACGTTCATTGGTAGTACACGCTGTAACCAAAATGATAAAAGAGAGAAGTCCGGTGTATATGGATGGTGTTTTCTGATTTTTCATAGCTTTTATTCAAACTTTCCAAGTGATTGACTGATCTGTTCCTGGACCCGATCAAATTGATTCTTCATCTGGGTGATTTTCTCTACCTCCTGCTGTTGATACGCTTCCTCTTCGTTAGCTGCGTCATAATCTCTCATCCAAGTCATCATATTATCCGTTGCATTTTCGATGCTGTCTTTGAGCTCAGATAATTCCGATTTGAGTGCTGTAGTATCTAAGGTGGCGTCTTCTTCTGTAAGGTTGCTCAGATTATTTAAAATAGAATCAATTTTAACGGTCGTTTTGTCAAACTTCGGAATTTGCGGCATGATTTCATCGTGGATGGAAATAGCCTCTTCGGCAAGTTTCTGGTCATTGTTTTGGACATTTGAATTTTGACAAGCCCCGAATGCGAGTGAAAACATCATCGCTGTTATACCTAGTTTTTTCATAAGTTTGGCTCAGTAGGCCCAGCTAATGTTGCATGGGGGGAATGGAGCCACGATTCCTTCTTTAGTTAACAATATTACTACAGTCTATATGAGAGTTGATCAATGTACCATTGTGCTTCTTTACTCATCCACTTTATTGCCTAGTGGCTTTTATGTTTTCGGACCTAACTCGTTTTCTAGTGACTATTCTAGGAAAGCAATCAAGTCGTCAAATTTAATTTTTCGAAATCAAAATCGAGATCACGGATGTAAATTTCATTGTGTGCAACAGCACACAATGTGCCTTCTGTATCAAATACTTGTGTGTGGAAAGTGCGGACCACCTTACCTTCATGCTGTATGCGCTTCAATGCTTCATCTAAAACAGACTGTTTTAAGCGGATTTTTACATGTAAGTTATAGCGCCCGGGTTTTATATAATCGATGTGGGCGGTCTTCAACCAAGCCACTGTTCGCCGTATACCTCGATGTTGGAAGTACTGGTCCAACAATACAGGATAAAAGGGGTCGATGGCGGAGAAAATTGTTCCTCCAAAAATTGTACGATTCGAATTGATATTTAACAGACTTTTATAGATGACTAGGTCCGCGCCTAGAAAGTCGTCGTGAATCTTTTTGACCCAGATCCTTTGAAAGAAAAGAGGCGGGTAGAGACGCATCCCCCATTTTAATATGTTGGCCGATATTGTCATGTTTAGCAAAAATAAGGCTTCTACATCGAATATCAATCCTAAGAATGTAAATATCGGTGCTGATGCGCGAATAGCTTAGAGGAAACATGAGAAATAATTGCTACTAAGGTCTGTTGTTTGTTTTTCGTTCCAATAGGACAGAAAATACGCTGTCCTAAGAAGCCAAACGCTATCGATCTCCGGTATACTGAACACCAATCCTTTTTTCGGTATTCGTGCTCATTTGGATCCCTTTATAATACTATTTTAAGTGGAGTGGTAATAGCGATTGTGAGGATGCTGTGGGCAGCTGTTATGACGCGGTTTGATTGGTGTTGGGATGGTGTAATTACCTCCGTTTAAAATTGCGTCCAGCCCTTCATTCCTCTATTGGCGTCACCGATTTGGACATTTTTTGCAACGCTTACCTTTTTTGTACTTTTTGCAACATTTTTTGAAGAGACATTGTTCAGAGAATCGGAGATTGCTTCCGCCTTCATAAGGAACAGTATCGTCAAGCACTTGTAACCTGATCATCTGGTCAAACATAGCACAAAGTTAGTGAAATAAAATAGACTAAATTATTTTCTTTTTTAGTTCTAACGCGATATCGTTTGTAAACTCCTGAATGATACGAGGATCGTCTATGTTGTTGTTAATGACCAGATCACAGCGTTCCCGATGGGGCAGTAAGTATTCGTTGTATGCAGGTACCACATGATTTACCCATTTGTACATGACATCATCGTGATCATAGCCCCTTTCGATAAGGTCTCTTTGTAGCCTCCGTTGAAGTGCGATTGGCTCATCGGCGTCGAGGAAAATTCGATAGTCCAATAATTCATCTACTTCCTGATAGTGAAAAATGAACAAGCCTTCAACCACCACCAGGGGTGCAGAATTGATCTCGAGAAGCTTTGGGATTATTTTTGGGTTATTGAAGGTGTATTCCTTTTGGAATACTGTTTTTCCATCAAATAGATCACGGATGTGTTGATAAAAAAGTGACCTGTCAAACGCAGTCGGCACATCAAAGTTATAGCGCCGGTTTTCTTCTCTGGTTTTGGTGTTTGCCGGAATATAGTAATCGTCTTGCGAAATTAATGTGACCTGTTGTGGCGAAAAATGATTTAGAAAGCTCTTCAAAAAAAAAGTCTTGCCTGATCCGCTGCTGCCCGCGATACCGACAAGGAAAGGCCGATGGGAATGATTCATATGAAACGCTTAATTAACGGGGGCGCCGTAGGTGATCTCAATTAGGAACCGTCTGTCTAATGCGCCGATGTAGGAGGCCGCTGACTTCGATAGAATGACAATTGCATCTTTGCTTTCAGCGGTATCTGAAAATTTTCCCACTACTTTGGCGAATGTAACATTTTTTGTCAACGGATTAGTAATCTTAAGAATCGTACCTATAGGAGCAGTACGATGAAGAGCTAAATTACTTTTACCACGTGATTCAAGATTGTCCATCCATATGCCAATACCTTTTTCTTTCTTCTCTCGAATGCCATAACGATTGGTTTCGAACTCGATTTCCTCCCGCGTGATGTTGTCCGGGAGCGGTATATTAATTGCGGAGGGAGCTGTCGAGGTCTTGGCCACGGTGACCGGACCGTCAGGGATTTTAAGAATTTGGCCTTCTTTCAACCCATCGGAATCTAAACCGTTCAGTTTCTTAACATCATCCACGGTACTTCCGAATCGACGTGCGATGGAAAATAACGTTTCGCTGGCTCCGACCTTGTATTCTGTCAATACTTTACCGGTTACTGTTTCTTTTGCGGTTGACCCAATCGGTCTAGAGTTTGTAATCTCTTCTGGGCGTTCAGTTGGCTTCTGCTCTTCTCGCGCCACGGGGTTGTCCTTGACAGGAATGTGTGCGAAATCGCCAACACGGAGGCTTTTTTTATTGTTCACTTCCATAATTTCTTTCACCGGCACTTCATAAATCCGACTAAGAAGGTAGTATGTGTCTTTTGCATTTATTGGGTGTGCAATATAGGTCTTACCGTCGATGACTGTGGTTTCTTCACTGGCGGTAGTGGTTTGTGCCTGTACAGTGACGACAGTCATAAACGTCAATATCACAGAAAATATCAATAATACCCGTTGGCAAGGGCTTAAGAATAGTCGTTCTTTCATTTCAGTTGCAATTATACTAAATATGACACAATTTCCCGCTTATTGGAAGACATAAAGAATATCTGGTTTCCCGATTGAAAGTACGGTTGGGGAACCATTTTCTCTATGTCCGCTAGTATGACTTTCTGATCCAGTATATGGTTTAAATCACTTAGTGTTAAAATCAAGTTAAACCCATTTTTTGTTTTTTGGTGATAACACCAAAAAAAGTTTTCCCCAACCTTATTTAACCATAATGGTCCCTCAACACCAGCCTGTTGGAGGAAGGAAGGCGTCTTGGGATAGGGGAGTGGATAAAGCACTGCGTTGGACGCGAGTGGGAGATTGGAGCCGACCAGCAGCGGTGCGGTTTGGCCGGTGCAGAGATCGACCTGTAGTTGTTCTCCACTAGCGATATTTCTGTGGCGAGCTAGAATGGTGTCTTTAAAAACGTCGATTAAAACATGTTCGTGACTGAGATAGATAATTTTGCTGTCTTCGGCTCGAATCACTTGGATTCCTTCTCGAACTGGTGTATGTTCGCCTACGCTTTTGATAATCAGGTGGCCTTTTTGGAGGCTGTCAAGAGTCCATTCTTTTTCAGGCAGTGCTTGGGGTTGCATGATATCGTTCCCTTGGGCATCGATCACGTAGAATTGGGGCATAGTGCTACTTGGGTCCCGTGTTTCAATGGCGAGTAGTGGCTGGTATGCGTCAACTTCTATTTTCCATATATTCGATTGGAATGCTTTTTGGAAAACTTTATTTATTGTATCTTTAGTCATCCGATAGCAGTGTTATTATTGGGTCAAAAATAAATTCATATGAACAAAATTACGAAATTCATTTTTGGTATTTTCGTCCTGATAGGTGTAATGACTCAATATGGCGCGGCTCAATCGGTTTATTCGGTATCCATCAAAGAGGAGATTGGACCAAACGCTTGGCGTACAGTCAAGAATGCGGTGAAGCAGGCTAAATTAAATGAATCTGACTATCTATTAATCGATTTAAATACTTTTGGCGGAGCGCTGAATTTTGCAGACTCAATACGCTCTAGCCTGTTGAACGCGCCTCAATTTAAAAGTATCGTGTATGTCAACAATAATGCGGCATCAGCGGGGGCATTGATCGCATTGGCATCGGATTATATTTTTATGCAAACAGGTGCGAGTATAGGGGCAGCATCGGTGGTCAATCAAAGTGGAGATATCATGCCTGAGAAGTATCAATCTTACATGAGAGGATTGATGCGTTCCACTGCGGAGGCTAAAGGGCGTGACCCGAAAGTAGCCGAGGCTTTCGTTGATCCGGCAATTTCGTTGCCAGCCCTAAAAGAAGATGGTCAATTGTTGACTTTGACGACGTCTGAAGCCGTCAGTATTGGGCTAGCAAAGAAAAGTGTAAAAAGCAGCGTAGACATCTTCTCCGATTTAGGAATTGATCAGCCTGATGTGATCGAACATCAAGTTACTTGGGTGGATCAGGTTATAGGATTTCTCATTAATCCATTAGTCAGTGGATTTTTAATCATGGGGATTATCGGTGGGATTTATTTTGAACTTCAGACACCTGGAATTGGCTTCGCTTTTGTCGTTGCACTGATTTGTGGTGCTTTGTTCTTCACTCCGCTATGGTTGCAGGGGCTTGCTGATCACTGGGAGATTGCCATATTTATTGTGGGGGTGATCCTTATTGCGCTCGAGATATTTGCAATTCCAGGTTTTGGGGTTGCGGGAATTTCCGGTATTATTTTGATGTTATGCGGCCTAGCCTTTTCGATGGTCGCTAATAACTATTTTGATTTTAAACTTACTCAACCCGGATTACTGATGAATTCCTTTATTATTGTTATTGGCGCTATGATTTTAACGATCGTGTTAATGGTTATTTTTGGTAAAAATATCCTGCAATCCACGGCGTTCAAAAAACTCGTTCTCCAAGATGAGCAACGATCCACAGAAGGATATACTTCTTCTGTCTCAAAGACGAATCTGATTCATAAGCTCGGAGTAGCCCGAACGGTCATGCGACCGAGTGGAAAGATTGAAATTGAAGGGGTGTGGTACGATGCGATTGCCTTAGACAGCTATATTGACGTGGGCGAGGCGATCGTGGTAGAGAAACACGAGAACTATAATCTTTTCGTCCGTAGGGCACCTACGGAGAATGCTTAGCAGTTTTTTTAAAAATCTGAAATGTAATTTGATCTCTTCGCTGGATTAGAAAGACGAAATAGCAGACTGGTTTCCGCTAAAGAAAGCGGTCTGCTATTTCGTGAGTATCACCTTTTCAGAAAGCGGGCGATGACAACGAGGAAAGACTTAGAATTTTGCCCCGAGTGTTAGCACGACGTTGGTACGGCTATTTTTAACATCTGCGGTTGGAACGGGGCTATCCCAAGTTCTAAGGGGATACGCATGGTGGTTGTAACGCAAAGCTTTGTATTGCTGCGCTGTTAAGTCAATATAGATAGCGTTAGTGACTACATAGCCCAATCCACCACTCACAATATAATCGGACGATTCTGCTCCCTTGTATGGCGATCCCAATAGATTGAATCCAGCTCGCGCGGCGAGTCGGTTTGTAATAAGAAATTCGCCACCCACTTTAAAGTTGAACGCGCCTTTGTATGTGTCCTTGATTTCTTGATTCGTTTGGTTCTCAAAACTATAGTCTGCGTCCATGGCACTTTCCCGGTATTTAATCGTCGAATAATTGACATATTCCAAATCAGTAGATAGTAGCCCGCGTCCAAAGAATTTTGTTAGACCAACTGAAGTTTTCCAAGGAGAGATAATGGTATAATCATACGTTCCCCCGACGACATCCGAAGAATAGGTCGGGTGCAGTGCGCTGTTTGCGGTTTCGTCCACATAATAGTCAACAACAGTTTCGATCCGACTCTCTTCTCGGATGGCGGTCCATGTCGGCGTTGTTATATTAAGCCCAATATTCCAATCCCAACTCGGTTTGTAAATCATACCGATTCCAACATTGACACCTGAGCCTTCGTAATAAACGTCATCAAAATCCTGAAGATCATAATTGATGTCGGTATATTGATACGCGGGTGCATTGGGGTCTAAAAATTCTGAACTAGGGTTGCCTTCGCCAATTTCTTGGGGTGTCTTCGTCCAGCCACTTTCATACAACGAGTTTTTCGAGTCGTATTTGAACGAAGTGAACCCGAAGGAGGCGCCGATATAGAATTTATTGCTGTAGTTTGCTCCAAATGAGACGTTTGCACGATATTTTGCTCCTTTGTTGACAACATCGACTTGTTGTGCCTTTGGATCAGCTTCGAGAACCGTTGGTATATAGCGATTGTCTTGATCTAAATCAACGAGATAGGAGTTCCAAAAGTCATTAGCAAAAGCATTATCGTTTTCCATAAGGTCGGAGTAATAATGCACAATAGAATTGTCCGTATTGGTTCCTGCGTAATTTAAGTGATTTGCAAAATTGTTTTGCTTGTCAATGCTTAGTCCGAAATTGAAGTTTTGCCACCCATAGCCGGCGTCATTGTAGGTGGGGTAATGAATGACAATACCTAAATTTTCTAGACCTACCGTTCCCTGACTTTGCGTGGTGGATGATCCGAAAAAATTAGATTTATTTGAATTGTTTAGATAATTTAAGCTGATCGAAAAATCAGACTGTCCATAAAAACCTAACCCTGCGGGATTCCCTGAAATGGAACTAATGTCTCCCCCAAGAGCGGTACCAATATTGCCCATAGCCTTAAATCGAGCTGTGCCCGAATTCTGGTCACGTGAAACCGATAAGGAGTTCTCTATTAAGTCTTGTGCCACAGAGGTATGGATGCCTATAAAAAGTGCTAAACCAACGGTGAGGAGTAAAGGTCTCTTCATATTTTTAATCATATATTACTAGTCGCAAGCAGTCACTAGTAAACATCATTTACTGACTGCGGAAAAATGCCTAATGTGTTTTCTCATTAGGCATTTTGTATTTTAAGTAAAGTCATGGATGTCTTCCAGATGGGGTAACCTAGTGTAAGCATGGGCAATATCTAGGTTGTTGATCGTGTCCGTTGGAAGCTATGACTCAGAACTGGAACTGACAATTATCCAAAATTAACGTCTTCCACTGCTACGGCCGGAAGATGCTCCACCGCCAGAACTTCTACTCGAGCCGGAACTTCCACGACTGACACCACTACTACCACTGTTCGACCTTCCTCTGTTGATAGAAGGATTGGATCTAGCAGGGGCCTTTCTTGTCGGGCTACGTTGTATAGTTCCGCGCGAACGCGTAGCAGGAGCTTTTCTGGTTGGCGCAGACCGATTGATTCGTGGGTTACTCCTAGAGGCTGGGCGACGAGTGACTGTGCCTTTATTTCTAGACGAAGGTGATCGATTGACCGTACCTCGGTTTTGTTGAGTTCTGGAGGTTGGTGTGCGGTTTACTGTACCCTGTGTACGTCCGTTATTTGTCCGCGAGTTTGGTGTTCTTCCAACGGTCCCGCGATCAGTTGCAGTACGACGGGTACTCACTCCGCTACCTCGAGAGGTACGTCCGCTGGCGACTCGGCCAGTATGGATTCGACCATTAGCGTCCCTCGTTATTGATGAACGGGAAGAATATCCGCGATTGTAAGGAGTTCTGTTTGAAGGTTGACGTTGACGCTTGGCGTAATAATTGCCATTGCCGTAGTACCCCCCACCACCGTAGTAACCTCCGCCACCATAGTAATACGGGTGTCCCCAGTGATTATAATACGAACTCGGTCCCCAATAGTTGTGCGCATACCAAGGTGACCCCCAACCGTGTCCATACCAAGGAGATCCCCAGTTAAAACCAAGTGACCATCCCCAACCTGCATTCCAACCGAGACCAAATCCACTATAGCCGTACCAAGGGTCAAACCATGGGTCGTAATAAGCCATACCTGGAGAAGAGTAATAGAAGCGATTGATTCGGTTAGCGTATTCTAAGTTTTCGTAACCTCCCTCGTCAATGAATTCTTCATCGCTGTATTCATCGGCGTAATAATCGGATTGTACAGCTTGTTCTTCTTCAACTTCTTCATCAGTATAATAGTAGTCCGGACTTTGATAGACCGCACGGGTGTCCTGATTATTGTAAACGTCGTCGCGATAAACTGTTCGGCTACTGGTCGAGCAAGCGCTAATCAGCGTCAGGAACAGCGCTGCGACGCCTCCAATAAATATCTTATGTAATATCTTGTCGTTTTTCATGATTCCTAGCATCTTAAAAATTCGATAATGCAGTCATTAATTATTAACTTAGACCCGGTTTTACCACGCGGGTTTAATCCATCATTCAAATTTACAAATAATTTTCCTGAATGATAGAAAGGACGACTCTGAGGGGCGTCCAGGCCCTGTTTAAATAAAATAAGTTTAACACAATTTTTCGTTCGAATGAGTAAAGGGATTACAAGCCGTAGTGAGGACTACTCACAGTGGTATAATGATTTGGTAATCAAAGCCGATCTTGCAGAATATTCAGCTGTTAGAGGATGTATGGTTATAAAACCCTATGGATATGCCATATGGGAGCGTATGCAGGCGGTGCTAGACAAACGATTTAAAGAGACGGGACATTCCAATGCCTATTTTCCATTATTTATACCCAAATCATTCTTTTCCAAAGAGGCATCACATGTTGAAGGCTTTGCCACTGAATGTGCTGTTGTTACGCACTATCGTTTAAAGAATGATGGGCATGGTAATATTGTCGTCGACGAAGATGCAAAGTTAGAAGAGGAATTAATTGTTAGGCCAACCTCTGAGACGATTATTTGGAATACGTATCGGGGATGGATAGAATCGTATAGAGACCTTCCGATTTTGGTCAATCAATGGGCGAACGTGGTCCGTTGGGAGATGAGAACAAGACTATTTCTTCGAACTGCAGAATTTCTTTGGCAGGAAGGCCATACTGCTCATGAAACGGAGAAAGAGGCTGTTGCCGAAGCAGAGCAGATGCTTGATGTCTACGCTGAATTCGCAGAAGAAACACTAGCGGTACCGGTTATTCGAGGTCGAAAAACTGAAAACGAGAGATTTGCTGGTGCAGTAGATACCTTGTGCATAGAGGCGTTAATGCAAGATGGTAAGGCGTTACAAGCTGGTACTTCGCATTTTTTGGGACAGAACTTCGCTAAGGCTTTTGATGTTAAGTTCACGAATAAAGAAGGAAAATTGGATTATGTTTGGGCGACCTCCTGGGGCGTATCGACACGCCTGATGGGGGCGTTGATTATGGCCCACTCCGATGATCAAGGATTAGTACTTCCTCCGAAATTGGCGCCCATTCAGGTTGTGATTGTGCCGATCTATAAGACTGAAGAAGAAAAAGCGAATATTACCCTTTTTGTAGAGCAATTAACCGCTGCCTTAGCCCAACTTGATATACGTACTAAATACGACAATAGAGATACCCAAAGGCCGGGGTTTAAATTTGCGGAATGGGAATTGAAAGGTGTACCTCTTCGTGTAGCGGTTGGTGCGCGAGACATGAAAAATGGAACCGTAGAACTTGCACGCCGTGACCTTAAAACCAAGGAGACGATCGATCAGGCGGGATTACCGGACCGGATTGCGAGCTTACTCGAAGACATACAGGACAATATTTTCCAAAAAGCACTTACCTTTAGAAATGAGCATATCACGAAAGTAGATAGTTATGACGAGTTTAAGGGGGTGCTTGAAGATAAAGGCGGATTTTTAAGTTGTCATTGGGATGGAACAGTAGAAACGGAAAAGCGAATTAAAGAGGAAACTAAAGCAACTATTCGATGTATTCCATTAAACGAAGAGCCCGAAAATGGGACCTGCATATTTACGGGTAGCCCCTCAGCTAGAAGGGTTCTATTTGCTAAAGCGTATTAATCGAGTATGTCGGGTAGTAGCCTTTTAATATTAGGATGTGGTTGGGTCGGGACAGAACTGGCCACCCGACAGATTCGACAGGGGGTAACGGTATGGGCAACGACGACTGATGAAAGAAAAAGAGCGCAATTACGAGCAAAGGGGATAGAAGCCGTAACACACGATTTTGACGAGCCGACATCGCTGGCTATACCCCGTATGCAATCCTTTAAAACGATCGTTGTTTCCGTCCCCGCTACTCGGAAATATAGCCATCAGGCTATAAAAAAACGATTTGAACATATACGTAATAGTTTAACCAGGCACAATTACGATAAGGTGATTTTCTTGAGTTCGGTAGGGGTGTACCCTGATGAGACAGGTGTCTACGATGAAGGATACCACGAGCCTCACCGAATGGACCCCAATCTAAGGGAGGCAGAAAGCTGTATTCAAGGGTTATCGAATGTTTCGGTTTTTCGCTTAGGAGGTCTTTTCGGTAAGGACCGAATATTTGCAAAATATTTTCAAAATCGTGTCTGCGAGACAGGGGATCAAAAATCTAATTTCGTTCATTTAGACGATGTTGTTGGAGTAGTAGAACGATTCATTTTAGTTGATCCGGTAATCAATGGTGTTTATAATGTGGTTGCGCCAGAACACCCGACAAAAAAAGAAGTGATATTAGCTAGTGCGGAAAAGCATGGATTCGAAAAGCCTTCCAACTTCCGGTCAACGCGTTCCTTTGAGAAAATAGTAAGTTCGGAAAAGATCATTAAATTGTTGAATTACACTTTTAAGTATCCTTCACCCCTGGAATTTTAATACCTTGGGGATAACAAATTTAAGAAGCTATGAAATACAGATTTGCGACTAGGGCAATACATGCCGGACAGGAAGCGGATAAAAGCACTGGTGCTGTGATGACACCAATTTATCAAACGTCCACCTATAAACAAAAATCTCCTGGTGAACACCAGGGCTTCGAATATTCTAGAGGAACGAACCCGACTAGACAAGCACTTGAGAATTGTTTAGCATCGCTTGAAAACGGTGATTTCGGATTAGCTTTTTCCAGTGGTATGGCGGCTACCGATTGCGTGCTGAGATTGTTGAAACCCGGAGATGAGGTAGTGACTGGAGACGATTTATATGGTGGTTCGTATCGAATTTTTACCAAAGTCTACCAACAACTGGGTATTGTTTTTAAATTCGTAGATACTTCAAATGTTGAAGCGGTACGGGCTGCAATTACGCAGCAGACCAAGATGGTTTGGGTGGAAACACCTACCAATCCTACGTTGAAAATAGCTGATATTCAAGCAATAAGTGAAGTGACAAGAGCGAAAGGCGTGTTGCTTGCCGTGGACAATACGTTTGCCTCACCTTATCTGCAAACCCCATTAGACCTTGGAGCAGATCTTGTCATGCATTCAGTCACTAAATATATAGGAGGGCATTCGGATGTCGTTATGGGCGCTTTGATGACGAATGATGAGAAGTTGTACGATCAGCTTTGGTTTTACTATAATGCTTGTGGAGGGACTCCAGGTCCTCAAGATTCTTTTTTGGTTTTGCGGGGAATAAAGACGCTTCACTTAAGAATGCGTGCGCATTGTGAAAATGGCCGAATCGTTGCAGAATACTTAAAAAATCACCCTAAAATTGAGAAAGTATATTGGCCCGGTCTTACAGATCATCCTGGACATGAACTGGCCAAAAAACAAATGCGCGATTTTGGCGGTATGGTTTCCGTGGTCATCAAGGATGCAGATTTAAAGGAGACATTCCGCATTGCCTCAAATTTCAATGTCTTTACACTCGCAGAGTCACTTGGCGGTGTAGAATCGTTGATTAATCATCCAGCGACTATGACCCATGGTTCGATTCCCAGGGAGGTGAGAGAAAAGGTCGGCGTCGTAGATAATTTGTTGCGGTTATCGGTCGGAGTTGAGGATCCAGAAGATCTTATCGCCGATTTGAAAGCTGCTTTGCAATAAGCGTAAATATTCTAACAATTATTTCATTTAGAAGTGGGACTTTTGTACATTTGTGCAGCAATTATTTAGGAATTATTATCATGGAAAACGTAACTGTAGAAAAGCAGGCAAAACATACGGATAACAATGCAAACCGTACAGAATATTATGTTTCTTTAGTTGTTGCCATTGCCATCGGATTGGTTGGCGTGTTTATTCGCTTTGCGCCCGATGTTATTCCAGCTTTGGATCAAATGGTATCACTTTTCTCTTGGATTGGCAATATTGCAGTAATTATTGCTTCTTACCTAGCTTTCAAAGTCGTTTTCGCAATTTTAGGTTTTTCCTCAAAGAAATAAAGAAGTAATTATAAAATATTTTAAAAGCGAAGGCTTCTATCCGCAACAGGTAGAAGCCTTCGCTTTTTTTGGGTGGGTTAGTTCTGGGCTTGCGATCGTATCTTCTCTCTGTTTTCTCCCTTGTATTTTAAAGCTGCAGCTAATTATTGGTTTCGCCCTAGGCATAAAAAACCCGAATAGTCGTTGAGGACTATTCGGGTTGCTATTTTTAACGTTATACGCTATTGCGCGCGTGTCGAACCTTGCCCGCTTAATTGAAAATCGACCACGAGCTGATTGGCATTGGAACTCGCGAAAGCATGAGAATCAATGCGATAACGTAAAAAATAAGTACCGTTCGATTTGCCTTCTGATCATCGATGATTTTCTTGGATTTAGAGTATCCGATTGTTATTAAAACAACCGCGATGATCATCATTAAAGGGTGTTCTAAGAAGTAAAATCTCGCGGAACTCACCTTCATGTTCCCAGCAGAAATACTGCTGAATCCTAGGGCAGATGTGAAGTAGATAATCAGTCCAACTAGTCCTTGGAGGTGGGCTGTGATTAGGCCAATCAATGCCACTTTTCGGTTGAAAGGTTTTTTGCCAAGGAAGTTCATTAATGTAATTACAATGACAATTATCAGCGCGGCCAATACGATAATTGCAAGGGTTGAATGTAGGTGTTTCATCTCTTGTATGAGTTTTTAAATGTCTATGCTAGGCAAATATACTATTTTGATAATCGTTTATCACCTAATTCTTTGAACTCTGATTTTGCTTTGAAGGTTGGAAAAGCTGTATCCATACTCAGGGTGTAACCAATATCGAAGAACAAACGAACATCGGCTACAATTCCATCGAAACTCCAATTTTCATCTAATTCATCGGTAACAGCATGGTACCGATCTGCCAATGCGTTTTTACGTATTTTAAGACTGGCGGTATCAGTGTCTAGATAGTTACCGCCACTTCCCATGTAAAGGCCTGGTACTCCGACTTTAACAAAGTTGAAATGATCTGACCGGTAAAAACCTCCAGCGGTTGGATTTCCTTCCGGTATGAGTTGACGGTCGAATTTTGCACCCGACAAGACCGCATAATCTTCTAATTCAGTTTGTCCTGTTCCCACCACGCGGAAACCGGTCATCGCTCCTACGGGGTTAAATGAGTCCATGTTCAGATTGGCTACCGTTTTATTTAGCGGGTAAATTGGGTTTTCAGCATAAAATTGAGAACCGAGCAAACCCTGTTCTTCCGCGGTAACAGCTAGAAACACGATACTTCGCTCTGGAGCTACTTGGGCCGCTTTAAAGGCTTTAGCTAATTCAAAAAGGGCGGCAACCCCGGTGGCATTATCGATGGCTCCGTTAAAAATGGAGTCACCGTCAAGAGGCTCGCCAATACCAAGATGATCCCAGTGCGCTGTGTAGATAATAGTTTCCTCCGGCCGTTTTGAACCTTTAAGCGTACCGATAACATTGTTGGATTTCGACTGACGAACATTGTTTATTAACGAAACGTTCGTATGGATGTTCATGGGCACAGCTTTGAACCCCGGCTTTTTTGCAGCTTCCATTATATCGGCATCAAGTCCGCCGATTTCGAATAGACTTTTTGCCGTTTCGTTACTGACCCATCCTTGGAATTTAACTAAATCGCTGCCTTTATCTTCAGGCACCAACGAAAGCTGGGGACCGGTCCACCCGCTACGTACCACGTTCCATCCGTAACTTGCGGCTTCGGTTTCGTGAATGAGTAAAACACCCGTGGCGCCTTGCCTTGATGCTTCTTCGAACTTATATGTCCATCGACCATAGTAGGTCATCGTATCAGCTTTAAAAAGATTTTCGTCGTAGCGTCCCGGATCAGAAACCATGAGAACGACAGTCTTCCCTTCGACATCCAGCCCCTCATAATCGTTCCAGTTGTATTCAGGTGCGTTGATTCCAAATCCAGCGAAGACAAGCTCGGTGTCTTCAACTTCGATCGTCTCGGCGAGCTGAGGGGTGCCAATGACGTAATCGTCGAGATATTCAATGGACAAATCACCTTCCTTGCCCTTAAACGCTAGTTTTGTTTGGGAAGGGGATGAGCTGATCGCGACTAAGGGTACTTCTTGAAAAAAGGAATCACCGTTACCCGGTTCTAAACCAAGACTACTAAATTGATCCTTGATATAATTTACGGTTAGTGTGTCCCCTTTGGTAAAGGGTAGTCTCCCTTCGAACTCATCGGACGATAATTTTTCTACGTGGGCTTTGTAACTTTCTGTGTCAATTGCAGCAAGGGCTGCGGAATCTAGTGCGTTGCGGTCGTAGTCGTTGTTTTCATTGCCGGATTTGCAGGAAAACAGACTGAATAAGACAGCGGCTGTTAATAAGGTTTGCGTTTTCATTGTCTCTTAGTAATTAGTCAAAATATGTTGCTGGT
Organism: Sphingobacterium sp.; assembly: GCA_052092145.1. Taxonomy (GTDB): domain Bacteria; phylum Bacteroidota; class Bacteroidia; order Sphingobacteriales; family Sphingobacteriaceae; genus Sphingobacterium. The sequence continues at coordinate 2,959 of JBQDCW010000006.1, read as the reverse complement.
TTTTCGTGAGTTCGCTCGTGTTGAGTGGTATAACCTCGGCGATCGGATTGAATAGATATAGTTTTCCCGACGGGAATTCTTTACATTTATATCGTTTTCGGAGTTTTTCCATCTTTTGAAAAGTACGCCCGTTCCTGATTTTGAAGAAACTGTGATCTGCGATGGTTTCAACGGTTTCTGATTGGATGGTTTCTGGGTCGTATTGTCTTAAGGTTCGGTGTAAGTTAATATCAGTACAGCTCGAGGCAGCAGGATTATCCATATAGCGAATTAGTGCCATAAGAATGTCCTCTGGAAAAACACCAAGTTTAAAAAATGGCGCCATTAAGAATTTGAAGTTTGTTTTCCACTCGGTTCCGTGTGGCCTCACTTTGCCACGATATTCTTGCCAAGTCATTAAATGGGCAAACTCGTGTACCGTCGTAATTAAAAAAGCGAATTCATTGAGCTCATGATTGACTGTAATTTGATGCGTTTTTCCTTTGTGCGGCGCTCGGTAATCTCCAAGCTTGGTGACACGGGATTTACTAACCTTGAATCTACACCCGGTATCGACGATCCATCGGCTAATGATTGGCGTTGCTTCTGCTGGGAGATATTCACTGAGTTGTTTGCTAATATCGGGCATACTTTACAAACATATTAGTTTATGCCCAATTATAATAATATTGCGCGCGTAATTTCAGTGGAGTAGTAGAAATATAATTATCTTTGATGTAGTGCGGTTTGTACACTGAGCAACCACCTACATATTTGCGAAATTGATGACTACATGTTAAGCAGACTACTAATAAAAAATTATGCGTTGATTGACTCCTTGAGTATTGAGTTTGATAAGCATTTGAATATCATTACTGGCGAAACGGGTGCCGGTAAATCAATTATTATGGGAGCATTGGGCTTGATATTAGGAAACCGTGCTGATAGCAAGCATTTTTTTGATAGTCAGCGGAAATGCGTAATAGAAGGTGAATTCCTGGTGGAGAGCTATCAGCTACAAGACCTTTTTAAACAGCTTGATCTAGACTATGAACAGGTGTCGATAATTCGCAGGGAGCTTACACCGGACGGAAAATCTAGAGCGTTTGTTAATGATACCCCCGTGACGTTACAGTCGCTAAGGATATTAGGAGAGCGCTTAATTGATGTTCATTCACAACATGCTACTCTCCAGATTAATCAGGAATCATTTCAACTCTTTGTTTTAGATACCGTTAGTCAGAGCACTGCGACGCTAAAAAAGTACACGACAGCCTATCGACAGTATAACCTGGCAAAAAAAGAATTGGCTCAACTGGAAGCAGCGTTTCAACAAGCGAAATTGGAGAATGACTACCACCAGTTTATTTTCGATGAGCTAAGTAAATCTACGCTTGTTCCTGGCGAGCAGGAGGAGTTGGAGGCTGAACAAGGGCAGTTGGAACATGCAGAGGAAATAAAACGACATCTGCACCATGCTGGGCACCTTTTTCAAGGCGGTGAAGATAATGTTATAGACGGACTGAAACGGATCGTTGCTGAAGTGCAGCAAACTGCGAAGTATCTGCCGTCGATAGAACCCATTCTCGAACGTGTGGAAAGTAGCCTGATTGAATTAAAGGATATTGCTCTAGAGGTCGAACAGACCGGTGAAGGAGTTTTTATGAACGAAGAACGCCTGCTTGAAATTCAGGAGCGATTATCGCTGATCTATACGCTTCAAACCAAACATCGCGTAGGATCTGTAGAAGAATTAATTAAACTGCGAGACGAGTTGAGTGAAAAATTATACGACTCCAGCAGTTTAGGACAACGTGTAGAGGGAAGAAAAAAAGAGATTTCAGTGCTTTATAAGGATGTTTTCGACCTCGCTATCGATTTGCGCGAACGGCGATCTGCAGTGATAGAAGCGGTAGAGACCGGCGTCGAAAAAAATTTGGGTCAGATCGGCATGCCACATGCTCGACTACAAGTGGTGATGGAGGCTACGTCCGAATTACGAGAGCAAGGACTGGATGAAATTAGTTTTTGGTTTACCGCCAACAAGGGACAGGAATTAAAACCGATCCAAAAAGTAGCATCAGGCGGAGAGCTCTCTCGAGTAATGCTCGCGATTAAATCTATTGTCGCTAGAAAATCTGCGTTGCCAACTATTGTGTTTGATGAAATCGATACCGGAATTTCAGGAGAAATCGCCCTGCGGGTGGGGGAGTTAATGGATACACTCTCAACAAACCTTCAGGTGATTAGCATAACGCATCTCCCACAAATAGCTTCCAAGGGAAAGGCGCATTATAAGGTGTATAAAATAGAACGTAACGATCGCGCGCAATCAAACATTACTCGATTAAAGGAAGAGGAACGGGTGATAGAGGTCGCAGAAATGTTGAGTGGCGCAAATCCTGCTGAAACCGCGATTGAACATGCTCGAAGAATGTTGGATCGGGCATGATTTCTGGTAAGACGTAGTCACTTTATTTCAGTATAAAAAAGGCCGTCCGAGGACAGCCAGAATTTTGCGACTAGTTTTACTGTTAAAGGGTCGATCCGACTTCGGCGTCCGTGAGTACGATTTTCATATACATCGATCGTGGAGCAACTGGTGTTCCCCCACCGATGTAGTCCGCGTCAACCACGATAGTCCCCACGCCATATTTGGCACTATAATCGTGGCGGCCAACTTGAGCTGGAATGTTATAATAATAGTCGCTTTCGTTATCTAGAGAAATAGCAACACTCACATGTCCATCTTGAAAATATAATTCGTCTAGCTCAGGAAGGTCTAAGACGAAAGTATACCGGTTTCCTTGGCGCTCCCACTCCTCAGGCTGGAGATCCTGCACGATGTGGCTGACCCCGTCTAATGGATCAGGAAGGTCATCGTCTTTTGAACAGGAACTGAATGCTAGCATGGCTACCATGCCGATAATACAAGCAAATAAAACTCTTTTCATGTGAAGTTAAGTTAAAGGTAAATAAA
>JBQDCW010000005.1:0-150890 GCA_052092145.1 Sphingobacterium sp. | reverse complement strand
CTGCTGCTGATAATCTCATATATTTTCGGTATTTATGGATTAATCCAGCATGTCCAAACTTTTTTTTACGATATCGTAACGCAATACCAGATCGGCTACCATCTCTTTCAAGCGGGCGTTCTCTTTCTTGAGTTCCGATACTTCATCACTCGTGGCTTCTCTAACCACATCGCCGTTCAAACGCTTCTTTCCTGCTTCCATAAACTCTTTGTTCCAAGCGTAGAACTGGGATTGGGCTATGCTGTGCTTTCTGCAAAGTTCTGCAACGGAAATCTCTGCTCTAAGCCCCTCCATCACGATCAAAATCTTCTGCTCGGCTGTAAACATCCTGCGCGTCTGCCTGCGAATGTCCTTGACAAATGATTCCGTACTCTTTTTCTTCGGTGTTCCCATAATTAAATCTAATCTTTTTTGATGAAAACACTCCTTAAGATTCTAAATTATCATGTCCACTTTTTGCTGACGATTTACAATGGCTCATCAAAATTATTTTCACGTGTTTTGGATACCGCTATTTCCCTTGTGGAAGGAAGTCAATTCAAATTGTTTGCATTGTAAACAACAACTCCATTTTAAGCAATTGTCTCCAGAATTGAAGATCGAGGCGTTATCGCTTAGGAAGCTCGTGAAAACACCGGTGTTTACGCTTTTGGTCCCTTTACTGTTTCTGGGATTATTCCTGTTTAGTCTAATTGTGCATTCCGTTTAACACGCCATTCATAAATCCTTAAAAACAACATTATGAACACTAAAACACTATCCATTGTTGCTTACCTAACTATTATCGGCTGGCTGATTGCCTACATCAATGGTAAAGATCACGCAGATGATCACCTAAAATATCATTTGAGACAGGGTTTCGGATTGTTTGTCTTCGGTATTCTTTTATCGATTGCATTAAATATCGTGATGTTCACAACCGGATTAGGGTACATTGGTTATTTGGGACTAATCACGTTGATTCTTATGATTCTAGGTATGATCAACGCGTCGAATAATGTCAAAAAGCCGCTGCCCATCATTGGAGAATATTTCGAAAAGCAATTCGCTTTCATCCGTTAACGCTAGCTGCTAGCAAAAGATTTATAGTTAATATCAACTCGAAAAAACATCATGAACACACGAAAAATTATACTTAGTTTAACTATGGGGGTTTGCTTGATCATTTCGTCTTGCAACAGCGGTGCTCGCCAATCCGGCAGTGCTGATCTACGTCCTGGAGAGGGCAGCAATGAAGCCAATGAAATGATCACGTTCAACAATAAGTTGGTCAAAGCAGATAATTCACATTCATCTTTCATCCGAACATTTAGGTCTAATCTAGAGGGGGTGGAGAGATTTATTACGGGAAAACTGGAAAACCCGTCGGGTATGGCGATCGCCCCAGTGTCGGTTCCTGCGATCTCGATCAACAACCTACAAGGAATCGTATACCCTGATGGGTGGAGCAAAGAATACCAACCACTAGTCAAGGATATGGAAGATAGTTTTGAAGCATTGAAAGAGTTGCAAAAAGAAATCGACGCCTATCGCTCGGCCGAAGACTGGAAGGAAGACAACGGAGGCAGGATAGCCGAATTTAAAGAAAAAGGATTAAGGGAGATTGAAAAGAACAGGACAGCCTCACGCAATCTTTTTGAAAGCATCCGACCTCAAGTTAGTGAAGCCGAAGAAACAATTTTAGAGGGGCACCCACTTAAAGATCAAATTATCAGATCAAAAGATATCATGGAATTAACCCAGCAGATCCATACAAACACCTATGATATGGAGGACTTGAATACATTCAACTCTGATTTTGAAAAAAGCTACACCGAACTAGAAGCGCTATACAAGGAGAATAAAGAAAATGAGCTGCCTGAAGACTACCAAAACAAGACCCGTAGTTTCATCTCATTTAATGACGCAGTGAATGATTATCTGGGAAAAATGCGAATTATCAAACGAGAGACCGACGCGGGTAATGTTCCATCGGAACAAAATTTTAGAGATTTCGACACCGCGACCGAAAATGTTTTAAGAACTTATAACAATTTTGTGGATTAGAAAAAATGCATTTTTTACAATTCAAGCCGTTCTCCAAACACGAGTTAATCGAGAACCTACAAAAGGCGCTACCAGATTACAAAATTCAGAACACTTTTGGTACGTTACAGGTCCGAACCAGTGGATTCACGGTTTCAGGCAACGTGGCGTTAAAATGTGATCCGTCCAAAGGTTGGATTAGAACGCAGACAAACTACGATTATGCGTATATTTATTTATTCATGATGCTACCATTAGGTATTTACCTGTTAAGTAGAAAGCAAAAAACAATAGCGCTAGAGCAGTTAGTGATTGCCAAACTACATGATCTCTTAGAAAAGCCAAACGGATCAAACACGTAGATTGCACTCCCTTCCAGGCAGAAGTTACAAGACAGAACACCTTATGATTTGGCATAAGGTGTTCTTTGGGGATCCCCTATCTTCTATCCGGCACATTAAAGATGAGCTTGTTGACCAGCTCAATTTGTTGTTTCGTGATTCGATGGCCCATTTCTGGATAAATGCGTTCGGTGACCGTCGCTCCCATTTTGATTAAATGTTGCGTACTTGCTTGAACACGCTCCACTGGAACATGAGCGTCCGGGTCACTTGAACTGATAAATACCGGTGTTCCCTGAAAATCCCCTTTATAATTATTGGGGTCTAATTGCTCCCCGATTAAGCCCCCGCTGAAAGCCACGATCCCTCCGAATCGCTGTGCGTGTCTGCTCGCGAATTCCAACGCCAGGCAGGCCCCTTGAGAAAAGCCTAATAGATAAATCTCCCCTGGCGTGACTCCTTTAGATTTTGCCAATTCAACCGATTCTTCAATTACCGCCAGACTGTCGTCTAAATACGGTTGGTTGTTGACCACCGGCGCGATAAATGAATGTGGATACCAGGTATTGGATGCTGCTTGCGGCCCCAGGAGCAAAAAATCGGGTACCTGAAGATAGTCTGATAAACTCATAATATCCTGCGCATTGCTGCCTCGCCCATGGATCATGATTAAAGCCTTACTGGGCATCGTTTGATTTCCTGATTGTGTTATTTGTTGCGTATGCATAACCGTATTTCTTTCTAAATTAATATCCTGTTAAATTAAATGTTAATCACACGAACTTCTAATAGTTTAAAGGGGGTAAAATCGATTCGATTTCGTTTCTATGTTCCTCAAACTGTTTAGGCAGTTTAAGTGTTAACCCTAATTCAGCAACCGGTTCGTCCACATCAAATCCGGGGTCCTTTGTCGCAATTTCAAACAATACTCCTCCGGGCTCGCGAAAATAAAGGGAATGAAAATAATCACGGTCTATTTGCGGTGTAATTTGTAAGCCGGCACTTAATATCTTTTCACGTAACGCCATTTGATCTTCTGAATCATTCACTGAAAAGGCAATATGATGGTTCGTTCCAGCCAAGTTTGATCCTCTGGAAGCGTGCTCATCCACCAAAACATCTATTACGGCCGCAGTCGACACATTACTGTTTTCAAAACGGAAACGGTTCCCCTCTTGTGCGACCTGTTGATAGTCTAAAAGCTCTGTTAGGATTTTTGCTGTAGGTTCTAGTTCACGTAAGGTCAGCGTCGTGTTGTAAAAGCCTTTGCTGGCCACGGTCCTAGCGACCTCTGCGCTCTCCCATCCTTGTCGGTTGTCGTTCAGGTTGGTTTCAACTACACTCAAACGCAATCCATCCGGGTCAAGGAATGGTTGATAAATTTCACCAAATCGTTCGACGGCCTCTCCGAGCATAACTTGCTTATCGCCGAATCGCGCTATCCAAAAATCCATACTACCCGCTGGTATAGCATACGCAATCTCGGTGGCCATACCTGCCCCGTTTCTGCCCTTGGCAATACCCTGCCAGGGGAAAAATGTCAATATCGTTCCTGCATTACCGTACTCATCCCCATAATAGAAGTGATACGTGCCCGGATCGTCGAAATTAACCGTTTTTTTAACCAATCTTAATCCCAACACACCGGTGTAAAAATCCAGATTTTGCTGTGCCATACCTGCGATTGCGGTAATATGATGTAATCCTAATACATTGTTCATGTTCTAATCCTTTCTTAATTGCTTAACACAAAGATCCGATATACCTACCGGGACATCATTGATATATGATAAGAAGTCTACTAAAGGGTTTTGGAGACAATAGGGCAACGGGAGGAACCGAGTCGTTCATCTCCTATAAAAATCAACGGTAATGCCGTTTCGTTCGTTACAACCGATTAACCCTGTGGAACGGATTTTTGAAAAAAGACCAAGCTTCTTCTTAAAAGGTCGGAGACGTTTTTACCTCTTGTTTCCCGTGTTCCCCATTCTTTTGGACTGGCACCAAAATATTTCTGAAAATTACGGATAAAATGAGAACAAGAATTATAACCGACCATTGCCGACACCTCATACACCCGTAAGTCTGTACCATTCAAAAGTTCAGCTGCACGGTTCAGGCGAGTCCGGTTAATCAACTCATGAGGGGAGAGATTTGACTCTTGTTTGATCTTACGATACAAAGTAGCCCTACTCAAATGCAATTCCGTTGCTAGAAATTCAACAGAAAGGCTTGGATTATCCAGATGTGATGCAATCATCTGTTGTAGCTTTTCCATAATATGACCATCCGTTTCAACTTCTGGAAAACTCGGATCAGTATGGGCGTTTCGGACGTAATGCTCTTCGGTATACTGACGATTTTTTAATAAGCTACCGATCTGCGCTTGCAGGAACGAGGGAGAAAAAGGTTTTTCGATATAGGCATCCGCTCCGTATTCTAAACCTTCTATTTTAGCCTGAAGACTATTTTTTGCCGTCAACATTATGAAAGGAATGTGTTTATAATCGGGATTGCGTTTGACAAAAACGCAAAACTGGAAACCGTCGAGATTCGGCATCATCAAATCGGAAACTATTAAATCTACTTGGCGCTGCTCCAAAATGGCCAGCGCAATTAACCCATCTTTCGCGGTTTCAACCTGATAAAAATCGCTGAGATCTTCTGACATAAAATCCAATATCTCCTGATGGTCATCCACTAACAATATCGTTTTCTTCTGGTCAGGTGCTACATTCATATCAGCTCGGATTTATAGGTATAGTCAATACGAATATATTTAAATTTTCCGGATTTTCAGCATAGGTCAAATCGCCTCCGTGCAATCGAGAAAATGATTGCGCTAAGGCAAGTCCGAGGCCAGCGCCCTCAGTATGAACAACGTGTGCTGCTCGATGAAACGGTTTAAAGAGCGATTCCATTTCTTTCACCGCTAAGACTCTCCCGTCGTTTTTCACCTCTAACACCCAACAATCAAGGAGGGTGTTTTCTTGAAGCGTTAAAAACACATTATAGTCAGCGTACTTTAGCGCATTGGACAATAAGTTTTCTAATATTTTCGTTAGCACATCAATATCTCCCTGGCCTCGTATTCCAGAATCAATCGTTGTTGATAAGTTTTTATTCTCTAGCTGAAAAGAAGGCGCGTAATCCTTTACAAAGTCTTCCACAAACCTCGATATGTCCATCCGCTCTCGCTTCAAGCTATTTTCTCCGACTTCTATTTTCCGAAAATCCAGGATGCTATTGGTAAGACCCACCAATTTATCGGTATTCTTAGACATGGTTTGTAACAGACGCTTACTCCGTTGCTCGCTCATTTGCTGACTGCCAATGAGTTTTTCCAAAGGGCCTTTAATCAGTGTCAAAGGAGTCTTAATATCGTGCGCGACTTGGCTAAAGAAATCCAGCTTTGCCTGGTACAAGCGCCGCTCACGGTCCGCATTAAAGTCCTGAATCTTCCGGCGATTGGTTTCTTTGATTCGGCTGTAAAAATAACGAAACATCGCGTAACCAATCATAAGAAACAGCAAGCAGTAGATTAGCAGGGCTGCTCCGCTGAACCACCAAGGTTTATTCACTCGAATCGGCAGCGAGATCTCCTTGGTGATTATTCTACCCTGAGCATCCATGGCCTTGACCCGAAGGTCGTAATCTCCTGGCGGCAATTTTGTATAGTACGCACTGTTGTGAACCGTTTGGGTCCATTGCTCATCAAAGCCTTCCAATCGATAGTGATAGGTTGTCGATGCTGCATCGACAAAATTAAGAGCCGCAAATTCAATATGTACCGTGGATTCGTCATGATCCAATAACAATGTGCTGTAAATAGGTTCTGAATACTGATTATTGGGAAAGCTATCTCGCAAAATCAAACCCCGTTCGGATGATCGCGCCGAGGTCAAATAAATCGGCACCATAGCCGCCTGACCACGGGTTAAAATAGAATCGGGATGGAATCGAATTAACCCGCTAATTGAACCGAAATACAACATCCCCGATGGTGATTTGAGGACCGAGTTATAGTTAAACTGTAAATTGGAGAGCCCATACTCTTTATTGTAAACCCTGATTTGATAATCGGCTACTCCTACGCTCACAAGACCATAGGAGGTGGACACCCACATATTCTGATGTTCATCCTCTGCGAAAGCTAAAATTAAATTGCTCGGCAAACCATCGTTTTTAGTGAACCTTTTTATCGGCCGGCCGCGCTCATCCCACACCGCCAGTCCGTTTTCAGTTGCAATCCAAATGTTTCCTCTAGAATCTTGCTCGATTCGATTCGTTCTATTGCTATTCAAACTCGTGGGGTCCGATGGATCATGTTGAAAAACGACGACCTCATTGGTCTCCCCGTCAATTCGATAAACACCATCTCGCCAAGTCGTCAGCCAGAGATGACCCTTCCGGTCCTCAAATCCCGAGGTATAAAAAATAGAATCGGGCACGAAGGAAAGTTTCTGGAACCGATCGACACCAGGCGAAAAATCATATAGTCCACCAGGCGTATTAATGAAAATCCTTCCTTTTCGAGTTCGAAGGATATTCATCACAAAATCACTTCCTAAATCGCCGGCGGTATTTTCCCGATCGTAGTGCGCAATAATCTTTTTACTGCGTGTATCTATAATATCCAATCCGCTATTAAAGGTTCCTACCAAAAGGCTATCTCCGACCAATTCAAGCCCGTGAATATTATTATGAGAAAGACCATTTTCGGTCGAAAAATGGGTGAATTTATTTTTAGAACGGTCCCAAAAATTCAATCCATTGTCTTCCGTACCAATCCATAAATTCTGCTGTTGATCCATCCGCATTTCACGAACAGCTCTTCCCGAAATACTGCCCGGCGCATCACGGGGGAAAATACGCTCAAAAAGATTGTGTTTATGGTGAAAGTAATTAATGCCTCCGAAAAACGAGCCAACCCATACACCTCCCTGATGGTCGACGGTGGCACAATACACGGCATTATCGGAAAGGCTCCACGGATTATCCCGTTCATATTGAAAGAATACTTGACTTAAATCATGAATGTGCAACAGAATAAGTCCCGACTCGGTCGCTACCCAAAGTTGGTCGTCCACTCCTCTTTCTATATCCCGGACATATAAATTAGTCTCCTGACCCAAAGGCGTCGCTATTTTTTCGAAGGATTGATGGTCAATCTGCGTCCGTATTAATCCCTGATGCTGCGTGCCCATCCAAAGATGATCATGGTTATCGAAGGTGAGACACTCCACATGCCAGTTGGTCTGGGCATCCAAAGGAAATGGTATTTCAATTTCCCGTTCCAGATCGAAAAGCGCCTTATGCGAGGCTCCAAATACCTCGCCGTGATTATTCTTGCCCAAAGCGGTCATCGTGGATACATAACCAGACGCCTCTGCCACAAGGCTAATTTCGTTGCTAGTGAGCGAAAACAAACGATAGTCAGCAATCCACCATAACACGCCATGCTGATCTTGTTCAATAGCCACAATTTCTCGGGTTTCGGTGCCCTGTACCACTTGAAAGTTTTCCGTGGAGGGGTCAAATCTATAAAGCCCACGATCGGTACCCACCCATAAGTTGTTACTTTCATCTACTAAAAGACAGGTTATGTAATTGCTCGCTAGCCCATTGTTTAATTCCGAATCACTAAAGTATTGTTTAAAGGTATATCCGTCGTACCGATTGAGGCCGTCTTTTGTCCCAAACCAAAGAAAACCATTTTTGTCTTGCACACTGCACAACACCGCGTTATTGGAGAGCCCATGGGCAATATCAAGATGATCGAAGTAGTACGCCTGACCTAGCGACCGGAAGACGACCAACAACAGAAAGCAACAAATTATGCAGACTCTTTTCTTGAACATAGGTAGAAGGACAAATTTAGTTAATCCCTCCAGACAAACGACACGCCAATTCGGTATTTCTAGGATCTGGATGCCTGGAAATTGTAATGATACGAAATAGCAACAAATTGAGAGGAATCCGCAATTTAAAATTTCGCATGCTTAGTAAATTTGAGATTCAATTATAAACTAACCAATCAATCCAATGAGAAAAAGATATTTATGTTCTTGGCATCTCGGATATGCCTTACTAATTGGCTTATCCGGTTCATTGGTTCCACTCGCGCTACAAGGATCTATTCCAGTGGTTTCGGCGAGTTCCATCCAACAACAAGAAGTCAAGGGCACGGTCAGTGATCAACAGGGAACCCCACTCCAGGGAGTAACCGTCATTCCTAAATCTCAACCCGACGCGGGCACAGTGACCAACGAACAGGGAGAATTCACCCTCAGTATTTCCTCATCCCAGGAGCTCATTATCTTCCGCAGTATCGGTTTTGAAACCCAAGAACTTCCCGCGCAAGAGACTGCTATGCAAGTCACATTGGTTACGGCGGCTGGCGATGATCTAGAGGAGGTCGTCGTCGTTGGTTACGGTACCCAAAAAAAAGAATCGGTTACCGGCGCAATTTCCTCGGTGGGCGCTGAGGATTTGTCCCGCTCCACTGCCGTCAATACCTCTGGCGCCTTGGTGGGAAAGATTGCCGGTGTAAACAGCCGGATGCCTGACGGTCGTCCGGGGCAAGCGACCAATATCAGCATCCGAAACATGGGTACGCCCCTATTTGTGATCGATGGTGTCCAAAAAGATGAGGGACAATTCAACAATCTTGATTTTAATGATATTGAAAATATATCTGTGCTTAAAGATGCCTCGGCAGCTATCTACGGAGTTCGCGCCGCGAACGGCGTGGTCGTAGTGACCACGAAAAAAGGCAAGCGCGGGGATAACAATGAATTCAATATCAACTCGTACTACGGCTGGCAAAACATGTTTCGTTTCCCGAAGCCGGCCAGTGCAGCAACCTATATTGAGAGCTATATCCAGTCGGATGCCATCTTGGGGATTCCTAATCCGCAGTACACCCCGGACGATTTAGCGAAATGGGAACAAGGTACTGAAAAAGACTACCGCCCCTGGGACTGGCATGATTACATCTTGGAAACCAGTCCTCAGAAATACATCTCGGGAAGCATGTCGGGTGGTTCGGAGAAAATCAACTACTATCTGAGTGCCGGTCATTTGGATCAAAAATCGATTATCCGAAATTATGGAGGATTCAATCGTACCAATGTGCAATTGAATCTGGAAGCCAATGTGTCGGACAGACTGAAAATTGGTGGAAATCTCAACGGCAGAATCGAAAAGAGAAGGCAGCCCGGCGTACCTGGAGCAGACGATACCTGGCAAGCGTTATTTGCCATCTATCGCAATCTTCCAACCGCCAGACCTTTTGCAAACGACAACCCGCTTTATCCGGCCAGAACGGCATCGAATACGGAAACGAACTTCGGGATGCTCAATTACGACCTTTCTGGTGAATTCAAAGATACCTGGCGGGTGATGCAACTGAATTTTAACGCAGATTATCAATTGACCGATCATTTAAAGTTAACCGGCCTCGTGGGGTACTACTACGCACACCGTTGGATGGATAACCAAGAGTTTACGTATAAGCTCTATGATTACGACGAGCAAACAGACACGTATCCGGTTGTATTTAGTATGGATAACCCCTGGCGGGAGCGGCAAATAGAAATGGTCGAGGAAATGAACTATCAGGCGACCTTGAATTACAACCGGAGTTTCGGTGATCATACGATCGGCGGCTTGTTTGCAGCTGAAGCCATTCAGCGAAGCGAGCCTGAATTCTGGATGCATGACCGGCCCGCCTCCAACGCGCTTTCATTAATCTATTTCCCCACCATGGACCAATTTGACGATTATGGTAACAACACGCAAGCGCGAGCTGGCTTTGCCGGCCGGTTCAATTACGATTATGCTCAAAAATATCTTCTTGAACTCGCAGCACGATACGATGGATCGTGGAAGTTTCCAAAAGACAGTCGCTGGGGCTTTTTCCCTTCGGCATCCGCCGGTTGGCGCATTTCACAAGAGGAGTTTTGGAAAAGTTCGTTCTTAGGCGATAAATTTACCGAATTAAAGTTACGGGCATCCTACGGGGTACTCGGTGACGACGATTTAGACGATTGGGACTACTATGCCTTTGGGTTTATGCCGGGTTATACCTACAATACCGGTGGGGCAGCCATCGACGGGTCTTATGTCGTCGGATCACAACCGCGGGGATTGCCGGTAAGAACGCTTTCTTGGCTCCGTGCTAACACCTTCGATGTGGGGATTGACTTTTCCTTCTTTGGCGGCAAACTATCGGGCACAGTCGATTACTTCAATCGTAAACGTACCGGCTTGCCCGCATCACGTTACGACGTACTGATTCCTGCGGAAGCCGGGTTCAGCCTACCGTATGAAAACCTCAATTCCGACATCCATCGTGGGGTGGACGGAAGCATCATGTGGAGCAGTCAAATACAGGAGTTTCAGTACCGTATTGGCGGTAATTTCACCTACGCACGTCAGATTGACGGCAAGCAATACAAACCGCGTTTCGGTAATGCCTACCACCAATACCGGTCCTCAATCTACCAACGTTACGCTTTCCTTAATTGGGGATACGAATCCATTGGTCAGTTTCAAAGCTGGGAAGAAGTTCAAAACTACGAAATTGACAATGACGGGCAGGGCAATACCACATTACGCCCGGGCGACATCAAATACAATGATGTGAACGGAGACGGCGTGATTAACCATTTGGATGAGCGTCCCATTGGGTATCGTGAAGGTGGTCTTCCCTACTTTAATTTTGCGCTCAACTTAGGTTTTGCTTATAAAGGATTCGATTTGGCAGCGGACTTCACCGGCGCATCCTTTGCCTCTTATAGCGCAAACTCCGAAGGCAAGCTTCCCTTCCACGATGGCGGGAACAACGCGGCATACTATATGGAAAACCAGTGGATGCTGAGTGATATAACCGATCCCAACAGTGAATTAATTCCCGGCACCTTCCCGACCCTGATTCGGGGGAATCAGAATCATAGCAATTACTGGCATAGTGATTTCTGGTTAATGAACATCACGTACATCAAATTACGCAACTTACAGGTCGGTTATACCTTGCCCAGCAGTCTCACCGAGCGCTGGGGTCTGAAAAACGTACGGGTCTACTCGATGATGCAGAATGTATTCAGTATTGATAACCTAGGCGAGATGAAAATCGATCCGGAAATCACTGCTGAATCCGGCATCCAATACCCCACGAATCGCGTCATCAATGTCGGACTCAATCTAACATTTTAACCATGAAAAAATTTAAATTATATATTCTGTCTGCTTTGATATTAACGAGTAGTGCATCTTGTTCGAAATTCTTGGATCGAGAATCCGAAGCGATACTGGATGAAGAACAAGTCTATTCCGATGAAAAGATGCTGACCTCGGTGATCTCCAATTATTACGGCCGGGTCAGTTGGGGCCAACATATCGGAGAAACGGGTTCGTTGGCCCAACTAGACGAAGCCGGATTCTCCTCCGGCGGTCCCAATAACGATCAGAATTTCCCAGATGATCTATGGCGGGTATACGACTACACACTAGTGCGTGACCTCAACCTATTCATTAACGGCGTCAGGCAATCTACTTTGGACGAAGAGATCAAAAACAATTTTGAAGGAGAGGCGCGGTTTTTAAGAGCTTGGACGTATTTCAATATGGCTAGAAGTCTTGGCGGTGTTCCGCTTGTAGGCGATGAAGTTTTTGACTATGAAAGCGGAACAGACGTGGGTGATTTACAATACCCGCGGGCAACGGAGCAAGATACCTACGATTATATCATTGAGGAATGCAGCAACATTACCGAGCTACTTGGAGACGATAAAACCGTAAATTCAGCGCGAGCAAATAAATGGACTGCCCTTGCTTTAAAGGCTAGAGCTGCGTTATATGCCGGTTCCCTTGCCAAGTACAACTACAAGACTCCAGACGTTAAAACCGGCGGTGGTGAAGTAGGTATTCCATCATCTGAAGCGGAGACGTACTATACTATCGCCCATCAGACCGCTCGGGAAATTCTCGGAGAAAGCCCGTATGAATTGTACAACACCAATCCGGATAAAGGCCGTAATTTTTACGAGGCGGTCAGTAGCAAATCCAGCAACGAGGTGATTTGGGCAAGAGATTACGCCTATCCGGGCCAAACCCACCTGTTTACCAACAACGTCATCGCCTCCTCGGTTCGCGGTGATATCGATGCCAATCTTATCACGCCAGTGCTCAATTTAGTGGAAGATTTTGAGTATATCGAAGATCGTGATGGCGCATTAAAACTAACCGATGAAAACGGTAATTTTATTCACTACGAGAATCCCGAAGATGTGTTTGCCGGTAAAGACCCTCGGTTATACGGTACCGTTATTTATTCGGGTGCAGACTTTCTAGGCGCGACCGTGGTCTATCAAGCAGGGGTCCGCTATCTAGAGGGTGGCACTTGGAAAACCCGAACATCGGAACCTGGGACGAGCGAATCTCCCTATGGGTTAATTACGAGCCTAGATGGCCCGACCACCAATAATGCGCAATACGTCAATAAGACGGGCTTCAATATCCGAAAATTTGTAGAAGAAGATCGCGATGCTTCCACCAGAGGTCGAGGAAGTGTCATGTGGTTTGTCCGTTTCCGATTAGGGGAAATTGTACTTATTGCTGCCGAAGCTGCCCTCGAATTAAACAAAGCGCAAACCGAAGTGGCCGGTTATATCAATCAAGTTCGAGAACGAGCCGGTATTCAACCACTCTCAAGGGTCACCCTGGAGGATATTATTCAAGAACGACGGGTGGAACTTGCCTTTGAAGATCACCGTTATTGGGATTTAAAAAGATGGCGAATTGCACATACCGTGTGGAATGGACAACAAAATGATCCACAAGCAACACATTATGCGCTATTTCCGTTTAAGGTTTACGCTCCCGGTACAGCCAATCATGGCAAATGGGTCTTTGAAAAAAGAAAGGCGAGTCATACCATGTATCCCCGATACTTCAGATTCCAGAATTATTATAACTTCTTTGACTTGGATTGGATCAATCGCAATCCCAAGTTAGTTAGAAACCCATATCAATAGAAAAAATGAAAAGAAACGGCATAAAACTTTTATCCATATTTCTGCTAGGCACCTTCGTGATGTCCTGTGGAAAAGACAATTACGACACCCCGGAGGCAACCCTTACCGGACAGGTAATTTTTCAAGGCACGCCCGTTGGCGTTAGAGGGTCTAATGAATCCGTTCGCCTACAACTTTGGCAAGATGGCTTCGAACTCCGCGAACCGATCGATGTGTATGTGACCCAAGATGGCTCTTTTTCCGCGGCGTTGTTCGACGGTCAGTATAAACTGATCACCGTGCCGGGAAATGGCCCCTGGCAACACAGCGTTGACACGTTGACCATCGATGTTCGAGGACATGCGGAAGTGGAGTTCCCGGTTGATCTATATTACGATCTAGACCAAGTGGACTATCAATTATCTGGAGAAACACTCACCGCAAACTTCAATGTTCAACAGCTCGTAGACGGCCGGTCGCTGGATGATGTCAGCCTTTTGATAGGAAACACCAAATTCGTCGATTTAGGGCATTTTATTAAACGGGAAACCCGATCCGAAAATAGCGACGGGTCGATCAGTCTCAGCATGGACATTGGCCCCGAATTGGAGAACAATCAGACGATTTTCGCCCGAGTCGCTGTGAAGATCAACGGTATCACCGAAGCGTTGTACGACTCAGAACTATATTCAGTCAAATAGTAATCGTTGTAAAATTTGAAAAACTGTATCTTTCCGGTTCCCAAAACTATGATTTTTATGAAAAATCACCTATTGTTGATGTTTTGTTTGATCGCATTTTCGTCCGCTGGCGCGCATGGCCAAGATCGCCCCTACAATGTGCTGGTTATCTTAGTGGACGATCTGCGACCTGCTTTAGGGACGTTTGGCGATGAGCATGCAATTAGTCCGAATATCGACGAGTGGTCCGAGCAGGCTATGGTTTTTGAGCGCGCCTACTCCAATCAAGCAGTGTGTGTGGCATCCCGCTATAACCTTTTATTGGGTTCAAGATCCACCTCAACGGGCTTATACGATTTCGGACGTGCGTTTCGCGCCTCCTATCCTGAAGCGACTACCCTACCCGAGCTGTTCAAAAACAATGGATACTATACCGCCGCCATTGGAAAAGTATTCCATGTTGGTCACAACACCTATAATGATGAGCAATCCTGGACCGCTCCCCACTGGCACGACAAAGTCGTCGAATATGCGGATCCAGCGCATCGTATTGAAACGCGCGAAGAGGCATTATTTGCGAATAAACCATGGGAATATGCCAACGAATTAGAAAAGGGAGCCGCCTGGGAAAAGTTAGATGTAGCGGACGAGGCCTACGCGGACGGTCGGGTAGCGAAAGAAGCGGTAAAACGACTTGGCGCACTCAAAGACAATCAGAAGCCTTTCTTTTTGGCGGTCGGCTTTGCTAGACCGCATCTTCCGTTTACCGTCCCAAGGAAATACTGGGATCTGTACGACCCGCAAACCTTGCCATTACCTCAAGAGCAACACAACCCTAAAAATGCGCCATCTATCGCGCTAAAGCGCGATGGAGAAATTTCGCAATACGCGCCAATTCCGATGGCATCCCAAAGTGATCCATTCCCTGAAGATTTGACGAGAAAGCTGATCCACGGATATTATGCGGGCGTCAGCTATGTCGATAAACAGATTGGAAAAGTGCTGCATGAACTTGAAGAAAGCGGTTTGGATAAAAACACAATTGTCGTGCTATGGGGAGATCATGGCTACCTTTTAGGCGAAATGGGTATGTGGACAAAACACGTTAATTACGAACTGGCGAACCGCATTCCGGTCATCATTAAACACCCCGAAATGCGAAAGGGAAATCACAGCAAGGATCTTTTGGAAACAGTTGATATCTACCCTACACTAGCCGAACTCGCCAACATCCCGGTAATAACCGATAACCAGCCTATCGACGGATTGAGTTTCGCCTCTTATCTACTAGATCCTAAAGAACCGGTAAGAAACACCGTATATCACTGTTTTCCTCGAGGTGGAAAACTCGGTCGTGCAATCCGTAACAAAAATTATCGCCTGATTGCCTGGCAAGACATTGCCGGTCAGCAGGAACCTGTTTATGAACTCTACGAGTACCGCAATGGACTCGTGGAAACAGAAAATATCTGGACGCCCGAACATCCGGCGTTTAAAACATTAAAATCGGCTTTAGATGATCATCCCCAACCGGTATCATCGAGACCAGAATCGAAACCTAGAAACAAATCATAACACAATCAATATCATGAAGAAAACTATTGCTATCGCCAGTCTGATTGCGGCCTCATTTGCAGAAGGAAAGGCACAGGAATGGGCACCCGTTCAAGACAAGATTCTGACGTCTTGGGCAGAGCAGGTAACGCCCCAGAATGTTCATCAGGAATATCCTAGACCGCAATTAACGCGAGAAAACAATTGGCAAAACCTAAACGGTCTCTGGAAATACAGTATCACCGGAAAAGAACAGAAAGACATTCCTAACGCTTGGGATGGTGACATTCTAGTGCCGTTTGCTGTAGAATCCGCACTATCAGGAGTAGGAAAACCCCTGACAAAAGACGATGCCCTTTGGTATAAAAATGAGATTACAATTGACAAGAACCTGCGAAAAGGGAAAACACTCCTTCATTTCGGAGCGGTCGATTGGGAATGTGATATATACGTTAACGGTCAGCATGTGACCAATCATCAAGGTGGATTCGATGCATTCACCGTCGATATTAGCCAAGCATTAAAAAAAGGAAATAAACAGGAAATCGCCCTCCGTGTGTGGGATCCGACTTCAGACGGACCGCAACCAAGAGGTAAACAAATTAACGATCCACATGGTATCTGGTATACCCCAGTTTCCGGCATATGGCAAACCGTTTGGTTAGAATCGGTCCCTGAAACCTATATCGTTAGTACCAAACAAACGCCAGATGTGGACAACTCAACACTTCATTTTTCAGCTGAAGTCCTGGACGCTCAGTCGGGAGACGAAATCGTAGTGGAAGCCTATGACAATGGTAATAAGATTGCGGAGGCCAACACAACTGCCGGTCAAGAAACTCAACTTAAACTTGATAATCCACAACTTTGGTCGCCGGATTCGCCAAAGCTCTATGACCTAACAGTCAAACTTTTGCGCAAGGGAAAAGTCGTCGATCAGGCTGATAGTTATTTTGCCATGCGGAAAATCAGCATGAAAAAAGACGCCAACGGTGTTCAGCGAATGTACCTTAACGATGAGTTCGTATTCCACTACGGACCGCTCGACCAAGGTTGGTGGCCAGACGGACTACACACGGCCCCTAGCGATGAGGCCCTTATGTTTGATGTGATCAAAACCAAAGAAATGGGTTTCAATATGATCAGAAAACACATCAAAGTTGAACCTGCCCGTTGGTACCGGCACTGTGACAGCATCGGCGTATTGGTATGGCAAGACATGCCTAGCGGTGACCTAGGCGGTAATTCATGGCAGATGAATCCGGGGAAAATGGCCTCTGGAAACGCTGATAAGGAGCGTACTCCAGAATCTGAAGCGATATTCAGAAAAGAGTGGAAATCAATTATGGATAACCTTCACAACTTCCCAAGTATCGTCGTTTGGGTTCCTTTCAACGAAGCTTGGGGACAGTTCAAAACCAAAGAAATGGTGGATTGGACGATTCAATACGATCCATCTC
Source organism: Sphingobacterium sp. (assembly GCA_052092145.1). GTDB lineage: Bacteria > Bacteroidota > Bacteroidia > Sphingobacteriales > Sphingobacteriaceae > Sphingobacterium. Next base: position 133,812 of record JBQDCW010000005.1, on the reverse strand, counting down.
GCTTAGTCAATGGCGCCTCAGGCGGAAACTTTATTGAGCCAGGACATATCTTCGATATACATAATTACCCGGATGCCGTCATGCCACGCCCGGAAATATTCGGTGAAGACTATGTTTTAGCGCTTGGTGAATTCGGCGGCTTAGGTTTACCTGTAGAAGGACATACTTGGCAAGAGAAAGACAACTGGGGGTACCAGTCGTTTAAAAATCCCGAAGAACTTAAAAAACGCTATGAAGGATTAGTGACAGAACTTTCTAAACTGATCCCATTAGGCTTATCTGCCGCGGTCTACACACAAACCACGGATGTTGAAGTTGAAACCAACGGGCTGATGACCTACGATCGTAAAGTCATTAAAATTCCTGAGGCGGAGCTAAACAACATGCATCAAAAACTCTACGATAAGAATCTTGTTAAATAAGAATGATGATCGAGTAGCAGACGTCCGCTGTCAGTGAAATGACGCTGCGGTTTTATTAGAATTTGAAACAGGCTAAAGGCGAACTTTAGCCTGTTTCTATTTGTATTAGCGGCATTGCTTCTATCCTCCCCGACTAAATTAGTCTTAAAAACTATATTACTGACAGAACGTCCGGTCAGCCCATCTATCTGTAATTAATTGGTTACCTGCAACTTTTAACGGTCGAGTTTCAAAAAATAGGCTGGAGAATAAAAAAACTGGTCTTAGTTTTGATTACACCTCGATATGAAAACTATCTTTAAAATCCTATTGATCCTAACATTACTCGTTGGCATCACATGGTTTGTTTGGAAAAGGACACAGCCCGCCCCCGATCGGGAGACCAATCATCAGGTATTAATCGAACGTATTGAGTCGATGGGGAAACTGGAGCTGGTTAAATATCGTTTCAGTGACATCATTGAGCATAAAAATATCCGTGAATATCTTCCCGAGGCCAGCGTACTTCTGATTGTAAAGGCCGACGCTGTTGGTTGTATCGACCTGGGTCAACTATCCGCAAACGACGTGACAATACTTGGTGATTCGGTAACCATTAGGTTGCCCGAGCCTGAAATATGTTATGTTAGAATTGATCATAAAGCTTCTCGTGTTTACGACACCAAAATGGCATTCTTTAGAGAGGCATCCCTGGTGGACGAAGCATTTAAAGCCGCAGAAACAGAAATCACCGAACAGGTGCGAAAATCGGATATATTAAAGCAAACCCAGGATAATGCCATTCACGTTCTTCGCCCGTTGATCCAGGGTTTAGGGTATTCAAAATTTAGCTTGACTTTCCAGTAGAACGGTATAGGCGATTAAGGTTGAGCATACCGGTAAGTGATCTTCTTCATATCCGGCAGCAAATAAGCAGCTATCCCAATGAGTGGCAGATAAGAGCAAACGAGATAGATATTTTCTAGCGAAGTCTGATCTGCCCACCAGCCCAGAACAGCGGCTCCCAAGCCCCCCATTCCAAAGGCAAAGCCGTAGAAAAGGCCGGAAACCATTCCGATCTTCCTCGGTAGTAATTCTTGTGCAAAGACCAGTATGGAAGGAAAAGCGGAAGCAATGAGCAATCCGATAATTGAAATCAACACCCCGGACCAGAAAAGCGAAGCAAAAGGAAGCATTAACGTAAAGGGAGCACATCCAAGTACCGAGAGCCAAATAATATATTTTCTTCCTATAATATCGCCTAGAAATCCCCCGAACAGTGTTCCCAAAGCAACAGCAATTAAAAAATAAAAAAGATAAACTTGTGCTTGAACTTCCGTTATCTCAAACTTCTGCATCATGTAAAACTGAAGGTAACTGGTGATACTCGCGATATAGATGTATTTCGAGAAAATCAACAGCAGCAGCACCAATACCGATAGGTTAATTTCTTTCCTCGACAGATCGGGAATACGTAAATTCGATTTGGCTTTATTCTTAAGCGAATGTAGAACCTTTTTATACCACCGTGCAATATAGCCCAAAACAATCTGGGCAAAAAAGCCGACCAAAAGAAACCACAAGATATAACGTTGGCCATTTGGAAGGACTACCCAAGCCATAAATAAGGGGGCAAGAGCCGTTCCTGTGTTTCCTCCAATCTGAAAAATCGATTGGGCCAGACTGCGTTTCCCTCCAGAGGACAGATAAGCTACTCTGGAGGATTCAGGATGGAAAATCGAGGATCCAATCCCCACCAAGGTCACGGCAAACAGGATGGTGTAATAGTCGCTAGCATAGGACAAGGCAACAATTCCGGCTAAACAGAATACCATGGCAATGATTTGAGAATAAGGCTGCGGTCGTTTATCTGTATAAGCGCCCACAAGGGGTTGCAGTAGCGAGGAGGACAATTGAAAACAAAAAGTGATCACGCCGATCTGCGCGAAATTCAAATTGAAATTCTCCTTAAGCATCGGATAGGAGGCCGGAATAATTGCTTGAATTAAATCGTTAGACAAATGAGCAACACAAATGGCCAGAAGAACGGGAAAGCTTGTTCGAGTCTGGTCGTAGGAGAAGGAACGTTTGGGCATATCCGAGCAAATATTTTAAAGACTCCGATTGCAAGAGCTGAATAGCAGCGACACAGGGAGCTAAATACTACAGCGCAAATGTAGTGTTTAACAGCATGCAAAACCAACTAAAATTAGTTTTTTTAAATAAAAAAGGCCGGTGCATTGCCGGCCTAAAGGGAACAGATTCGTTAGGGCTTTAGAGCAGGTTTTATTTCCTCATAGGTCGCGATATATTCCATACCAGACCCTCGAGGTTCCGTAAAAGCCTCTCCCTTGACCATGATGTTCACCGAACCATTCTGGCTGGGGACTTCCAGAACCTGATTAATTTTCACATGACCACCGATCGGTATTTCGGCCTTCAATTCCGCATTCGAAATCGCTGCATCGGTGGACAGGACATAACCGGATTGATTGTCATCGGAATGGGTATAGTGATAATAATATAAAGGTGATTTTGTGATGAAAATTTGATTGACAATATCAGCGTACTTAGGGTCTTTACTAACATCCCCTTTCTGGGTCGAGGTGCAGCCTATGAAAACAAATAGGGTGCATGAAATTAGCATTAGGGATAGCATGTTCTTTTTCATTGTAAGCTAGCTTTTCTGTGATTAAATTTGTTGTTACTACAAATCTCATCTCTTTTCCCCAAAGCCTGCTATTCCAAGTTTAACAAAACATCTACAAAAGCTTTTACAACTTGTCTACCACTCTTCACAAAAAAACTGATTATCAACGCTTTAAATGCTTTGGAAAAATCGAACGATCTGCAAGATATCGGTGTCTTTTAGCAGCACTTGTTTATCCTTATCCAGTAAATAAATCGTTGGTGTGGCATTAATGACATACAGTCCCTGGGTCACTACTTTTTGGTCAGGGTCAATAGCATTGATCCAATTATCCGGTATGTTTGCTTGGTACTCCTGCCAGATATCCTGATTACCATCTGGGTAAATGGCTAATATCGCTAATCCCGATTGTTCAATAATAGCGTTAAAGGCTGGATTATTTTTCATCAAGGCAATGGCCTCCTCACAGCTTTTACAGCCCGGCTCGTAAAACATCATGATGGTAAACGGCGCTTCGATGTCATCTAGTTCTTGGTCCTTCCCTTCTGAGGTTAAGAAACTAAAATTAGTTGCTTGACTTCCCGGCTTATTCTTTCTAACAAGGGGTAGCAGCGCTCCATACCGCATTTTTTCTTCTGCGCTGATCTGATCTGATTCCATAAAATAGTCAAGAACAGCTTCGAAAAAAAGATCATTACGCATCGGCGAATTCGGGTTCGACAAATAGTTTTCCAGTTGAAACTTGACATGCTGGAAACTATTGTTTTCGATGGAAGCCTTGCCAAAGAGGTCTGCAATCCCTTTTTTCAATGTGTCGGACGGCACCAAAGGGAAATATCCGATATAATTGGCTATTGCCTGTTCGCCGTACTCAGGATTGAAGACCTTCACCGTATCTTGGAAATCAAAATCATCCCAAAAATGTCGAAATACATAATTTATTTTTGCCTCCTCACTCCCTAATTCTTCTGGCGCAGCAGGCGCTTGATAACTCAAATTTACCGAATCACTAGGATCGGCTTCTGACTGTTTTTCATTTTGCTGACACGCGGATATTATTAAAAGGACCGCAAATAGGCTAATGATTGGTATTCGATGAATCTGCATAGGAATTAAGCTATGGCTGTAAAAATAGGGCAAAGCCGCTACTAATCCAAGAAATAAAATGTTTAATGCCCTTCCATACCAAAAAAATCCTGAGGTGGGGAACCTCAGGATTTTAACCAAACCAATTATTAACCTAAATTATGAAATTATTACTCTTTTCTAATACTTAAAACGTCACGAGTCGGTTTAGCGTATACGGCGACTTGCCAATTAACGTTTTTTAACAAAAGGTCTTGATTCCAGTGCCCTCCCCCGTCAGCATCTAAGGTAAAATGATGCATCATCTCCGCGCCTTTTGAGTTCGTCGAATCCATTTTAACACTTCGTCGACCAATAACGGTATTATTCCCAGGGCCAAAATCAGCAGCCAATCTTGCCATCCAACGAGTTGCAATTTGAAAGACTCCCGCATTACGGGAACCAATAGCACCAGCAATTGCAGTGCAAAACCCATCAAAATCGCACCCGCTAAGTATGGGTTAGAGAACAAACCGATCGCAAAAATCGAACGCCGCTCATGCCTAAAACTTAGGGAATAAAACAGTTGCGCGGCGATAATCGTTAAAAACGCCATCGTTCTGGCCTGCCGATGGTCCGCTTCTGAAACCCCGTCTACCCAAGGATTAACCTCTTGTTGATGATAGGTTAACAAAAAGGCCGCTAGCGTCACCAATCCGATTAATACACCCGCCACAATTACCCGCCTTCCTGCTCCGTGAGAAAAGAAATTCTCATGCATTGCTCTGGGTTTATTTTTCATAACCGAAGGATCGCTTGGATCCATCCCTAAGGCCACAGCCGGGAGCGTATCGGTCACCAAGTTAATCCACAAGAGCTGAGTAGCCAGCAAGGGCACAGGAAGTCCAGCCAAAATAGCCAATAACATGACCACCACCTCCCCGACATTGCTCGACAGCAGAAAAATGACCGATTTTTTGATGTTATTATAGATATTCCTGCCCTGCTCAACGGCCCGGATAATTGTTGTAAAATTATCATCTGCCAAAATCATATCCGAGGCATTTTTAGCGACATCGGTTCCTGTAATCCCCATAGCAACGCCAATATCCGCAGCCTGCAATGATGGCGCATCGTTGACCCCGTCTCCAGTCATCGAGACCACATTACCTTGCTTCTTCAATGCTTCTACGATTTTCACTTTATGTTCGGGTGAAACGCGAGCAAAAACGCGAAAATCAGAAACTGTGGCTGCAAATTCCGCTTGGCTTTTACGATTGATAGCACTTCCTCTAAGTACTTGATTCTGGTGTTCAGCGATTCCTAAATCTCTGGCAATCGCCAGAGCAGTGTTCGCATGATCACCGGTGATCATTACCGTAATCACACCTGCTTTTTTTGCCTGTTCAATCGCTTCTGCGACTTTCTGTCGTGGCGGGTCGATCATTCCAACCAGTCCAATAAAGATCATTTCTTTTTCGAAATCATCCTTATCGATTCGCCGATCATTTTTCTTGTAGGCGACACCCAAGGTCCGCAACGCGCGATCAGACATATCATCTGCTGCACTTTGGATCTTATCTCGCCGCGCATCCTCCAAGGGGACAGGTTCACCATTTTCTAATACATAACTACATATAGGTAATAGGTTATCGACAGCACCTTTACTATATAAATAATACGTGTCTCCCTTTTCATGCAAGGTCGACATCATCTTTCGATCCGAATCAAAAGCAATCTCATCTATTCTAGGCTGCTCTTCATGAAGTTGATCGCGATCGATATTCCATCTATCGCCAAGCATAAGCAGCGCAATTTCAGTGGGATCCCCCGTTCCCTTTCCATCACTTAGCGTTGCGTCTGAGGACAAAACCATCGCCTCTGCTAATACACTCTCGCCAGGTGAGTGCTCTTCCGGATCGTCGACCGATATCACGCCACCTCCAAACGTGAACGCCTCTTTAACGGTCATCCGATTTTGAGTAAGCGTCCCGGTTTTATCTGAACAAACGACCGTCACCGAACCCAGTGTTTCCACAGCTGGCAATTTCTTAATTATCGCTTTTTGCTTAGCCATTTTCGTCACCCCAACCGACAGCACAATGGCGACGATTGCTGCGAGCCCCTCGGGTATAGCAGCGACCGCCAGCGATACGGCAGTCAAAAACATTTCGGTCAGGTCTCTTCCTTGAAAATAGGATAATACGAAGATAGAAAGGCAGATCAATACGGCTACTTTACCAAGTGTTTTACCCAAATGATTCAACCGTATCTCTAATGGTGTTCGATCCTCACTTGTCGTTTCTAAATAACCAGCGATTCTACCGATCTCGGTTTGGCCACCCGTGTTAACGACCAGGCCAACTCCCCTTCCATAGGTGACTAGCGTCGACATAAATGCGAGATGAGTTTGATCTCCCAATGAATCTACATCGCTATCCAATTTCGCCTCGGCGTCTTTTTCTGAGGGAACCGATTCTCCAGTCAAAGCGGATTCATCCACTTGTAGCCTATGGGTTTCAAGCAACCGAAGATCAGCTGGCACATAGGATCCGACTTCAATCTGGACAATATCGCCAGGCACCAACAACTCAGAATCAATTTCGATCAGCTGACCGTCTCGTTTGACATATGCTTGGGGCTGAGACATTTTTCGAAGTGCATCGATCGCATTGCCCGCCCGAATCTCTTGAATAACGCCTAAAACCGCATTAAGGAAAACGACCGCGAGAATAATAACACCATCTGTGTACTCTCCCATAAACATCGTGATGGCTACGGCGATCAAAAGAACATAAATCAACGCATCATTCAATTGGCTGAGAAAAATTCGAACCAGTGATTTTCGCTTTTTTTCTTTCAACCGGTTGTATCCGAATTCTTCAAGTTTTGTTTTCGCCTGTTCAGCATCCAAACCCCGAGCGGGATCGTCAACACCAAATTCAGATAAAAGGGATGCTATATCTTGTAAATGTGATGGACCTTGATGGTTAGATTGTTCCATTTTTTCATTTTTCTATCGTGATCTGGATTTTAATGATTGATCCTTTTTCGCTCCATTCCTTAACTATCCGCCGATAATAATGACAACTGAACCAGAAGTTTGTTTGAGTCCAACATCGGTGTTTTCTCATTCCTAAAACGCGATATACGGCTCTGAAAAGCCATTAAAATATCCTGGTTTTTGCGTATGTTTGATTAGATAATCGAAATCCTTCTATTATGCAGCACGCTATTCTTATTCCCACTGATTTTTCCGAGAACGCATGGGTAGCTACGCAGTACGGAGCCCAATTGGCAGAAAAATATAACTGGTCCGTACATCTACTACATGTCTATCAAAATTTTGGCGGATTACTAGCCACACCCGAATTCAATGAAAGTATCCAAGAACATCAATCGTCTAATGCTGAAGCCGAACTTGCTAAGCGTACAGAACAACTCGTCAACGAGTTTCCTGGTCTATCCGTGACCTCTGCCTGTATTGAAGGGGGCCTAAGCGACACAATTATACAGCTTGCCGAAGATAACCCTATTCAGTTTATCGTCATGGGAACCAAAGGAGCTAGTGGGATAGCTGGCGAATTGATTGGAAGCAATACGTTCGAATTGATTCAAAAGTCTCCGATCGGTGTCATTGCTATTCCTGCCGAACACAAAGGATTTTCGTTGAAAAAGCTGGGACTATTAACCAACTTTAAAGACGATGAGATTCACTTGCTCGACACCTTTATTTCCAGAACCAATTCTTCCTTGGAACTCTCATTACTTCATGTATGGGAAGGTGGTGAACACCCCCGCGAATCTGACATTGCATTCTGGGCTTCTAAATTGAGTCAAACAACGGGTGTCCAGTCGATCGACTTTTACGAAAGCGAGATGATCAATAGATTCGACGTCAATAATCCAATTCCCGAGTGCATCGCAGATCTTACCAAAGCGATTGACGTCGATCTACTATTAATATCCTATGCCAGACGACGCTTTTTCCGTGCGCTTTTCGCTAAAAGCCTGGTAAAAACATTGGCTCACACACTGTCTGTACCGGCTTATTTTTTACGGACCAGAGCGTAATCACGTGCTCATAAGCGCCCGTAAAAAAGGCTCAATCTAAATTAGATCGAGCCTTTTTTTAACTTCTACAACAAATATAACCTACTGATATCCAGGGTTTTGAATGAGATCAGTATTTCTATTGGTTTCATCCCGATGGAATGAGGTAAAATACATTTTATCATCCCAAGTCCGGTTCTCAATCCCCGGATTAAGCGTATTAACAGTATAATTGTATGCATAACTTTCCGGGTCATAACGATAAACGCTAACTGATTTCCCTGGCTTAAGTTCAGCAAATATTCCGATGGTCGTTACTTTGCGTCCCAAAGTCGTTGGTGCGATCATCCAGCGCCGAGCATCAAAATAGCGGTGTTCTTCATAGGCCAATTCAATTCTCCGTTCGTTTTGATATTTTGCTTTCAAAGCGCTACCCGTCTCCGTAATTGCCGGCATTCCTGCACGAAAACGAATTTTATTCAACCAGCTCTTCGCTTCTGCTTCCTCTCCCAGTTCAATACAGGCCTCAACGTAATTCAGTACCGCTTCGGTGTAACGCAAAATGGGCCAAGGGATTTGCTGTCTAGTATTCTGATCCACAATCGCTGGATCCGGGTCAACGAACTTACGGTAGTAATATCCGGTATAGGACCCATTCCAGTCTTCTATTGGACCGTTTCTTGAGTCCAATCCAAACACAACCGAGGTGTTGCCTGATCCACTTCCTATCTCATACCTTCCGGTTTGAATCTGATTATTCGGATCGCGATTTCTAACATCATCCGTACGTGGCTTCCAATCGGCACCATCGTAGAGGATCGTCGCATAGAAACGTGGATCCCGATCCGTATAAGGATGCGCCTCATGAACGCTATTATCCCAGTTGAATTTATGACCATCAATCATTTCATAATCGTCAACCAAAAGTTGGGTTGGTGAGTTTCCAGCCCAGTTGTGATAACCATTTGGTCCATTATCCCGGCCGACCCATCCACCACGTTCGTCTTTCTCGTCAACGAAAAAACGTCCTAGAATCAAATCCTTCTTTCCGTCAGCATTAGCCACCTTGCTGCCACCTGCCAACGCGACATCCATATAAAAGGCCGTGCCTTCCTCAGCAGTGGCCGGCGATCCTAAATCCAGCTGGTAGGCGTATTCGCCAAAGTCAATCACCTCTTTGGCTGCGTCTTTAGCCAATTGCCAGCGTGCCATTCGGTCGCTCGAGGTATAACCCAATAATTCAGGATTAGAGTAACCGCTGATCAACGCGGATTTTCCTTTAGCCGTGGAGACATCGTGCAGATCACTAGCAGCGTAGGTTAATACGCGCGCTTTTAATGCCAAAGCAGCGACTTCATTTGCTCGTCCATCAACACGTTCGGTACCCGCTAACAACAGGGCAGCTGAATCACAATCATTGACAATTTGATTGACACATTCCTCGTACGTGTTCCTGGGTACCATATAATCTTCAGCACCCAACTCGTAAACGTGTGTGACTAGAGGAATAGCTCCATATTGTCTGAGCAGTTGCTGATAAAAATAGGCCCTCAAAAAATAGGCTTCTCCGAGCAATTGATCGACTTTATCCGGATCGTCAAACTGGGGTTCAGCAAGTTCCGTAATGGCCGTATTGGTCGCACGTATCCGCTGATACATCAGATCGTAATTGTAGGTGTCCATCACATAGCCTTGATCCGCTGCATTAGCTCGACTTTCGGTTACCGTGTTAATACCGCGGCCGGGGTGCGTGAATAGCGCTTCATCGGTCATCGATGCCATCTGCTGTTCATAAAACCCTCCGACACCCAGTCCGTTGTAAATCTCATACACAAATGCTTGCGCTAATGCAGGTTCCGCCCAAACCGCTTCCTTGGGCACCTCGTCTAGGGGCGCTGTATCGACGAAACCATCGTTACAAGACGCCAGGAGCCCTAGGAGAGCTACCGGAATATATTTTAATCTAAATTTCAATTTCATAACATTATTTCATTAAAAACTCACCATAATACCACCGTTGATCAATCGTGATTGAGGATAATAATGTCCCAAAGTATTATCGACCTCTGGATCATATACCTTCATTTTACTCCACGTCAGTAAGTTCTGACCGCTGACGTAAATACGTGCGTTACTAATCTTCGCTTTCTCGAGAAGTGATGTTGGAAGATTATATCCCAGTTCCACGTTCTTCAATCGGATATAGTCTTTACTTCTGAGCCAATAGGTATTGTCGTACGAGTAGTATTGATCACTACGATCTGTAATTCTTGGATGTTCGCTGCTCGGATTATCAACAGTCCAGCGGTTTTCGTAGAAATCCTCTAGGTAATTACCAATGGCACCTGATTCATCTGTTCCAACACGCAATTCTCCTCCCGCAGCTCCTTGAAAAAGAATAGCTAGATCAAAGTTTTTATAGCTCAGGCCCAGATTCAACCCGCCTTGAAATGTCGGAATATTATTTTTATCGCGACGAACGCGATCATCCGGTGTAATTTTGCCATCACCATCGTAGTCCTGATATTTCATATCACCAGGACGTAAATTACTGGTCACGTCACTATAATCAACGGTATTGGCATCGATTTCGCTTTGATCGCGGAAAACGCCATCGTAGACATAGTAGAGTCCCGCGTTAATCGCTCTTCCGGTACTCTTTTGCCATTCTGGTGCACCAGGTGCCTCATCCCAAAATAGGATCTTATTTTTTGCATACCCTCCGTTGACCGATGCATTAACGCCTAATTCACCAAACGTGTCTCGGTAGCCCAAATTGAAATCAAAACCTGAGTTATTGACCTTTCCAAGATTCTCGGCAGGCAATGTCATACCTGTACTTTGCGGAATAGATGCGTTCCGTCTCCATAAAATGCTCTCTCGTTGATTTTTAAATAGATCAAATTCGGCATTGAATTTTCCATCTAGGAACTGGAAATCAAATCCTAAATTGTAATTGTTGGCCACCTCCCAGGTAATAAACATATTAGGAACACGACTTTCTGCCAAAGACTTGACCATCTCATCATTGATTATATAGGTCCCAAACCCGTAGGTTGAAAAATACTGGTATTCCTGAAGCACCCCATCATAATAAATGTTATCGTTACCCATCTGGCCATAGGATGCTCTAATTTTAAAGTAATTGACGAAAGGCACATTATCCTTCCAGAAATCCTCTTCAGAAACCATCCAACCTAACATTGCTCCTGGGAAAAATCCGTAACGCGAATCCTTAGGAAACATGTAAGAACCGTCATATCGCCAGAGTAGTTCGGCGATATACTTGCCTTTATAATTGTAATTTACCCTTCCGAAGTAGTTCAAACGAGCACGTTCCCATGCGCCACCATCGTTATCCTTTTCCGCATCACCTCCTGCGAACAGGTAATCAATATTGTTGGAAATGAAGAAACGTCTGAAAGCAGAAAAATTATCGTTTCGAATGGTCTCCCGATTCAATCCAGCTAACAAATTCAGTGTATGGTCTCCGAAAACCTTATCGTAACTCACAACGGTTCCCAATAACACGTTCATCTGATCTTCCATACTCTGATCCAAACGTGGATCGGCTGGTCCACGCTGCCCTCCAACGAGTTGTGGTGTTTCTCCATCTTCTTCATAGTCACCTTGCCAGGTATACAGATTCCACGGAATCTCCCAACGTTTACTACTTCGAACATACTTATCAACCGACGCATTGGCGGTAACCTTCAACCCCTCCACGCCGGGAATCAAAATCTCCACCTGTCCATTGGTTTGGAAATAATAGCGTTTGTTCCGATCATAACCCGTTGCATCTGTTGATATAACAACTGGGTTCTCTCCATTTTCAATGTCTGGTCCTGGTAATCCGTTGGGCCAATACGCGGGCATCGTCGGGTTACCCCGCATCAACATCCGAAAGATCGTAGCCGCACTTTTGGTCGGGAAATGACGATCCTCTTGACGTCCCATTACACCAAACTGTGTTTTGATGTACTTATTGACGTTGGCATCCAAATTAACCCGAAGATCATATTGATCAAATCCCGTTGCCGAGTTTTTATAGTATCCATCCTGAGTCAGGTAACCCAAAGACATCAAATAACGAAAGTCATCCGATCCCCCCTCTAATTGTAAATTGTGCTTGGATTGTGGGGACCAGTTCTTGAGTGCTTCGTCATACCAATCGGTGTTGGGATGTCCCCAAGGGTCCGAACCATCGGCAAACATACGTCGGTCTTCTGGATCAAAGGGCGCGGTTACCGTACTACCATTTTCACGGCGATATACACCGTCATCATTAAAGCCATTTAAAGCATCTTGCCATTCTTCCACTGGAAGCTTAAAGATTTCCAGCTCATTCCGCATCTCTGCATATTGTGCCGCGTCCGCCAATTGAGGAATGACTGTCGCTTGCGAAAAACCTTGATTAAAATTATAGGACAATAGGGGTTTCCCTATTTTTCCTCTTTTAGTAGTCACTAGGATAACACCATTCGCAGCACGGGCGCCATAAATAGCTGCCGAGGCATCCTTTAGGACAGAGACATTTTCGATATCGGCTGGGTTCAGACGTTCCAACCCGCCTGCCCGAGCGGGAATCCCATCGATAACAACCAACGGACCGCTGTCACCCAACGTGTTAGTACCTCTGATTCGCAAACCTGAGCCATCACCGCCCGGTTCACCTGAGGTGTTGGTGGCCACCAAACCGGGGATCCGACCAGCCAGACTATTTGATAAGTTAACTGAAGGTGATTTCTGTAAATCATCACCCCGTACCTGGGCGACAGACCCGGTTACGGTTTCTTTCTTCTGCGTGCCGTATCCCACCACCACGACTTCGTCGATATTATCCAGTGCGGTAACTAATCGGACATCGATGTTGGTTTGATTGGCAACAGGTATCTCTTTGGATTCCATCCCGATCGAGGTAAAAACCAAAGTTGCCGAGACGGGTACATTTTCCAAGGTAAAGCTTCCTTGTTCGTCTGTTGTGGTTGCTTGCGAAGTACCTTTGATGGTCACGGTAACTCCGGCCAATGATTGACCATTGGACTCGTCTCGTACCGTACCTTGAACGGTAATTTCTTCTTGCCAATGCACAGCGTGGCTATAGCTGGACAAGGCTGGATGGGAATAAGCTAAAGCCGAGGGTGAGACGAACCCGCATAACATGCAGATTCCCCCAAAACTCAGCGCTCTCATCCCATTCTTTCCATTGAAAAGATGGTGGCGTTTAACCATAGAATTAAGGCGTTTAAGTTGTTATAGATTTATGTTTAGTTGATCCGAATATAGTTAAAACTAGATTCGGAACAAATGTACACCCATAAATAGACCTCAAAAACCAGATTATTAGGTCGCAGGAATCAACGCTTTAATCGGAAAAACCGCTCAACCGCCTTAAAATCAAAAAATTAGTGTTTTAATATAGAAAGATGCATAAAGCTTTCATTTGTAACATGCGCGATACAATCTTAAGGAGTCTTTCCTTCACGCAAATGACGATCTTCTGAACCCTTGAGAATTTCGTCCAAAAACATCAGCGTATGTCCCCATGCTCGTTTGGCCATCACGGGGTTGTAATCATCCGATTCGGGGTTCGTAAAGGTGTGTTTGGAATGGGCATAAGTAATCATTTGCCAATCCGCATTACCCTGGTTCAATTCCTCTACCAATTGATCCACGTGCGCTGGCAGAACACTTCCATCCTCAGCCGGGTGTTCGATCAATACCTTGCAATGAATCGGTTCGTTTTCGCGATCCGAAGCTTTGGATAATCCACCATGAATACAAACCACCCCTTCTACATCCAACTTCCCTCTGGCAACCTCCAATGCTCCTGTCCCACCGAAACAATAACCGATAACCGCTACGCGCTTGACACCTAGCTCGCGCATTTTCAATAATGCCACCTCGATTCGACGTTGATAGGCTTGAAAGTCCGTTTTAAATCCACTAGAAATCCTCGAGGCGGTTTGACCGTCTTGGGGTTGGTTTCCATCGCCATAAATATCAGCAACAAATGCCAAATAACCTTCCTTCTGAAGCAACAGAGCTGCATCCTTAGCCTCTTGATCGATACCCATCCATGCCGGCAGAATGAGAACGCCAATTTCACTTTGATTGACATTATCTGTGACTAATCCCGTCAGATTCTGCTCGCTATCCTGATAGTGAATTTCCTTTAATGTTTGCGCGCTCCCACTGCCTAATAGGGTCGTTAATAGGACCGCTAAAATTGTCTTTTTCATTGTTCTCTGTTTAAAAAATAAAAAAACAACCCATGCCCGATGGGAATCCAGAAACGATTCCTTTTTAGCATCATTATTTTTGTAAACCTTTTACAAAAAAGTAAATCCATTGTCTTAAAATTACAAGTCTGTCGGTTCTTCTTTTAAAAATGGTAAAATAGCCATGACATCCTGCTCACCTCTACCCGCCTGGGACGCCCCTTGATACGTGCGTAATAACACCTCACTCATTGGAAAATCTGCGCCCGATGACAAAGCCAAGCCGACATCTTTGAGCATCAGATTGACACTAAATGAGGGCGGATATTTATCATTCACGATGAGGTTAGTCTTCACTTTGGACGCACCACTCCCACTTGCACTTCCATTAATAATGGACATCATATCTTCCCGAGAAATGCCCATGCGCTCGGCAAATAAAACCGTCTCGGCCATACCTTGATAGAGTATCGAAAGATAATAATTGATACAAATTTTCGCAGCTATACCTGAGCCGGACGGGCCAAGATATTTAAGTTCCCGTCCCATTATTTCTAAGTAAGGTTCGGCGCGAGCAAAAGCTCGCTGTGTACCTCCAATCATAAAAATTAAAGCCCCCTCCTTAGCTGGAAGCGTGCTACCAGCTACAGGCGCATCCAGGAACCAAGCTCCGCGGCTCTCTGCCTCCACCGCTAAAGTAGCCGTTGCGCGGGGTGAAACAGTACTCATGTCGATCAACAACTTCCCGTCCACGTCACAGTCCAAGAGCACATCATACACCGCTTCAACCGCTTGATCATTGGTCAGCATGGTAAAAATGATGTCCGATTTTTCAACCAAATCCGGTATCGTATTTGCAATTTGACTCCGCGCTGCAAAAGCCTTCGCTTTCTCTTGAGTACGGTTAAAGACTGTCAGCGCTACCCCTGCGTTTTCCAAATTCTTGGCCATGGGATGCCCCATGCTCCCGAGACCTATAAATCCAATTTTTTCCATTATTCATTTCTATTTTATTCACCGGGCACAGGGGCTTCGATGTGAATCAATTTTTCATTTCTTAATTCCTCCCAAAATGCGGAAGGGATTTCCTCGCTAAAGGATACGGCATTCTCTTCAACCTGAAGGTGATGACTGGCGCCAGGAATAACCCCTGACACTACTGCTGGGGCTGCGGCGAATTGCAGTGCAGCACTGCGTAGATCCACGTGGTGATTATCAGCCACCCGTTGCAGAGCCTCAAGTTGCTCGCGAGCGAATTCGGGAATATCCGTGCCATACAAATAACGATCGCGACCGGCTAAAAATCCGCCACACAGCGGGGCACCGACCACCACCGATGCGCCGTGCTGAGCGATTTTCGTAAACGCCTGCTCTAATGCGTCTTGATGATAAATAAGAGAATACTGACAAGCTGAAAGAAAAATATCAGGATCTGACACCTCGAGTGATTTTAAAATCGGCTCGAGTGTATTTACTCCCAACCCCCAGCCTTTAATGAGTCCTTCGTCCCGCATTTTGCTCAGCTCAGGAAAAGCCCCTTTTTGAGCGATCTCGAATTGCTCTATCCAATTCTCGCCAAGATCCCCATTGTCTTTTGAAAGATCGTGAACAAAAACAATATCGATACTTCCTAAGCCTAGACGTTGAAGACTGTCTTCCACACTTTTTCGTGTTCCTTCCGCAGAATAATCATATCGATAATCAAAATTCATTCTCCCTTTCCAAAGTAAACCATCCTGTTGATAATCATTATGTGGCAGCAGGACTCGGCCCACCTTGGTCGAGATGCAAAACTCCTCTTTATCCTTATCTTTCAGTATCGCGCCCATCCTTCTTTCGCTGATCCCTAGGCCATACCAGGGAGAAGAATCAAAGTACCTGATTCCGGCATTCCATGCGGATTCCATAACTTTTAGACAATCTAATTCCGTATTTTCCTTAAACCCATTTCCTAACGCCACACCGCCTAAACCAGAGAGTGTATGCGGCCTGAATCGTCCCGGTGGAATCTTACTCTTTTCCATAAAATGCTTCTTATTTTCCATATCTTTATCCACCGACATTCCAGAAAGTGCTAAACCTCCTGAGAGCGCCAATGCGTTTCCCATAAATTTTCTCCGATTCATACTTTAGCTGTTCATCAATTTACCAGATAAACAGTCAGAGGCCCTATTTGTTGCAAAAAAACTTCTAGCCCTAAAACTAGTAGAGTCAGCTCGGCTGAATACCGCTCAAGGGCCCATATATCCCGTCCATCATTGACGAATCATCACCGTCCGATCCACGCCTATCCATCCCCTCTTGAGAACAGCGCGCAAAAAAACTTAATTTATGGGCAAACCTACCGTCCATTTTTTTGTTATAAAAACGCTGATTCTTGCCATAGGGCAACCGGATTTTTATCAATCTGCCCTACATTCGTTCTATCAGTCAGAAACAGATGCATCGGCTGGTGGTTGATTCAATACATATTAATTATAAAAAACCACTTATGGAAACATATAAAAAATTTAAACACGAAAAAGAAGGCAACCGTCTTCGAATTTGGCGTACCTATCAAGCGCCAAAAGAGCACATATGGCAAGCTATAACGGATCATAAAATACTGGATCAATGGTGGGCCCCTCAACCTTGGTCCTGTCATACCAAATCTCACGACTTCCGCGAAGGCGGACATTGGCATTATGCCATGCAAGGGCCAGAAGGTGAGAAACATTGGGCGATGGCAAAATATCTAGAGATAGTACCGGGAACGTCCTATACGGCCGATGATTTCTTCAGTGATGAAAAAGGTAATAAAAATGAAAAACTGCCCAGTTCTCGTTGGAATGTTGCTCTGGAAGCAGATGGGCGAGATACAGTGATGATCACTACCTGCACCTATTCGGACGAAAAAACGTTGGAAGAATACTTGAAAATGGGCTTTCTAGAAGGATACGAAATGGGGCTAAACAATCTAGAACAGCTCCTGTTAGAAAAAAGCAAAAATTAGATAGGCAGCTGCTGACAAACAGTTGTCAGTAACTGTACCGTTATTTGATAGTACCACTAAACTAAAACTATTATGGCAACAGTACACGCATACTTGAACTTCAATGGCAATTGCAACGAAGCCTTTGATTTTTATCAAAAAGTCTTCAAAACCGAGCGTCTCAGTACACAACTTTACGATGAGATCCCGGCCGACCCCAGTCACCCGCCTATGCCGGATGATGCTAAAGGCAAAGTCATGCATACGGCAATTAAAATAGGGAATGGCACGCTCATCATGGGATCTGATGTGGTCGAAGGATTCGGTCACCACTTGACCATTGGCAATTCTGCCTATATCATGCTTGATGCCGAATCCGCATCGGAGGCGCAAGATTTGTTTACGAGCCTATCGGTGGATTCTCCTGAAGTTGAAATGGCCCTGGGAGAAACATTCTTTGCTGAGCTCTATTCTTCATTTCAGGATCGCTTCGGTGTCTGGTGGATGGTGCATTTTGAAGGAAACAAGAAAATGTCCTAACCAGCGCTAAACATCATCAACAAGACCAGGTGGGTCGGCATAGACCAACCCGCCTTTGTTTAGATCGTCGATCGGAGCTCCTCGGGATCACGATCATTGTAGCATCGCATGCTCTCATTTATTAAAATAGAATTGAATAAACACCATCGGCATGTCTTTAATCGAAGAATGGGTATTGTTGGCACACATCAATCAAATTATCCAAAAGAAACACCCCATGAGTGAGAAAATTATCCCTGCATTATGGTTCGATCATCAGGCAAATGAAGCGTTCGATTTTTATAGCGATATCCTCCCGCAAAGTAAAACCATAACCCAAAGCACTTCTGTAGTGGAAGCCGAGCTTTTTGATCAAAAATTCATCGGGATTAATGGCGGACCATTATTCCACCCAAACCCTTCCATTTCCTTTACTATTCTTCTTGAGGACAAAGCTTTGATTCAAGAAATTTGGAATAAATTAGAAAAACAGGGTAAAGCATTGATGCCTTTGCAGCGCTACGAATTCAGTGAACTTTACGGATGGGTTGAAGACCGTTACGGTTTTAGCTGGCAACTGTTTTATGCCGACCGTTCGGATTATGGTGACCAGCGTATCTTACCCAGTTTGATGTTTGGTGGAGCACAGCAAGGTCAATGTGATCAGGCATTGAAGTTTTACCAAGCTCTATTTCCAGATTTTCGATCCGATATGCTGGTGCCTTATCCAGATGGCGAATTTATCGGGCAAGTTATGTATAGTCAATTTGGCTTTCGCGGCACGACCTTAACCGCCATGGACTCGGGTATTGCGCAAGACTTTTCCTTTAATGAGGCGGTGTCATTAACCATTCCGTGTAATGATCAGCAAGAGATTGACTATTTTTGGGATAGATTAACCGCTGATGGCCAAGAAAGTAACTGCGGTTGGTGTAAAGATCCTTTCGGCGTTAGCTGGCAAGTGGTGCCAAAAGAAATTTCCGAGCTACTGAGGCATCCGCAAGCGATGGAGCGTTTCCAAAGGATGAAAAAAATTGACCTGGGAGCGTTACGGGAAGCTGCGAAATAAAAAATGGTTTATCCAAAACCCGTCTTGTATTTCTCTGTGTGATGAGTGTCTCGGGTGGACATCCAATCAAGATGGCCGAGCCTCGTGAGCAGCGGCGTTGGGAAAGTTTCCGCAGCGCTAGAACTTGTGGTCAAAGCAGAGCCAACCAGAGACAGCGTCTTTTATTTCGCGATCGGCCACGAGTCTGATGGCGATCAAATCGAGCGTTTAAAGACGGTCCTTCCAGGAAGCAGCTCCCGATTTATCGAGAAAAATAGCCGCAAACCCAACAGCTAAAATCGAAACAGTATGCTAAAAATAATTGGATTTGGACGAAAAACCGATCAGTGTTATTACAAACTATTACTTTAACTAAAGTTCATAAACCACTTATAAAATGAAGATTAATAGATCAGAAAATTGCGGAAATGCCCCAAAACAAACCTTGATAGCTGATCTGAACATCGCCTTCGCGCAAGCCGATGCTGCAGCGGTATCGGCTTTTTTTCATCCAGATATTCAGTGGGAAATGGTCGGTGACAAAACGATAACGGGATACGAGCCCGTCACAACCTTCCTAAAGGAGATGGGAATAAAACCCGCATTAGAATTAGACCTGGATACGATCGTCACTCATGGTAAATTTGCTGCTGCCCGCGGAACATTGCATTTTAAAAACCAACAGGTTACTTTCCATGATTTTTATGAATTTTCTTCCGCTGGTTCCAATAAGATTATAAAAATTAGCAGTATTGCCGTCGCTCACCGACAGCAGGAGTAATTGATAGTCAGTCTGGCAAGAATTAATAATCATTAGCACCAAGCTGATCTGCATACACCCGACTTAACCAAGTGTATAAAGGCTCGGTATTTAGTTCAGCTATTTCGATTTCCATTAGATGCATGACCTCGTCAAACAATTCGGCAATCTTCAAGTCATCCCGATTGGTGAATAAGGAAATCACCAGGTCTTGCTCAGGAACCCGTAAGAAAATATGACGAAATCCGGTAGTTTCGCCAGAATGAAAATACACCGTCTGTCCGTCCTTTGTCCGCGCTTGAAACAACCCCATAAAATATCCTATCCCCTCAGATACGCTATTGGGCTGCGTACCAAGGTCCTCGTGCTTATCCAAAAAGCGCTGATGGTAGAGACTAAACCGGTGAAAATCTGACCCGGAAGTATAGATGCCGCCATCACCTTTAGTAGCGCTGGTCACACTTTGGTCAGCAAAAAAATACTGATCGCCTTCCGGATGATATCCATATGCCCGATTGGCAATCGCCTCTGTTGCTTGAAATACAGCAGAAAACTCCAAATCTAGAGGATCGAAAAGATTCATTCTAACATAGTCTGCATAGGGAGTTTCTGTCACCCGTTCGATCAGCAAGGTCAACAGACAGTACGCCGTATTACTATACCTAAAGCCGCTTCCCGGTTCAAAATAAAGGGCATCCAAGGGAGAGATCAAAGACAAGACATCAGCGTCACTGAGTTGCCCCGTTTGGCCATCGCCAATCCGAGATTCATAATCCGGAATTCCGGAGGAATGGTTCATCAGGTGTGCAATCGTGATATCCTCTGCTAACGCCCCTAATTCGGGAAAAAAGCGTTTGATTGGTTCATTAAATGAGACACCTTCTTCATTCAAACAATGCGCCACCGCCCAAGCGGTGTAGTGCTTGCTGAGGGAAGCCATGCGGAAGTTCGTATGGATCTGTAGCGGTTCGAAGGTTTGCCTATTGCCGGTTCCAATCACCGAGCCGATTTGTTGACCTTCCTGCGCTATCAACAGGACGGCGCCTGGTTCCTGAGAATCGGAATAGTATTGATTAAGTAAGCGATCCAAGTCCATCTGACTGGGTTGTCCATAGCCCATGCTAAAAAAACAGAGTATCATTACAAGAATGAGCTGAATTGTAGGGCTAAGCATACGCCATATTAAGTAAATTGATCGATACGATCGCCTATTCTTCATCAACGCTCAATTAATCTATAGGGGAAGCTATTTTTGAATGGGTCCGTCCAATTGTACCTGTGCTCTATATCGATCTAATTCATCCGCTAACTTGGATATGGCAAACCCCACAATAGATGCATCATCCAACCAACCCAACACGGGTATCATGTCCGGGATAGCATCTATAGGTGAAACTACATAAAGAATAGTGCCGACAATAATCGATAAATTCCAACGGCTCATTTTATACCGACCAGCAAAAGTATCTTTGATCATGCCAATCAAGATCTGCAATTCTTCAGAGCGATCGCCTAGTGAAGGGGCTTTTTGCTCGGCGGCCTCGATATCCTGATTAGTCAACCGTCTATTTCTGAAGATATTAAAAAGTATCAGTGCCTTAGCGAGATATTTCTTTTTCATTTATGTTTTCCGTTTTCTTTAATTTAAGACGAAGGACCGTCTTCATCGTTTAACGGCGCCCGACCAAAGTAAAGAATTATTACCTATCGGAAAGATCAGAAAAAAATCAGAAATAAAAAAATACGCGCATCTTATAATAAAAAAATACGCGCATCTTATAATAAAAGATCAATCGTGGCGTTTATAATTATACAAAGAGGTTATTTTAAAAGATCCTTGTGGAGAAATTCATAAGAAGAAAAAGTAAGATAACTTTTTAGAAAGAGGTTGACAATCGAAAAATGTCAACCTCTTTTGCTTTTTGAGCTGTCCTGTCTATTCAGCAAAAAGCTGGTTGCTCAACGATTCCGGTCATTTCTTCGGATTATGGTCGAGGCACCTGTTCTGGAAAAGTAGGCGTCAATTTTTCGTGAAGCTGCGTCTCGTCCAGACCTTTCTCATATTTGGCGATCACGATGGTGGCGGCTGCGTTTCCGATAATGTTAGTGATCGCACGCGCTTCACTCATGAAGCGATCAATGCCAAGAATAAGGCCCACGGCTTCGACAGGAATGTGGCCGACGACGGGTAAAGTCGCTGCAAGCGTGACAAATCCGCTGCCAGTCACTCCCGCAGCACCTTTAGACGTTAATAACAAAACCAACAGTAAAGTAATCTCCTGTTCTAGACTTAAGTGCATATTCAACGCTTGGGAGATAAATACAGCCGCCATAGTTAAATAGATACATGTACCGTCTAAATTAAACGAATAGCCCGTTGGAATAACCAGACCGACAATCGGCTTAGAGCACCCTGCATCCTCTAATTTCTGCATCAGACCAGGAAGAGCGGATTCAGATGACGAGGTCCCTAACACAATCAACAGTTCCTCACGTATATAGCGTAAAAGTTTGAAAATGTTCACACGCACATAAAAATAAAGTACACCGCCAATAACGCCGATGATAAATATCAGGCAGGTAGCATAAAAGCTTATCATCAACAAACCAAGAGAAGAAAGGGCCTCTACCCCATATTTCCCGATCGTAAACCCGATGGCCCCCATTGCACCTATGGGCGCCAGGTACATAATGATCTTGATTACCGCAAAGATCCCTTTAAGAAAGGACTGCAAAACATTAATTACCGGTTTGGCATTCTGCTGACCGATCTTGGTCAGTCCAATGCCAAAGAGAATCGCGAAAACCAAGACTTGGAGAAGATTATCCGAGGCCACCGCAGCAATTACATTTTCGGGGATAACGCTTAGGATAAAATCCATCACTGAATGATGTTCAGCAGATTGCTGCACATAATGTGAAACTTCCGAGGGATCTAATGTTGCAGGATCTACATTCATCCCCGTTCCCGGTTGTATCCAGTTGACGAAAATCAAACCGATAATCAAGGCAATCGTCGTCATCACCTCGAAATAAATCAATGAAGAAAGTCCGATTTTACCCACTTTTTTCACATCCTGCATACCGGCAATCCCAATAACAATGGAACTGAAGATTAAAGGGGCAATGACCATTTTGATCAACTTGATGAAGCCGTCTCCAAGTGGTTTAAGTTTCACGGCAAACTCGGGATAAAATATCCCACACAGAATTCCAATAACAATTCCAAGTATGACTTGAACATACAAACTAGAAAAAACTCTTTTCATAAATTTAGTGTCTTGATAAGACCTTAGGCTTTAGCCGAAAAATATCGCGCGGCGATTTAAATAAATTTAACTGCTGTTTAGGTTCTTTTCGACCGACTATTAGAATCTCCCGTACATTCGACCGCTGCGTGCTAACGGGAGCTCTATTTTCCGATCATTAATTTTAAATTTAAAGCTTTTTTTCCATTCATAGGAACAAGAGGTAACAAAAAAACACGACGGACTATTCTCTTTTTATTTTTCCATGAGGCAACTTTCGCTTCTTTGGGGTAGAATCCCGTCTGATAATGAACACTTCACCTTCCTTTTTTATGAAAAGCTCCGTATCTTTGAAGAACATGAATGTAGATCAATTACTGGAACGTGCCCTGAATTTCGACTTCTTAACCAAGGAAGAGGGTATCTTCTTATATCATAAGGCGGCCACCGCCGAATTGGCCTACGTGGCCAATGAGCTCAGAAAACTTCAGGTACCTCATGGAAAAGTGACCTGGCAAATCGACCGTAATGTCAATACGACCAACGTGTGTATCGCCAATTGTAAGTTTTGCAATTTCTTTCGCCGCCCTGGTCATGAGGACAGCTATATTACCGATATAGAAACATATAAACAGAAAATCGAGGAAACATTTCGTTACGGTGGGGACCAACTCTTGCTTCAAGGAGGACACCATCCCGATTTGGGACTTGAATTCTACAGCAACTTGTTCCGTCAATTAAAAGAGCTTTATCCAACGCTGAAACTACACTCTCTGGGTCCTCCAGAGATTGCGCATGTTGCCAAGTTAGAGGGAATGAGCCACCTTGAGGTACTCCGTGCATTGAAAGCATCCGGACTGGATTCATTACCGGGCGCCGGGGCGGAAATTTTAAACGATCGCGTTCGGCGTTTAATTTCAAAAGGAAAATGCGGAGGTCAAGAATGGCTTGATGTCATGCGAGCTGCTCACCAAATAAACTTACCAACCTCAGCAACCATGATGTTTGGTCATATAGAGACGATTGAAGAGCGCTTCGAACATCTGGTTTGGATTCGGGAGGTACAAGACACGAAGCCACAAGAAAACTATGGTTTTATTGCTTTTATTCCCTGGCCTTTCCAAGATGACGGCACGCTACTTAAAAGATTACGTGGAATAACCAACGAGGTCACCTCAGACGAATATATCCGTATGATTGCACTGAGTAGGATTATGCTACCAAACATCAAAAACATACAAGCTTCATGGTTAACAGTTGGCAAACACACCGCGCAGCTCTGTCTGCACGCTGGAGCAAATGATTTTGGTTCGATTATGATCGAAGAAAACGTAGTCTCTGCTGCAGGAGCTCCACATCGGTTCACCGCCCAATCTATTCAGGAGGCGATCCAGGAAGCCGGATTTGAACCACAGCTCCGAACACAAACCTATCAGTTCCGTGAACGCCCCGAACTAATGGAGGAACAAGTTATCGACTACTAATAGCGTTTTTTTGAAAGATATACTATTAAATATCGAGGCGATCGTTTTTGCTGCCGATGCGGGAATCACTCAAAAGGACCTACGGGAGGTCTTGCAAGAAGCATTGACTATCGAGATCTCTACATCAGAACTAGCGGAGTTCATCGGCAGGCTTAAAACAAAATACGAAGCTGAGGAATTTTCACTCACACTAGCCACAATTGATGAACGGCTACAATTTTTGACTAAGCCGGCCTATCATGAGGCGATCAGTCAGCTGCGAATCCATAAAGAGCGGAAAAAGCTTAGTCAGGCAGCCCTCGAGACTCTTGCGATCATCGCTTACCGTCAACCCGTCACAAAACTAGAGATGGAACAAATTCGAGGGGTGAGTTGTGATTATTCGTTACAACGTCTTTTAGAAAAGGGATTAATTAAGATTGCCGGAAAAGCTAAAACAATTGGAAAACCTTTGCTTTACGCGACTAGCTCAGAGTTTATGGACCATTTTGGACTTTCCAGCACAAAAGATTTACCCCAATTGAAAGATATCATCGCCGAGGAAAACAGTATCGGTGAAAATGCCGATTGAAGCCTACCCTATCCCTAAGGGGACATTGATCATTTTTTTCAGAAAAAGATTTAGCAATTGAATTATCTTCTATAATTTTACGCAGACGAAAGCAAACATCATTTAAAACATGGCGACTATGCAGGTAAACGACACAGCGGTATTGCTAGAAGACAAACGAGTTCTCAACTTCAACGGTCCTGAAGATGATGGAGACATGTTTGATGACGATGACGACCTTGGCTTAGGGGACATGGAAGAGCTCGGGGAAATCGATGATTTTGGTGAAGATGGAGATGATTTGTGATCTCAAGAAGTATCGTCAAAGCGCCTATCGAGAGACCGCCAAAAAGAACGTATGGTAGCTGCATGCTGCCACAGACAAGCTTGGAGAAATCCAAGCTTGTTTATTTGGAGAGAAATGTCAAACGAGAACTATTCGGAATCGGAACCTTCTTAAAAATGAATCCGCCAAATGGTGTTTAGCATCTTGTCCTTCTTAGTTTCCAAGGTGATCGAACGGATAAAACTATTTCGAGAGATTAAGACATCTGGTCGTACGGATCGCAAATGACTACTTTATTCATTCTTACGCAGCCCACATGCTATTTTTAGAATAGCAACGTGCCCCCATGCGCACAATACAGCGATAGTATTATGAAAAAAGGCACGTGTTCTGGAGAACACGTGCCTTTTTATTACTGCATTTTTTGATCTTACTGATCATTTTTGCTGATCGAATAAGGCAAATCATCCTTATTGATACCGCGTTTCTTATTGGGCTGGTCGCCCATATCAAATACTAACCGAGCTCCCTTGACGAGTTCACTGTGGTTCAAGTAATTCTTAGTATAATTGCGTCCGTTCCATTTCAGAGACTGTATATACCGGTTTTCTGACGAATTATTCTTGCTTTCAATTCGTATTTTCTTCCCGTTTTCCAAATGCAAGGTTACTTTATCAAAAATTGGTGATCCGATTACATATTCATCCGTTGCTGGTGTAACAGGGTAAAAACCTAAAGCGGAAAACACATACCACGCTGAAGTTTGTCCATTGTCTTCATCACCACAATATCCATCGGGGTTTGGCGAATACATACGCTCCATCGTTTCTCTCGCCCAATACTGAGCTTTCCAAGGAGCAGCAACGTGATTATAAAGGTAAATCATGTGTTGAATGGGCTGATTACCGTGTGCGTATTGCCCCATGTTCGCGATTTGCATCTCCCTGATCTCATGGATTGGGAAACCATAATAGCTATCATCGAATATCGGTGGGAGGGTAAATACCGAATCCAGCTTTATTTCCATTGCCTTATGTCCACCTAACAGGTCCGCTAGGCCCTCAATATCCTGAAACACAGACCAGCTGTAATGCCAACTATTTCCTTCTGTAAATGCATCTCCCCATTTAAATGGATTGAACGGATTCGACCAAGAACCATCCTTGTTTTTACCTCTCATTAATCCAGTAGAAGGGTCGAAAAGCTTTTTATAGTTGAATGATCTATCCTTATAGTATTGTAAATCTTCCTCCGGTTTATCAAGGGATTTTGCCAATTGGTAGATCGCAAAATCATCGTAGGCATATTCTAACGAGCGCGCCGCATTTTCGTTGATATCTACATCATACGGTACGTACCCCAACTCATTATAGTATTCAGCACCGGCACGTCCCACGGCTGTGATCGGACCTGCGTTGTTCGCTCCTTTTTTCACGGCTTCATAGAGCGTCTCTATATCCTTAGAACGCACGCCTTTAACCCAAGCGTCGGCGACAACTGACGCCGAGTTATTCCCTACCATAATGTTTCGGTAACCAGGACTCGCCCATTCCGGTAGCCAACCACCCTCACGATAGGCATTGGCCAATCCGTCTTGCATTTTTTCGTTGATTTCCGGATACATCAAATTTAAGAATGGGAAAAGGGCCCGGAAGGTATCCCAAAAACCTGTATCGGTAAACATATAGCCCGGTAGAACCTCACCGTTATAAGGTGAATAATGAACGATATCGCCGTTGGCATCGATTTCATAGAACTTTCGTGGAAATAAAAGTGAACGGTATAATGCGGAATAAAATGTCCGGAGATCGTCGACCTCCCCACCTTCAACCTCGATTCGGCCTAAGGCATCATTCCAAATATTTTCACCTTTTTCCACCTGTTCATCAAACGCAACGCCGTCCAACTCCTTTAAGTTCAGATCTGCCTGTTCCGCACTAATGAAGGAAGAGGCTGCTTTCATCAACAATTGTTCTCCAGCATTCGCGTTCTGAAAACCTACAATAGCACCCACATGGTCGGCTTTCACCACAAATCGTCCGTCAGCCAATACCGAATCAGCAAAAGTCGCTACGTTAGCAAATGGCCGATCGAAAGACATCACAAAATAATTCTTAAAATTATCGGGTACTCCCCCACTGTTCTTGGTGGTATATCCAATTATCTTTTGTTCCTGAGGAAGCACCTCCACGTAGGAACCGTCGTCAAACGCATCAATCAATACAAATGCAGAGTCGGTCTTTGGGAACGTAAACCGAAAATAAGATGCCCGTTCGGTTGGCGTTACCTCTACTTTAGTATCGTAATCGGCCAAGTACACCGAATAATAATGCGGCTTGGCTACCTCTGCTTTATGAGAAAAATAACTGGCTCTCTTATCTTGATCAAACGTCTTATTGGAGACCATCGCCATAACGGAGAATTGCCCGTAATCATTCATCCAAGGAGAAGGTTGATGGGTTTGTTTGATACCACGGATTTTATCTGCCGTATAGGTATACATCCAACCGTCGCCCATCTCGCCAGTCTGTGGACTCCAAAAGTTCATGCCCCAAGGCAGTGCAATGGCAGGATAAGTATTTCCGGTTGATAAAGAATGGGTGGATTGCGTACCAACCAATGTGCTCACCATATCAACAGGTTTTTCAACCTTGCCGATTTTTTGAGCGTATCCGGCTAGCGTGCTACCCGCTATCAATAATGCCGTACTGATAAATTTTAAATTCATAGCTTTCAAAATAGGATTTCTAGGGATAAATATAGAAAAAATTATCGGCCGGTAACTAAGCTAAATACTTTTAGCTACGCATTGTAAGGGCTATTTTACCAAACTGCCCCGGACTATCAAAATACCGGTGTGCGTCTGCCACCTCCTGGAAGGAAAATATTTTCCCCATTAACGGGCGGAAGTCACCCCGTTGAACCAGCGGGATCACCTGCGTCTCTATTTCTCGCGTGAGCGCTTCCTTAAATGCATGGTCTCTTGCTCGTAAAGTCGAGCCGGTCAACCAGATCCTTTTTTGCATGAGCTGTAGCAAATTCAGCTCGACTTTAGCGCCTTGCATCGCGTTTATTTGTACCAATCGACCCTGTTGGCCTAAAACATGAATATTCTTTGCAAAATAGTTCCCACCGATACTATCGAGCACCAGATTGATACTGCTCTCATCCAACACTTGCGAAAAATCGTTTTGTCGATAATTGATCACTTGATCTGCTCCCAAACTTCGGGCGATCTCAACTTTCTCCTCACTGCCAACGGTGACCGCTACCCTAGCGCCAAAATATTTAGCAAGCTGTATCGCGGTGGAACCTATCCCTCCGGTCCCACCGTGTATCAATACCCATTGGTCCTTTTCCAATGCGCCTAGACGGAAGACATTATGCCAGACCGTGTACAGCGTTTCGGGAAGGCATGCCGCTTCTTCAAAACTAATCTGCTCAGGTTTAGCAATGCAAAGATCTTGGTGAACACAAGCTTGTGTCGCATATCCGCCCCCTGGGAGTAAAGCCATCACCTCGGTGCCGATGGGCCAACGATTGGCTTGTTCACCTCGTGCGATAACGATACCCGCGACCTCTAAACCCGGCACCTCAGCAATGACCCCTGGTGGTGCTGGGTAATTTCCTTTTCGTTGGAACACATCCGGACGATTGACGCCGGCAGCTTCCACTTTCACTACCACTTGGTTTTTCCCGGGTTTCAAATCGTCCCGAGTCTGGATCTCTAACACCTCGGGCCCTCCAAACTTGGTTATAACAGCTGCTTTCATATAATTGGCGCAAGGAAACCCAAATGATCACTACGTCAACTTTTGGGGGGAACTGCGCCAGTGTTCCTTCTTTTGTTTAACCATCATTTGCTGCTTTCCCGATCAAAGGATCTTCAAAATTAATTGCCCGGATAAGATTGCAAACGCAAATTAAGGGTCAGCATAAAATAGCGACCAAGTCGATTATTTCTTGACTCAAATACATCGTTACCAATATATTCCGTTAGGATGCCTACGTTTTTATTTTGATCCATTAAATCGTTGCATTGTAAACGAATGAGCGCCGATTTATTCCGGAGAAAGGAAAACTCCAAATACGCATTTATAATCGTCGGATTGACACTGCTTAGCTCACTGACATAGCCTTGATAAAACTTTTGCGACATCTCCGCCCCAATCATTAATCGGTCGTTAATATAGCCCCGCCCAGCCAAACTAAATAAAAATGAATGAGCCGCAATTTTACTTCTTCGCGGCAACTGATAAACCGCACGATTAAGAAAATAATTCGTATTGAAGACGGATTCAAAATATTCGCTCCAATTATAGCGGAACTGTAGATTCTGATTGAAGAGCAACTGCTGGGTTCTACTTTTAACGCTATTGACGTACGATAAGTTATTGTAGTAATCGACATTCCCGGTCAGGTTGAGCAGTAAATCGTCTACAAAAATGGGCGAATTAAATTGGTAGAACCACTTCAAATCGTAATATCCGTCGGTGTTTTCAAAAGTTGTCTCTTGGATAGTCTCGTTAGATAATGAAGATTTTGAACTCACAATCTTATTTGAAGTAAATGTGTACGCGAAGTCCGTTTGAAAGTACTGTCCCCTACTGGCTACAAATTTTCTTAATGTAGTGGAAAACTTATTTAAGAATTCGGCTTTCAATGCAGGGTTTCCAACGATGATATTCCTAGAATTCGAGTTATCTCGCACCGGCGCGATATGCAGGAAGCTGGGCTGGACATTTCGCCCTAGATAGGAAAATCGCACCTCTAAATCATTCTCAAATTTATAGCGGACCGTGGTTGTCGGAACCAAATTAACGTTGTCATATTGATGACTCGCGGAGTCACCTCGGACCTGTCCATTGAGATAGACCGGTTGCACGGAAAAACCCATATTCACCCGAAATTGATTATTCGGCTCGTATTGATAGTTAAGCCCAGTTTGAAAACTCCTAAACTGATACCCGTAATCTAGTGCTAATGAATCCACGAGCCCAAGTCCTACAGAAAATGGATCCCGTACGCGGCGGACCGCTTCAATCTGCGTGATGTCCATATCGTGTGAAATTTCCAACAAACTATGCTCGAAAAAAGGTTCGACGTAGGATAGCGATGCTTTAAGTGTCGCGACATCATTCTTGGCATCCACCAATTGGTTCTGGCCGTATTGACTCATAATCGGCGAGGTACCAGTAGAATCAAACCGGATGTAATCCTCCCAAACTACTTCGTCTTTACGGGAAGACCGGTAGTTATACAGTAAATCCCCAACGAGTTTGCGTCCAGGTTTTTCAAAATATTTCGAATACAACACGGAAACGACTGCAGTCGGGGTATTATTGATCGAGGTATCCTGCCGATTACCCATTTCCCGAATATTCAAGTTGCGCAATTCCGTGGAACGCTGATTGTGTAGGTAAAAACGGCTATAGGTCAACGTGGGCGCAATTTTCAAAATATCTCGATTTTTGAACTTTGCATTCATTTCCAGATTAAAACGATGTAAATTATCGATTGTTTCACTTTGGTATTCTTCGTTTCGATTGATTCGGTAATCCAGGTACGAAGAGGTCATTAGCGAGGTACCATCGGTCACGTTGGTTTTGCTTTGGTAGTTATATCCTCCATTAATCGATACATGCTCACCAACTTGATCTGAAAAAGTAATTCCCAAAGAAGACAATTTGTTCAGTCCATCGGTCTGGTCCGAGAAATCTCCGATCTCCGAGAGATCGGTCAATCGATTCCCAGCGCCATCGGGTGATCCAAAAAGAAACAAACTGGTATTCGTATTATTGATAGACCCCACGACCGACAGCTCCTGTCCGTCGTTGAATTTATTAATCCCTAAACTGCCTATAAATCGATCATGTGTTCCTGCGCCCAATGTTCCCTGTCCAAAGGCTATTTTTTTCTTATTTTCCTCCAGCACAATATTGATAATCTTCTCGGGCTCTGTCGATTTAATTCCCTTGGCCATCGAAGCATCTCCATAGTCGTTGACAACTTCAATTTGCTTAACAAATTCGGCCGGTAAATTCCTGGTCGCAGTCAACAGGTCACCACCAAAAAACTTTTGTCCATCGACACGAACTCCCTGAATCGCTTGACCATTATAATACGTGGTGCCGTCCCGCAATATCTGAAAACCGGGTAATTGCTTTAAGGCCTCTTCCAGTAAAGAATGTTCTCGGAAAGAAAAAGCTCCCATATTAAACTGCACCGTATCTCCCTTTTCTACGACGGGAACAATTTTTAATACCCGAACTTCTGGAATCAATGTCGACTGCGGGGAAAGTGTCACCTTAGGTACGAAAATATTAGAAAAAAAAGATGAGGTGGAAACGGTTTGGTTGGCAATACCATACCCCAACATACTGAACGAAATATTGAGATGTTTCCCCTTTATATTGCGGAATCGATAAAAACCGTTATCATCGGTTGTTGTACTCATCGTATCGACTGCACTGACCATCCGTACGGATGCCCCGCTCATGCCCATGCCGGTCGTGTCCACGACAAGACCTTCAACGTCCCGTCCCCTACCTTGGCCGAATAAGTCACCTAAACTAGTCAGTATCAGCAGAATAAAAAAAACAATGGAACAAATGTTGCGCACAGGACTACTAGACTAAATTGGCAATTATATACTTAAAACATTTCGATTACTTGATAATTTAACATTTAAACGTCGAAACTTAAAACATTCGTATTAAAAAAGCGGGTTAAAATTATCTTTTAACCCGCTTTCCGTTTTATTTCGAACAATCTTACTCTTCGCCGAAAGTTACCTTAACCAAATGGCGATCAATTTCCCAACGTCCTGTACCTTCCTCACCAATGACATCAAACAGCTCTAAAATACGTCTTGCAACATATTCTTCTTCCACTTGTTCTTCTAAAAACCATTGTAAGAAGTTGAACGTTACAAAGTCCTTCGCTTTCATACATTTGTCCGCAATTTTATTGAACTGTTCGGTAACATACATTTCTTGTTCTAAAGTGGTTTCGAATACCCCGCGGAACGAATCAAAATCCACCGGTACATTGGCGATTTCTGGGGAAATAGCACGGCCCCCACGATTACTGATGTAATTAAATATTTTCAGCATATGGGTACGCTCTTCATCAGATTGTTTGGCAAAAAAGTCTGCCGCGTTATCTAAACCCTGATCGTCACACCAAGCCGACATCGCTAAATAAAGTGCCGACGCGTGTGCTTCAATTTTAACCTGTTCGTTCAATATGTTTTCGATATCCTCAGAAATCGATGTTTTAAGTTTTAATAGATCTTTCATAATGTATCTCCTAAATTTGTGAACCGACAGAAAATCCTTATCGACTTTCAACACTACAAATATACTAGGAATTATAAGGAGATGGTCGAAAAAAATGCAATAAAAATTCAGTCTAAATTAACCCAAGATCAATCTAAGCAATTTAGAATCAGTATAATTACAAGTAAGCTATACGGAAAGAATCGGGCGACTGTGTAAACAGCCTTTAACCTCGCTATTTAACTCAATCATAAACTTAGCGCCTGCTAGAAGGTCTTTTAATTTTAGAATATCCCCGACCGATAAGATAAAGATACGGTCGCTACGGAACGGCATAATGATTTCGAAGTCATAACTTCTGGAGGACTCATTGAGCATAGTTTTCAAATCAATGCCATCTAGCCTCTTTTTAAAAGCAAGAAAGTCACGCACTTTGAAAGCAGTTGCAGCCCCTTGGAAATCTAACCAATAACAATTTTTGCGGCTGCACTGATACACCGCACCGTGTTCTGTTTTAAATACTTCCTCAAAATTTGCTAATGGACAAATCATTCATGTCAATTTTAACAGGAGCAAATCTAAGTATTGTTAAGAATTATTCCAAATAAAAATAAGGAGATCATAAAAATGTTTAAAAAAAAGATAATCGAACGTACACATCACAAAAAAATGGGTCTCCTTTCTCAGGAAACCCATCTGCGTATGTATTCGGTTATATTTACAATTCTTCTTCTTGGTTCAACAACTCTTTATGGTTGCTCCCATTGCCTCTGGTTTTTGTTTTATGTTTGTTAATCTGCCTTCGTATCGATTCAATAGCTACATCAGTAGCCTCTTCAAAGCTCTTTGCTTGTGCCTTGGCAAATAATTGGTTGCCTGGGATATTGAATTTAAGTTCGACGACCTTATTGGCTTCGTCGTCCACATTCTCTACTCGAAGATAACAGACACCTTCGATAATGTTGTCCAGAAATTGATTTAATTTTTCGGATCTTTTCCTAATGAACTCGATTAGTTTGCTGTCAGCGTTAAACTTAATAGATTGCACTGTAATGTTCATTTTTCCTCCTTTTTTAAGCTTTTGGATGAGCTTGTTTATAAATTGATTTCAAACGTTCTGCCGAGTTATGGGTATAGACCTGTGTAGCGGATAATCCGGCATGACCCAATAATTCTTTGATGGCGTTCAGATCCGCTCCATTATCCAGTAGAGCGGTCGCAAAAGAATGTCGTAAAATATGTGGACTCCTTTTCTGTTGCGATGTCACCATACTGAGATAACGGTTTACTATGCGATAAATCAACTTGGCATACCCGTTCTTTCCTTCTTTGGTAACGATCAAAACTGACGAAATGTTTTGAAATTGTTGTTCATTTTTCAGGAAGCAGTAGCGTTCCAACGCGGTGCTTAAAGTTTGATGAACGGGGACAAAGCGCTCCTTACCCCTTTTTCCGAATATAAGTATTTTTTTACTATATATATCAACATCCTGTTCTCTAATTTTTAACAACTCGGCTAGACGAATCCCAGTTCCAAAAAGTAACTCCATCACTAAAAAATCACGACAGGATTCGAAATCTTCTTGCCGGCGGTCCATGTCGTTTAACAGACCAACAATCTTCGCTTTTTCCACCACGACTGGTAATTTCTTTGGTAGTTTCAATGCCCGAACCATGGCCATCGGATTTTCCTGAATCAATCTTTCGCGTAAGAGAAACTTATAAAATGATTTAAGCGAGGAGATGGATCGATTGACTGAGCTTGCTTGTTTTCCCTCTTCTTTTAATTGACTAAAATAGTAACGCAGAAACCGATAATCTATGTCTAAAAAACTCACATGCTCACGCTCAGCGAAGCCCAACATCATCCGAATCTCATGTTCGTAAGCGCGAACAGTTGGCTCAGCGTAGCGTTTTTCAAATTTAAGAAAACTTATAAAGCGATCTTTGTACATAGCAGTATCTGAATACCCTAATGATACGCAAAATTGTCTAAAAAATGAAGGGCTGAGCGCATCGTTTTCAAAGATTAGATTGAGCTGATAATCCCGAAAATGGACGGCTGAAATTAAAAAAGACACCCTAGGGTGTCTTTTTATTCTATTAATCGATATACTTTACTTACAATTTCGAATTCGCATCAATCGCGTTAAGCTCTTCGAATGCTTGCGTCAATCGGGTAACAAATGCTTCTTCACCTTTACGCAACCAAACTCGTGGATCGTAAAATTTCTTATTTGGAGAATCCGCCGCTTCCGGATTTCCAATTTGAGCTTGTAGATAATCACGGTTCTTTAATTCGTATCCCCTTACACCGTCCCAAAATGCCCACTGCATATCCGTGTCTATATTCATCTTAATAGCACCGTAGGAAATCGCTTCTTTAATTTCCTCTGGCGAGGATCCAGAG
This sequence comes from Sphingobacterium sp., assembly GCA_052092145.1. GTDB lineage: Bacteria > Bacteroidota > Bacteroidia > Sphingobacteriales > Sphingobacteriaceae > Sphingobacterium. Next base: position 98,866 of record JBQDCW010000005.1, on the reverse strand, counting down.
CCACCGTGGAATACGAAGTTAACAGGCTTACCTGCTTCTAAATTAAATTGCTGACGAATATAATCTTGCGAATTTTTCAGAATAACCGGTTGCAACTTCACGTTACCTGGTTTGTAAACGCCATGAACATTACCGAAAGCAGCTGCCACTGTAAATTTTTCTGACACTTTAGAAAGCTCCTCATAAGCATACGCGACCTCTTCAGGCTGAGTATAAAGCTTAGAACTATCCACATCCGTATTATCCACACCATCTTCCTCACCTCCAGTTACTCCCAATTCAATCTCAACGGTCATACCCAGCGGTTTCATGCGTTCTAGGTATTTTTTGGAAATCGCTATATTCTCTTCAATAGGTTCTTCAGAAAGATCGAGCATATGAGAGGAAAACAAAGGTTTTCCGTGTTGGGCAAAAAATTTCTCACCTGCGTCCAATAAACCATCAATCCAAGGAAGTAATTTTTTCGCGGCATGATCGGTATGAAGAATGACCGCGACACCATAGTGCTCAGCCAGTAAATGCACGTGTTGGGCAGCTGAAACAGCGCCTAACACACAGGCTTGTAGACCATCGTTATTGAGCGTTTTTCCTGCATAAAACTGCGCACCTCCGTTTGACAGTTGAATAATAACGGGAGAATTGACGGCTTTAGCTGTTTCCATCACTGCATTGATCGAGTTTGTGCCGATGATATTAACTGCTGGAAGCGCAAACTGGTGCTTTTTTGCTATTTCAAATAGTTCTTGTACTTGATCTCCAGTCAGTACTCCTTTGAAATCTTTTAGGCTCATAGTTTATTTTTCTAAATTTTTCGTTTAATTTCTGACTAAAGATAAGTTTTTTTTACGAGTTCGAAAAATATAGTGTAAAAAATACACTATCTACAGCTAATTGGCAGGGGCACGAATGGGGTTTCAATTGTTTTTTCTATCTTTAACTTCACACTAAACATAGGATGTTTGTTATGTTACAGGTTTACGGAATTAAGAATTGCAATACGGTAAAAAAGGCCTTAAACTGGCTCGATGATAATAATAAAGAATATGTGTTCCACGATTATAAAAAAGAGCCGGCAACCACGGACAAACTGCACCAGTGGGAGAAAGAAGTTTCTTGGCAGCGATTGCTGAATAAAAAAGGAACTTCCTGGCGTCGACTCGCACCCGAGCAACAGGCTGCCGTCATTGATGCGGAATCGGCCATCGACGCGTTGATTGAAAACAATAGCATGATTAAACGACCCTTGATCGAATCTCCGAAGGGTCTATTAGTGGGGTTTGACCAGGATGAATACCAATCTAAACTATAACCGGATATGAACAGAACTTTTTTAAAAATTGGTTTAGCCATTGTATCGGCCCATTTCGCCTTCACCGATATCGCTATCGCTCAAAAAGCGGAAAGCATCTATGATTATACTGAGGCATTCAATCCGTTGTTCTATACCGAAAATGGCAACACCTACCGGTCTGCTTCTGGAAAACCCGGACATGCGTACTGGCAGAACGCGGCGGACTATGATATTAAAGCAAATCTGGATCCACAAACCCACACCATCAGTGGAACGGTGACTATACATTACACCAATAATAGTCCCGATGAACTTGAGTTCATTTGGTTACAGCTTGAACAAAACCTGTTTAGCCCAGCGTCTATCGGACAGGCGGTTGTACCGCTCAGCAATAGCCGTTACGGTGATGCAGATTCTCAATTCGAAGGCGGTTACGCCATCAGTAATGTTCGTATAGGAGGAAAACGGGACCCCCAGTACAACATCCACGATACCAGAATGCGTATTGATTTACCAGAAGCACTCTCAGCTAACGGAGGTGAAACGGAAATCAGTTTGGAATTTTCCTATACGATCCCTGAATATGGGGCAGATAGGACCGGCATTTTGCCCACTGAACACGGCGATATTTATGCCATTGCTCAATGGTATCCCAAAGTGGCCGTCTACGATGACATTTCAGGGTGGAATAACCTTCCCTATACTGGACCTGGAGAGTTCTATTTAGAGTATGGTGATTTCAACGTTGAAATTACAGCGCCGGCAGATCACATGGTGGTTTTGGGCGGTGAATTGCTCAACCCCGAAGAGGTATGGACCCAAGAGCAACTGCAGCGTTTTGAGCGCGCTAAATCCAGCGATCAGACCGTGTTGATTCGATCAGAAGAGGAGGTGACCGATCCCAATACGCGTCCTGACGGCGAATCATTGACTTGGAAATACCGACTCGAAAACACGCGCGACGTCGCTTGGGCTGCTTCAAAAGCGTTTATTATTGATGGAGCACAAATTAATCTACCTAGCGGTAAGAAGGCCCTTGCTTTGTCTGCTTATCCTAAAGAAAGTAACGGCGGAAATGCATGGGAACGTTCCACTGAATATACCAAGGCATCAATAGAGTATTATTCGAATAAATGGATGGAATATCCCTATCCGGTAGCCATTAACGTCGCATCAAATGTAGGAGGGATGGAATATCCAGCGATTGTCTTTTGTGGAAATCGCGCTAAAGCGGGTAGCTTATGGGGGGTCACGGATCACGAGTTCGGCCACATATGGTTCCCAATGATTGTCGGATCCAACGAGCGTTTACACGCCTGGATGGACGAAGGTTTTAATACCTTTATTAATGGCTTATCTACAGAAGCCTTCAATGGAGGCGAATACCATAAGCGCATGGGAAACACCAACGCGATGGCTCAGGCGCTCCTCCACCCTGCACTGGAGCCGGTACTATCCACTCCTCAGGGAATGAACGAAAGAAATATTGGTCTATTGGCTTATTACAAGCCCGGTTTTGCCATGAGAATACTTCGCGACGAAGTACTCGGCGCAGAACGCTTTGACGCTGCTTTTAAAAAATATATCGAGTATTGGGCTTACAAGCACCCCACACCTAATGATTTCTTTCGGGTTATGGAAAATGAAACGGGAGAAACTCTAAATTGGTTCTGGAGGGGTTGGTTCTTAAACAACTGGGCTTTAGACCAAGCGGTTTCAGAAGTGAGTTATGTGGAATTAGACCCAACAAAAGGGGCAATTATAACCATCGACAACCTTCAAAAGATGGCCATGCCAGTGGTTATTGAAGCCACCACGGAAAGTGGTCAAACCATCAGACACAAGCTACCTGTGGAAGTCTGGGAGCGAAACAGCACCTGGCAGTTTACACTGCCAACATCCGAAAAACTAATTCAAGTAGCAATTGATCCCGATCAAGTATACCCAGACATTGAGCCGGACAATAATATTTGGACAGCAAAATAGACATGAGTAAAACACAAAACATATTAGGGATTGTCCTACTTTTTATCTGTTGGAGTAATCTAGTAAACGCGCAGCAACTGCAGGGCATCGTATACGATTTGGAATCTAGCAAAGCGCTCTCTGAGGTAGAAATTAAAAATCTCCGCACGGGCGAGAAAATCGTTACCGATATGCAAGGAAACTTCACAATTACGGCTAAAATGAACGACTATTTAAGTCTTTTAGCGCATGGTTATGAACGAGATACCGCCTTTATTTATCAAGAAGGAGTCAACCGTATTTATCTCCTGCGAGACAATTCAACGATTTTAATTGACGAAGTAATTGTATCTAAAATTACGGACAGCCGTCTGACGCGTGAAATTGAACGTGCAAAAAACAATAGTAAAGCGGTAGAGACAAGTTCGCAACGGGGGGGACTGCGCATTTCCCCTTCTCGCCTATTTGGTCGAGAGGCGAGACAGGCACGTGCGGCAATTGACATTCTCGAGACGGAAAAGGAACAACGCAACGTCTACCGAGTGTTCACCAATGAGCTGATACTTTCCCTCATTCCAATGGAGCGAGAAGAACTATTGCTATTCAAGGACGGTTATCGCCCCAGCTACGAATTTATCCAGCAAGCTTCAAAAGAAGATTTAACCGCCTATATCATCGAGGCCTATGCTAAGTTCAAAAAAGGCGAAAAGGAATCCATCCAAAAATAATCTGTATTCGGGTTAAACCAAAAGACCTCGAAGTTGTTTTCCCTACAGTCCAACGAGCCATATGTAGGCTGTAGGGAAACAATTTAACGTACAGAATGATGAAAATAGCACTTATCGGAGCCACCGGATTCGTCGGCTCTTATCTTTTAAAGGAACTTCTTCGACAGAAACACCAGGTAACGGCAATCGCTCGCGATGTGGATAAGATTAAAAACATAGACCATGTGATCGCGGTCCAATTAGATATCACTCAGGAGGGCCGGTTAGCAAGTGCGTTAAAAGGAAACGACTTGGTCATTTCCGCATTTAACGCGGGTTGGGATAACCCAAACATCTACCAAGATTATATGGATGGCGCTCGTCATATCCTTACAGCCGTCAAGGAGGCTGGAATTACGAGGTTTATTGTTATCGGTGGTGCAGGTAGCTTATTGGACTCCGAGGACAATCGTTTAGTGGATTCACCAAGCTTTCCAAGCTCCTTCAAACCCGGCGCAAAGGCAGCTGCAGATTTTCTAGAAGTGATCATGAGAGAGCAAGAACTCGATTGGACTTTCTTCAGTCCGGCGATTGAGATGAACCGTGAGAACTCGGGAACTAGAACCGCTAAATACCGCACCGGCACAGACTATCCAGTCGTGGACCACACCGGAAAATCCAAGTTGTCCGTTGAAGATTTAGCTGTTGCTGTTGTTGAGGAGATCGAAAACCGACAGTTTATTAAACGCCGCTTTACCGCTGCCTATTAACTCCATCCTCCACTCACTGGTTTAAGAGTCGCTTGATGGTCAGGTAACCCACTTCCAGTGGATCATCAGAACCCTCATCAGATTGTTGGATCATCAGCTGATAATTGGTACGAAGGTCCGGGCTAAGCAAATCTTCTACATGATAAATGTCATCGACATCAATACCGTATTTATCGTCAACGTGAGCAGAGTCGTGGTGTTTCCAGAAAACGGACTCTTTCGCAACCCTCATCGCATCCGCCATACTTTCAGCAACCACTAACTGTTTGTAATGATACTCCTCCATGTCATTCGGTTTATAGCCCCCTAGGTTGACAAAAAATAGTCGTAGTGATCCGTTCTCTTGAAGCTGTTCTTTTGGAATCACCTGGATCTCGTACTGCCCTACACGACGCACCCTTCGCCAGGAGTCGATGTGCATCCGATCGACCATTTCAGGCCAGAAAGCATTAAAATCTGGCACCAGTTCTTTTAGCGCTGAGGCTATACCAAAAAATACATCATGTTGTTCGGTGTGTCGTCCATCAGGTTTTCCGCCCAGGACCACCATATATAAGCTCTTCATTTATAGTTATTTTCAAAGGGTATCATTAAATTAGTATCTGGTAAAAATAAACTAACACCATGAGAATAGCCGCTTTTTTCGTCGTTTTTTTCGTTCTTTCCCTAGGTCACAGCCGGGCACAAAGAACGGATAAGCAGTTGGAAATTAAAATCATCAACGCGATCCAGGGATTTCGGGGCGATATCGGAATTTATGTAAAAAATTTACAAAAGAACCGAGAAGTCAACATTGATGGTGACGAACTTTTCCCGACCGCAAGCATTGTTAAGGTTCCAATTTTAGTGGGTGTATTCCAGAAAATATCCGAAGGAAAACTTCGTTTAGATCAAAAACTCACCTATCGAGATGATCGACAATATGGTGGATCTGGCCTGATGCAATTCTTTAAAGATAGCGTAAAAACGGATTTAGCTACGCTCGTTTCCTTGATGCTTAGCTATAGTGATAATGTCACATCGATTTGGAACCAAGAACTTGCTGGCGGTGGGGCCTCTATTAATCCACTTATGGAAAGTTTAGGTTTTTCTCAAACTCGGGTCAATTCCAGAACACCCGGTAGGGCCTCGGATTGGGAACAATACGGCTGGGGACAAACCACCGCCAAAGAAATGTCGCGTTTATTTGACATGATCCGAAATGGCGACATCATCTCTCCTGCTCACTCCGATAAAATGTATCGCTTCTTAAAGAATCAATTTTACAACGAGGGCTCCCTGTCCCAATTTCCAGCCACCGTGAATTGCATCAGTAAAACAGGTGCTCTTAACGATGCGCGCGGCGAAGTGGTCTTGATTAATGCTCCAAATGGTGATATTGTATTTACCATTCTCACAAAAAACAACGAAGACCAACGCTGGACTAAGGAAAATGAAGCGGACGTGTTAATTCGGAAAATCGCCCGAATCGTATGGAATCACTACGAAAAAGATTTCAGACCGTTTGAATTATAACGGCTAGCAAAAAAGCTATTTTCCGGGTAGCCATTGTTGAAAGAAATTCAAAACCTTCTGTTCATCGTACCCTTTTCCTTCCTCCAAATTTCCACTTTCCCGCGTGGTTAATACTTCCCCTTCGGCATTCAACACAATGAAAAACGGATAGCCGTATGCCTCACCTTTCCCCGATGCATATCGCTGAAAAACGTTTTCATTCTTATTCTCGGGAGAATAGTTCAGATGATAATAATGAAAATTATCTTTGAGCAAATCCCGAATACTAGTGGTCTGGTGAATAAAAGCATTAAAACGCAAACACCAAATACACCAGTTCCCCCCGGCCTGGATGACAATATGCTTACCATCTTGCTGGGTCAATAGCACTAAACTATCGATATCCGCCTGTGCATTTGCATCCGGATGGTAAGGCTTACTTAACTCATCTTTATCTGGTTTGATTTCCGTGGATTGTGAGAAACCAATCATCGGAAGAATAAAAAACAAGATCATTACGGCTATAGTGGCAGGAGAACTGTATTTCATATTTTTCGTTATTTGTCAAGCAAATTTAAGAAATCGTACTTAATTTTATGGGATTTTCATATTAACATCTTCTTCTGTGTATCACCAGCTTTTAATCGCCCATTCTTACCTACGTTGGATCGTCTTAGCTTCGCTGCTATTTCAATTGGGCTGGTTCTATTTCCAAATGAAAAAGAAAGCGATTCTGAGCACCCCGCAGTACAGATTATTACTGCTGCTAACACTGATTATCGACATCCAATTTCTGTTGGGTTGGTGGCTATATATTGAAAGTCCGCTGGTCACTGCTTTTTGGAACGATGTTCAACAAGGGGTAAACACACGGCCGCTCCGATTTTTTGGTATCGAACACATGACCATGATGAGTCTAGGGGTATTGCTGATCAATTGGAGTGTTGCAGGCGCCAAAAATAAAATTGGGAGTCCTTATTTCAGCTTTCTTTGGAAACGCTATCTCCTGATCACACTCATCATATTAAGTTCTGTACCTTGGTCTTTTTCTCCATTCACCTCCAGGCCCAACTGGCGATAAATAAAGCGGATTGAACGATTTGCCCAACCCGCTTTTGGTCACCAAACCAATTCATGGCCTGCCGTCCTAAAGAAATGTATCCGAAGATACTGTGAAGTTCTTCAAATGATAGCCTTTAAGCACTAGCGCCAGCCGCCACCAAGAGAACGATATAAGTCTACATAGGACTCTAGATGCTCTTGGCGTAGCTCCACCAAAGCCAAATCCGAATCCAGTGCGTTACCTTGCGCAGTGATCACTTCTAAATAAGTTGCAAATCCACCTCTAAATAATAAATTCGCATTTCGAACCGCCTTTGTTGAATTTTCTACCCGGCTTTTAGCAAATTCCAGTTGTTCACGTAATTTTTCAACAGTCACAACCGCATTAGACACTTCGCTAACCGCTTCCATAACAGTTCGTTGAAATGATATTTCTGTTTTATCCCGTTCAAGCTTCGCGACTTCCCATTCCGTCTTCAGTCGTCTATTCTTAAAAACAGGAGCCGTGATCCCTCCCGTAATTCCTCCTAATAAGGCACCTGGAATGGAAAACCAATTTTCAGGCATCATGGCGTTGACACCAAATACACCCTCGAGCGAAAGTGACGGGTAGCGCATGGCTTGTTGAATATTGGCATTCGCGTTTGCGGCGATCAGCTCCCATTCCGCTCCCCGTACATCCGGTCGGTTTCGAATAATCTCAACAGGGGAGCCCAACGATATGTCCTTGTTTTCCGCGAACAAATGTTCAAAACTGGTTCCACGCTTAATCTCACCTGGCATCTGTCCAGTCAAAATCCGTAGCGCATTTTCCTGAAGAACGATTTCTTTCTCCAATTCAGGAACCAACGAGGCCGCAATTAACCGTTGCGATTCTGTTTGTTGTATAGCTAAGGCCGTAATTTCACCCGCTTCGTACTGCAATTCAATCATGTCCAAGGTGCTATCGTTAAGCTGAACGTTCCGTTTAGCCACTTCGATCTTCGCGTCCAGCATCAACAGGTTGAAGTACCCTTTGGCGATATTCGCAATCAGATTCGTTTGTATCGCGTTCTTGGCTTCCTGCGTATTGAGATACTCGGCAGTCAATTGATCCTTTGCATTGCTAATTTTACCCCAAATATCGATTTCCCAGCTAAAACCAATTTCACTTCCAAACTGGGATTGATAGGTAAACATCGACTCTCCCGGTTCTTTGCCCTTTCGTTCGTACCATTTCGATGAAGGAGATGAACCGTATTCATTGGATCGATATTGTTTATTTGCGCTAGCGATAGTCGCGTCGACTTCGGGCAAATAATTCAGGCGATTCTGTCGCATCCATTTGTTGGCAATCTCAATATTCGCCAGTGCGGTCTGCATATCGTAGTTATTGGCCAACGCCGAATCGATCAATTCTTTTAGCGTAGCATCGTGAAAGAACCCCTTCCATGATATCCTACTGATACTTGAGGTGTCACCAAAATAGGCTAATGTGTCCCCGCGAAATTGATCGGGTATTTCCAGATCGGGGCGTTGATACTTCTGTCCTACCTTACACCCTTGTACAAGCATAAAAGTAACACATATACAAACCATAAAAGCCTTAGCGATTGATATTTTATTCATCGATAGATTATTCTTCTTCCGTTTTCAATTTATTCCTAACTTTTTCATCCAGGGTCTTGAATACCACAAATAACATCGGAATGATAAAGATACCCAAGATGACTCCGAATAGCATCCCACCTGCCGCACTAAAACTGATCGAGTGGTTACCGACAGCAGAAGGTCCGACCGTCCACATCAGAGGAATCAAGCCCGCAACAAACGCCAAACTAGTCATTAAAATAGGACGTAGTCTTAATCGTGCCCCATTGATCGCCGCATCCACCACGCTTAATCCCTTGTCTCGTTCTTGTACGGCAAACTCTACGATCAAAATCGCATTTTTCGCCAGCAAGCCAATAAGCATGATCAAGCCGACCTGGACATAAATATTATTTTCTAATCCCACCAGACCAATCGTACCGTAAACGCCAATCAAACCGACCGGTACGGATAATAATACCGCCCAGGGTAGGATATAACTTTCATATTGCGCGGCCAGTAAAAAGTAGACGAAAAGAATACTCAAGGCAAAAATCAAAATCGTTTGAGATCCAGATTGACTTTCTTCAAAACTCATACCCGTCCATTCATAGCCAATATTACCGGGCAAGTTGGCCTCAGCATGAGCGGCAATGGCGTCCATCGCGTCTCCGGTACTGTAGCCGGAAGCTGGAGTACCGTTAACCATGATCGCATTAAACAAGTTGTACCTGGTAATCGTTTCTGGACCGATAATTTTCTTCAGTGTAACAACGGTATTTATGGGCACCATTTTCCCGTCTTTATTACGGACAAAGATAGAATTAAACGACTCCGGATCCGTTCGATACTCAAAATCACCTTGAACATATACTCGATATTGACGCCCGAAGCGATTAAAATCACTGGCTTTCACCCGAGCGAAATATAAGCGAACGGTCGACATTAAGCTATTGATTCCAAGACCGAGTGATTTGGCCTTCTCCATATCAATGTTCACTTCATACTGGGGGAACGTTGATTTGAAAGTAGTATAAGCATTCTCAATTTCCGGAAATGTGTTTAGCTCATTGATAAACGTATCGGCTAACGCATTAAAATCACGAATGTCTCCACCCAGACGATCTTGTAGCACCATTTCAATACCCGCAAAATCACCGAATCCCTGTACCGTTGGGCGTGGAAAAACAGTAAAAGTCGCTTGATGGAGTTGGGATAAATCGTTACGGATCGTGTCCATAAACTCGCCAATATTTTTGAAGTCTTTTCGCTCCGCGTGCGGGACCATATTAATATAGCCAGTTGCAAATACCGGACTTGTACTAGCATCTAGTGCATTGTAACCCGAAACGGTTGTCTTACTGGAGATATCATCGTATTTATTCAGAATACTATCGGCTTTCCGCAACACGTCCGTCGTTCTAGATAGCGAAGCCCCGGCCGGCATCGCCAAACTATAAGTCACGAATCCATCATCTTCTGTCGGAATAAATGATTTCGGTGCTTTCATCATTAGAAAAACGCCTAACGCCGTAATCAGGATCAATCCAGTCCAGGCAATTTTCTTATTCTTGATCAATTGGGTAACGACAAAAATATATTTATTCGTAAAGCGATCAAATGATGCGTTAAATGCGGTAAAGAACCGACCTTTATACCGGTTAAATTTATTTTGTTTTACGGTAGATTTCTTTTCATCCTCCGGTGACTTGAGCAGTAGCGCACAAAGTGCTGGACTCAAGGTCAACGCATTCAATGCGGAAATCAAAATAGCGGTCGCCAACGTATAAGCAAACTGTCTAAAGAATATCCCAGATGGTCCCTCCATAAATCCGACGGGCAAGAACACCGCCGCCATGACCATTGTAATGGAAAGGATTGCTCCGGTAATCTCCGACATGGTTGACACGGTTGCCTCCATTGCCTTCTGTCCAGTGGCTTGCATCTTATGGTGTATCGCCTCGACCACGACAATCGCATCATCCACCACAATTCCAATCGCCAACACCAGCGCAAACATCGTCAACACGTTCATTGAGAACCCGAACAATTGCAAGAAAAAGAAGGTACCAATCAATGATACGGGGATGGCAATCGCCGGAATCAACGTTGATCGTAAATCTTGCAAGAATATAAACACAATGATAAAGACCAAAATGAAGGCCTCAAATAATGTCGTTTGTACCTGACTAATCGACTCATCAATCTGCTCTCGAACGGAGTACGTGATCTCGTAATCGATACCTTCGGGAAAATACTCGCGTTGCTCTTCCAACACTTTCCTAACCTCCACATCAATATCATGCGCATTGGAGCCACTGGTCTGTGTCAAGTTCAAGGTCAAGCCCGGGACGCCATCCACTTTGTTGTCCGAGTTCAAATTCGTTGCCCCAAACTCCACCCGGGCGACATCTCTCAGAAACAGGACCGAGCCATCCTTATTCGTTTTAATGACAATTTCTTCGAATTCTTCCGGTCGAGTAAAGCGTCCTTGATGTTTAATAACCGTTTCAAAGGACCCATCAATTGCTTCCCCAAACTTACCAGGAGCGATTTCAAAGTTTTGGTCTTTTATCGCTTCTGTAACATCCTGCGGAACCAAATTGTAAAGCGCCAATTTCTCCGGATTAAACCATACCCGCATCGCGTAGTCTCGCGCTCCCAATCGATTGACTTGGGCCACGCCATCCACACGTAGTAGCGGACGCATCAAGTTGATTTGCGCAAACGCTTGGAGAAATGTCTCGTCATAAGCGCTGTCTTGATGGTTGGAGAAGAGATTGACGGTCATCATCACCCCGCTTTGGCGTGGCATCACGGTAATTCCTTCCTCGTTCACTTCCGAGGGAATACGCGACACCGATTTGGAGATCCTTGTTTGAACGTTGACAGAGGCGATATCCGGGTTGGTTCCCGTTTTAAAAAAGACCGTTATAGTCCCTGAACCTGAATTCGAGGCGGTGGAACGCATATAGGTCATATCTTCCACGCCATTAATGGCCTCTTCCACAGGAACCAGTGCACTTTCAGCGACGGTTTCTGCTGTTGCGCCGGAATAACTTAACGAAACTACGACACTTGGCGGCGCAATTTCGGGGAACCGTGTAACCGGCAAAAGTTTTAGCCCTACAAGCCCCAAAATAACGAGAATGATTGATACAACCGTCGCTAAAACGGGACGACTAACAAATGTTTTAAGCATAAAGAAAGTTTAGGTAGGGCGCACTTCCCCACTGATTAGGAGAAATGACCCAATGGATACTAAAATCTTATTAACAACCTAATGAGCGATGACAGGTGTTATGACAGAGCCGTCAGTTAATTTATCGAAACCACGTAGGATGACCTGTTCGCCCTCTTTAAGCCCTTCCGAAACGATAAACATATCTTTACTCGATCCGGAAATTTTAACATTTCGACGTTCAGATTGGTTCTCATCACCAACAACATATACGTAAGTGATATTTTGGAGTTCACTTGTTGCGATATGAGGAATCTGAAGAACATCTTCTTTTACTTCCGCAATTTTAAGCGTACCGGTACTACCAGAACGTAAAATATTATCAGGATTCGAGAAAGTGGCTCGGAGTGAGATTGCTCCTGTAGTACGATCTACCTGTCCACTCACGGCGTCTACGATTCCTTTTATTGGGTATTCCTCCCCATCAGCCATCATGAGCGTGACTTCTGGGAAAGTCAAACGACCCGTTCGATCGTACTCTCGTCCTTCTACACTATCCTTACGGGCTTGAGCTTTGGAAAAATACAAGAAATCCGATTCATTCATGGCAAAATAAATGTGAACGTCTTGGATATCCGACAAAACCGTCAAAGGTTCGCTATCACCTTTGGTAATTAAGTTACCGACACGTTTTGGGATACGCCCGATATAACCGGTTACCGAAGCCGTAATCACGGTAAAGTCTCGGCTTAGTTTGGCCGAACGCACCTCTGCTCCAGCTTGATCCAAGTTCGCTTTAGCCACTTGATAATCAGATTCCGCAGAAGCCAGTCGAACTTCAGAAATCACATCGTTCTCCACCAACGGTTTCAGACGGTCGACCTCCAATTTCGCATTTTTCAGCTGCGCTTGGGCTACTTTTTCAGTAGCCATCATATTATTCAGCTCCTCCTGGTAAAAGGATGGATCAATTTTGAATAATTTTTGACCCTGTCGCACAAAAGAACCTTCATCGACATAAATTTCTTCCAGCAAGCCTTCTACTTGGGGACGAACCTCAACGTTTACTTTACCTTCGATTGTACCTAAATAATCCTTCACAGTCACGGCGTCAGCACGTTCGACGGTGTGAACCGGTAGAGCCAGTGGTTTCGTGTTGTTCTCTTTGTCTTTTGATTTACTCTCTGAACAGCTCGCCATAATGGAGACTGATCCAAGGAGTAAAATTGACGCTTTGAATAATGATAATTTTTTCTTCTTCACAGTTCTTTTATATAATTCTTCACTCGTTTCTATTCGTAATATTTTCATTACACTTCGGCTAAATAACGTATAATTTAAGAAAAATTGTACCGTTTAACATTTATTAACAGGTTAAATTTATGTTATTTTTTTAAAAAAATGCTGCAAAACACGGTTACAGTCGTGTTTTTTATGATGGATCCTAAAGGCTAACCCTGAGGACGATGATGACAGTCATTAGCATCGAAAACCCATGCCAAATTTCCTTTTTGTTTACTCCAGGTATTGACCTTGCCGCACCAACAGGCCACGGTATTTATTAAACACCGATGACTTGGAGACAAAACCCAGGTAATGATTCTCCGAGTTAACCACGGGTAGAATCCATACATCATCCTTATTCATCTGACTCATCACATGCTCCATGTTTTCATTCTCCAAAATGAAGTCCGCCGGTCGCTGTGCGAGTAACTCGAATGGTTGATCTTTACCTTCTTGTTCGCCAAGGAGGATCGAAAATAAGCGCTCACTATAAATTATTCCCACGAGTTTTCCTTTTTCATCAACAATTGGAAAAATATTTCTCTTGGAATGTATAATATCACTTTGTCTGTCCATTGGAGTTTCCTGAGGCCGAAGAACAACGAAATTGGTTTCCAGAACGTAACGAAGCTTCATCATACTCAACACGGTGCGGTCTTTATCTTCGTAAGAAAGTAAATCACCCGATTCTGCCAACACCTTCGTGTAGATCGAGTGTTTCAATACCCCTCGATTAATTAAATAGGAAATTGATGCGACGAGCATCAAAGGAACCATCAAGGTATATCCTCCGGTAATCTCGGCAATCAGAAAAATACTGGTTAAGGGCGCATGCATAATTCCCGCTAATGCTGCAGCCATGCCGGCCATCACAAAGTTCGGCACGTTCAACTGGACCACTCCTGTCAAATTCATACCATAGGCAAAGGCAAAGCCGAGCATTCCGCCCATCACTAAACTTGGCCCAAAAACTCCTCCATTCCCTCCCCCACTGAGTGTAAACAAGGAAGCGAACGATTTGGCCATTAGTGTAAAGAGCGTATAAATGACAACTACCCAAGCCATGTCTCGGTAATCAGAGAACAGTGAATTACGTACAATGGCATTGAAATGTCCATCCAACATTTGTTGGATAGTAATATACCCCTCTCCGTATAATGCTGGAAAAATAAATATCATAATCCCCAACGAAATTCCACTAAACCATACTTTGTTGTACGGGTTCTTGATCTTCGCGAACCAACTCTTAACCAGTTGACTCAATTGGGAAAAATAAATGGTGAAAAGTCCTACCAATCCCCCCAGAATAATATAGAAGATAATCCCGCCCACCTCCCAGTCGGTAGCGATCGGATGGAAAAGGGGTTCACTGTAAAGGATTCTCGCTATTACGGCTGATAAGGCCGAAGAAATCAACAATGGAATAAATGCAGGGATTGAAAACTCAGGCAGCAGGATTTCAATGGCGAAAATCATTCCTGCCACTGGACTATTAAACGCTCCAGCGATTCCCGCAGCAGCTCCACAGGCCAAGAGCATCGTTACCTCTTTGTAGCTCAGTCCAAATATCCGTCCGATATTGGACCCAATCGCTGATCCACTATAAGCGATCGGTGCCTCTAACCCACAAGAACCTCCAAAACCAACGGTAATTGCCGAGGTGACCACTTGCGAATAAACATTATGCCCTTCAATATGACTCGAACGGCGCGATATCGCATAGATGATGGGTGTGATCCCGTGTTCTAATTTTTTACCCCGGATAAGTTTCCGAACAAAGAACACACTCAGAAAAATACCAATCAAAGGAAACACCAAGTAAATGGAGTACTTATAATGCCATTCTAAATCGCTCTGTAGAAATTTAGCGATGGAATGGGTCATCAATTTGAGAATCGAAGCGGCTAAGCCTCCAGCGATACCAACAACAAATGCAAGGAATACTAAAAAGTTCCGGTTTGAAATGTGCTGCATACGCCATTTGTTGGCCTTTTCTAGTTTTTTAATCAGCCTAAACTTCATAGTATTCAGTCGTTTAACGCATGCTACCCGCCCCCGTCAACTGGCCATTCAGAGTGGTTCTCGGATCAACTGCAATTTTCTACCCGTGGAAAAATTATAACACTGGCTTGTCTATTCGTAAACACGCAGGTCTTCTTTTGGTTTACCAAAACACCCACGAACTAATTGTGGCGCATTTTAAACCAGAGTGCGACCCCGAATGCGCGACCACATTTCAGCAAAGATAACAACCATTTTCCATGCGTGCTATAGCAGAGTGAACTTTAATCACTCTAGTGGATTTGATCCAAATAGATTTCCTATTTTTGGGAAAACAGATTAGCTATGTTACATATTCTCAAAGTTGGTTTTATAACAATTTGGTTGGGTGCCGGTGCCATTCTAGCTCCTTTGACTGTGCCTGACGAAGGAATGTACCCCCTTAGTGAACTTAATCGAGCAGGACTTAAAAAAGCAGGACTTAAAATCAGTGAAAAGGAAATCTATAATCCAGGAGAAGTGGGACTGGTAGATGCATTGGTACAAGTCGGTGGATGTTCGGGTTCGTTCGTTTCACCGAATGGCCTAATTATCACAAATCACCATTGTGCATTTAGTGCCGTACAATTAGCCTCCAGTCCAGAACACAATTATTTGGAAAATGGTTTTGTGGCCGACTCACCTGAAAAGGAGATTTCCGCTGATGGATTAAACATAAGGATAACAGACTCTTATGAGGATGTTTCTGAAGAAATACTTTCATCTGTTGCAGCTGTAGAAGATCCCGCCGAACGCATCGATCTGATCAACAGCAAACGCTTGGAAATTGCCAAACAGGCCGAAGCGGATGATCCAACGATTCAGGCCGAGGTCTCCGAAATGTTCATCGGTAAGAGTTATGTGCTCTTCCGCTATAAAACAATCGAAGACGTACGGTTAGTCTATATTCCACGTCAGGATATTGGTGAGTTTGGTGGAGAGACCGATAATTGGGTTTGGCCTAGACACACAGGCGATTTCTCCTTCCTGCGAGCCTATGTGGCGCCTGATGGTTCTTCGGCAAAATATTCCGAAGAAAACGTTCCTTACCACCCTAAAAAACATCTTAAGGTTAATCCAAAGGGCGTAAATGAAAATGATTTCGTTTTTATTTTAGGTTATCCAGGTCGTACCTTCCGCCATCGTCCAGCGCAGTATCTGGAGTACCAACAACGCTTCCTATTGCCGTATACATCGGAACTTTATGATTTTCAGAACCAGAAATTGGAAGAAGCGGGTAAAAACGACAAGACCATCGAATTGGCGCTCGCAACACGTGTTAAGCGCAATGCCAATGTGATGAAAAATTATCGCGGGAAACTCAAGGGCCTCCGCAATATTAACCTGGTGAATGATAAAGAGAAAGAAGACCGAGAATTAACTCAGTTTATCGAATCGCAGCCCGAACTTATCGAACAGTATGGGAGTTTAATGCAAGATCTCTCTAACCATTATGACCTGGTCTTCCAAAGTGCAGAAAAAGAATTGTGGTACAACAACATCTATCAAGGTGTGCGTTTATTCCAAATCGCGAGCTTGACAAATAGTTTTAAAGACGCCCTAGGAAAGGAACTTTCAGCACCCGACCGTCAAAAAATATTTGAATTAAATATCGAAAATTTTAAAACAAGGTTAGACGAATTGTACAAAAGTTACCACCTTCAAGCAGATCAAGACATCGCTGAGCATATGTTCGCTCAAGGGTTTCATCTTAACGGTGAAAATCAGCTTCCCTTCATGCAGACCCATGGCTTCAATTCACCTGATTCGGCCAGTGCTTTCATCGCATCAGCGCTACACAACAGTGCACTTAAAACAAAAGACTCCTTACTTCACACCGTTTTAGCAGACGCCAATTCCCTAATGAAATACCAAGACAAGTTGATGGATTTTCAAAAAGAATTGGAGAAAGAAATGGAACCTTTTTATGGCGAGTTGAAACGGCGAGAAGGAAATTTAAACCAATTGATGGCAAATTATGTTGCCGTCAAGGAACGTTTTCAAGAAACATCGTTTATCCCAGATGCAAATTCCACACTGCGCCTCACTTTTGGAAACATCAAAGGGTACAGTCCAGCGGATGCAACTTATATGTCGCCATTCACGACCGTAAAAGGAATTATCGAAAAAGGAAACTCTGGGACACCAGAGTTTCAATATCCTGAGGCCATCCGCGAAAACTGGCTGGAGAAGAATTTTGGAAATTACCTGAAGAAGGATTTGAACGACGTTCCCGTCAATATGTTATACAATATGGACACCACTGGTGGCAATTCTGGTTCACCGATTATGAACGCCCATGGCGAGCTTATCGGGGTCAACTTTGACCGAGCCTACGATGCAACGATTAACGATTTCGCGTGGAATGAAAGCTACAGCCGTTCTATTGGAGTAGACATTCGCTATGTCCTTTGGATTGCGGATAAGGTAGACAATGCACAATTTATCATAAAGGAACTCGGGATATAAGCGTTAAGACGCTCTTTTGGGATTGCAAAAAGATGGACACGCTATACAGCAAAACGCTGCGTGTTTAAATCATCCCGAACAGACACCACCAAACAGGCTGTATCAAATTAATGGTACAGCCTGTTTTAAGTTCCTGACCTTCAAGCAGGAACTTTATTTATGAAAATTGGAAATGGATTCAAATAAAATAGCTTTACGTTGAACAGCTGATCCTTTCCAGAGGATGAGCCCCGAGGCTTCCCCCTGCGTCTCGCTGATCAATGACATATTGCTCAAACATACTGACCATGTCCCGACTACCGATAATCAAAGGGGTTCGTTGATGCAACTCCTGAGGTAATATATCTAAAATTGGTCGTTTTCCTGTAGAAGCCAATGCTCCCGCCTGTTCTGCAATAAATGCCAACGGATTACATTCATACATCAACCGAAGCTTCCCTTCGGGATAACGGAAGGTCGAGGGGTAAAGAAATACGCCACCTTGAATCATGTTACGATGAAAATCAGCCACCAATGAGCCGATATATCTGGAGGAATAGGATTTCCCTTGGGGACCCAATGACTCTTTAAAATACTGCAGATAGCGCTTTATTGCAGGTTCAAAATCTTGGTAGTTACTTTCGTTAATTGAATAGGTCATGCCCCAGGCTGGAATAGTCAACTTAGGATGAGATAAGCAAAACTCGCCGATTGACGGGTCCAGCGTAAAACCATTCACCCCTTGCCCTGTGGTATAAACAAGCATGGTTGATGAGCCATAAATTACATAGCCTGCGGCAACCTGTTGGCGGCCCGTTTGGACAAAATCTCCTTCTCGTAAAGCGTCATGTCCTGCACTAACCCGTCGATAAATGGAGAAAATTGTCCCTACCGAAACATTGGCATCAATATTCGACGATCCATCTAGCGGATCGAAATACACCATATATTTTCCTCCCGCATATCCGGTTGACTTGGCGAGGTCAATACCTTGCTCATGTTCTTCAGAAGCTAGATAACAGCACTCACCAACCTTTTTCAGGGCATCCATAAATTGCTGATCCGCAAATACATCCAATTTCTGCTGCTCTTCCCCCTGCGTATTGACCTGACCATATTTACCAAGAATATCGGCCAATCCAGCCTTATTCACCTCACGGTGAACAATTTTTGCCGCGAGTGAAATCGCTTGTAAGAGACTTGACAATTCCCCTTTTGCCTGTGGGAATCTCGCTTGCTGCAATGTAATAAACTGCTCTAATGTTTGAAAAGCCATACCGGTTATCTATTGACTTAATATTTTTGTATCCATCACTGTGAAACGGGCAAAGTTCTCCTCGAACATTCCCTTAAGTTTTAAAGCCGTCTGTTGATAGGCTTCTGGGTTATCCCACATTTCCTTCGGATTTAGAACGGCTCGGGGAATTCCCGGACATTCTCGAGGAATTTGAAGGCCAAAGGGCTCATGGGACTGATAGCCGGCTTCTGAAAGGGTGCTATCGAGCGCCGATTTGATAAGTTTCCGAGTATAAGCTAAAGGTATTCTTCGACCCACGCCATAGGGACCGGCAATCCAACCGGTGTTAACCAACCAAACTTGAATCTCAGGATGGCGTTCCAATTTCTGTTTTAACATGTCCGCATAGCGCATGGGATGCAGGGGCATAAACGCGGCCCCAAAACACGCGGAAAATGTAGCCGTTGGTGTTTGGACTCCCATCTCAGTGCCTGCCACCTTAGCCGTGTAGCCGTTGACAAAATAAAACATCGCTTGCTCAGCATTTAGCTTAGCAATGGGTGGCAAGGCGCCAAATGCATCAGCGCTCAAGAAAAATAGATGTTCAGGAGAAGACGATCTCCCTTTCAAGTCCACATGTTTTAAAAAATGAGTGGGGTAAGAGACACGCATATTCTCCGTTATGTTGCTATTCTGGAAATCAATCTGACGCATTCCGTCTTGAAAAACCATATTTTCCACCAGCGCACCAAATTTAATCGCTCCATAAATTTCCGGTTCCTGGTTCTCGGAAAGACCAATCGTCTTGGCATAACACCCCCCCTCGAAATTGAAGACTTCCGATGCAGTCCAACCGTGCTCATCATCCCCAATAAGCCGCCGCCCTTCATCAGAAGACAACGTCGTTTTCCCGGTTCCGGACAGGCCAAAAAACAAGGCTGTATCTCCTCTCTCACCAACGTTAGCGGAACAATGCATCGTCAATACATCATGAAAAAGTGGTAAATGATAATTCAGTGCTGAAAAGACACTTTTCTTAATTTCTCCAGTATACGCAGTCCCAATAATTAACACGCGTTTACGAGAGAGATCCAGACAAACGCAATGAGACGTAGGAAGCCCCAATGCAGCAAAATCTTGGATTTTAAGACCCGAAGCAACCAGAATACTCCAATCGATCTGGTCTACATCCTCCGGTTCGGATTCCACGAACATATTATGGACGAAAATATCCTGACAAGGGTTTTCTGAGACCGTCAATACGGTTTGCTGATACTCTGGATGTTGACATGCCTTTACACAGCGGACGTATAAATCAGTCGCTGATAAATAGGCGACTACACGACTAGACAGCGCATCAAACAATTTTGGATCGATCGGTTTGTTCACGTGATTCCAATGTACATGCCGTGCTGTTTCCCTATCCTCGACAATAAACCGGGATCCTGGTGATCGTCCTGTAAACTGCCCCGTATTAATGCAAAGCGCCCCCGTGTCCGATAGTTTTCCAATCCCCTGCTTAATAGCATGTTCCACCAGCTCGGCGAGCGGAAGCTGAAATTCTACAGCATGTTGCGGATCGAGTCCCAATGCTTTTAGATAGCTACTGATTAAGTTTGTCATAACTAGGCATATTTTGTTGACAAATCTATATATTTATTTAGCATAAAAAAATGAAAATTTAGCATATTGTTGTTTTTACACTTACATAAACAACTTATAATAAGCTATTTATGTATAATTATTGCTTTAAATATATTTTAGCACAACCAATACACGGCATATTGACTATTAAAACCGATTAAAATAAAATTATATTTTGAAAACAGAGCCAAAAATGATATAAAACAACTAAAAAAACACTTATAACCACCAATTCAGAAGAATGTTTGTTTATCAATAGATTATGCTAAAAAATTAAAACTAAATTCATCAATAAAGTGACCAAATAGGTCTATCAGAAAATCGCGTTGAATCCGTCTTCGCGTCCGAAACAAATGCCCATCTTCATTCTTTGTTCGTGTAGCGCTCCGTGTAAAACTTGACAATTCGAGGATATTTCAAGACATAAGGATGGTAAAAAGAGTCGGGATCTCCTGTAACTTTACGGGCATGAAACAGATCAAGTACTCCGTACTGGAATTAGCCACAGTATGCAAAAACGGAACGGCGGCGCATGCCATTCAACGAGCGGTCGACGGGGCAAAACTCATCGATGAACTAGGATATAACCGGATTTGGCTTGCTGAGCACCACAACATGGAACACATTGCGAGCTCTGCTACATCCGTTTTAATCGGCCATCTAGCGGGCCATACACAGCGTATTCGATTGGGCTCTGGTGGCATTATGCTTCCCAATCACGCACCCTTAGTTATTGCAGAACAATTTGGTACATTAGAAACGCTTTACCCCGGAAGAATCGACCTAGGGCTGGGACGTGCACCGGGAACCGATCAAGTGACGGCAATGGCGTTACGAAGAAACAACATCAACACCTCTTTTTATTTCAGAGACGATATTCTGGCGCTGCAGACCTATTTTAGCGACGAGAACGCCCCGGCAAAGGTGCGGGCCTTCCCAGGCGAAGGACTGGCGATCCCAATCTGGATTCTTGGCTCCAGCACCGATAGTGCGCATCTAGCAGCCGAGCTCGGCTTGCCTTACGCATTTGCCGCTCATTTCGCTCCCAAAATGCTTTCTTCCGCCGCAAAAATTTACCGAGAAAATTTCAAAGCTTCCGATCAACTGAAGGAACCTTACTTTATGCCTTGTGTCAACGTCATGGCGGCCGACACCGACCAACAAGCACAACACCTGGCCACTAGTTTGTTCAATCTCTTCGCAGGAATCGTAACAAATCGGCGCTTTCCATTATCGGCACCAACTTCGGAACCGATTTACGCCGGCATTCCAGAAATCGAACAAGCCGTGGACTCCATGATCTCGACGACCTTTATGGGTACCACAGAAACCTTAGCTAACCAGCTAAGCGAATTTGCCACCACTTATCAAGCGGATGAAATCATGTTGACGAATTATATATTCGATGATCAAGCACGACTACATGCCTTTCACTTAGTGGATGAGGTTTTTAAAATCATTAATGCAAAGATAGAAATCGCCCAAAGCTAATCGCTGCCCATTGGATGCTAGGCGATGGAAATGGGGGCGAATCGCACTCCAAGACGGCGTATTTCTTGGTGGATAAAGTCATTCAAACTTAATCTAGGCTTAATGATTACCTAAAAGTCGTCCGTTACTTTTGGAATGGATCAATAAAGAAGAAAGATGATTAAAGACGAAGAATGGACCCTAGAAGCGAATTCATATTTTGATGAATTCCTGTATGATGGTGACGATGTTTATGCAGAGGAGGATTAAAAACGTCCTCCTTTTTCATGACTGAACATCCCCCTATCTCCCTGACCAATGAAGGTCCCCCCTTCCGCCAATAGCTTCAGCCAATCATTAAAACACTGATGCGATCAGGTCAAACGGCCGGATTAAAATTATTTATTCAGTAAAGCGTGCTGACTCGCTGTGAATATATTCCTAAACACGATATTGAGTTCCTCATCACGCTGGGCAGCTTTAATTCCTCCAGCGGGCATCAATTCGGCGGTTCGTGTCCGCACCATGGTTACAAGGGCTCTGGCTTTACCGGAGACCGCATCCTGAAACTGTATCGTACCCTCTGTCGATATCCCACTCTTTTCCAGCCAGATTTGTTCCGAAACCGTCCACACCCATTCCAGGGCTGCATGAATATCCTTCTTGTAGAGATTTAATAACTCAAAATGCTTCTGGTACTGATCCGTACCCGAATCTAAGTTTCGTGTCTTCTGTAAAAAATTGTCTTCTAGGAGGTCGACAAACCGTCTAAACATGCCCAGATAATTGACTAATAACGTTAGTTCTGCAAATGTCGTAAACGGAATCTTATATAACGGCGATGCGATGGTCAGCGCTTCTGGCATCAATTGAAAACTATGCTCGTTCGGAATAAATGCACGCGTTAATGAAAAAGAATGACTCGCTGTACACTCCAAACCAAACGTATTCCAGTCTTCGTGCACCTTAACTTGCTCTCGTGGTATCAGAAATGATAGAAACCGATCGTCTTTAGCCTCATCAGTGATGGGTCGACCATCCTGAAAAAGCCAGGCATTCAGTGTAAAATGAGTCAAATGGGGTGCACCGGTCGCATAGCTCCAAGCCCCAGTTACCTCATACCCACCATCCTTCTTCTCAGCTCGCCCATCGATTCGACCACTTCCCCCAAAACAAACTTTACTATCGGTCCAGATAGATCGGGCACTCACTGGATCTAAAAAACCAACAAACATGTTTGCCCCAGCACATAAAGTCACAGTCCAGCCCAAGCCACCATCCCAATAGGCCAATTCTTCTAAAATTTTCAGTCCATCAACAAAAGCCCGTTCCATTCCACCAAGCTCTTTAGGCACCCACAGATTGAACCAGTTCTGTTGATAAATCAACCGAAGTTGCTCTTCGCTGAGTTGCTTTTGCGCGATACCCTTGCGCTGGTGCTGAACTATAGTCGAGATAAGAGATTCATGTATCATCATTTCGAGTTTTCCAATGCATTCATTTCCAAAATGCGTTTCCATTTAAAATATCCAAAAAATGCAACGATAAATAAAAACAGGGTCAATGCGGCAAACAAGTAAAGCTCTTTATACATAAAAAGTGGAATCGCGAATAAATTACTTAAATTCAACAGCATCCAATTTTCTAGCTTTCGCTTGGCCAAAAGCCACATACCTGCCCACGCCGTCGACACTACCCATGCATCCCATAATGGCACATCAGAATCCGTAAAAGCGTGCAATACCGTGAAAAGAAAGACAAAGCCAATCAATACGATGGAAATAACAATTTTCCAGTCGAGACGACTGCATCGACTAATCGGTCGCTGAATCTGATTTTTGTTCTGCCAGAACCACCAGCCGTAGATGCTCATCACCAAATAATAAAACTGAAGCCCGATTTCCGCATATAACTTGGCCGGATACAGCACCACCATACCCGTCAAAATGCTGGCAATACCGAAGGGGTAGTTCAGCACCTTGTTTTCTTTGGATAGCAGCACCTGGGTCACACCAAATGCAACTGACAGCCGTTCTAATCCGGATGTCTGCTGGAATCCCTCAATAATTAGTTGGAAAATATCGCCCATTAATTAACAAAGATGTAATTGGCGATGCTTATGGAATACTGAAAAACCCGTACCTAACAAGTTCCCTACGCCAGCATTATCTGGATCAGGTTCTTTTCTACCCCAAGGAGGAAGAAATGGGTGTAATCTCAGCCTATCGCATAGCCTATCCTGATTAGACAAGCTCAACAAGCACCCCAGATGTATATTTAAATCATTACCTATTCACTAACCGATTCATCCAATCCTAACACCCGGTGCGTGCGCGCTCGTGTGGTTTGACATAATTCAGATGCCTCGTTAAGTTTTTTACCCCAAGATGGAATCATTTCTCTCAGCTTCCTCCGATATTCTTCAGATTTTGCGCGTTCTGGAAAACACTTCTTAAGCAAATTGATCATGATAGCAACCGAGGTAGAGGCACCAGGTGAGGCGCCCAGTAAAGCGGCTATCGATCCATCAGCGCTAGACACAACTTCGGTTCCGAATTCCAGAATTCCCCCATGTTTAGGGTCCTTCTTGATGACCTGAACGCGCTGACCAGCTTTTTCAATTTCCCAATCTTCCAGCTTAGCCGTCGGCAAAAATTGTTTTAGTGCGTCCAATTTATCCTGCGGCTTTTTCATGACCTCTGTGATTAAATACTTTGTTAGCGGAAGGTTATCCAATCCTGCTGAAAGCATTGGGCGTATATTCGATAGTTTTATTGACGCCGGTAAATCAAAATACGACCCCTTCTTCAAAAATTTGGTCGAAAATCCCGCATAGGGGCCAAACAACAACGCTTGCTTTCCGTCTATATATCGTGTATCCAAATGCGGCACCGACATCGGAGGGGCCCCAACCGCAGCTTTACCATACACTTTAGCATGGTGTTGTTTAATAATCGCATCGTTGTTGCATCGCAACCATTGCCCCCCAACCGGAAAACCTCCATATCCCTTAGCTTCGGGAATCCCAGATTTCTCCAATAAAATCAGGGAATGTCCACCCGCGCCAATAAACACAAATTTCGCGAGGATCTCACGCTTACGGCCGGTCTTCATATCCTTAACTTCAACGGCCCATCGATCGTCATCTTCCCGCTCGATATCCTTAACTTCCTGATTGAGAGACAAGGTGATATTCGATTTCCCGTCCAAATAATTGATCAAATCTCTTGTCAACGCGCCAAAGTTAACATCCGTTCCGATATCCATTTTGGTTGCCGCAATCGGCTCATTCTCTGCCCTTCCCTCCATCATCAAGGGTACCCACTGCTTTAATTGCGCTCGGTCTTCGGTATATTCCATGCCCTGAAACAGCACATGCTGGGTCAAACTTTCGTATCTCGTTTTCAAAAAATTGACATCCCGGTCACCAAATACAGCCGACAGGTGGGGCACCTGTCTAATAAAATGATTTGGATTTTTAATGATATCTTTTTCTACCAAATAGGCCCAAAACTGCTTGGAAACTTCATACTGTTCAGCGATACTTAGCGCTTTATCAATCTGAACACTACCGTCCGCTCGTTGGGGCGTATAGTTTAGCTCACAGAGCGCAGAATGCCCTGTTCCTGCGTTATTCCACGCGTCAGAACTTTCTGCTGCAACCACGTCCAAACGTTCCAATACCTCGATATTAATATCCGGGTTCAACTCGTTGATCAACGTTCCCAACGTCGCACTCATAATCCCCCCACCGATCAGAACAACGTCTACTTCCGTTTTTTTTGTTTTCTTGCCCATGGTTTTTAAATGAGTTACAAAATTAGTATTCGCTTTAAATTAAAGCGAATAATTTTGTCAGAAATGTTTCAAATAATTGATGCGCTATACTAGGTGTCGCAAAACCCATTTTTCGCTTCTCGCACAAATGAGATACAAAACACAAATATACTGAATTAACTTTGTGAAAGGATATTTCGGGGTCTAAACTCAGGATATGCTTCCTCTATTGAGGACCCAAAAAATCAATCTGACCATGGGATGTATTGACACGCTTAAGGTTGACCAAGCTCTTGGATCCGGCAACAAGCCAAATTTGCGCGTGGTTTTTTGCATTAATCGACGCACAATGCGCGCGGTGGGAACGGCCAAATACACTGACGGAGTTGAAATTTCTGCCATAAGCGTTAAAATCAGTCGTCCAATCCCTTAGCTTTCCGATCGGTGGGTGGTCGTTCCGTAAATTCCGCCGATATTTCCAAGATAAATCATCAAATCCATAGTCTATCCGGATTGGACGCTTTCTAATCCCTGACATTTTTTGTAATATGCAGTTAATTTTCCATTTTTGTGGATTAAAATCTCAGGAACATATAGCGTCAACACATGAAATTATTAGAAGGAAAAACAGCACTCGTTACCGGTGCTTCCAAGGGTATAGGTCGAAAAATTGCAGAGGTTTTTGCGCAACATGGTGCGCATGTCGCTTTTACTTATTTATCCTCAGTCGAAAAGGGAGAAGCTTTAGAAAAAGAGCTCCAGCAATACGGAACTCAGGTGAAGGGATTTCGTTCCGATGCGTCGGATTTTCTACAGGCGGATCAATTAATTAGCGACATCGTCACCACATTCGGCGGTTTGGATATTGTGGTGAACAACGCTGGAATCACTAAAGATGGCCTCTTAATGCGGATGACAGAGGAACATTGGGACCAAGTGATGAATGTCAATCTCAAATCTGTTTTTAATGTATCAAAAGCAGCCAGTAAGGTGATGATGAAAAAACGAAGTGGGAGCATTATCAACGTCAGTTCGGTTGTTGGCATCCAGGGCAACGCGGGCCAAGCTAATTACGCGGCTTCAAAAGCCGGTATCATAGGCTTCTCGAAATCCTTAGCGAAAGAACTCGGATCAAGAAACATTAGGACCAACGTGGTAGCCCCGGGTTTCATTCGCACAGAAATGACCGATATACTTGACCCGAAAGTTGTCGAAGGTTGGGAAGCTAACATTCCATTAAAACGAGCAGGAGATCCAAGCGATGTAGCAAATGCATGCTTGTTTTTGGCCTCCGACCTCTCTTCCTATATCACTGGCCAGGTACTTCCAGTGTGTGGGGGAATGGTTTAATCCCTGTTTATCAAAAACATTTACCCCCTCAGGGCCGTCTAACCGGCTGGTTAGTCAAAAGGCTGTAGGGGGTTTTTTTAACCAACCGGGATAGACGTGTGAATTCCCGAGTGAGACCTCCCTGTCAAAGCTCAAGCTGATATCGTATATTTGCAAAATGGGGATCATCGACCGGATATTCAAAATCCACGAAAAAGAGGAGTTCAACCGCTGTTGCTTAGCCGTATTCGCGCATCAAGCGACAGAGAACCCAGTTTATCGACAATACCTTAACCTTCTAGGCATTCAAGTTGGCGATATTGATCATTATCTAAAAATTCCATTTTTGCCTATTGAGTTTTTCAAAACACAAGATGTCATCTGCCGGAACTTGGAACCGCAGGTAACTTTCACTAGTTCAGGAACAACCGGAACGCTTAACAGCCGTCATTTAGTTGCCGACCCCGACTGGTATATCAAAAGTTTTCGAACAGCGTTTCATCAGTTTTATGGGGCAGTCCAGCATACCGCGATACTCGCTTTACTCCCCTCCTATTCGGAGCGATCTGGATCGTCGTTGATTTACATGGTAGATGATTTAATTCAACGGTCACTCCGCCAGGAGAGTGGTTATTTTCTTTACAATCACGCCGACCTATTCGCGCGTATCGAAGAGTTAAAGAAAAAAAAAGTTAAAACAATTCTCTTCGGCGTTACCTACGCACTACTGGACTTCATCGAGGCCCATCCAATTGATGCCAGCGAGTTGGTCGTTATGGAAACCGGTGGAATGAAGGGAAGACGGAAAGAGATGATTCGCCCAGAACTACATCGTATATTGTGTGAAGGATTTGGCGTGGAAACCATACATTCCGAATACGGCATGACAGAACTTTTATCACAAGCCTACTCTACCGGAGATGGCCGGTTTCGATCACCATCTTGGATGGAGGTATTAATTCGGGACACCAATGATCCCTTAACACTCGTTGACCAACCTCGTGCGGGGGCGGTGAATATTATTGATCTAGCGAATTTCCATTCTTGTTCGTTTATCGCAACACAAGACCTAGGACGCTGTCACAACGATGGGACTTTTGAAATCTTAGGACGATTTGACCATTCCGATATCAGGGGATGTAATTTACTAGTACAATAACCGTTTACTGTAGGCCGAGATCATCAAACGTATTTCCGGCATTGATATCACCGGTGTCATATCCTTTTTTAAACCAATAAGCACGTTGTTCGGAGGTACCGTGTGTAAACGATTCGGGATTGGAGTGGCCATAAGCTTGCTCCTGTAAATGATCATCTCCTACTGCTGCTGCTGCGCGCATGCCATCGACGATATCATCATAGGTAATTTCTACCTCAGTCATCGCATTGAGATGATGCGCCCACACGCCAGCATAAAAATCCGCTTGCAATTCAGTCATAACTGATATTTTATTGTTTTCGCTTTCACTGAGCTCCGATCGAAGTGCTTGCGTTTGAGAAAGTACGCCAAATACATTCTGAATATGGTGCCCGACCTCATGCGCAACGACATAGGCCAGTGCAAATTCACCTTTTGCGCCGTATTTTTCAGCCAGCTCGCGATTAAAAGCAAAATCTAAATAAATCTTTTGATCACCTGGACAATAAAAGGGGCCGAACGCTGACTGTCCAATCCCGCAACCTCCGGTTTCGGCCGCATCGCGGTAAACGACCAAAGCGGGTGCGGGATAGGTCTTACCATTCTGTTGAAATATAGTACCCCATACATCATTCGTGCTGGTCAATACAACATCTGCAAAATCCAAAAGTCGGTCCTCTTCCGGAGTCGATTCAAACGCTCCTTGCTGGGTAGTTTCGGTGATACCAGGTAGCTGGTTGAGCAGCTCATTCGGATCGCCTCCCATTAAAAACCCGATAATGAGCACAATAACGCCTCCGATACCGCCTAGCGTCAGCTTTCGACCGCCAGACATACCGCGACGGTCTTCGATATTGCCGCCACGGCGACCTCCTTGCCATTTCATCCGTTTAAAATTGATTTATCTGATCTTTACTACAAAATCTTTGCCACAGTGTCAACAGGGCAAAGCGGGTCTTTTGGCTAAATTAATTTCCGTATCTTTGCGGTAAAATAAGTTTAAATAAACATGGAGTTAAACGCCTTGATAAAACGAGCTCAAAACCAATGTGAGCTTTGTCGGGGAACAAGTGATCTGAATCGCTATGAAGTACCGCCGCAGGCGATCCCCTCAATGGAAAACAGTATTTTGGTGTGTTCGGTTTGCCAAAACCAAATCGACAAAACCGAACAGCTTGATTCCGCCCATTGGCAGACGCTTGCTGACACCATGTGGTCGGAACACCCTCCCGTACAAATTATGGCGTGGCGCCTGCTGAGTAGGCTTCGTCAAGAATCCTGGGCGGCAGACCTATTGGAAATCCTGTATTTGGACGATGAGGCACTGCAATGGGCAAAGAAAACGGGCGACCACGAAGGCGATAGTATGGTTGAATTTCACCAAGACAGCAATGGAACTCGGCTGTACGAGGGCGATCAGGTCGTTTTAGTTAAAACACTCAATGTCAAAGGATCCAGCTTATCAGTTAAGCTCGGCACCGTCGTAAAGAACATTCGCTTAGTTTCCGACAACCCAGAGCAGATCGAAGGCAAGATTGATGGCCAAACGATCGTTATATTGACAAAGTACTTGCGAAAAGGTTAAAAAGGATCACGCTATTCAATAAAAAAGGACATTTATGAAGAAATTATTTTTGATTCTGACGATCGCATTAACCGTGATGCAACTCAAAGCGCAGCAATCAATTGACGCCAATCAGATGGAACAAGTCATTGCCAACCCACAGGCGCAAATAATTGACGTGCGAACACCGGAAGAATTCAAGGAAGGTCATTTGCCCAACGCTGAAAACCTAGATTGGAAAGATCAGGCCGCCTTTCTCGGTCAAATCAACGATTTGAATCAAAACGAACCGGTCTATGTTTACTGTCTCAGTGGCGGTCGCAGTCAACAAGCAGCAACACTTTTAGCCGAGCGTGGTTTTACCGTACACAACTACCAGGGCGGTATGATGGATTGGCGAAATTCAGACAAACCTGAAATCAGTGATCAAGATGGGAAGACAGCGACTGGTCTTAGTACGGAAGAATATGATCGTATTATTGCCTCGGCTGATCTGGTTTTAGTCAGTTTTACAGCCACTTGGTGTGTTCCATGCCAGGAACTCAGCCCCATCCTAGATAGAATGGAAACCGACCATGCTGATCAACTCAAATTGGTTCGACTGGATGCGGATGAAAACAAATCGCTAACCCGGGTTCTCAACGTACGTAGTCTTCCACAGCTTATGCTTTATCATCAAGGAAAAATCGTTTGGGCTCATGCAGGTCTAGCGAGTGAAGATGAAATTTTGCAAGAGGTGGAAAAAGCGATCAATTAACCCATTCACATTAGAGCATATCGATGAAAGAACTCGCACTTATATCGGGCGCCATTTTTGGTATAATTTCCATCATTCTGGGGGCTTTTGGAGCCCATGCATTTAAGAAAATACTCAACTCTGAGCGATTGGAATCATTCGAAGTGGGGGTACGATATCAAATGTATACAGCCTTAGCATTATTATGGATCGGGTCCACATTTGATTTTGAGACCCAGCGAGAACATTGGGCATATTATGGTTTATTCTGGGGAGCAATTTTGTTCTCAGGCAGTATTTATCTACTGAGCTTCAAAGATTTGTTAAGCCTTAAACTTCGGTTCCTTGGCCCCATCACTCCGCTTGGAGGACTACTGATGATCATTGGCTGGTTCATGATCCTACTCCAAGTACTCGCGTAGCCTGGAGGGAAACTACTGCTCCGCTATAAGGCTTGATACCACGCTAAATATTGCGTGATCGCCTGGCGCTTTTCATCGGTGAGATGGTAATCCAGATTTTTAGTTAAATACGTTTTGTAATCAAAATCTTTATAATCCGGCAAACCAGGTATCACGTCCTCTATCCGAGAAATACCCTCGGCAAGGGCTTGATCGAAACGCTTAAGGAAATCTTCAGGTAATCGCTTATTGGATGCCCAAACGGCGTACGCAAACGGGAGTCCCGTCAACTCTTTCCAGTAATGTCCCAAATCATAGCTGTACGGTACCTCATCCTTCTTTCCAAAAGTTCGATCCCCAATCAATACAAAAGCATCCGCTTCTCCCTCTTCCAAAATCTGAACTTCTTTTTTCCACCAGCGTTGCAGTAAAATCTGCGCGAGCCCGTTGGAAGTTCGAGACTGTTTATCCAAACGCAGGGTATCAATTTCCGCAATAGGTTTCTGTGAAAAAATAAAAACCGAGTCGACATAGTCCAGACTCCCTATACAATAGTCACCAATAATATGATATTCGTCCAAGCTACAGAGTCCGGCTACGGGTATAATTCCCATATCGGATTCATCGGCAATAACTTTCCGGGCACATTCACTCGGGTAATCAACGCTCAATTCTATTTCACGCATTAAATCCGATGCCATTATTCCCTGAAGAAAGGGTAAAGTATTGGTATAGGAAACAGCAGATATTCTAATTTTACTCATCAATATCGTCCAAATGTTTTGTATTGTAATACTCTAATACACGAAACTTTCCATCCTGATAGACAAGCACATAAAGCGCAGTATTTGTGTGTGGAAAATCGTCCATCTGACAAACTGGAACATCGGTCAAATGACACAGCATGATTCGGAGTGCTCGACCGTGCATACAAATCAATATGTTTTCCTCCTCGGGTTTTCCTAAAATATAATCGATCGCCTCCTTTTGGCGAAGCACCAATTGGTTGGGAGACTCGCCTTGATCGACTGCTTGGTCAAGTTGATTATCTTTCCAAGCCAAGACTAGGTCTTGAAAACCTGAAAGAATGTTGTCCGATTGTTCTTGTCCCTCGTAAATACCCCAGCTAATTTCGTCCAAACCTTTCAATTTTTCCATAGGAATACCATCATCAAGGAACGGCGCTACGGTCTGGTGTGTACGCAACAAGGTCGATGTATAAATTTTATCAAAAGGGACGTCTTTATACGCGTTATAGAACGCCTGAGATTGTTTGAGCCCCGTCTCGTTCAAAGGGCTATTCACTCCCCTACCTTGAACGATACCCTTTAGGTTGAGATCGGTTTGTCCGTGTCTAATGAAATAAAGTGTTTTTTCCAATGCAGTTTTTTCGCCGATTTTTGCACATCGATATCGTATCGATACGCTTTTTAAAGGTTCCTACCAGAACTCAATTGACTACTGGTAACGTGTAATATTTTTTCTTTGATTCTGATTCGTCAAAAACCACATCCTTATAATCGGTTACCGTCCGATATAGGGTATCCCGTTCGATAGGATGTCTCCCCACCTGCTTGATCAGCTCCACCAGCTCTCTAGTGCTCATCGCTGGTGTTTGTTCCTCCGCACCAGCCATACTATAGATCTTCGTGGTATCGTCTAAGGTCCCGTCAATATCATCGACACCAAAGCTTAAAGCTAACTGCGCTGTATTACGAGAGATCATAGCCCAATACGCTTTTATATGGGGGAAATTATCCATATAAATTCGCGCAACAGCATAATTCCTCAGATCCTCAACGACCGAGGTCTCTGGAACATGATCCATTTGATTGTCTTTATTCCTAAACTTCAACGGAATGAAGGCCTGGAATCCGTCTGTCTTATCCTGCAGGTTCCTTAAACGCTCCATATGATCCACGCGGTGCCAAAACTCTTCAATATGGCCGTAAAGCATCGTTGCATTGGTGTGCATTCCCAGCTTATGTGCCTGTTCATGAATATCCAACCACTGTTCGGCGTTGCATTTATCATGCGCAATTTTCTCTCGAACCTCCGGGTGAAAGATCTCTGCACCACCACCTGGCATAGAATCTAACCCACAAGATTGTAGATATTTCAAGCCCTCATAATGGCTTAATTTGGCTTTTTTGAAGATATAGTAATATTCAACCGGAGTCAACCCTTTAATATGGAGATCGGGACGATGTGCTTTGCATCGTTTAAAAAAATCTGCATAAAATTCAAGATTTTGCTTCGGAACCACACCGCCTGTGATATGCACTTCGGTTACCGGCTCCTGATCGTATTTCTTAACGATATCCAGCATCGCATCCACGTCCATCTCCCATCCATCTGTACGGTCCTTTATCAACCGAGAATAGGAACAAAAATTACAAGAATATACGCAGACATTCGTAGGCTCAATGTGGAAATTTCGGTTAAAATAAGTGAGCTCACCGTGTTTTTTTTCCCGAATATAGTTGGCGAGGGTCCCTAAATACCCTAGCTCGGCATGTTGATACAAATGAACTCCCTCATCAAAGGTGATTCGCTGGTCGTGAAGAACCTTCTCGGCGATACGTTTTAGTTCGTCCGACAGGTTCTTGTCGCCTATCAAAAAGGCTAATTTTTTAGTTGCTTCCATTTCCCATTCCTTACCCTACAAATGTAAGAAAACCTTGCCTAAAAAGCTAAATTTCGCTCCGCTAAGCTTCAACGAATTGTTGCATATCGATCAGTCTCTTGTAGAGGCCGTTTTGGGCTATTAATTCTAGATGGGATCCCGTTTCCACAATTCGTCCCGCTTCTAAAACAATAATTTTATCCGCATTTTGAATGGTGCTTAACCGATGTGCAATAACCAGAGTTGTCCGGTTTTTCATCAGCTTATATAAAGAGTCTTGTACAAGACGTTCCGATTCCGTGTCAAGCGCAGAGGTTGCCTCATCTAGAAGCATAATCGGAGGATTTTTCAAAACAGCACGGGCTATGCAAATCCGCTGTCGCTGTCCACCGGATAGTTTCGATCCTCGATCACCAATATTGGTTTGATAGCCGGACTCAGTTCCCATAATAAATTCATGAGCATTCGCTATTTTAGCTGCACGGATGACTTCTTCCTCGCTGATCTGACTATTTGCAAAAGCAATGTTATTAAAAATTGTATCGTTGAACAAGATGGATTCTTGATTGACCACACCAATCATCTGACGCAGGGATTCTTGCTGCAAATCCCGAAGGTCCACATCATCGATCGAAATACGGCCAGTACTTACATCCATAAACCGAGGAATCAAATCGACCAAGGTAGATTTCCCCCCACCCGATGGACCAACCAAAGCCACTGTCTGCCCTTTGTTGATAACCAAGTCAATATGGTGTAAAACCTCGGTATCCTGATACGCAAACCCTACTTCATGAAATTCAATTCGATCCTTAAAATCCTGGATAGGGCGTGCATCTGGCCGATCCTCAATTTTGTTTTCTTCATCAATCAATTCCAACACCCGCTCACCGGCAGCGATACCGCTATGGATATTACTAAACGCATCGGTTAATGCTTTGGCTGGACGCATGACCTGTGAAAAAATGGCGATATAAGCGATAAATTCAGCGGCTTCCAAATCGCCTTGACCGGTCAGCACGAGGTGACCTCCATAAAGCAAAATCACAGCGACCATCCCAACGCCTAATAATTCAGAAACAGGCGATCCCATTTGCTGTCGCCGAACCATTCTTCTGTTAATCGTCGCATATCGATCATTTTCTGCGTCAAAGCGCCCCTTTATAAATTCAACTGCATTGAACGATTTAATGATTTTCACACCACTCAGAGCCTCTTCTAACAGGGTGATCATATTGGCGTATATAGTTTGCCCTTCCTGCGCCTGTTGTTTGAGCGTTTTAACAATTCTCGAAATAAAAAATGCGGACACGGGAATAACCAAGAGTGAAAAAAAAGTCAATTTAGCTGAAATGATAAAGAGCATAACCATATAGGCTAGCAACTGCAATGGTTCTTTAAAGGCGACTTGCAGCGTACCGGTGACCGAAAATTGTACGACCTGCACATCCGACGCAATTTTCGAAATAATATCACCCTTACGTTGATTGGAAAAATACCCCAAATGCAAGTTCATCACATTACCAAAAACCGATTTTCTTAGGTTTAAAAGCGTATGTATTCGGAGGTTCTCCATAATCCGCTGCGAGAGATACCGGAAAAGGTTACTAATAAAAACCGAAGCGACGATCACAATACAGATATACTTCAGTGCGTTATAGGGTCCAAGGCGTTCATTGAGATCATGAGCGAAATAGTTAAAATACCCCATTACGTCAGTTACACCGTCCGGTTCTGGCACCGGATCGACGACTGCTCCCCCGGAGTTGAAAAGTGTATGTAGCAAAGGCGCCAGCAGCGCGAGGTTCAAGGTACTGAACACAACCATGATCAAAGTACAAACGATATAAGGAATCGCATACTTCTCAATGGGCTTTGCAAACGATAACAATCTAAAGTATGTCTTCATGAGCTAACTGAGTCTACAAAAGTAATAAAAAATGTGAGGACAGCGTGGTATCGTCTCACATCTAATGCAAATGTTGCAAAACTATCGCACGACACCCATCTTCCCAAGTAATACTGAATATCAAGTGCTTGCCGGTTATGAATTTCGTTATTTTCAGAAAACACGCCAGACGGCTCTTTTGCTCCTGCGATTACGATCAATCAAGAATGTTGAGATTAAAGCATTTTTCAAATCCGTATCGATGATTACCTAGGGCTATCGATTCATTGATCAATTTGACAATCCGTCAATTTTATAGCCAAAACCCATTAAGTTTTTATAATTTTAAGCCCAAATCATTTAGATAATGGAAATAGATGTAGCCAAACGGCTCCAGCAGACAGAAGAATATTATTTTTCCAAAAAACTGCGGGAAATCGATGAGATGCGTAAAAACGGTGCGCAGGTTATTAATTTAGGTATCGGTAGCCCGGATCTCCCTCCTCATCCGGATGTTATCGAAACGCTTCAACAACAAGCAGCATTACCACAAACGCACGGTTACCAAAGTTATAAGGGAGCGCCGCAGCTTCGCCAGGCAATGGCGGACTGGTATCAAAAATACTATCAGGTTTCTCTGGATCCTGACAACGAAATCTTACCGTTAATAGGATCAAAAGAAGGCATCGTTCATATCGCTATGACCTATTTGCAGGAAGGAGATCAAGCGCTTATACCGAACCCAGGCTATCCGGCTTATGCTAGTGCCGTCAAGGTGTCTGGCGCCACCCCGGTACATTACGAATTAAGCCCAGAAAACAACTGGCTTGTCGATATTGATGCGCTGGAAAAAATGGATCTTTCGCGGGTGAAGCTGATGTGGATCAACTACCCCCATATGCCAACCGGGGCCACCGCTCACCGAGCGTTTTTTGAAAAAATCATCTCATTTGCTGAAAAACATCAAATATTGATTTGCCACGACAACCCGTATAGTTTCATACTGAACGAGCAGCCGCGTAGCCTAATGGAAATTCCCGGTGCACGCCAGGTAGCGATCGAACTAAATTCATTGAGTAAATCGTCCAATATGGCCGGTTGGAGAGTTGGAATGCTCATCGCCAATGCCGATCGAATTGCTCAAATCATGCGCTTTAAAAGTAACATGGATTCAGGCATGTTTCTTCCGTTGCAACTGGCAGCCGCCAAAGCCTTGCAACTCGAACCCTCATGGTATGAAGATCTCAATAAAGAATACAGCCAGCGACGAGAAAAAGTATACGAGATTCTAGATTTATTGGGCTGCACCTACCGTACCGACCAAGTTGGTCTTTTCGTATGGGCCCGTATACCTGCACATGTTGAAAACGGCTATCAATTGTCCGATGACATCTTATACAATAAGCATGTTTTTATCACACCAGGAGCAATTTTCGGTTCTGCGGGCGACCCTTATATACGCATCAGTCTATGCGCAAAACAACCTATATATCAAGAGGTTATAGACCGTATAAAAACATAACCTTTAACAATATCGATTTTAGTATTTAAATTTCACAGTGACATGAACATAGCGATAGTGGGACTTGGATTAATCGGTGGTTCGATTGGAATACGATTGAAGGAAACCCAATTCTTTGACAAAGTAATCGGTGTGGAAAAGAACGAATCCCATCAAAACAAAGCGTTGCAACTCGGGCTAGTCGATGAGATCCAATCCTTAGATAGCGCAATAGAAAACTGCAAAATAATTGTCTTGACGGTGCCGGTCGACACCATTCTTGGCTTACTCCCAGATGTATTGGATCGAATCGACCAGCAAGTCGTCATTGATATGGGATCAACGAAATCCACGATTCTTGCACGGATTAAAGAGCACCCCAACCGCGGACGTTATGTAGCGGCACATCCGATGACAGGTACTGAATATTCGGGTCCAGAAGCAGCAATACCGCACCTGTTTCAAGACAAAATGATGGTTTACGTAGAGGCTTTTCGTTCCGACGAGGACGCCTTTGAATTAGCGGACGCACTAACGGAACAATTGGCAATGAAAACCTCCTTCATGACTGCCGATGAACACGATATGCACACCGCGTACGTATCTCATATTTCCCACCTTACTTCTTTTGCCTTGGCGCTAACTGTCCTGGAGAAAGAAAAGTCACAGGGACGAATTTTCGAGCTCGCCGGTTCCGGCTTTGAATCCACCGTGCGTCTGGCAAAATCATCTCCAGATATGTGGACCCCGATTTTTAAACAAAATCGAAGTAACGTTCTAGAAGTCTTGGAAGAGCATA
The DNA here is from genome assembly GCA_052092145.1 of Sphingobacterium sp. GTDB lineage: Bacteria > Bacteroidota > Bacteroidia > Sphingobacteriales > Sphingobacteriaceae > Sphingobacterium. The sequence continues at coordinate 60,945 of JBQDCW010000005.1, read as the reverse complement.
TCAGACAACTGCAACATATTCACGATAAGATTCAACAAGAAGATTATTCAGAGGTCCACAAATGGATCAGGAAATCCAATAAAATAAAGCGAATTATTAAGTAATGCTGGAAAAGAAAAAACTAGCTGGAAAGCTCGTGGATTTAATCCCCATGGTCAAAGATGATTTTGAACGGGTGTACCTGGCGGCATGCGATCCAGAAATCTGGACACAACATCCTGACACACTTCGTTATACACCGCTGGGTTTCACTAAGTTTTTCAAAAAGCTATTGGACACCGATATCCCTTATCTCATTATCGACCAACAAACCCAACAGGTTATCGGAGTAAGTTCTTTTTATGAATTCGATACGATCAGCAGTACGGTTGTCATTGGTTATACTTTTTTAAGCAAAAAATATTGGGGTGGACAGTACAACCAGGAAATTAAGTCATTGTTATTAACACACGCCTTTCAACAAGTGGATCGGGTATTTTTTCATGTCGGAAAAAACAATGAGCGTTCAAAAAGAGCCTTGAAAAAGATTGGAGCAGCTCCTGATGAGGCATTGAATCAAAAACAAGTAGAAAAACTAGTATACAGTATCTCCAAATCTACTTTTCTCAACCAGCGCCATCATGTGGACCCCAATTAGAAAAAATTAGGATAGCTGCACGCCTTTAACCTATCGGTCGGCAGCTATCCGTTGCCTTTACTCGTCACTCGCCTTATCCAAAAGAGCGACATCCTCAGCATCCAATTTTAGTTCCGGTGCCTGAAAAAGGGTTTCGAGTTGCGCTTCACTTGTTGCACTAACAATAGGTGCGGTGATAAGCGGCTTGGCCAAGAGCCAGGCAAGGGCGATTGTTGCGGGCGAACTTTCATGCTTCTGCGAAACCGTATCTAATGCGGCAAGAACCGCGTTACCTTTCTGATTTAAATACTTTTTTACTGAACCGCCCCTTGAACTTTTATTCAAATCATCACTATTTCTATACTTGCCCGTTAAAAACCCCGAAGCTAAGGACCAATACGGAAACACACTGAGGTCAAACTTCTCCGCCAAGGGGGCATAGTCAGTTTCAAAACCGACACGTTCCATTAGATTGTAATGGGGCTGTAAAGCAACATAACGCGGCAGATTATTAGCTTCAGCAGCCACCAGACTTGCTTCTAAGCGTTCTGGAGATAGATTGGAAGCAGCAACGTATCGAATTTTCCCTGCTCGAATGAGCTCATCGTATGCTGAAAGAGTTTCCTCGGGCGGGGTAACCTGGTCATCGAAATGCGTGTAATATAGATCAATATGATCCACTCCCAAACGACGCAAGGAGTCCTCAGCCGACTGAAGAATATGCTTTCTACTGATATCAAAGCCATGTTCTTTGGTTTCCGAACCGACTTTGGTTGCGACAACGACCTGATTTCGATTGGCCCGAGTTTTCAACCACTTGCCTATAATTTCCTCCGATTGCCCTCCGGTTCCATTGAGCCACCATGCGTAGGTATCCGCGGTGTCAATAAAGTTGAATCCAGCGTCTAGAAACTGGTCCAGTATAGCAAAAGATTGTTTTTCATCCAAGGTCCAACCCAATACATTTCCGCCAAAGTTAATCGGGGCAATTTCTAAGTCTGTGTGCTTAATTTTGATTCGCTTCATGCTTTTTTATTATGGATATCACTAACTTGTTTAATCAAGGTTGACAGTCATCTGTCTCTCGCCTATTAAAGGTACATTCTTTCCCGCAGCGGCGCAACGCGACGATGTTCGAAACCTTTGTTTTCCGGCTACCGAACGAAATTTGACTAAAAACTAACATTTGTCAATTTGTGACGGGAAAAATGTATTAATTTTACTCGGAACAAAAATAACAGGAATATAAACACCGATCAACTATGAACAACTATCCTGTCCTTCAATTCTTCGCATTGCAGGTACTGCTGTTGGTTTATTTTGGACTCGGCGTACACGCCCAAACAGTCCCCCATATTTTCCTGAAAAACGCGCACTCTCACAACGACTACACCCGATCCCAACCGTTCACCAAAGCCTATCTTGCAGGATTCGGTTCCATCGAGGTCGACCTGTTTCTCGTAGAAGGCAAACTACTGGTGGCGCACGACCTTGAAGAAGTACGACAAGAAAACACCTTCGAACGACTTTATTTAAGGCCCATTGTCGAGGCCTATACCCAAAGTGAATCTGAACACCTTTATCCCCAGCAAGGACAATTACAACTAGTAATCGACTTAAAATCCGAAGCGAAGCCGACGCTCAAACGCTTGACAGAAGTCCTTTCTCCCTATAAAAGCCTTTTTGAGACCAAGGATAGATCAGCCGCTGTCAAAATAGTCATCAGTGGTAATCGTCCCATACCCGCGAATTACAGTGCCTATGATGATATATTTTGGTTTGATGGTCGACTAGACGAGGTTTACAATGCCAGTGAGTTGGACAGAATCGGGATGATTAGTGCGCCTTTTTCCGCAGTTTCAAATTGGAACGGCATTGTTCCAATCCCCCAAGGTGATCGACAAAAAATCGTAGAGATTGTTCGCTCGGTTCACCAATTAGGTAAGAAGTTCAGGTTCTGGGGCTCACCCGATCAACAAGAAGCGTGGGCAACGTTCTTAACGCTAAATATTGACTTCATCAACACGGACCACGTCGAGGAATTAAAAGAATATTTAAATCTGCAGCTTCAGGAGTGATTTAATATTTCCACTTCAGGATATCGAAAAGCTTAGACCATACCCAAATCGGTCCGACCGATAAGAGTCGTATTAATGCGTTAGGCTGTTTTGATTTGGCCACCAGATAAAGCCCTAATAGCGCCAGTATTGACACGATCGAACAGATCAGTACAACTGTGGGACCACCATCTCTTTCGACATATTCCAGTTGTACGATAAAAAAGCTCATCACAGCAATACTGAACAACATGACATAGGAGAGCGTGGGTGCTAATTTCAGATAACAGTAGACAACAATTGCGATAAAAAAAGACCCCCAGTTCAGGAATGTTTGCGCATTCAGTTTCTTTAAAAATTCCAGTTGAGGGAACGGAATCATCCAGATTAACCCCATAATTCCGAAAAAGGCCATAAAAAGAAAAATAATAATCAGGAGAAAATTCGTCCGACCAAAATCTTGATCCAACAGGTAAAAATAACGATCCACCGGACGCTCAAATTCTCCTTTAACTGTGGGTTTTTGTTGCTTTTTCTCCATGGCCGCTAAGATAAGCATTAATGAGCAGACAGGAATCTTAATCTATCACTAATAGGGTTACAAGATATCATTAAGAGCCCACCGAGGCAAAAAAGTTGTCGGTACCGCTACGCTCCTACCGGGTTTGATGTTGATCCGATGGATTCAATCGCTTAGATTTTTATCGGCGATTCATGAACTCCTGAATGTCTATTTTCAGGCTGTCGCTCAAAATTTTGTAAGTTTGGAAAAATTGGTAGCCATGCAAATCCTGGTCGTAGAAGATGATAAGCGAATAAGCAACTTTTTGATTAAGGGGTTAGAGGAGTCTGGGTATCTGGTAACTTGTTGCTCGAATGCAGAGGAGGTCTTGACAGAATACGTGGGTATCCAATGGGATCTCATCATCCTAGACATTATGTTACCGGGAATGGACGGTGTACAACTCCTACAAACCTTACGATACCGGCAGGTTTATGTACCGATATTAATGTTGAGTGCATTAAATGGTATTCCCGATAAAATTACCGCCCTTGATTATGGCGCGGACGATTATTTAACCAAACCGTTTCACTTCGACGAACTGCTGTCTCGCATCAAGGCCTTAACACGTCGACAGCAGTATCAGCAAAATGAAGCCCCAAAGTCTGAACTACAGATAGGGTCTCTACTCATAAAATTTGAACAATACCAAGTGTTTCTGGCGGGCGAGGAACTGGATCTATCGCCACGTGAATACAAGCTACTCAGTTATTTGGTTAGAAATATCAATAAAACGGTCACCCGTGTGCAAATTTTAAATGCCGTGTGGGGCATTACTTTTGATAACCACAGCAATGTGGTCGATGTATATGTTTCGTATCTTCGACACAAAATCGAGAAGGGAGGCGATAAATATATTTTCACCGTGAAAGGCGTTGGCTATATATTTAAAGCTCAATAATCCCGCCAAACTAGTATCCATGGGGGCTAAACGTAGCGTCGCTTTTGAACCATAATCACGATGAGGTGGCGCGCGAAATGACAAGTTAATGAAACTCAAACATAGGCTATCCATTTATTCCATCGCAATTTTTAGTGTGATTATGCTCGCCTTTTCCGCGGCAATTTATTTCACCTATTATGTTCAAATGGAAATGAAAGAACGGCAATCGCTTCAAAGTAAATCCTTACTAGCGGCAATCTTTTATCTGGAACAAGACGAGTTATCGCTCATGGAACATGCGCATGTTAGAAGCGAACTGTACAAAACCATTTCCCGAAAAAACATAGCCATATTTGACAGTGCTGGACAGTTCCATAGCGGAGAAATGGAGTCGAGTAAAGAGATTTCTACAGCGTTTATCGAAGAGGTCAGAAAAAACCACAACTCATTTTTCTCCACCGAGTCTCATTTTTACAATGGCATATTCTATCCCGATAACCAAGGCGACTTCGTTGTGGTGACTCGGGAGCCCAAAACCGAGTTCAGTGCACAGATGCGTTCACTTTTACAAATTCTCATAGGCGTAATTTTACTCGGTATACTTCTGATCTTTCTTTTCTCACAGCTCTTAAGCTATATTGCTTACCAGCCGATATTAAATATCGTAGCCCAAATCAGAGAGCGTGACAGCCGTAATTTTAACGAGCCACTGTCGCTCGCAAAGACCTACCCCGAGATACAGGGCTTGGTTGATACCTATAATCTTTTTATCAATCGAATAACCGAAACGTTCAACGTCCAGAAGAATTTCATCGATTACGTTTCCCACGAACTCCGTACACCAATTACGGCTCTTTTAGGCACCTTGGAGGTGACCAAAAACAAGCCACGGAGCGCTCAGGAATACCATCAAGTTATATTACAGCTTGAGCAGTATACCACGGATCTGCAAGAAACATTAGACCAGATGATGCTTTTATCGGGAGCCAAGACCAATTTTGAACTTAGTACGTTGCGGATAGATGAGGTTATTTGGAACTTAATAGAAAACCATATTCTTTTCCATCAAGCACAAATTGAAGTGACCTTAGCGGTTTCAGATCATACCCTTTTACGCCTTGAAGGGAATGAGAAGCTTTTAGAATTAGCCATTGGGAATATTCTGGAGAATGCTATTAAATATTCCGACAACCAAATTGTACGGATCATTATGAGACAACAAGCTGATCATTTGGTCATCGAAATCCTAGATCAAGGGATCGGAATCCCCCAACAGGACATCCAGAACATCAAGCAAAATTTTTTCCGAGGGCAGAATACACACCATTATTCGGGTAAAGGCGTCGGTCTTTCGATCGCCAACATTATCTTTACGCTTCACAAAATCGACCTATCGATTGAATCCTCGGGGAAAGGGACTAAGGTTCATCTCCGATTCTAATGAAACTCTAATCTGTCTTAAAACCGTCTCTAACATCGGATTCCTAGTTTTGTCGGAAACGTATTACAGGTGAAATATATCATGATCTTATGTATGTGTCTAGGTGTCCTCAACGGGGTCAAGGCACAGGGCTATACCCTTGAACAATTGGAACAATTGTTCCTCAAAAACAATTACCAATTGATCGCAGCCCGATACCATATAAATAAGGCAGATGCGCAGATTGTACAAGAAAAGCTGTGGCATAATCCGACCCTTTCAATTGATGAGGTCAATCTCTGGTCCAATTCAACGAGTGAACGCTATCCACCCATGATCGGTAGGTATGGCGAAACACAACAACTATCCATTGCGCTGGAACAATTGATTGAAACGGCTGGAAAACGCCGTAAACGCATCTCGATCAAACACCTGGAACGAAAAATGGCGGTCTACGAGTTTGAGGAAATTATGCGGGACCTGAAAAAAGAGCTTCGGCAAGCCTATTACCAGATTGCGTTTCAGAAAGAAAGCGCGACCCAATTGCAACAGCTGATAAAACTGTTTGAAACACTAGCGGAACGATATGCCAATCAACTTCAAACCAGAAACGTATCGGTGTCGGATCATCAACGGATACAGGTTGAGCTTTTCGCGGTACAAAAAGAATGGTTGGAGCTTCAAGAGGATATGCATTCCAATCTATTAACACTTTCTGCTTTAACGCAAGTTGAGAGACTCGATCACGACCAGATTCTGACTAGCGACCTGCTGCAGGACCGTACCGACCGTCTCCCATCAAATCTGTCCGCTGTATTATTGGAAGAAAATCTAGCCATCAAGCGTCAAGATCTCGTAATAAAAACAGCTAACGAACAGGTTGCTTTACAGAAAGCAATAGCCAGACCTGATTTAGCTGTTCAAATCAGCTATGATCGTGGTGGCAATATCATGCAGGATTTTGTGGGAATCGGTGTCCAAATCGATCTTCCCGTCCATAATCGTAATCAGGGTGCAATCCAGGCTGCTAAACATGCACATGAGATCGCAGAGGTCAATCGGCGAGGTGTGGAAACAGAATTACAACTCCGGGTGAGCAGATTACACAATCAATTGCTTAACTATCAGAAAATGCTGAAGGAATGGAACTCCGTTTCCGGAGATGAGATCGATTCTACGCTGGAGAATTATGAGAAATACTTACTCGACAAGCAACTGTCTTTGTTGGAGTTCATCGATTTCGTCCAAGCTTCCCATCAAGCCAAACAGGCCCTTTTAGAACTTCGGGCAGGCTATAACGATGCGTTTGAAGAGTTACAATATCTCCTCGGAAAGGACTTCTAATTCCCGAGAAGAAAGAACCATTTCAATCCATCGACGATGGATCGGAATAAAGAACAAGCACCCTCTCAAGTACATGATTTAACAAAAAAAAGGAATAGTGGTTCCATTCCCCCCAGCGATTCAAAGAAAATCGAGGGCATCTTCGAACCGATATAATGAGATTAAAAACCGTTTACCTAGTGTTGATGTTCGGCGGCATGTTGTCGAATTCATCCTGTCAATTCAATCGACAAGAGCGCGAAAAGCACGTTCAGAACCCAGAAGAGTTCTGTCTAAACGATCAGTTGAAACGTACGACCAAGATCGTCCAAATCGAAAAGAAACCAGTACAACAACAATTGACCCTGTCGGGTAAAATTGAATACAACGAAAATGATCTGGTGGCTTTCCGCAGTCTACTTGAAGGAGTGGTGCTGAAGGTCCATTTTGAGGTGGGCGATTTTATAAAAAAAGGAAGTGTATTGGCCGTGATTCGTTCCCCCGAGGTTCAACAACTCGATCAAAGAAGACATTTTCTTACAAAGCAGATTCGTCTACTTAATAAAACGGTCGAAAATAAACGGGAAATGGCCAAGGATGGATTGGTCTCCGGCCCGGAACTATTGACAGCCGAACACGAACTCGCTACGGCCATCATCGATCTTGAGGGGGTTGAGAAAAGCTTAGAGTTTTACCAAGCACTGGGTGAGGGAACGTTTCAGATCTTAGCACCTAAAGACGGATATATCATTCAAAAGTCGATCAGCCCGGGACAAAGTATTACCCAGGACAGTGAGCCACTGTTTGCTATATCCAATCTGCAAGAGATTTGGGCAATGGTCAATATCTATGCGAGCAACCTCCGATTTATTGATGTGGGGGATGAAGTCCTGGTGCGCACCATGGCGTATCCAGACCGTTTTTATGATGGGAAAATAGATCGAATTTACAATGTTTTCGATGATGACGAACACGTGCTCAAAGCACGTGTGGTGTTACGCAATCCAGACTTAATGTTGATGCCTGGACTGGGCGCAGATATAATTATCAATTTGGATAATAATCAGGAGGAAGCATACGCGATCCCCAATCATGCTAAAGTATTCAATGATGACAAAGAATACGTGGTGGTGCAAAAAAGTGACTGCGACTTTGAAATCCGTCAAATTTCACCGATAGCCACAAATGAGGAATTCACCTTCGTTCGTGAAAACATCGCAGAAGGCGACCGTGTCATTGCCTCAAATGTCCTATTGATCTTTGAACAGCTAAACCGTTAAGTGTAAAAATTAAATGAAGAAATTAGTAGAAGGGATAGTTACATTTTCGCTCCGAAATAGCACCATTGTGTTTTTTTCGGTTCTGATTTTACTATTTAGCGGGATTTATGCCTTGAAACATACCGCAATTGAAGCGTTTCCCGACGTCACCAACACCAGGGCCCGTATTATCACACAATGGCCCGGCCGTAGTGCTGAAGAAATTGAGAAATTAGTGACCCTGCCGATATCCAAAGAGGTCAACAGTATCCCTAAAAAATCAAATATTCGATCCATCTCCTTATTTGGTTTATCTGTCGTCTCGATCCAGTTTGAGGATGGTGTGGATGATTTCTATGCGCAACAATACGTATCCAACAAGTTAACTAGTGTGGAACTCCCTGAGGGTGCAGATGCCGCTATTGAACCTCCTTCGGGGGCTACAGGGGAAATATTCAGATATGTAATTAAAAGTGACCTTCCCATAAAGGAGGTGACTGCGATTCAAGATTGGGTAATCGAACGGGAGCTCTTAGGCGTTCCAGGAATCGCTGATGTCGTTAGTTTTGGAGGAGAAGAAAAAATATATGAAATTAAAATTCATCCCTCTGAGCTAAGAAATTATGATTTGTCTCCACTGGATGTCTATGAGGCGGTATCGAAGTCGAACATCAATGTGGGCGGAGATGTCATCCAACAAGGGGATCAGGCTTACGTGGTTCGCGGTGTTGGGCTCTTGGATAAATTAGAGGATGTTGGAAACATTACCGTGAAGCTCAACGGGTCTACCCCGGTTCTAATCAAACATGTTGCCGAAGTCACGGTTTCAAATAAACCCCGTTTAGGACAGGTAGGGTTTGGCGATGATGATGATTTGGTACAGGGTATTGTTATCATGCTTCGGGGCGAGAATCCGTCAGCTGTCATCGCGGGTTTGAAGGACAAAATTCAAGAACTAAACACCCGGATCTTGCCTGAAGGGGTGCACATTGAAACTGTGGTTGATCGAACAAGATTAGTAGAGACCACCGTGCAGACGGTTTCCAAAAACCTTATCGAAGGTATTCTATTGGTGTCGTTGATTGTGTTTATATTTCTCTACAATTGGAAATCAACCTTAATTGTTGCCTCTGTGATTCCGCTGTCGTTCCTCTTCGCGATCGTGATGCTTAAGATACAAGGATTACCCGCTAATTTAATCTCGATGGGCGCGTTAGATTTCGGGCTTCTACTGGAAGGCACATTGGTGATCGTCGAGACCGTATTCGTGGCCATGACAACATTATCGGCCCGTGTAGGTCCGGAACGTTTTGCGAAAATGAGTAAGGTCGGGGTCATTAAAAGAAGTACCTCCAGTGTAGCATCCTATATTTTCTTTGCCTTGATTATTCTGATCGTTGCACTTCTACCGATATTTTCTTTTCAAAAAGTCGAAGGTAAAATGTTCACGCCTCTGGCCTTTACTTTGGGGTATGCGCTTTTAGGTTCACTGATTTTGAGCTTGACCTATGTGCCCGCTATGTGCAAACTGCTGTTCACAAAAGGAATGGTCGAGAAAGAAAATTGGATCACAAGATTTTTTAATAGAAGTATTTACGGACTGTTCGATATCACATTTAAACACAAAAGGTTAACCGTAGGCCTATTCGTATTACTACTGGCTGGATGTGTTGTGAAGTTCTGGAATTACGGTTCAGAATTTCTCCCCAAATTGAACGAGGGTGCTATTTACATCCGCGCAACACTACCGAACAGTATTAATCTTACGGAATCCACTAGGCTGACAAAGGAAATGAAAGAAATCATGGTCGAGCATTGTCAGGAGATCGAATACGTCCTAACGCAGACGGGGCGACCGAATGACGGAACGGATCCTACTGGTTTTTTTAATATCGAGTTCCATGTACAACTCAAAGATCAAAAACCGTGGACCCGCCAAATCGACAAAGAGCAAATCGTACAAGAACTTAGAGAACGATTGAGTCACTATCCCGGTACAACCTTCGGGTTTAGTCAGCCTATACAAGACAATGTCGAGGAATATGTTGCGGGTGTAAAAAGCCCCTTAGTTATTAAAATATTCGGGGACGATCTTTATGCCTTAGAAGATTATGCAGACAAAATCAACAATGTCGTCAAAAAAGTTGACGGAATCACTGATGTAAATGTATTTAAGAATATCGGTTTGCCGGAACTACGCATACAATTGCACGATTCGAAAATGGCGAAATACGGCGTGTTTACCGCCGATGCACAGGCTGTTATTGCGATGACGATCGGTGGGCAGGCAGCGAGCAAATTTTATGAAGGAGATCGACAATTCGACGTCGTCTTGCGATTCCAAGAAGCGTATCGGGATACGCCGGAGAAAATCAAAAACATTTTGATACCGACAAGCAATGGTCAGGCCATCCCACTGCAAGAAATAGCGACGGTGGACTACCATACCGGACCGGCATTTATCTATCGTGAGGGAAACAGTAGGTACATCGGTGTTGGATTTAATATCGAAGGAAGAGACTTGGGCAGTACAATTGATGAAGCGAAAAAGGCTGTAGCAGAACAGGTTCAGTTGCCACCAGGAAAACACCTGGAGTGGGCTGGTGAATTTGAGAGCAAGGAGCGTGCGGCCAAACAGTTAGCGCTGGTCGTACCGGTTAGCCTAGCGCTGATCTTGTTGTTACTCTATTTTAACTTCGGTAATCTAAGAGATACGTTAGTATGCTCGCTTACACTCGCTTTTGCGTTCATTGGCGGTTTCATCTCGCTCTGGTTGACAGGCACCATATTTGGAATATCCGCGGGTATTGGGTTTATCATTCTATTTGGCGTAGCAACAATTGATGGCATCGTATTAATTGGTGTGATTCGCGATCAATTACGACATCGAACACCTTTGATTGAGGCTATAAAAACGGGGGTAAAAAGTAGAATTAGACCCGTGGTAATGATCGCCTTAATGGGATCAATGGGACTGATTCCTGCCGCCCTTTCTACCGGCATGGGATCTGAAATCCAAAAACCCTTAGCCATTATGATTGTCGGTGGATTAATCGTTTGTCTGCTGTTAAGCTTTACGATAATCCCTGTGGTCTTCTATTGGGTAAATCGGAAGCAAAAAGAACAAGTATGATGGACGCCACGTCCTTTAATGTATTAAAAAAGAAGAGGCTATCAGTAGATAGCCTCTTCTTTTTTAATAGTACCAGGAGGAGATGCGTATTCAAAGGAAATTGCAGCTCACTACAGCCCGCTAATACCTGAAGAACAGCCAGTCAAGAATATGCATCAATAACAGAACGTTAAAATCAAAGCCTATAAAACAAAAAACAGCAGTAGCCCGCGGGCTACTACTGTTTAAAGTATTGTTTTTTTTATCTCCGAAAAACGGCATCTGTTTTTCAGAATCAGTTACTCCTTTTTAGGTTACTATTTAGCATAAGACACCGATCGCGTCTCGCGGATAACCGTGACTTTGATCTGTCCGGGATAGGTCATCTCGGTTTGAATACGGTTCGATATATCGGCTGCTAAAATCTCAGCGTGGTCATCATTCACTTTTTCACTTTCCACCACTACACGGAGTTCTCTACCCGCTTGAATCGCAAAGGTTTTCTCTACACCTGGATACGAAAGTGCCAAATCTTCCAGCTCTTTCAAACGCTTAATGTAACTTTCCACCACCTCGCGCCGTGCCCCAGGGCGAGCGCCTGAAATCGCATCACAGGCCTGTACGACCGGAGAAATCATTGATGTCATTTCAATTTCATCGTGGTGAGCACCGATGGCGTTGCAAACGTCCGGATGTTCTTTATATTTTTCCGCCAGTTGCATCCCCAGGATCGCGTGCGGTAGTTCTGGATTATCATCTGGAACTTTACCAATATCATGTAAAAGTCCCGCCCGTTTAGCGTATTTCACATTGAGGCCTAATTCAGCCGCCATCGTTGCAGCAAAATTAGCAACTTCACGGGAGTGCTGTAACAAGTTTTGTCCATAGGAAGAACGATAGCGCATTCTCCCCACCATCCTGATCAATTCAGGATGCAGGCCATGGATACCTAGATCAATAACGGTACGCTCGCCGATTTCTACGATTTCTTCATCAATCTGATTGCGTGTTTTGGCAACCACTTCTTCAATTCGCGCCGGGTGAATCCGTCCATCGGTCACCAAACGATGCAAAGAAAGCCTAGCGATTTCCCGACGAACGGGATCGAATCCGGATAAAATAATCGCCTCTGGCGTATCGTCTACGATGATCTCGACACCGGTAGCAGCTTCTAAGGCACGTATATTTCTTCCCTCACGTCCGATAATCCGTCCCTTTATTTCATCATTTTCGATGTTAAAGATGGATACCGTATTTTCTATCGCAGATTCAGTAGCTGTTCGTTGAATTGTTTGAATAACCACTTTTTTCGCTTCTTTGGATGCCGTTAATTTAGCCTCATCGACAATATCTTTAATTTGTATAATGGCTTGAGACCGCGCTTCCTCCCGCAGAGAATGAACCAACTGTTCTTTGGCTTCTTCGGCGGACAGGCCAGCAATGCTTTCCAATTGCTTAATATGCTGCCCTTTAATTTGGTCGGCTTCTTCTTGTTTCTTTTCGTTCAATTCAATCAATTGGTCCAGCTTGCTATTTTTGAGTTCCAATTCTTGTTTATCCCGATTGATATTTTCCATACGTTGATTAAGCGATTGCTCTTTCTGTCGTACGCTATTTTCTTTCTGTGAAACGGTATTATTCCGTTGTTGAACCTCTTTCTCGTGCTCGCCTTTAAGCTGGAGAAATTTCTCCTTCGCCTCCAGTTGTCTTTGCTTTCTGGTATGATCGGCTTGCTTTTCAGCATCCTTGATAATCTGCTCCGCTTTCTCTTGTGCTGATTGTTCTTGTTTTTTGAACAGCATCTGCAGAAGGTATCGGCCAATAAAGACCCCGACAACCAGTGCGATTATAATTGATATAGTCGTTGATAACTCCATTTGTTAATATTTAATTATTGTTTAGTGTACAGCATTCAAAAAAAAACCGCAATTAAATTATCAGGTACCATGTATTATAAACTTCGATTACACATGATTTGAGCAGTTGATCATGACCTAGATGGCTTTCGCAAAATGGCCTTCATCTCGATTTTGCTCGTGATATTGAAGCGTTAAGTTTAAAATAGTGACAACCCGAATTTAATTGCGGCAAATTCGTCGTTACAAGCTCTAAAATCTAAGAACGTAAACGTTATTTTTTAAAAAACTCAGTCAACATATGGTCCAGCTCATGTACAGAATTCTCAAATCCTTTGTCTTGAGACTGGTTGTTCCTTTCCGCCTTGATCATTCCCGTAGCGTATTGCAAAATACACATCGAGAGCAAATCTTGCTTGTCACGAACGGCATAGTTTTCCTGTAGTTCTTTTATTTTTTCGTTTATAAGCTTCGCGGCATGCCGAATCACCTCCTCTTCCTCTACACTCACACGCAACGGATATACCCGGTCAGCAATATTTATTTTTATGGAAATGTCTCCCATTTTTTTGAGCTTAATAACGTAAAAAGTCTTTGTTTACTCCAGCGTTTCTATTTCAACAGACTTATACATTTGTCTATTTCTCGCACAAAATCGCTAATTTTTCGTTTTGTGTCAAGTACTTTTTCATTTATGGCCTCTTTGTCCACTTCCGAATTATCTAGCGTTTTGGCAACAGCTAGGGCTTTCACCCTCTGTTCCAATTGATTGACTTTATCGGAGCTTGTATCGAACGCCACTTGCAAGGATTGCACTTCCAACTTCAACAGATCGTTCTCTTCTTGCAAGGCTTCACACAACTGAATAAGATTTTTCGTTTTCTCAACGACAACATTCATTTGGGAAGATAAGGACGCCATATTTCTCTCGCAATTAATGTTTATTCGTTAGCGCACGGATGCGCCTACTTCTTTCTCAAAGTTAAGAATTAATTTTTTAATAATCCCATCAATTTGTTTGTCGGTTAGGGTTTTTTCTTCATCCTGTAGGGTAAAGCTCAGCGCATACGACTTTTTACCTGCCGGCAGTTTATCACCCTTATAGACGTCAAATATCTGTACATCCTTGAGTAACTTACGTTCGGTCCGTTGCGCGATATGCCTTAATTGTTCGAAGGTGATCCCTTCGTCAACCAATAACGCTAAATCACGTCTTACGGGCGGATATTTAGAAACCTCTTTGTAACTCACTTTGTTTTTCCTGATAATCCGAAGGATCAGATCCCAATCGAACTGCGCGAAAAAAACCGGTCCATCTACGTCTGTTTTACCGAGGTTTTCGGCAGAAACAGCACCAAAACTAACAAGTACCTTCTCTCCTTTTCTGTAGGTCAATCCATAGGAAAACATGCCGCCCTGGTATTCCTCGACCTGAATCCCTTGAATTTTCAAGCGTTTAACAATCGCATCAACAGGCGCCTTAATGTCGTAAAAATTCACTTGTTCACCCCGCTGATTCCATTGTTCAATTGCTTTATTCCCACTTACGGCCAAGGCAAATTGCTGGCGCTCGAAAAATTTCCCGTCGATCGATTGGTACCCACGCCCATATTCAAAGATTTTCAGGTCTTGATGTTTACGTTTCTGATTATAACCAATACTGATCAGCGTGGAGAATAAAAGATTTTGGCGCATCACATCCAGATCGCTACTTAACGGGTTCAGTAAGCTAACCGCTGTTGTGGGATCCTCAAGATAGTCCGTCTTTGTTAATGAATTATTAAGAATCTCCCGGAAACCATTTGCAATTAGAAAATCGGATAGCTGATTGAGCAACAACTCACGGTCCGGCTTTTCTGAAGTATTCAAAGACGCTTTAATTTGTGTCTTTAATTCAATATTATTATAACCGTAAATGCGAAGCACTTCTTCCACCACATCAATTTCTCTGGTCACGTCCACTTTATAAGGTGGCACCAAAACCTGCAAACCCACCGAGGTTTCTTTTTCGATCCGAATCCCCAAACTTTTGATAATGTCCTTAATCGTTTCTGTCGGAATTTCCTGACCTATGACGCGTTGCACATAATGATAGCGAACCTCGAATTCAAACGGCTTAATCGGCGAGGGATACTGATCAATAATAGTAGAGACCACTTTTCCTCCCGCTATTTCGACGATAAGTTGTGCCGCTTTTTTCAATGCCTCCACCGTCATATCGGGATTCGTTCCCCGTTCAAAACGAAACGAGGAATCCGTCTTGAGACCGTGTCGCTTAGCGGTCTTCCGAACAGTCACTGCATTGAAGTACGCTGATTCTAAAAATATTGATGTCGTTTGCTCGTTAACTCCGCTGTACTGCCCACCAAAAACACCGGCTAAACACATTGGCTTGTCGACATCCGCTATCACCAGATCTTCAGTTGACAGCTTACGCTCGACTCCATCCAAGGTGACGAAATTTTCATTGTCCTTGGCTTTTCTAACCACCACACGTGCGCCTTCAACTTTATGCAAATCAAAAGCGTGTAGCGGTTGTCCTAAATCGTGTAGTATGTAATTGGTAACATCGACAATATTATTAATAGGCTTGATTCCAATGGTCGACAGACGGTTGCGAAGCCACTCTGGTGATTCAGAAACCTGAATATCCTGGATCACCAATCCGGAGTACCGTGGAGCATCCAAGGGATTTTGAACTTCTACTTTGATTTGGTCATCAACACCTTGGATAAACCCATCATTTTCAACTTCATTAACCGATGATCTAAAGTATGCTGCTAGATCTCTGGCAACGCCCAAATGTGAGGCCGCGTCCGCTCGATTAGGCGTTAATCCTATTTCATAACGGTAGTCGTCCTCCAATTGATAATAGTCCTTGACGGGTGTACCGACTGCTGCTTCCATCTCCAGCTCCACGATTCCGTCATGGGAAGTACCCAAACCAACTTCATCTGCACCGCAAAGCATGCCGAAAGAAACCTCACCACGAATTTTTGATTTCGTAATTTTAAACGGTTCGCCACCGATGGGATGACAGAAGGTGCCTACCTGTGCTACAATAACTTTCAGTCCTGTACGAACGTTCGGCGCCCCACAAACGATTTGCAGCGGCTCTGCCTGTCCGACATTAACCTGAGTCAATTTTAATTTATCAGCGTTTGGATGTTGTTCACAGCTGATCACTTCACCCACTGTCAATCCCTCCAATCCACCAGGTATACTTTGAACGACCTCTAAGGATTCCACTTCTAGACCAAGGTCTGTTAAAATAAGTGAAAGTTCCTCGGGGCTTTTATCGATATCAACAAAATTCTTTAACCAATTATAAGAAATCTTCATTATACTAATTTTATCAAGAGACAAAGATATGTTTTTGTGCCTTAAAAGCACAGGATTTTTAAGGAGCCGTTTGCCCTGGCTAAGGTAGCAAGATAGAGTATCGCTTACCTGCTCTTTCTAAAAGTTCCTAAATCAGCGAAATTATACGTGTATTAAAACTTTATAAAACAAGACTTAAATATTTAAAAGACAAGTAATTAAAACAAACAAAAAAAGAAGCAATTATGCTGTTTCAATTTCCATTCCCATCAATCGTTCCAAATGATGATAACGTAATCCGAAATAGCTTTTAATGGACTGAAGCTTATCCAATAGCTGTTTCTGCTTTTCAGCATCCACCCCAACCCTTTCACCTACAATCATCACATTTTTGGGGGTGTGCTCATCGGAAATAAACTGCATAACCTTGGTACGATAACCAAAATATTCCAAAATCAAGGACCGAATACTATCCGTAAGCATTTCCGCATGACGCTCCATAAAAATACCGTAACGCGTCATAAAATCCATATCGTTGGTCACGTTCGAGCGCGTAAGCTCTCGACGCACTTGTTTATGACAACAAGGTGCCACAACAATCAACGAAGCCTCGCTAGCTATACCTTTATAAATGGCGTCATCTGTCGCCGTATCGCAGGCATGGAGGGCAATCAACACATCTAGACCTGGCTCATGATCGAAATCCTCAATAGTCCCCTGAGCGAAGGTAAGATTCTGAAAACCAGATTCTTTTGCAATTTTATTGCAAAAATCAACCAAGTCCTCGCGGTACTCAACACCTTCAACCTGGGTGGACCTTTTTAAAACATGATTCAGATAATCGTATAAGGCAAAGGTTAAATAGCCTTTACCAGCACCCATATCGACCACGCGGAGCTGTTTTCCCTTCGGTAGTCCTTCAAGAGCGGGGCCTAAAATATCAATATAATGATTGATTTGTTTCCATTTGTCTTGGGCGGCTTTATACACATTTCCTGCTGCATCTGTCAAACGCAGCGCTTGCCAATGTGTTGTGGATTCAGTCTGAAGCGACCGCTGTTTTCTTCGGTCGTGATCCAATGACGGTTGAGCACGTGCTGGTACCGGTTCCCGATGCTTTTTCCATAAGCCTTTTTTAGTCATCGAATAGCTTAAGTTCTCCTTTATATTTTGAATGACAACAGCTTGAAAACCTGCCCTCCCTAGAGATGATTCGATTTGTGATTGCGCCTCGATTAGCTCGAAATTCTTCGTCACATCCCGGGTTTTATAACGATAGATAAACGATAATTTTCGCGCTTGTTTTATCAACACGGGCTTGATGATTATCTTTGTCAACTGCGGGAGCTCACCCCGATAATGCCCTAAAGATATCTTCACTAGGTGATGGGAATTGCATTGCTCGGCAAGCTCCAATATAAGCTCTTGAAAATTCAACATTCCTGTTTATTTTGTTCCAGGCAAAGATACGGATCAAAAAGCGAAGATCGCAGCATCGATCCCGAATTCCCCCCGTATCATCGCTGGATACTATTAGGGAATTTACTAATGGTGTTTTATCTTTGTATATGCAAAAACCTACTATAAAGGCTGTCTTTTTTGATATTGACGGCACCTTGATGAGCTTTAAGACCCACCAGGTCCCTGCTACGACAGTTGAGGCTATTCGCACAATACAAAGTAAAGGCATCAAAACCATTCTTGCCACAGGTCGGTCGATCAACAGCGTCGATCATGTAAAGTTTCTGGACTTCGATGGCTACATTACATTCAATGGGGGTTATTGTTTAAATCGCGATTCGGAGGTACTTTATCGACAAACTATTGACGCAGAAGATATCCAGGCCGTGTTAGATTATACAAAGACACGTCCTCTAAGTTTTTCATTTATGTCGGAAAAAGAGATTACAATCCATGACGTGACTCCCGAAATCGCGGGCATGTATGCGCACCTCAATCTTCCGGTTCCCCCATTAGTCGATATGGAACATGTCGACATAGCGAGCATATTGCAAACCAATATTTTTATCGGCCCCGAAGAAGAAAAAATTTTCATGAAAGAGGTGATGCCAAATTCGATTGCCTCTCGTTGGACTCCTTTATTTGCCGACGTGAATCCAGGCGGGTTAAGTAAAAAAGTGGGGATCGATATTTTTTGCAAATATTTTGGGATAGATCGAGACCATACGATGGCATTTGGTGATGGCGGTAACGATATCACCATGCTCCAACAGGTCGGCTTAGGTGTCGCTATGGGAAATGCGAACCCAGAAGTCAAAGCTGTTGCCGATTTTGTCACCCAGGAGGTTGATGACAACGGCATCGAATACGCGCTGCAGTATTTCGGAATTATTTAACAAATACGGACTGTCAAAACAGCGTGACTGGCTCGAAAAAAATGAGCAGATAATCCAAAAACTACCTGCTCATTTAGATAAAACTAAACTTTAACCAGTGTACATTAACACTTTGATTATAAATAAATTAAATATCTGATTTTGCCATCAGATAACGCTCAGCCTCTAGCGCTGCCATACAGCCTGTTCCTGCTGCTGTAACCGCCTGTCTGTAAATATGATCCTGCACGTCTCCGCAGGCAAATACCCCGGGGATATTGGTCGCAGTACTATCTGATTTGGTGATTAAATAGCCCGTCTCATCCATATCTAGTATTCCTTGAAACAATTCCGTATTTGGTTTATGTCCAATGGCAACGAAAAAACCCATCACGTCCAAATCCTTCAAATCTTTTGTTTGATTATTGATCGTCCGGACACCCGTTACTGCTTGCCCGTCTCCGAGAATTTCAATGGCTTCACTGTGGTACATGATTTCGATATTCTGTGTATTCAGTACCCGATGGACCATCGCTTTGGACGCACGAAACTCATCACGACGAACCAACATATATACTTTCCGACAGAGCTTCGCTAAATAGGTCGCTTCTTCTGCCGCGGTATCCCCTGCACCAACAATAGCCACATCTTGGCCTTTAAAGAAAAAACCGTCACAAACTGCACAAGCTGACACGCCGAAACCGTTGTATTTTTCTTCCGAGTCCAGTCCGAGCCATTTTGCTGTAGCACCTGTCGCGATAATGACGGTTTCTGCTTCAATTTGCTTCACACCGTCAATCTCCACGCGATGCACGCCGCCATCTTTAGAAAAATCAACTTTGGTCGCGTATCCAAAACGCACCTGTGTTTCAAAACGTTCTGCTTGAGCTCTCAGATCTTCCATCATGGCCGGCCCCGTAACCCCTTGAGGGTATCCGGGAAAATTATCAACGTCGGTGGTTTGCGTCAATTGGCCGCCTGGAACCATCCCCGTATAAATCACCGGTTTAAGATCTGCTCGCGCGGCATAGATAGCCGCTGTATAGCCCGCCGGACCTGACCCAATAATCAAACAGGAAAGGCGTTCGACGTCTTGCTCTTTATTTATCATATCTTTTATCAGTTCGTTATTTTTTGAATTTGTCTTGCAGCCCTTTCAACATATCATTGGTGATCGGGCCAGTAGGAGCAGCACGTCTTCCTGCAGCCTTATTGTTCTCAGGCCTGTTGCTCTTTGTCCGTTCTGGTGCTGCAGCTCGAGTATCTGCGGACTGTGTTTTTCGCTTTTCGCGATACGCATTCCAAAGTCCTTCCAATACTTTTTTAGTGTAGAGCGGAAATTCGCCATTCTGCATCCAAGCATAATAGCTGGGTTCGGTTTGAAAGATTTCGACGACCTTTTTGCCTTTGTGTTTTCCAAAGTTGATCGTTGGATCTCCCTCTTCATCATAGACTAATCGACCCGCAAAATCGACAGGACGACTCAAGTTAGTGAAATCGTGCAGCGCCTGCACATCGTTCACCACCGGTTTGGAAACCTTGCCCTGTTTATCTTCGAAATCGGCATCCTGGTATTTAATAAGCTGTGCTTTCAACACCTCATAAGTGGCGCGAACATCGGCTTCTGCGCTGTGTGCGTTATCCAGGTTTTTCTCGCAATAAAACTTATATGCTGCTTTCAGTGTACGTTGTTCCATCTGATGAAAAACGTTCTGCACATCCACAAATGATCTCCCCTCCAAAGTAAAGGGAACGCCGACGCGTAAAAACTCTTCCATTAGCATCGGAACATCGAACTTATTCGAGTTATATCCCGCCAGATCAGCGTCGCCTATAAAATCGGCAACTTCCTTTGCTCGTTCGCGAAACGGTGGCACATCTTTTACGTCCTCATCGTATATGCCATGAAAGACCGATGATTCCTGGGGGATAGGCCGCTCCGGGTTCACTCTTAACGTCAGGGTTTCTTCACGGCCGTCGGGTTGAACCTTCAAGACTGAAATTTCAACGATTCGATCGCTTGAAACATTAACTCCCGTGGTCTCCAAATCGAAAAAGGCCAAAGGACGTTTTAGGTTTAATTCCATTATATTTTTACTTAATCGGATATTCAAACGTACAAATCTACTAAACTATCACACACGATGGTTTTCGTATTGAAGAACAACCGTATCCTTTGACACTGTGCTGATAGATTTCGACAAACATGATAAGCGCATTATTCTTTTTGATGACACATGAGCGCTCTGCTGGCAAAGATAAAGAAAAATATTAGCCCAGCGAGCGAATGTAAACCACCCGTTTGCCAAAAACGAATAGGCCGATATGCGCGGTCTTGCAATTTCACCTGCAGCCCGCTCCAAGACGGGTTAGCCGTCGAGATTGCCACTGTCATAAAACAGCTGCTATAGGGGTTGAACAAAACGCAGTAACAAAAAAATGCAGCTTTTTATCTTTATAAAAAAACTGCAAACAATATGTCTTGGGCCAAAACCTACCAAGTAGATCTAGCGAAGTACTTCTTTTAAACGATCTACCTGAAAATCGACCAGCTTTTGCAAAGGTCCGGAGGCCATCATTTTCATCATCATATTCAATTCGGCTTCAATAATGAAACTCGCGCGCGTCTGTTGATCAGGGGTGGGTTCTAATCGCCACCGCAATACCAATGGAAAAGGGGTTTCATCCACTGGTGTGCTGACTAACTCTTTATTTTCTAATCGTTCGCTGATGCGCAATGACAACTTCGCCATGTTCTGTATGGTGAATTGCGCTTCATCCACAGTTGATGTCCAATTGTAAATATTCTCTGGCATTAACTGCTCATGGTTATTCATATCGGAAAGGAACTGGTATACGTCCTCAATCGGCTTGGTAATGTCAATGCTGTTCTGAATAATTGTCATAAGCTATTGTTGTGGTGGTGTCCAATTAGCAGGATTTTGCTTCCATTTCTCTAACAGGTCGATATCAGACTCCAAAATATAACTGTTCGAGGCAGCCACTCGAATGAGTGCATCGAAATCGCACAGGCTATGGAACGTACATTTTGCTTCTTCAAAGTTCTTGCGAGCTTCTTCCAGACCGTAGGTAAAGATGGAAACTAGTCCGACAACGCTACAGCCTGCTTCACGTAGTGCTTTCACCGCTTGAAGGCTACTCTTACCGGTTGACACTAGATCTTCGATAACAACAACCCGTTGTCCGCTGATCACCTCTCCTTCGATAAGGTTTTGACGACCATGTTCTTTCGCGCTACTGCGCACATAGGAAAATGGAAGTCCTAAATCCTGCGCGACCAAAACTCCCTGCGGAATTCCTGCCGTTGCTACCCCTGAAATCATATCGATCGAACCAAACTCCTCTTGAATCAATTGTGATAAATTTTGGCGAATGTAGGTACGGATGGACGGATGTGATAAGGCTACTCTATTATCGCAATAGATTGGTGATTTCCATCCCGACGCCCAAGTAAAAGGGTTTTTAGGTTGCAATTTTATTGCTTTAATTTGCAGTAAGGATTCAGCAACTTTTTGTTCAACCTCATTTAAATGTTTCATGGCACAAATTTATAAAATTTATATGAACCAAAGTCTGTTAATTTTAGCAGACTTCAGCCCTTCACTAGAGGGCCCTCTTCAAACAATTGGTTTACAAGAGATTGATTTGGAAAATCTTTTTATTGAATCCACAAAGAGTACCGAGCAGAAAGTCTATTTATGTATTCACCCAGATATCCAAAAGGTTTTTAAAACAATGCTGCAAAAAACTCGAGTCATTAAAGCGGCTGGCGGCTTGGTTCAAAACGGCGAGGGCGAATATTTATTTATCCATCGTCTGGGTAAATGGGACCTTCCAAAAGGCAAGGTCGAAGAGAACGAAAAAATGAAAGAGGCATCGATACGTGAGGTAGAGGAAGAATGCGGCATCAAGGTAGATTACCTGGGGGCGAAAATTGCAACGACCTATCACACCTATCGCATGCGCAACAAGTTTGTCTTAAAACAAACCAAATGGTATCAAATGGGGGTCAACAAAACGCCTAAGTTGACTCCTCAGCTCGAGGAAGACATTCAACAGGCCGTATGGTTGCCTTCTTCAGCATTGGGTGAAATTCGTAAAAACACCTACCCGCTCATCCTTGACCTAATCAAACATATACGCTAAGGCGACCAACAGAATCGGGATTATTTACACGCCATTCAGCTACCGCATGCCGTTCCTTGCTATCGAAAACAATGACCAGCACGGTGACCAGGCAATTCGCCAGCACTAGATGGAGCACAGTAATCAAAAAGCCAACACCCGATTCAGCGCTTTGCATCGGATTGGTATGCTCTGGGGTGGAGCTCGATAATTTAATCGCCACCCGATCGCTTCCGGAGTTACACGAGCGCTGCAAACAGCGCGAGTAGAAAGATCACCGGAACAAGTAAAGCATCAACGTCGTCTAGTAACGATGCCCCTGGAAAATATGTTACAACGGAAAACATGAGGGGGAGCGGCAGCCAAAAAGCTATCTTTTTTATCTCCCAGCTGATTTTTATTTCAAAAGTGGCATAAGATCAACCCAAGCGCAGTCTCTGACCCCCTTATCATAAAATGGTTAGACGAATCACACGGAAACCCGAGGGAATTCTGATGGTCAGCGAATTAGTTTTTCCAAAAACAGGGAAATATGCTTAACTTTGCTCCTTTCTGAGATAAAAGCGTTTACCCGCCATCCCGTTATGAAAAGAAAACCATATACCATCGTATACTTGTTACTGCTGATCGCATTCGTCTTGCTATTTGCAACAACCTGTTTTGGGATTCTATAGTTTTATTGATCAAGAACTAACATCCTCGTCCGCTAGTCTAATCCTGATTTTCTTTCTAAAAACCGGCATTCTTTATTCCCATTTCCTTCGGATTGACACTTGGGTTTATTGCCTCTTGTTCGCTAATTTACAGCACACTACCCTGCTTTTATTCCAAGTCTATTCGATAAGGACACTTCGATGACGTTGGCCTAAACCGTATCCGCGGATCGAACTTTCCTCCAGATAAACTACACCAAGAAAAAGCAATTTTCAAAATCCATTGAAGATTCGTTTTTGCTCCCTTGTTTTTTACTCAAAAAAAACGTGTAGGTATCGGTGTAAAGCTTGCTGGATCGTCCCTGATATTCCGTAATGGATTGACGAAAAAATAGCACCGGAAAGAATTCGCTAAAAAGCAAGAAACATATACGCTGAAGTTTCAGCATGCCCCACCAGTCACTTCTCAAAACCGATCATTCCAATTTCGCAAAGGCGCTCATCTCTTGTTACTGCTTACTGCGCTCGACTATGGTCGATTAATAGTACGACAATTATAATCAAACGGCCTAACAAATAGATTCCAACCGGTATCAGAAAAAACCATTTGAACGCCCAGTACTGCCTGGGCGTCATACTTGAAAATAACTTTGGACGTTTCATCTGTTCTAGTATAACGCATCAAATATCTTTCTGGTACGTCAATTTAGAGAACTGCGCGCGATTATGGGAATTCTGAACCTATTCTGAGCACGCGTTGCTATCGTCCGCCGGTTCGAAAGTTCCTATTTAAATCGTACCTTTGTCCGGCTGGAAGGGAGATGTTTAAGTGACGAAAAACTATTTGCCAGACAAGGTCCAGACTCCCCCCGTTAATTCACCGTACATTCAGACGGCGCGTTTGGGGTGCAATCACTAGGATCGCTAAACACTGTTCCCTCCTTTTTGACAAAAAATGAATAAATAAAACAATTGAATGATAAACGTTTCAAACTTGAGTCTTCGTTTTGGGAAGCGCGTCCTATTCGAAGAGGTCAACTTAAAATTTACACCGGGTAACTGTTATGGTATTATTGGAGCCAACGGCGCCGGGAAATCCACCTTCCTGAACATTGTTTCTGGCCAGATAGATCCCACTTCCGGATCGGTTGCTTTTACGCCTGGTGAGCGTATGTCGGCATTGAAACAGAACCATCATGAGTTTGACGAATCCCCGGTCATCGAGACGGTGATGATGGGCGATCAAGAGCTTTACAAAATCATGAAGGAAAAAGATGCCATCTACATGAAGGAAGATTTTTCTGACGCGGACGGCGAACGTGCCGGTGAACTAGAAAGTCTTTTCGCAGAAATGGATGGTTGGAATGCCGAGAGTAATGCCGCAACCTTATTGAGCAACCTAGGCATTAAAGAAGATGTTCATTTTAAACTTCTAAAAGAGCTGGATGGTAATCAAAAAGTACGCGTCCTTTTAGCCCAAGCGTTATTTGGTAATCCCGATATACTCATTCTAGATGAGCCGACGAACGATTTGGACATCAACACTATCGCGTGGTTAGAAGATTTTTTGGCGAGTTATGAGGCGATTGTTCTTGTGGTTTCTCACGACCGCCACTTTCTCGATGCAGTATGTACGCATATCGTCGATATTGATTTTGGTAAAATGACCATTTATACCGGTAACTATAGCTTCTGGTATGAATCCTCGCAACTAGCGCTTAAGCAGCGGTCGGACCAAAACAAGAAAATGGAAGACAAGGTCAAGGAACTCCAGGACTTTATTCGTCGTTTCTCTGCCAATGCATCGAAATCAAAGCAAGCTACCTCTCGTAAAAAAGCCCTAGAAAAGATCAATATTGAGGATATCCAACCTTCTAATCGGAAATATCCGGCGATTATGTTCAACACTATGGACCGCGAGCCGGGGGATCAGATTTTACATGTCGAAAATGTAGGTAAAACTATTAATGGAGAGGTGTACTTCAAGGACATCACCTTTATGATTAACAAAGGTGATAAAATTGCATTGCTGGCCGAAAACAACCTGGTCACGACGGCTTTCTACGATATCATTACCGGGCGAGATAAGGATTTCGCTGGTGATTATAAATGGGGCGTGACCATCACGCCTGCCGATATGCCGATCGATAACGCTGATTTTTTCGAAGGCAGGAACGAAAATTTGATTGACTGGTTAAGGGATTATACCACTAAACCGGATGCGGACGAACAATTCATTCGCGGTTTTTTGGGAAAAATGCTTTTTTCTGGAGAAGAGGTCTTAAAGAAATGTTCTGTACTCTCCGGTGGAGAGAAAATGCGCTGCATGTTCTCCAGAATGATGCTTCAAGGTGCTAACTTTCTGATCTTTGATGAGCCCACCAACCACTTGGACCTCGAGTCCATTACGGCATTGAATAATGGGATAACTGATTTTCGTGGCTCGGTTCTCTTTACCTCACGAGATCATGAGTTGACGCAAACCGCGGCTAATCGAGTCATCGAACTCACTCCAAATGGTGTTATCGATAAATTGATGAGCTACGATGAGTACATCAATTCCGAAGCTGTAAAAGCACAACGGGAGGAAATGTACCAAGGCGTATAAACAGAGTCCTTAGCATATACGAACCGGCAGGAGAATCTTGCCGGTTTTTTTTGTAAAAGAAAGAATAAGATCATTCAGATCATTTACAACACACGCCCTCTCATCTCCAATTTCGCGATAAGCGCAGATTTGACCCTATTGAATAGGTTATCCTTCGCTTCAGCGAAAGACACACCGTAAAGACGGTTATTAGGATGAAGTTCCTCCGGAAATCTTGCCAGCAACTTATCGTAATACGCATCTAAAGCCTGCTGACTTGGCATATCATAGGGTACGCTAAGTTGAAACCTTCGGATCAAAGCCGAATCCAAAATCGATAAATGATTAGTGGCACCGATGAGCAACACCTCTTGTGGTAGGTAATCGATCAATTGGATCATTGAATTAACCAATCTTCTCATTTCCCCAACATCATTTTCATCCTCACTCCTTGCTTTGCCCAATTGATCGAACTCATCCAAAAATAAAACCGCTTGATCTCTACGCGCGCGATCAAACACCAGCTTGATATTTTGCGAAGTCTCACCGATCCTTGCATTCACCACATTGCTTAGATTAAGCAGCACCAGTGGTTTATCTAAAGCCTTTGCAATTCCTTTGGCCGTTGAGGTCTTACCACAACCTGAACTGCCATGTAAAAGAACCTTGTTCGTCAGCGGCAGACCAAAACTTAATAACTCATCTCTATACTGATGTTCTTTAATAAGTTGCTCGATACGCCCTCGGTTTTCATCGCTCAAAAAGAGGTCTTGCAAATTGACATGCTCGCTGTCTTTGATAATGAGATCTTGTATGTTCATTTATTTTTAACCGGATTAACCTAGTGTAGTCGGTAATCAGCGGCAGCAGTCATTTAGCCACCCTTCCTGTACAAACCTACCAGTCCTTGATTTTGCTACAATGTTACAAAAAATATTCATAGCCCTGCCGAGCCATCACCTGTTCCCTCCCAGGATAATTAGTTCGGTGGCGCCTACTTCCTTTGACAAGGTTATGGAACTCGCTTGCGATTGTCTTCAGGTGCTGCGTCTAAGAACATAGAATAAGGATCAATGATCACCTCGGTGGGCTTATCGTCTAAACGAATTTTGAGGTGGTTGCTAATATCATCAACCTTTATTCGCTGTCGATGTATATAGTTTTCACCTTCTTGCTGATTCGATTCTTTAGCTTCTCCCAGAATTGCCAGATCAATATAGTCCGCCAATGGCAATGAAAATAGTTTGTCATCGCCTGTATTATAGATCAAACTATCCCCTCGATTGTTCGTATAGGTTTTCCTTCCTTTTGCGTCGGTACGATATTTACTGATTAAGAAATCAATTTCGAGCTCAAACTGATCGCCTACCTGACGGGCTTCAGACACCTTTTCGACACGATTATCATATAAGGTTACCGTTTCAAAAAGATCGTCAATTAAATACGCTAACGAATCGGGCATCTGGTGACGCAAATCATCAACGAATTCGATTGACGTCGTATAGGGGGGAGCTTGAAAACCCACTTTTTGAACAAAGCCTTTTAAAAAATTGTTAAACTTTTCTTCTCCCCAAAGATCACTTATTGTATACATGACCAAGGCGCCCTTGTTGTAGTGAATGTACGATTGATTTTCGTTGAACATCAGCGGGGTTTCCCGGATTCTCTCATTCGATCTTCCCGAAAGATATGTGTCCAGCGCCTCTCTTAAAAACCGTCTCATCTGGCCTTTTCCATAGGTATGTTCCAAGACTTTCAGTGAACTGTACTCGGCCAGCGATTCCGATAACATCGTTGTCCCGCGCGCATAGGCTCCGATGACTTGATGCGCCCACCATTGATGGGCAAATTCATGGGCCGTGACGGAATACGGATAGTCGACGGCATTATCGTCCTGTTCATCTATTTTTGCAATAAAGCCGATCGCTTCAGAAAAAGGAACGGTGTTGGCAAATGCCTGGGCAAAAGTACCATGCGTTCGCGGAAACTCTAAAATTCGAACCTGTTGAAATTGATAGGGTCCGAAATTCGTTTGGTAATAATCTAATGATTTCTCCAATGAAGCCATCATCCGATCTAAATTGTATTCATGGTTATCGTGGTAATAAATCCCGAGTGTTTTTCCTTTGTAAACTTCTTCCTTTTTCTGGTATCTGGCTGAAACAAATGCGTAAAAATTAAGGATCGGAGCATCCATTTTGTAATGGAAAAATCGACGTCCATCGGCCTCCCACTCCTGCTGCAGATACCCCGGGGCAATAGCTATTTGATCAGGCGAGGTACTGATTACGGTCTCAAAATCGATCCAATCGGCATCTTGAGAAATGTAATTGTTATACCGGTTACTACTGTCCGCAGGATCTGGCATTCGGAACTTATCGGGCAATCCATATTTCTTACGCACTTGATTGTCTTGGAGCTCGGCCCCGGGACTATAATTCAAGACCGGAAATATAGAGTTGTTTAAAAAAGTACCGTTCGCCAAAACGGGTGACCGATCAAATAATAGTCCGTTAGGCCGATTTTCTAACCGATAGTTTATTTCTAAACTGTCCCCCGGTTGAAGGGCTTGCTCCAAGGTAAAAATCTGTACCGATAATACCGAGTCACGATCGACTAGTCGACTTTCTCGTCCGAATTCCATCGTCGTGTTCAAGTCTTGGGAGAGGTTCATGAAAATAGAGTCGATTTCGCGTTCGGTTTTATTAACATAAGTAAACCGACCGTTCACCAACAAATCACGCCGTTCAGGTGCAAGATCCATCTCTACAAACACATCCACCAATCGAGGGGCATGTAAATCTTGGTACCGCTTGTATTTCTTTTCATACGCAACGCGTTGCAATTCACGATCGAGTGTCCCATAATAAGGTTGTTTTAGATTGGTTTCCGCATAAATCGTATAGCCTAAACCAATAAATGCCAATCCGACGAACACGAGCGGCAAAAAAAGAACGGGATTAAAACGACGCTTAGCGATACGGAACTTCTCTCGCATCGAGCTCACCAATCCTCGAGGCCAGAACAATAATGCGCAACCGAACAGGAACAAACCAAATAACAACCAGTAAAATCTGTAAATAATAAAATGCCTAATATCACCATAGCCATTCATATCCGAATAACTAAAACCCGGATCGGCATTGGGTTTAAATAAATCCTGTTCAATTCCCAGATTAGAGAGGGCCGGTATCCCCATGACAATGGCTAAACAACAAATAAATCCGACGAAATAGTTCTTGATCAAACTATGGACGAACAAAGCAAAAAAGATGAGATAAGCATATTGCAGCGTTCCTAACACCAATAGTTCATAAAGATAATGTCCGATTTCTAAATTAAAATAGCCTGCATAGAGTTGATATATAACGCCCGTAAGTAGACATATACCTAACACGGTCCAGAGCATTTTAAACAAAGCGATCGTCTGGGAAAGTAGCAACACCCAGTTCGGCGTCGCGGTCGCCTCCACCAATAAGAACATGTTGCTTTGTCTGGAACGCTGGACCAGCATGCCCGATACCAGCAAGATCATAATTTCGAGAAAAAAACCGTAAATACCAGAGGTCGAGGTCAACATTTTCCAGGTTACCGGATAGGTTGTTGTGCCGAAGAACTGACCACTTACCATGATGATCATTATTGAAAACAGGAACGCAAATATCAGCAAAATAATGAAGGTCCAATTGCTGATCAAGTATCGGTAATCTCGGCGCGAAAGCCGCCAACTCAATTTGATATTATTCCAAAAGCCAAAATCCATAGCGATCGACGGCAATCTGACACGCACAATGCTTCCAAAATTGTCCTTAACAGGCTTCGAAGCCTTTTTAGAGCGACCTGGTCCGATGGCAAATTGTGAAAAGTTGAACAAGCGGTAAACCAAAATTAAAACCAGAAATGCGAACCCTGACCAAAGCAATCGATTGGCTAACAATACGCCACCAAGCGGCAAAAATTCGACATTCTGCTGTTCAACAGACCAATAGCGTGTATAATATAAAATAGGTTCGAATCCAAACGGGTCGATCAACGCCACCAACATCCGATTATCTATATTCTGCAAAGCTGCAGTCAATAACGATTGTAGAAGAAATAGCACCAACACAAATACAAAACCCACATAGATATTGCGCACGAAGGTCACCAACGCGAAGACAATACTGCCAAACAGCAACAAATTCGGCAGAGCGGTCAATAGGAAGGCATGCAAGTAGGCCATAAAATGATTTGGACCTATTAATTCCCGATTGATTCCCGGTTGAAATTGAGCGATGAAAAAAGCAAATAGGGCCAATAAACTGAGAAAAGAAATGACCAATAAAGAACTCAGGAATTTTGCAGCCAGGTAATCGAACTTTCGTAAGGGGTACGAGTAGAGCACCGTGTGCACATTATACAGGTAATCTCGATAAATAGAAGCGCCTACAATCGTGGGTAGAAGAAAATAGAGTAAAGTCGAAAAACTGTTCAAAAACTGGGCAATCTGGATCGGCGAATTAATAAAAACCGGATCAGACGTGGTCCCCGACAAGTTATCAAAGGCTCCCAGTGCAGATATAGCGCTAAAATAGGATAAGGCAAAGAACACCGCCGCATACACATAGAACACCGGTTGCTTCAACCAACGTTTCATTTCAAATAGAAAGACCGAATTAAACATGGGCTCCATCGTACTTTAGACTCGTGAAATACACATCTTCTAATACGGGTGTGGCCAAATCAAAACTCTCATCAGGGCGATGTTCGTGATAAACCCGTATATTGAGACTATTATCTTGATTATAATTTGAAGACAAGATAGCATGCTTCGCATTTTCTGCATCAAAATCTGACCGTTCGATTCGTTTTTTCCAGATCTTACCGTCGAGCTTTTGGACGCCTTGCGCAGGGGTCCCACGAAATAAAATTTTCCCTCCATTTAAGATGGCCAGTTCATGACAAAGTTCGCGAACGTCGTCCACGATATGGGTCGAAAAGATGACGGTGTGTTCGGCTCCGATCTCCCTAAGTATATTCAAAAATCGTTGCCGTTCCGCCGGATCTAAACCTGCTGTAGGTTCATCGACGATAATCAAGCTCGGGTTGTTCAATAACATTTGGGCAATTCCAAATCGTTGTTTCATCCCCCCGGAGTAGCCACTGACTTTCATACGGCGATACGCCTGGAGATTTGTTAGTCTTAAGACATGGTCCACAATATCTCGCCGCTGTTTACGATGAACGATACCCTTCAAGTCTGCAAAATACAGTAAGAGATCCTCGGCAGATAAATTAGGGTAGACGCCAAATTCCTGCGGCAAATACCCCAACACGCGTCGCAACTCCTGATGATTCTCCAAGACATCAATATCGCCAAATTTGATTCGGCCGGAATCGGGCTGTTGTAGGGTAGCTATTGTTCGCATTAATGATGACTTCCCCGCGCCGTTGGGTCCTAGCAAGCCAAACATTCCAGGGCCAATGCTCAAATTCACATCGTCCAGGGCTTTTACGCCATTTTTATACGTTTTGGTCAAACTTTCGATAACAAGATCTCTCATTTGAGTAATTTTATATTGGTCTACTAGGTTAGTCGAGATCTCATCCCTTTCGTTACATTTTTTTTACCGATTGGGCTAAAAACCACACAGGCACCTAAAAGAAAAAGCGAGATGCCTGTCCACATCTCGCCTTCTAAATCTTAATTATTGCGGTATTTTATTTTTTATAATACTGCATCACCTCTGGCACCAACGCCTGTAGCTGACTAATTCTCCGCGCATCACTAGGGTGTGTCCTGAGCCATTCCGGTGCTCCTCCTTCTTTGCCTTGTGACATCCGTTCCCAAAAGCTCACCGCTTCATTGGGATCATAACCCGCCATCGCCATTAGGATCAAGCCCGCTTTGTCGGCGGATAACTCGTCCTTACGGGAGAAACTAAGGGACCCGACCTGATAACCAATACCGTAAAGCTGATTAAATAAGCCCGTGTATTTACTATTGGAAATCGCACCTGCTGTACCCAATAACTGAGCACCAAACTGAGCGGCCATCGCATTCGATACTTGTGACACCGAGTGTTCTTCAATCGCATGCGCAATCTCATGCCCCATAATGGTCGCCAAACCTGCGTCATTTTGTGCAATGGGAATAATACCGGTATAAACAGCCACTTTTCCCCCTGGCATACACCAAGCGTTTACTTGGTCACTTTCAATTAAATTAAATTCCCAGTTGAAGTCATAATTATCGGCAACGCCCAACTGTTGTAAATATTGATTGGCCGCAGCGGCTATCCTATTGCCCACTCTTTTCACTTGGGTCGCCGTCGAGGTTCCGGTCACCACCGCGGAACTATTCTTACTCAAGAAATCTTTGTACGCTAATGCGGCTTGATCGTTTATTGTCTTGGAATCAACCAACTTAAGGTACTTTCGCCCAGTAATTGCTGAGGTTGCACAACCCGCTAGAGTTGCCCCCAACAAAAACATTGAAGTGTATTTAAATATCCTGTTCATAATCGAAATTTGATTTAGTTACTAAAATTGTATCGAGTCACGGTTAGCGGACTCCTACGTTATTAGTATATAATATACAAAACTTGTACCCAAATGTTTAGTCACGATTTTTTTTCTGAAATAAATAGATTTTCGATTCCTTTCGTTTCAGCAGGCGCTCAATGTTTTTCTGGTGGGTAACAAGAATAAGCGCACATATAGCCACCCCATACAAAAGTATAGAGGGCACGGTTGTCTTAAAAATAAATGCGATGCTGAAGGGAAAGGTAAAACCTGCCGTAATGGAGCTCAACGATACATAATGGCTGATCAGCAAGACAATCAGAAAAGCAGACACACACATTAATGCAGCCGGCCAATGAATCGCCAGCACCATTCCACACAGCGTCGCCACTCCTTTACCGCCCCGAAACCCCGCAAATACTGGAAACAGATGTCCCAATACTCCGATAACCCCCAAGGCTAGCTGAACATTCACAAATTGCGGTGCATCGTGATTGCCTACAATCGAACTGTCCAATAAGTAGGGTAAATTTGTCGCGGTCCAGCCTTTTAATATATCCACAAACATGACAACCGAACCGGCTTTTTTGCCCAAGACTCGGAAGGTGTTCGTCGCTCCGGCGTTACCGCTGCCGTATTCTCGAACATCCACACCATAGAAGGCTTGGCCGAACCAGACCGCTGTTGGAATAGACCCGAAAATATATGCTAATATGACAATTCCAACAAGATACAATGATATCATATACAGCAATTTACTAAATTAGTTTGGCTTTTAAGCTCAAATCTAGGCTCTTTACAGAGTGTGTCAGCGCGCCCACCGAAATAAAATCAACCCCACGCTGCGCGTAATTTGCGATCGTTTTTAAGGTGATTCCTCCCGACACTTCAGTTACCAACCTACCCCCTACTAATTCCACTGCTTGGGCGACTTCCTCGGGCGTAAAATTATCAAACATCACCCGATCGACCGCCTCGAGATCCAGTACCTCTTGCAATTCTTTAAAGTTTCTTACTTCCACTTCGATTGGTATGTTCAAATCTTGCGTCTTTCGGTAGTCCATCGCCCCCTCTACCGCCGCGGTAATACCACCAGCATAGTCAACGTGATTATCTTTAATAAGGATCATATCGTAAAGACCGAATCGATGGTTAACACCGCCCCCGATCTCCACTGCTCTTTTCTCTAAAAAGCGAATCAAAGGTGTCGTTTTTCGCGTGTCTAGCACTTTGGTCCCCGTTCCTTCAACAGCATCGACATAACGCGCAGTCAATGTGGCAATACCAGACATGCGTTGCATGACGTTCAAAACCAGGCGCTCTGCCTTTAAAATACTATGGATGCTGCCTCGGATCCGAAACGCAACTTCTCCCGACTGGACGCGTTGCCCGTCACGGATAATAGGATCAAACTCCATCGCGGGATCGATGTAAACAAAGAGCTGCTGGGCGACTTCTACACCGGCTAAAACGCCATCTTCTTTCACCAGAAGAAGTGCTTCTCCCATAGCGCCAGCTTTGATCGTGGATAGAGATGTAAAATCCCCCGCTCCAACATCTTCGCCAAGAGCCTCTTGAAGAAAATGTCCTAATTTATCTTTAAATTCTCTCTCCATTTGTCGAACTAAAATTAAGCGAAGATGGAGAAAAATAAATTTATTTGAAAATCAAACCTAATAAAAATTGAAGTTTTACTCGATACGGAGCTCGGCTATGGAGGCGTCTCCAGCAGATTGATTAAACTTAGCAAAGACGCGGAACGATCCCTGGTTGGTTTTCATTTGGTAGACGATATAGAAGTTAGCGCCATTACGATTTGTTCGCTGAACCTGCTTAACTTCTAACGTCTTAACAGATCTAAAAAAATCCGTTAAAATGACCTCCGCTTGGAACTTAGAATAGTGGCCGGAATCGTTTTTTATTGACAAGGAAACGTTCTGCGAGAACAGCGTGGAAACATTTTTGGCATTATTGGATTTCAAGGCACCCAGCAATTCTAGACCGACATCAACTTGCCAGCTGGCTAAAACAAAAATAGGCAAGCTCATCAGCACGAAGAACCGTCGAAGACGCTTTAAAAAAATCCTATTTTTTGTCCGAATACTCATATATGGGTTGATGCTAAAATCCAGCAATCTATTGAATCGTTTGATGGAAGCGTTTTTTGCTTTTCTTGTTAGCTAAAATTATGCCAATTGCAGCCCCGCTATCGATATGATATAGAAATGTGGCATAAGGCAATTGCGCCCCAAGTTTGTAGATTTTCGGGAATATAGAGTATATTTGTGTAATGAGTCACAACAACACGAAAGTAGCACTATTGATCCTGGACGGACTGGGCTACGGAAAAAACGACAATTCAAACGCGGTAGAGGCCGCACAAACTCCATTTCTAGACCATTTACTTGCTACCTATCCAAATGCGCAACTTGACGCTTCTGGTGAGGCAGTGGGGCTGCCCGATGGACAAATGGGGAACTCAGAAGTAGGACACATGAATCTGGGCGCCGGACGCGTTGTCTTTCAGGAGTTGGGACGCATTAATAAAGCGGCTCATGAGCAGGCTTTCGAGAAAGACGCCACGATTCAAGCGGCTTTTGATTATGCGCGTGCCCACCAGAAAAAGGTACATTTCATGGGATTACTCTCTGATGGAGGGGTTCACGCTCATATTGATCACCTTAAAGCACTTTGCGACGCTGCACAAACCGCTCAACTTAATTCCGATCAAGTATTTATTCATGCCTTTCTTGACGGACGGGATACCGATCCGAACGGAGGGATTGGTTACGTGAATCAACTAAATGAGCATCTCAAGAACTCTACCGGCACCCTTGCGTCCGCTATTGGACGATATTATGCAATGGATCGTGACAATCGATGGGAACGTGTTAAACAAGCTTACGATCTGTTAACGCAAGGTGTTGGGATACCTTCCAAGGATTTGATCGCCTCTGTGCAGGACTCTTACGATCAAGGCGTGACCGACGAATTTCTGAAACCGATTATCATGGTTGATGAACAAGGAGAGCCAAAGGCAACAATTCAGGAAGGTGACGTCGTGATTTGTTTTAACTTCCGGACCGACCGTGGACGGGAAATCACAATTGCTTTAACACAACAGGAGTTTCCTGAATATCAAATGAAACCGTTGTCGCTCCACTATGTAACCATGACAGCGTACGATGAGACGTTTAAAAATATTAAGGTCATTTTTAAAAAGGATAACCTGACGCACACCCTCGGACAGACACTGTCGGAACACCAGAAAACACAGGTACGAATAGCGGAGACTGAAAAATACCCGCACGTCACCTTCTTTTTCTCGGGCGGACAGGAAGAGCAATTTGAAGGCGAACGGCGGATTTTAATCCCATCACCGAAGGTGGCTACTTATGATCTTCAACCTGAAATGAGTGCCCAAGGCATCACAGAGGCTATCTGCAAGGATATTGTTGAGCATGGTCCGGATTTTATTTGCCTGAACTTTGCCAACCCTGATATGGTTGGTCACACGGGCGTATTTGACGCGGTCGTCAGTGCGGTAGAAACGGTGGATCGATATACAAAACAAGTGGTCGAAACAGGCTTAGAGAACGGTTACTCATTTATCATTTTAGCGGATCACGGTAATTCTGAGTTTATGATCAATAGCGATGGCTCTGTTAATACCGCCCACACAACAAATTTGGTTCCCTGTATTCTTATTGATTCCAATTATAAGAATTTAAAGGACGGTAAATTAGGCGACATCGCTCCGACAGTATTGCAATTACTCGGATTGCCTAAGCCACAGGAAATGACTGGCGATGCTCTGGCATATTAATCGAAAATCTATCGGATGGTTTGCGGCAGTGATCGGAATCGCTGCTGCAGTCGTTTCTTGCGACGCAAACCAGGAGACGGAAGGATCGGGCTCCATCCAAACGGCACATATCGATCTGCCCCATTTTTTCCAGCGAGAAATTGACTCGCTGAAGACCTTAGATCCATTGGTTAAAAAGAATGTCCGTAAGGATGAACTAGAGGAAGAGAAACAGCTGCACATCAAAAACTGGGAGTCAGAGCTCGCTTCTTTTCGTGCTATTGATCTCAACAAGCCGGCTTACGACGGTATCATCCAAGTCGACACGCTGGAGGGGATACTACAGTATAATTTCAATGATCCCAAGGCGGATCTATCCTGTGTACGCGTCCGGCTCGATAAGGCGGGAAATCCTGAAATGATATCAATAGAAAGAAGAGTAGAGAATAGCCTTTATACCACTACTGAGTTTCTGGCTTACGAGAAAGATGAGTTTTATCTGGTTGAAAAAAACCAAAAAGTACTGCTTCTAGGGGACAATTTTTATCGCGTTGAAGGGCAATTCAGCGAGTGATATGCTTTCATCACGAAGGGGGCCTAAAGTCTATTCAGAGTACGAGAGTAATGCGATGATATTATCACTAAAGCGGGTTAGTCTTCCGGCACTCTGCAAAAATTCCAGACTAATGACAAACGTGTAACCGGTAATGGTTCCGCCAAGCTTCTCCACTAGCTTACTGGCGGCAACGACCGTCCCTCCGGTCGCTAAAAGATCATCATGCAACAGGACCTTTGTGCCTTTTTGAATAGCATCTTCATGCATCTCGATCGTCGCTTGTCCGTACTCTAACTTATAGGATTCGGAAACCGTGTGAAAAGGAAGCTTGCCTTGTTTTCGGATGGGCACGAAAGGTTTATTCAACGCTTTCGCCAGTAGAAAGCCAAAAAGGAACCCCCTGCTTTCGATACCTGCAATTACATCAATTGGCGTACCTTCTAGCCTATCGACAAACTCTTGTACGGCTAATTCAACCAATTCGGGTTGCTGCAATAATGG
The DNA here is from genome assembly GCA_052092145.1 of Sphingobacterium sp. Taxonomy (GTDB): domain Bacteria; phylum Bacteroidota; class Bacteroidia; order Sphingobacteriales; family Sphingobacteriaceae; genus Sphingobacterium. The sequence continues at coordinate 23,448 of JBQDCW010000005.1, read as the reverse complement.
CGTAATATCCTTAAATACTATTCCCGGCTTGGGAAAATCGGCAATGTCCCGTATATAGGCTTGAAGCTTTTCTTCGATCATCCGTTTCTCGCATTAATCAATTCGGGCAATGTTAATAAAAAATATCGAATCGTAAGGAAACTATTTTGTCAAAGAAACCGTCATTTTCTCAGCATGATCAGCTGACCAGTGTCCGGATGAATTTAAAAAATGTAACTTTGGCAAATCGATTTTTAATTGAGATGCATTTTATTCGCCCCTTCTTTCTTTTACCACATCTCTATCCCGAAGGTATTTGGAGAATGGACACGCAACAACCGTCAATTTACTTGACGTTCGACGATGGCCCAGTTCCAGAAGTCACCCCATGGGTACTGGATGTATTAAATTCGCGCGGAATTAAAGCGACCTTTTTTTGCGTTGGGGAAAATATTGAAAAATACCCCGATATATTCGAGCGGATTAAATTCGAGGGGCATGCGGTAGGGAATCATACTCATAATCATCTAAAAGGTTTCAAAATCGATACCGAGGTCTATTTACAGAATGTGGAACGTTGCCAAGAACTCACCGGTACGGACTTATTTAGACCCCCTTATGGTCGTGCAAAAAAAGCGCAGCTGAAACAACTATACCGCAGCCATAGGATCATCTACTGGGATGTACTTACCGGTGACTACGACCAGAACATCACACCCCAGGCGTGCTACAGGAACTGTGTCGATTATTGCCGGAACGGAAGTATTATTGTTTTCCACGATAGTCAAAAAGCAAAGCGGAATCTGTATCATGCGCTCCCCAAAAGTATAGACACGCTGATCAGTAAAGGATTCCGATTCGATCTATTCTAAAGTATCCTCAACAATCACGGTGTACTCGCGCACACTACTGGCACTGAAATACCCTAGCGCACCATTACTGATATTAGAGCTGGGATTACCCGGAGCAGCAGAGCCCGGATTAGTCGCCTGATATTCGGACCAATACTGGTGCACATCTTTGGCAATCGTCGCCCTTCGAATCCTCATTTCATCACCTGGTTTTAGCTCCGTGTCATCGGGTGCCCCTATCTGATGCGTCACTTGCTTACCATTATTAAATTTATCAGAAAAAACGGAGCTAAAAACGTAAGGCGCACCATTCAAAGAAACGGTATACCGGTAGTAGTTTGGCCGTTCCTGGGGATCTTGAAATTTCAAATTGACAAAATAATAGCTCTCATTGAATATATTTTCTTTCGTCAAACCTAAGGAATCGATTTCAACATATTGCTCCACGACCGTTTGGGCAGTATAATGTTGATCACCAACGATCACCTCGAGCGAATACGTTTCACCAACTTCCAACGGAAGACGTGAATGCGTATATCGTCCACCTTGTTGTTGCTCAAAAGCATAAAATTGACCGCTGCCCGAACGCAAAATAACGAAAGCATCGTCGATTGGGTCAAAGGATCGATCCTCATCAAAGTTAACGGTTCTAGTCACCATGATTTCCTGCGTTCCACCTTCGTCGCTTAGGTCAGCAACAATGACAACTTTAGGATCACCTGCATTAAGATCCACCTCGATCAGTTCTTCGCATCCGAAAAACAGCATCAGCGAACTGCATACCATTACATATCTTAAATATCGCATCGTTAAAATTTAAAGTTCCAAGTAACAGAAGGGACGATGCCAAAAAGCGCAATCTTGTACGCTTCGGTAATATTGGGATTCTGCTTCTGTTCTCGGAAATCAATGATATAGGCGTTTTTTCTGTTATAAACATTGTAAAGACCAAATGACCAACTGGAATGAAAGGTCCGGTCTGCGCGCCTCTGCGGCTCATAAGTCGCCGAAAGATCGAGGCGATGGTAGTTTGGCATACGGTAGCCGTTCCGTTCTGTATAATAGAACATGGTGGTTCCCTCGACCTCATATTTTCCACTTGGAAAGGTAATCGCATGACCCGTATTGAACACAAAAGTTGCTCCAACTGCCCAACGTTTATTCAACTGGTAAATTCCCACCGCCGAGAGGTCATGTGTGCGGTCTTGTCGGGCAGCGAACCATGTTCCCTGATTGATATCATCGAACTGTCGTTCGCTTCGCGCTAACGTATACCCCAACCACCCTGTTAATCTACCTTTGTTTTTTCTCAACAATAATTCCACTCCATACGCCCTACCTTGGCCATAGAGCAAATCCCCTTCCATGTACTTGTTGGCTTGCAAGTCCGCTCCGTTTCGAAAATCAATCTGATGATGCATTTTCTTAAAGTAAGTCTCGGCTGAAAATTCGTATTGGTTCTGCTGAAAATTCCGAAAGTATCCGACAGCGACCTGATCGGCTATCTGTGGCCGGATGTTCAAACTGCTTAATACATATTGATCGGTCGGAAGGCTAGCTGTTGTATTGGTTAACTGGTGCAAATGTTGGGTCATTCGGTTAAAACTTGCTTTGACGCTCTGCCGTTCGTCTAGAAGCAACGCTAGAGAAAGACGGGGTTCTAAATTCAGATAGTGTTTAATGATCCTCGAATTGAAACGCTGTTCGCTTATGGGCGCCCCTTCCCGATCAAAGTCGTAGAAAGTCCCGGGCCCCATAACCATAAAATCGGTCAATCTAACCCCATAAATTAGAGAAAGTCGATCACCAGCTTTCCATTCATGGGACAGATAGGCTGCAGCTTCCAGTCCATTTCGGTCCTCGATATTAATGGAGTTGACTTCAGATTCCTGAGCGGCAGCCAGGCTCGCCGGCATCACCCGTTGATGCAGTACATTCAATCCAAAACGTAGGGTATGATTATTCGCTGCATAAAGAGAAAAGTCTTGTTTTAAATTCCAATTACGGATTTTCGAAGAAATTGAAAAATCAGCGTTATCACTGTTCACATCTACGTTGTAAGAGAAATCACTGTAGATCATCGTGGTATTGCTAAATAATTTTGGGTTGAGGATCGAATTCCACCTGACAGTAGCTGTTGCGTTCCCCCAATCAAAGCCGAAGAGGTCGCTGTACCCTAGGTCATCTTTCCCAAAATATCCCGAGAGATAGACTCTATTCTTCTCGTTGACCTTGAAATTCATCTTTGCATTTAAGTCGTAAAAATAGAGCTGACTATTTTTGACCGTCTCATCGTTAGATAGTTTCAAAAATAGATCAGCGTAGGTCCGTCTTCCACTGATCATGAAAGAACCTCGATCACGCACGAGCGGACCTTCTAATTTTAAACGAGACGCAATCAGTCCAACACCTCCCTCGGCCGCAAAATGTTTATTATTCCCCTCTAGCATACTGATATCCAATACCGAAGAAATACGACCTCCATACTGTGCCGGGACTCCCCCTTTATAGAGTGTCGCCTCTTTTACCGCATCGGAATTAAATGTAGAAAAAAAACCCATCAAATGTGAGGCATTGTAGACTGTTGCTTCATCCAACAAAATTAGATTTTGATCACCTGAACCGCCCCGAACGTAGAAGCTGGAACTGCCCTCCCCACCTGTGGCAACCCCAGGCATCAGTTGAATTGCTTTGAGCACATCCTGCTCACCGAAGATGACCGGAACATTTTTCAGCTCTTCCATGGTGAAATTCAGGTTTCCCATCTGAGGTGAGGTGACATTATCGCTTTCGCTGCGCGCGGAAACCACCACTTCTTCAATTGCATTGGCGACCGATGTTAACTCAAAATCCCTTTTCAGGTTACCGTTGACACGAAGGGTATCCAAACGCGGTTGAAACCCTACGTAAGTCACTTCAACAACGTGCGTACCATTGGGTAAACTCAAGGAATAGAATCCATAACTATTCGTGGACGTACTCGACTCCAAACCATTCACCCGAACAACCGCACCAGACAACGATTCACCCGACTCCCCATTTTTCACATGGCCGCTTAAACTGGCTGTTTGCCCGCAAGCGAGCGCCACCACGCAAATGTTCACTAGAAATACAACCCCGATTCTAAGCGAACAAACAGACCAGAGGCGCAGCAAATACAAATCCATAACTAAAAGTAAAAAAGCCATTCTGAACTTCAAAATGGCTTTTGTAGGTTTATAATAGTGTATCGTGTCCAAATATAGAGACATTATTCAAAGTCGCAAAAATATTATCCATTTTAGCCATTAAGACTGGTCTGATGTAAAGAAATCGTTAAAAAATGCAAGTTGGTAATGGATGGATTGAGACCAATAATCCCAGTTATGCCCACCCGGCATCACCAGGAAGCGATGGGGAATTCGTAAATAGTCCAGTTTTTCGTGAAGCCTATGGTTGACTTCGTAGAAAAAGTCCTCTCGCCCACAATCAATGAACAGTTCCAAAGATCCAGGCTCAAGCAGGTGCGTCATCTCGATCACCGTATGTGCATCCCATTTCTCGGGATTCTCACGATAAGCGCCTAAGCGTTTAGCCATATCCCAATTATTGGGAAAGGGACGAATATCGACGCCGCCCGCGGTGCTACCCGCCGCTCCAAAAACGTCTTGGTGTCTGATCGCCAAATAGAGTGCACCATGGCCGCCCATACTTAACCCCGTAATTGCTCGTCTAGATCGGTCATCAGCAACCGGATAGTGTGCTTGGATATAAGCGACCAGTTCAGCGGCCACAAAGGTTTCATATTGAAATTCCCGGTCCGCGGCACTGTCCCAATACCAGCTGCCAAAACCACCGTCAGGGCAAACGATTAACATTTGATACCGGTCAGCAAGCGCCTGGATTGCCGGAGCCTTATTTACCCAATCCGCATAATTACCGGAATACCCATGCAAAAGGTAGAGCGTTGGTAAGGGTCGATTATTTTTGCCTTCCGGATGTATCACAACGGTTTTGATTTCCTTACCCATCGCAAGGCTCTGAATTTGAACAGTATCCACTTTGGCGCCCTGCACCACAGTGATAAAAAAAAGAAGTATCAAAAAGGAAATACTAGTTTTCATAAAGAATCGGTATTGATTTGAAAAGTGTAGAAATAAAGATACGCATCCAAACCGAGTGGACGTTCACTCAGGGTAAAAAAACCATCTCCAAGGGAGTCGAATGCCAACGCTTCCCCCTGTGGCTCGGCCTGATAATTCAATGCTGTAGCAGGTTGATTTAGCGATTCCAATAAATTAGCAGCCGGCGACAATGACCAATAGTATATCGAGGTTAAGTTTTTGATCAATACACCATCTCTCTGCTGGGAAATATCTGCTGCAGTGACAAAAGTAAAGGGCAGTTGAATTTGTGGGCGCAGGATATAGCTTGACCTCGATCGGTCCTGGAATACAGAAGCCGCGTAGAGGGTTGATCGAAATTCTCTTTTACTGATCAAAAATAATGTTTGGTCTTCTGGATCGACAAAAATAGCTTCTGCGTCACGAGGATGATCGGCAAATCGAAGCGTGCAAATTCGAATATCGGTCCGTGGCACCACCACCTGGTTTCCAGCAACAACTCCCTCGGGTTCTTTCAGGATATACAGATAGAGTTCCTCTCGACATCCACGATTGTCTCCGATATCGGCTAAAACCAAATGATACTGTCCCTCGATTTTAACCCAGGCTATATCCTCTATATCCACCCCTTGTATTCCCTGGAACTTTACCGTTCCTATCAGGTTGGCCAACGAATCAACGAGATAAATCCGGGCATCATCGCCACTATCGTTGTGTACCCAAATAGAGGACGGATAGCGTTCTGAAGGGATCATGCCTGAGACTTCTCCTAACGCGGGGGAGGTGAGTTTCCCCATAGGTATCCTATCTACTCTTAATTGACCTTGAGCAAATCCGGAGACCACCATAAATACAGACAACAAGAAGCAATAGCGCGTCATAGACAAAAAGGCAAGATCGATTAAGACGATCGATCTCTAAAATACATTAAAATATATCCTAATTATCCTGAAAGGCCGCAATTATTGCTTTTCGATGCGTAGAATCTTTCTCACTCCATTCAAAAGAGCGTTTATAGGTATCGATAACACCAAACAATTCTGCCTCGGGTCCCGCACTATTTTCAAAAAAGTATTTGAAACTATAGGTTCCATTCTCCGTTACATCAACCGTCTCTTTGTTGGAAGAGAACACCAATGGAGTCAGCGTTTCCGAGCGCATCTTACCGGTCGTCTCCAGGTTGAACAAAGTCCCTAAGCTCTTGATAAAATTATCCGATGGCTCTCCCATCGAGCGAATCCGAATAGTACCCTCTGTAAACCCTAAATCGTCATCCGGCACACCATCGCTTCGGATCCCTGCATCAATTTGCTTTGCAATTTCTACATTAAAACCAACGGTGTCGCTTTCAAAAAGTGATACGGCCTCATAAACGATGGAGGTATCGGTTTGCTCCAGTTCATTCAAATGAAAGAAAAGATTCAGCCTTTCTGCTGTCCTATTGTTGTTCATCTGGCCAATTACTCCGGCAGCCGAGGCTGCACCATCCGTCGTACTATCGTCCGTTTGGCCCGCGCCTGAATTCGAATTATTACCACAGGAACTCAACCCAGTCAGGGCAAATGCCAACATTACTAAAGAGGTCACCTTTTTCATCATCGTATTTTTTATTTAGTTATTAAACAAGAAGTTAATGGTATTGTTTGTTATTTTCCAATCAATGCGTCGTATAAAATTTCCACGGGATGAAACGATTTCCGTCCCAGTCCATCTTTGATTTGGTGCCGGCAGGAGGTCCCTGGTGCTGCCACTACATAATCACTGCTGGTCTGCCGTAAAGTCGGATACAAAACCAGTTCAGCCACCTGTTGAGAAATTTCATAATGCTCTTTCTCGTAGCCAAAGGATCCCGCCATACCGCAACAGCCGGACGGAATCACATCGACCTGGTAATTGATCGGAAATGCGAGCAATTGTTGGGTCGTATCCACTAATTTGAAAGCTTTTTGGTAACAATGGCCATGCAACATGATTTTCACCGGTTCGGCCGTGAATTGCTCTTGATGAATTCGACCATTCTTTATTTCCTGCAACAAAAATTCATCAATCATTAGTGCGTGCCGCCCCAACTCGCGCGCCTGCTCCCGTATGGATGAATCGACCAGATCGGGATACTCGTCGCGAAACGTTAAAATCGCGGAAGGTTCAATGCCCAGTAAGGGTACCTCCTGATTGACGAGGTCTGCCATACGCCGGACATTCTGATTTGCCAATTTCTTCGCTCGTCGAACAAACCCCTTCGATAGATACGTTCGTCCACTTTCAACCAGGTCAGGAACGTCGACCTGATAACCCAGTGCCGTTAGCAGTTTATACGCCGTGATTCCAATTTCAGTATCGTTGAAATTCGTGAATTCATCACTAAACAAAAAGACCTTTCGTCCCTTTTTTTGGACCCCAGGTTGCTTTCGAGCCCAACGCGAAAATGTAGTCCTGTGAACGGCCGGAAGAGAACGTTCATACGCAAATCCGATCAATCCTTTAATCGCACGGGAGGTAATTGGGTTACTGGCAAAAAAATTATACACGGGTGGAATCAGTGCACCCAACTTTTGAGACTGCGTGAAGTTCGCAATAATTTTAGCCCGCAGCGGACTACCGTTGGCATCGTAATAATGTTGTAGAAATTCGGCTTTCATCTTCGCAATGTCGACGCTGGAAGGACATTCGGTTTTGCATCCCTTACAGCTCAGACAAAGGTCCATCACTTCTTTTATTTCCTGATGATCGAAACGGTTGGCTTGGGTCGAGTTGGTTAAAAATTGTCGAAGCATATTGGCTCGCGCCCGCGTCGTATCTTTTTCATCTCTGGTCGCCATAAAGGACGGACACATGGTTCCCCCAGTGATCTCGGTCTTCCTACAGTCACCCGATCCAGAGCATTTCTCAGCCAACCGGAGGATGCTCTGGTCCGCTGTAAAATCAAAATAAGTAGGAATTTGATGCCCGTCAGTTACCTGATCATAACGAAGGTGGCTATCCATGGGAGGCGTTTCGACGATTTTACGTGCGTTAAATACATGATGTGGATCAAAAATCCTTTTTACCTGTAACAGCAGTTGATAGACCTGTTGGCCGAGTACCTTGCCGATAAACTCACCCCGAAGCCGGCCATCTCCGTGTTCGCCACTTAGCGACCCATTGTATTTGAGCACCAAATCTGTCGTTTTTTCGAGTATCGATCGAAATTGTGTTTTGCCTTCTGTTGTCTTCAGGTTGATAAACGGTTCGATATGCAATTCTCCGGCGCCAGCATGTGCATAATACGAGGCATGCACCTTTTCATCGAGCAGGATTTTTTGGATATCAGCGACATAGGCAGGAAGATCTTCAGGAGAAACTGCACAGTCTTCGATCAGGTTCACCGGTTGCGAATCCCCGGGTAAGTTACGTATTAGACCCAGCCCTGCTTTTCGGACATCCCAGACTAAATTGGTTTGCTGATCTCCGGTGATCCATGGAAAAGCATACCCCAACCCGCGCGCGCGAAGCGCTTGAATTAAAGCCTTTGCTTTACCTTCAATTTCTTGCATGCTGTGTCCACGAAACTCGATGATTAATAACGCCTGCGGATCACCTTCAATGAAAAATCGATTGTATTGATAGGTCGGATGACCGCGTGTAAAATCCAAAATATACTTATCGACCAATTCGGAGGCTTCCGGCTGATGCTGTAGGGCAATTACATTTCCCTTCATGCATTCAATCATATCGTGAAAATGTACGCAAAGAAGGCCAATTTCCTTTGGTGGCAAGGGCATCAAACGTATTTTCGCTTCGGTGATGATCCCGATGGTACCTTCTGATCCGGCCAACAATTGACATAAGTTAAACTTCCGGTTAGTATCGGTTAAAAGATCCAGCGCATAACCTGTATTTCTGCGCGTAATTTCCGATTTAGGGTACCCCGAGTGAATGGCCCGTTGATTTTCCTTATCCGATAGTAATGTGTTGAGTTGTCGATAAATCTCCCCTTCGCGTCCTGGTGCACGCAATTTATCAAAGTACGCGGGCTCATCCAGTTCGCGAAAACAGGCTTGCGATCCATCGTCTAACAAAACCTCCGCTGAAATCAAATTTTGTCTGGTATCGCCCCACACAATCGAATGTAATCCGGAAGAATTATTACCGATCATTCCGCCGATCATTGCCCTGTTGGCTGTAGAAGTTTCGGGACCGAACATCACGCCCAAGGGTTTAAGTTGAGCGTTTAAATCATCCCGGATCACCCCCGGCTCCACCCTCGCCCAACCTTCCTCGAGGTTGATTTCTAAGACCCTATTAAAATATCGAGAGACATCCACCACAATACCGGACCCGACGACCTGTCCCGCTAAAGAAGTTCCTGCAGTTCGGGGAATCAAGGTCACGCCCTGCGCTGTGGCGAATCCTATCAGCAGTTTCAAATCCATAATGTTATGCGGAATACAAACCGCAACCGGCATTTCTTGGTATACCGAGGCATCCGTTGAATAGGCCAGACACATCGTACGGTGAGTCGGGTTTTCCACATCGAAGAACAGTTCGCCAGAGAGCGTTTGAGCGAGGGTTTTTAAATTCAATTGTAAGGACACGTTGTTTGATAGATTTGCTAAACAAATCTACGCATTGTTTCACAAAATCGCAGACGCTCTTGCATTCAAAATCAAACTTCAGTGCTAATGGCGTAAATACCATCGAAACAGCTACCCAGCCGGCTAACATTTATCCTCAAACTGTCAATTTATTCTGAACATTCTTCTTTATTTTACTATATAATTTGAATTATATTCATATTTATCGATATTTGCGCCACTATGACGAAACTCGAATTTTCACTGGACCATATTGACCTGCAAATCATCCGAATAATGCAGGAAAATGCCCGTACAAATAACGCTGATATTGCCCGTGAATTGGGCATGGCACCCTCTGCAATTTTAGAACGAGTGAAGAAATTGGAACAGAAACAGGTTATCCTTCAATACAACGCACGCATTAATCCCATTGCTTTGGATCAAAACATGCTCTCCTTTATTTTCATCAAGACCCAAGACATTATTGGTGTTCAGAAAGTAGGGCGTCTGTTGGCGGAGGTTCCGGAGGTGTTAGAAGTGCATGATATCGCGGGTGATGATGGGTACTTGATTAAGGTTCGTACGAACGATTCTGCTGGACTGGTGAATTTGATGCGCAACAGCCTAAGCAAAATCGAAGGCATCATCTCGACGCGCACAACCATTGTTTTGGAAACCGTCAAAGAAGATAATAAGCTGATTATTCCAAACCGAGACTAATTTAATTTATGACCAAATCAACATCAACGCTTACTGGCACTGTTATATTTGCCTATCTAGTGGTTTATATTGTGTGGGGATCCACCTTTTTCTTTATTGAAAAGGCGCTCTATGCCTTTTCACCCTTTGTGCTGGGGTCCATCCGGTTTATAATCGCTGGATCACTGCTGATGTTATATTGTTGGTTAAAAGGACATCGTTTATTTATCAAACGAGCAGTTAAAGACGCCGCCTTGGTTGGGTTTCTCTTGTTATTTGTTGACATGGCCGCCATTATTTGGTCGGAACAATATATTTCAAGCGCGATCGTAACGATTATCTCGGCGGCGACGGCTATTTGGTTCATCCTACTGGACAAACCAAAATGGAAAGAAAACTTTTCCAGTATCCCCACGCTGGTGGGGCTTGCATTGGGTTTTCTGGGTGTGGTCTTGCTTTTTGCAGAGCAACTGGTTGGGGCAGATCAAGGGGGTGATGGAGATAACATGAAGTTGATCGCGATGTTGATCATGACCGTGGGCACAATTGGTTGGACCGTCGGGTCTTTGATTTCAAAATATAGCCGGGATCGTCGGTTAGCCGCGACGGATTCTCCGAAAAAAGAGGAAGATTTACACGTGATGGTGAAAACGGCTTGGCAAATGGTTGTCGCCGGCACCACGTTCACACTGGTTGCCTTGTTGAATGGTGAGTATAAGGCGTTCGACATACATGCCGTACCGATAGAATACTGGGGAGCGATGATCTACCTGGCCTTGATGGGCTCGATACTTGCCTTTAGCAGCTATATTTACTTGTTACAAGTACGTCCTGCTACTGAGGTCAGTACCTATGCTTATGTGAATCCGATCGTTGCGCTCGTGTTAGCGCATTATTTTACAGATCACATCGTCACACCCTTGCAGATCGGTGGGCTTGCAGTGGTGCTGTTTAGCGTATTGTTAATGAATTGGAATCTCTACCGGGATAGTCACCTGATCCGAAATTACAAGCGTCGCCGTAAGATTCGCAAATTGCGTCATATGGCTCCCAAGAGCAGTATTCCTCGGATTGTCGAATTGATGGATTTTGTAAAAAAAAGAAATAGAAATCAAGGCAAAAATTCAGATTAATAGAAATCGCTTCTGCCCCTTCTCCATTGAAGGGGTTAAACAAAATTCCCTGATTCTCAACACAAGAAAAACAATAAGCGGGTTCAAACCATCCGTCGCCCGGTAAAACAATTGTCATAACAACTAATTTAATCCGACCTTTTATCATCTTTACGTAAAAACGATAGGCCAACGTTTTAAAATACGATCAATAATATTTTTATTTGCAATACTTTTTGAACAAATAGTGAGAAAAGTCAAAAAGTCATGCTATGAAAACAAGAATATTGGTATTGATTGTAATGTTGGGAATGCTCATTGGCGTCCCCATGGCTCACGCCCAAGAACTCATCACGATTAAGGGAAAGGTGATGAATGCGGACAATTACGAGCCCATTCCCTACGCATCGATCAAAGTCATGGGCGCCGCAAGCGATTTAGGCACCAGCACGAATGAACAAGGAGAATACACCCTGCAAATTCCTTCCGCCTACGATAAGTTAAAAATCAGTTCCATCGGTTTTACCGCCGAAGAGTATCCTATTGGCGATGATACAGCGCAAACGATTCGCGTCATGTTATTCCCCGCAAACTCCATTGAAGAAATTGTCGTGCAAGCACCTAGACGGGCCAAATATTCAAACAAGAACAATCCAGCGGTGGAGTTGATCCGAAAAGTTGTGGAACATCGCGACCAAAATCGCCTAACAGGACAAGAATACGCTGAATTTGAACAGTATGAAAAGGTGAGTTTAGGCATGAGCAACTTAGATGAAAAATTCAAAAACAGGAAAATATTTAAGAATTATCAATTCCTTTTCCAGCCGGAGGACACCGTCGGTACAGACAGCAGTTACGTGCTTCCAGCCTACATGGAAGAAAAATTCTCTAAGATGTATTACCGAAAAGATCCGAATGCAAAAAAGCAATACATTTTAGCTGAACGAAAGGCAGAGTTCGATCCGAAATTTGTAGACAATGACGGCCTGAGCAAGTACTTCAATCGCCTTTACGATGAGGTTGAGATCTACGATAATAATATTACGATCCTGACCAATCAGTTTCTAAGCCCAATTGCGAATTCAGCGCCCACCTTCTATCGTTTTTACATCACCGACACCATAAAAACGGATTCGCCAATGCTCGTGGAACTGAGCTTCTTCCCACGCAATAAAAACGACCTGTTATTTAAGGGTAAACTTTATGTGACTTTAGACGGCAATTATGCGGTACAACGTGCCGAAATGACCGTAAGCGATCAGATCAATCTGAATTTTGTTCGCGATTTGGACATTGAATTGGCGTTTGACAAAACAAATGACGACAAATATTATTTGAGCAAATCGAGTTTGGGAATAGATTTCGCTTTTACCGATAAAGGAAAGGGGATCAAAGGCAGAAGGGTCATGCTAATTGATGAATACCAAAACGGTGTGGTCCGCCCGGATAGTATTTATAAAGTTCCGGATCAATATGTGGTTGTTCCTGAAGAAGATGAAGAACAAGACCTGGAGCAAAGCGAAAGTCATTGGGCGAGTCTTCGACTTGAGCCACTGAACAAAGCCGAGCGGTCAATCTATCAGAATATCGACAGTCTTCAACGCATGCCGTCTTTCCGCACACTAATGGATATTGGCGCGTTGGTGCTTACCGGTTACAAGCAGGCTGGGCCCGTGGAGGTTGGCCCGATCAACACTTTTTACTCCTACAATCCCGTGGAAGGATTCCGTCTTCGGGTGGGCGGACGGACCACCGAACAGCTCAGCAAAAGATTCTATGCAGAAGGTTACGGTGCCTATGGTTTCGAGGACCAAAAATGGAAATATTTCTTGGCTGGGAGTTATTCGTTAAATAATAAATCTATTTATACTTATCCGCAGCACTACATCCGTTTATCGGCTTCCTACGACACCAAAATTCCGGGACAGAACCTCGAGTTTGTTCAAGAAGACAATATCTTATTGTCATTGAAACGTGGGGAGAATAGAAGTTACCTCTACAACGAGGTTTACCGCATGGATTACAAAGTCGAATTTAGCAACAACCTTGCCTTAAACGCTGGAATCGGCACTTGGAAACAGACGCCTGCCGGTGTGCTAACGTATGCCCTACCCAGCAATGACGGGACATTGCATCGTGTGAACAATCTCAGAAGTACCGAATTAAATATCGGCTTGAGATATGCGCCCAATGAAGTGTTTTACCAGGGTAAAAATTATCGACAACCGATCTTCAACGAGTATCCTATTTTCAACTTCAACTACACCGCAGGTGTAAAAGGTTTATTTCAGGGCGAACACAATTACCATAACTTCACTTTGGGTGCATTTAAACGCTTCTACCTCTCGCAATTTGGCTATGCGGACGTGAATGTGGAAGGTAGCTATATCGTAGGAGATAACCTGCCTTTCCCCGTACTCAGCATCCATCGAGCGAACCAGACCTACGCCTACCAGCTGCAGTCTTATAACTTGATGAATTTTATGGAATTTATTTCCGATCGTCATGCTTCATGGAATATTCAGTACTATATGAATGGTTTCATCTTTAATAAAATCCCGTTATTGAACAGGTTAAAGCTCCGGGAAGTGTTTAGCTTCAAAGGCGTCTATGGAGGTCTTCGCGACAGTAACAACCCCAGCTTAAATGATCAGGTATTCAGCTGGCAAACCAATAGCACTGGTCAGCGAACGTCTTTTACGTTCGGAAAAGAGCCCTATATGGAAGCCAGCGCGGGGGTAGCCAACATCTTTAAAGTGTTACGCGTTGATCTGGTCAGAAGACTGAATTACCTGGAAAATCCAGACGCACCAAAATGGGGCGTGAGAGCACGTATCAAATTTGATTTTTAATTTCCTCGCAGTTACCCGAATAGTCTAATGAGATTGGGCATCCGTTTGGATGCCCTTTTCTTTGGTTTCCCTGCAGACCATCGGTTTTATAAACTGGTTTTGATCTGTTTTGTTGATTTTTCAAAATTTTAAAGAAAACCTTGCATTAGACACGCATAACTATTACATTTGTTACGTAATTGATATGAAGATCACTTGTACACATCCGCACGTTCTGCATCATCGCCATTGTGGCGATCGATTTTAATTTGTGCTTCTACGTGAAGCAAGTATTCCCCGGATTCTTACATATTTATTATTTCTTTCAACATCACAAAACATTTTTTTATTTTGAAGAACTTGAAGATAGCTATCCAAAAATCGGGTAGATTAAATGAAAAATCAGTGCAGCTCTTGAAAAACTGTGGGCTGGATTTCGAAAACTATAAAAGCTCACTCATTGCTACGGTCTCGAATTTTAATTTAGAAATTCTTTTCTTGCGCGACGACGATATTCCTGGCTATGTAGAAGAGGGTATTGCCGACCTTGGTATCGTGGGCGAAAATGTCATCGAGGAAACGCAAGCTCAAGTCAGTTATTTACAACGTCTAGGCTTCGGTAAATGTACACTAAAACTGGGTATCCCCAAGGACTCTCCAATCGAACGTTTAGAAGATCTAAATGGAAAATCCATTGCGACCTCCTATCCGAATATTTTGAAAGAATTTCTAGAGGAATATAAAATTGACGCAGACATTCAAACCATTTCGGGATCCGTTGAAATTGCTCCCGGTTTGGGCCTGAGTGATGCCATTTGTGATATCGTCTCCACAGGGGGTACCTTAAAAAGTAACGGACTAAAACCCTTCGTCGATGTACGGTCCTCAGAAGCGATTCTCATCGGACGTGACGGGTTGGAGGAAAATCCGGTACTCTGCGAGTTACTACAACGTTTACAGTCTGTCCTACGGGCGAAAGAGACTAAATATGTGGTATTGAATGTGGAGCGTAAGAATCTTGCCGAGATCACCGAATTGTTGCATGGGGTTAAAAGCCCGACTGTTGTTCCCTTGGCGGACGAAGGCTGGGTGGCCGTGCACACCGTGA
This sequence comes from Sphingobacterium sp., assembly GCA_052092145.1. Classification (GTDB taxonomy): domain Bacteria; phylum Bacteroidota; class Bacteroidia; order Sphingobacteriales; family Sphingobacteriaceae; genus Sphingobacterium. The sequence goes on along the minus strand of JBQDCW010000005.1, from coordinate 8,209 downwards.
TTTCCGAAGATGATTTTTGGGATAAAATTAATAAATTGAAAGGTGTCGGAGCACAGGGTATTGTGGTGATGCCGATTGAGAAAATAATTCTGTAACATGCTGAACATCTATCAATACGACCAGTTATCTGTCGAGGATATTGAACAACTGGTTCAACGGAACACCGATCCGAGCTCAGCCATTCAAGATACCGTGCTTGGTATTTTAGAGGAGGTCGAACGGAAAGGAGATCAGGCTTTAATGGACTATACGCGTCAGTTTGACAAAGTGGAGCTTGATAGATTATATTTGGATCGGGAGGAAATCGATGCATTAGCCCAGACCATATCTCGTGATCAAATGCGAGCGCTGGAAATTGCATTCCAGAATATCCATAAATTTCATCAGACACAGTTAAAACGTGAAAGAACGATCGAAACGATGCCTGGTGTGACCTGTTGGCGGGAGGTTCGGCCAATCGAAAAAGTCGGCCTGTATATTCCTGGAGGTTCTGCTGTATTGCCAAGCACACTGTTAATGTTGGGCGTCCCGGCAAGAATTGCTGGTTGTCGGGAAATTGTCGTTTGTTCTCCTCCCCAAAATCACGGGAAGATCAATGGATTCGTGGCCTATTGTTTACAGCTTCTTAAAATTGACCGTATTTATCTGGTTGGTGGTGCGCAAGCTGTTGGCGCGATGGCCTATGGCACCGAGACCATCCCGAAGGTGAATAAGATTTTTGGGCCAGGGAATCAATTTGTGACCAAAGCCAAAAGTCTAATTCAAGGTATGACCGAGGTCAGCATTGACCTGCCAGCCGGCCCTTCCGAGGTGCTGGTTATTGCCGATAAGACTGCCCGCCCGGCCTTTGTTGCAGCGGATTTGTTGGCCCAAGCCGAACACGGAATTGACAGCCAAGCCATACTGGTCACTTCCGATCCGGCAATTGCGAACCAAGTCATCGAGGAAGTCCAAAAGCAACTCCATGTCTTACCGCGTCGTGAATTGGCAGAAAAGGCGATCAATAACTCGTATGTGATCGTGACCAATGGTCTCGAGCAGGCGATGGAATTTTCCAATCACTACGCCCCAGAGCATCTGATCATTGAATCGGATCAGTGGAAGGCGCTGATTCCGAAAATTTTGAATGCGGGTTCCGTGTTCTTGGGACATCTGACACCGGAGAGCGCCGGGGACTACGCATCGGGAACCAATCACACTCTACCCACGTCAGGATATGCCAAATCTTACTCTGGCGTATCGGTCGATTCTTTCGTTAAGAAGATCACTTTCCAACACATTACTGAACAAGGCTTACAACACATTGGGTCTACCGTGGAAACGCTTGCTGAACTTGAAGGCTTACAAGCGCATAAACAGGCGGTCAGTATTCGCATGAATTAGATCCACGATAAGAAAGGGCGGACCTTTTGTTGATCCACCCTTTCTTATTGATAAAACTACATTCTATTTTTTCTTCTTCTTTCGATCAACGACAATTTTATCATAAAAATTGGTGAATGCTTTTTTTAATTTCTTAAACGCTTTCATTTCTTTTTCTGACACTTTGCGTTCGTTATTTCCTTTGGCGGTGGCTTTAGATTTTTTTACCTTATTTTTATTTCCAGCCGATTTCGACTTCTTCCCTTCGATTTTCTGATTTTTCTTCTTAGCCGTTGATTCATCCACTGCACTCTTTTTGTCCTTCTTCTTGACCGATTTGCTATTCGGAACTTTCTCTTTATAGGATCCCTCCTTGCTGATTTTTTTTTCTTCGGCTTTTGTGGGTGTCGAATCGGATTTTATTTTGGTTTTAACAGCGGGCTGCTTGTTCTTGATTGCCGCTGGCCCCTTACTTTTCGGGCTTGTCGTTTTTGCTGATGCTTTTTCCTTGCTAGATGTATCTACTGCCTTTTTTTTCTCCTGTGGCCCCTTCGGCCTGCCTCTAGGTGTGGTAGTGGTAGTTGCCGTGGCTGAGGAACCCGTGTCCGCCGGGGCTTTGCTAGCAGCTGCTGTTCCTGCTTTGGGTTTTCTGGTCGTAGTCGCAGTTGCTTTTTTAGCCAAAGCGGAACTCGCCGCCCGGTCTTTTACCGGGGTCGTTGGTTTCGCCTTCTTTACTTTTTGATTTTCTTCCGACATATATCTCTTTTTTCTAGCGATTGATCGCTTCAATTTGAATCCCACCGGCTAACCTACATGCTTAGCATTAGGCGTGCATTCTTGTAAAAAGACTTACAGATCTAGCAGTCTCGTACCGGTTTCTGCTTCAATTAACAAAATAACGAAGGTTTTTGTTTGTTTGAGTCCTTAATTAAACGGTTTTTGCTTTCATCAGTCCTAAATATTGCGTAAATTTGTGCCCTACATAACTGGGGTCGACCGGAATTGACAGGGTAGCGATGGTTATGTAAGCATGCAGTGCATTGTTAGTCTAGCACTTGAATCTGAACTTTCAACTTTATAAATGGCGAAGATAACTACGCCTTAGCTGCTTAATTTAGAATTAAGAAAAGCTTTTGTCTCGTCAAGTGATGTCTTACCGCTTGACATTAGAGGCACCGATTCGTAGGGCTGGTCCTTGTGAGGTTGCTAAGCAAGGATAAGATCCAGCAAATAAGGAGAATGGTATAGGTTTGCGACGCACCTTCCTTTGTCCCGACAATTAAAGCGGAGCTAAGCATGTAGAAAGCGTAAATCATACTACGTTTGGACGAGGGTTCGAATCCCTCCGACTCCACTAGATTAAGAGATAAAATATTGAAAAACAATATTTTATCTCTTTTCTTTTTTAGATGGTCACGATTTTGGTCACGATTTTTTCTATTTGCTACCAATCATCGGCAGAATACTGTTTAACGTTGTCATTAATTATATCCATGTGACCGTAGAAGGTCCTATTCAACAAATCAGATAAAACATTAAACTCCTTTAGTCGTCTTTCTTTACTTTTACCTCTTGACTTATTCGCGGACCTTGCTTTATCAAACATTATCGATTCTAATGATTTTTCTGTCCTCCCAGAATACGCTGAAATATTTGACGTGTGAATATCAAAAATCCTAACTCTGGCTCGTTCTTCTTTGATATCGAATTGCATCGTGAAATGAAACCTATCACCTACATAATATGAACCCCACCACTTCTTGTCATAAGTTTCATATGCTTATTTGCTTCCTCAATTTTATTAACTTTGGATACATATCTTCGATTATTTAGTAATGAAAAACTTAGAAAACGCGGCAGCTCCAACAAAACATCTACAAAGAGATCCTCGTCACGCTTCTTTATCCGTCGTCAAGGATCAATAACCACGTCTCTTCTAGAGGACACTTTTGTTGGCCACTTCGTTGTGGGATATCGATAAAAGTTAGTAAATTAGGGTAGAACCGACGTTTTCAATTGGTTTCAAACAAGCCCCTCGCTCACTTCCACGTGCGGGGCTTATTTATTGAAAGTAGAAAAGCCACCGGTTATGGTGGCTAATTAAACTGATTAGAAATGTCCTATTACAGAGCGCGCGATCCGGAACTAGTTATTTGAGCTTCTCTAATATGTTCGAACTTATCATTGGGATTAGGTTTAGTAAGAGATATTAAACCCATTGTTTCCAAATTGTCTAAATCATTTTCGAAATTCATGTTTTCTACTAGATCCAAAATCGATTCGCTCCTGCTAGGTCTAAGTAGGATGTCTTTTTGTGATGCGGATAGATTCATTTTTTTTAAGGTTTATACCCTATTCATTTATCGATGTCTTTCTAAATAAAAAAGCCACCGGTTAGGGTTCTGTGTGTTACTCAGCAGAGAATTTTTCAATCGTGTCTTTAAGAACATCGCTCAGTTCGTTCTGCATATTCTCCGGCATGTTTGCCGATTTTGGTATGCCATACCCAAAGAAACCCTTATCCCACTGGAGGATGTAATGTTGGTGTACATCATCGGGACTCCCCCCTTCTTCCGAGTTGTCATCAAACCACTTTTGATGTTTTTCCTGAAACAAGTTTACTTCCTTTTCAACCTCACTCATAATTTTTGAATGAGTTTCTCCATAAAGAGATTCGTTAAGATCCATTTGATTTTCCATAATTTTTTAATACAGCAAATTATTTCCTTCTAAAAAACCACCACAACAGAACCCCAATCACAATCACCCCACCCACGGCCCAACCAATCTTATTCACGAAGATGGCCCAGGTATTCGGACTGCTTTCACTTGTACTTTGATCTCTCGTTTTTTTCGAAATTCCCCCACATTCAAAGCATGAAAACGTATTTCCATAAATTATCAATATTTTACTTATAAAACGTGTCTGTAACTTAGAGTTCAGTCATCTCAATCACGCTGTCTAGCTCAATATTGAACAAAAACCTTCTTTGTTCTAATATCTTCGCCCCCATCCTATTATTCGTTCTAAATTTGTGCACAACGACAAGCTTTTTCTCAGGGTTCCCCACCAAATCCATTGAATTAATCGTGTCGATTTCACTAAACTCAAGCGGTTCATATGATTCGGGATCGTCAAAGGTCTCTTGGACAAAATCTTTTATCAAAACTTTAGCAATGTCATTGGGAGATTTTTTGATTTCACTGCAGCTGAAAATCGCAGCGGACAATAGAGGTATTAAAAGCACCTTTTTCATAATCAATAATTGTTTTGGTGTGTATCAAATATAGACAATTATACCCTATACCTAGAACTCCAACAACCTATATTTCACACTCATTAGCGGCTTCCATTTCTTGTCAACCATATCGTAGTAATACCCACCTCCTAGCCTAGTCGGGCCATCGTCACGCCACCATCTACACCGAGATTCAATCGGTTCGTATAGAACGAAGCAGCGTTAACATCCACCTTCACGCTCTTCTCCGCAGGTTGGAATTTCACCCGCTTCGCTCCATTGATTGTGGCCCGCGGATCCGCGATCCAGAAGTCAACGTAATGCTTCTTTTTTCCAAAGACCCAATCCTTTTTCCAGTAATCCACATAATTGATTTTAACATCGTATTTAAAGTTGAAGTACCCTGTATCCACCGAATCAGTTGGTTTAACCAATTCAATTGATGCATAAGCATCTTTATACCTAAATCCGGTCGGCGTTGGTTCTGCAGGTAGGTTTTCTCCTTCCAGGGTTGCGGCGTACTCTCGCCACTCAACCAGATGCTTTCTCGCCACCTTTAGCAATCTGCTGACGCTGTCTAGGTCGTTAATAGCAGAGGAATCTAATTCGGTTATTGTCCTCACCACATTTTCCCGATCATTGATCACAGCGTGGTGAAATCCTTTTTTCATCTACTTTACTGTTTTTATGTTTTTGACGTTAGCGTCAACAGCTTCTTTGGCTTCCGCTGGAAGTTCAATCACTGTTTCCTTGCCCCAGTTGATATACAACATAACAGCCAGTACGATCACAATTACCGATAAGAATATTAATCCGGCATTCTTCATTGCAACACCTCCTTTTCTTTTCTTAATGAGTCAATAATTAAATCTAGGTTCCGTACCTGGGCTTCTTGAAACATCACGGCCGTCGTGTAACTGTCCAACTGTTTTTCTAACGTCTCAACACGGTCACGGAGGTATGATACCTGTTCTAGGCAATCGTCATTACGATTATCAACTGTCGCGAACAACTGGTTAAAGACGGTTGTGAGTGCTGCTGTAACTAGGACCAACATAACTACCAACGGGAAGTCTTTGATAGATTTTAATTTGTCTCGGCCTGGTATTATAACTTCTCATTGCTGAAATACAAATCTGCTTCCGCGGCTCGGCGACGAATCAATCCTGCGAGAACCTTCCCTCCTGCCAATCGCCATTTGGCAAACTCATCTCTGATCGACGGATCACACGGATTGACATTCACTTTTTTCAATAGCGTGGAAGTTGATAAACTGCCTCCTCCCAAATTGAAAGTAAAGCTCACAAGAGCTTCAAATTGATTCTGATTAAGTGGAGCTTTGACCAGACGTTTCACATCATTCTCATAGGTCACCCAAACCTCGCGTAGCATCTACTCGCCTTATTCCTTTGTCAATAGTGTATCCTGCATCGTTACCTTGCGTTTTGTTGCCGGGTAATAAGTGAAACCATATCCAATGGTAGGAATACCGATCGGATCCTTATAAGGAGCGGCATACCACCCCTCGGTTGGATATACTGTATCTTCAAACAGTCCGATTTTTGGACAGGATTACAAAGATCCAAGGAACAAAATGGAAACTGTTGCCCTATCGGACCGGCCTCTTTTAATTTTAGATGTGGGGTGATCAATCTAACAGGTGAAAGTTACCGCATGGAAAACAGAAAAACATTTTTTGACTCTTAAAATTAATACTATACTTTTGAATCAAACCATGTTTCATTCTTGCCGAATACTCTGCAGTCCTACTTGCCAAACACTCTGCATTATTAATTACCGCTCACATCTAAGATGAATATGCTAAAAACTTGAATACGTATTAATTGTAGATGATACATAAATCATCTGGTAGACTTCCCTGTTTTTGTAGCCTTACCATTTTTCAAACAGTGAATAAATATTAAAATAACCAACTTATGAAAAAGCGACTAATTACACTTTTGCCTCTAATTATCCTTTCAATGAATGTACATGCTCAAGACATTATACGCAACCTTGGGTTTGAGCAGATTGATCCTAAGGGCCAGATACTTGTCTGGACACCAGGAAATACAAAACAACAATACCATATCGGCTTGGACACCTCCAATTTTCATACGGGTAAAGCTTCATTTTTGGTGGAATCGATACCGAATGCCGGACCAGATTTAGGAGTTGGAGGTGCTGAAAACATTATTTTTTCTCCAATTCTTAAATCAAAAAAAACCGTTAAGGTCTCCGGGTATATTAAAACGGAAAATATTACCGATGGTTTTGCAGGAATGGCAGTCCGACTGAACGGCAACAACACCGTTGTAGCACAATCTGACACAGGTAATGATAGTAAAACCGGAACAAACGATTGGTCATTAATTGAGATAGAATTACCGCTATCCCCAGATGTTGTATCTGTAAGTTTCGCCATTCAGAACGCAGGTAAAGGAAAGGCTTGGTTCGACGATATCCAAATATCAGTTGATGACAAGGTAATAGCAAGCAGTACGTATGAAGATAAGGCAAACCTAAATAACTAGTCAAATAAAAACTAGTATGAAGCTTCCCACATTCGTCATTAATCTTAAAAGACGTCGAGATAGTTGTCTACCAAATCAGAAGGACTATATTAAAGAGGAAAAACAAAATGATGGTGCTGTCGACTTTATCGCTTTTCTACAAAAGTTTTTCAAATTGCATTTTTAGCTCTTTAGACGCGCTAGGCCTCTTTGCGTTATTTATAACGATCTTTCCCTCTTTATCTACTATACCGTATCTAGGAATTCTTGCATAAAAATCGCCATTTTCGTCAGTTAAAAATGCTTCTTCAATATCGGCTGAAAACTGGGTGTGGTCTCCAGTTTTGGAACTATAGCTAGTAAAATAGCCGGTCATTCCATTTTCTTTTAAAACATCAACACAGTCTTCTATATCATCCGGATGATCAATAGTCACATAAAGCTTCACAATTTTATTCTTTGTAAAATAGTCGTCTAGCTTTACACTATGTTCAAATTGTTCTATGCAGGGTCGGCACCAGGAAGCCAAAACATCGATATATACGACCCGACCTTTAAATTTCTTCATTAATTGAGACATTGAATCTGGATGGTCTAAAACTATAAGGCTTTCTGGAGAATTGGTTTTTGTTTGTGAAACTGATTTCGTACTTACGATGGAGGCCAATAAGATGGTTAATAGCAAAATTCTCATAATTCAGTTTTATTGGTGTGTTACAATATTAGGGTTTTATAACGAAACAAGCAATGGATCAACACCTTACCTATCTATTTATAGATTCTACCTTAACAAATTAAGCCGTTGAAAGTTTATGTATTTGGGTTAATTATTAAAACTCAAAGAATAGACAAAGATGGTTTTACAAAAGCTAACCCGTCGACGATATCTACGAAAACCCATCAATAAAGAACAATCTCGAGAACAACTATGGCGGACATAGACTGTTGATACCCCTTGTCTTCGGTTCTGAAAGCTACTGGAATACAATGCTGTACGACTAGCAATTCAGGACGCACATGGATTCGCTACCAATGGCTGATGTCTCGTCCTAGAAAAACTTTACAGATTTAACCATTAGTCCTAGAAAGATCTTA
>JBQDCW010000004.1:0-186068 GCA_052092145.1 Sphingobacterium sp. | reverse complement strand
AAATCTATCTCACTTTTCCTCACTTAGATTATATTATACAAACATAGGAGAAGCATAAACTGAACCTGAGTTATAAATATGCGAATATTAAAAATGATATTACTGAAAACAACATCAACCAAACACCCTCCGATAACGGTCTGATCAATAATGACATGAATAGCAATAATTCTAGTGACGCGTTTCGGCACCGATTTAATTCGAAATATGATTTGGATATTGACTCCCTGACGACACTCACCATGAAGTTATCGGGGTCACGAAGCCAGAGCGAGCGAAATTCGCACATCGACGGGCAGACCTTTCAGGGTGACTCCTTGGCCTCGGAGAATTTTAGTGACCAATATTCGAAGAGTATCAACAGTAATCTGACCTACGATGGCTATTTAACTCGGAAGTTTAAGAAAGAGGGTCGTTCCATTTCCCTTCGTGTCGCCGGTAACTTGTCTGAAGATGAGGGAGATATGAAGATTAATTCTGAGGCCAATTACTTTTCCTTAGGGCGAGTTGACACCATTGATCAAATGAAAGACATGTCCTCCAGTACGAACAATTTTCGTTCAAGCATTACCTATACGGAGCCGTTGGGAAAATATTTTAAAACCTCTATTGGTTATGAGTATAACATGTCGAAATCGAATTCAATCAATAATTCCTTTAATAAAGATCAAAGCGGTGCCTATACGGAACTGGATGAACTGTATAGCAATGATTTCGATTTCAATACCACGCGGAATGCAGCAAATTTAACCCTGGGGTATAAGACTGAAAAAGTGGAGGTGAACTTTACCAACAACTTTCGCATCGATGATATGGCACAAACAAATAACTATGAGCGTACGGATCTGAATCGTGAGTATTTCACCTATAATCCCTCAGCATGGTTCCGTTATAGCTTCTCGAAAAACAAAAGAATCGGCGTGAATTATGACCGGAACAACCAGCTGCCGGGCTTATTTCAAATCCAACCATTACGTCAAAATACGGATCAGATGAACCAGATTCTGGGTAATGAAAATCTGAAACCAGCGAATAGCAACAAATTTAGTGTTTACTATAACAGTTACGATATGCTCAAAGGAAAATACATCTATGGTAACGTTTCTTTAACGCAGAACAACAGTGCTATTCAGCAAAATGTGACCATTTTCCCTGGGGGACGTAGAGAGATGTACTATGATAATGCCGATCAGGCTGGTTATAACGGAAGTGCTTGGATGGGCGGTGGATTTGATTTAGTTCGGAAACACCAAATTAAGGCGGATCTAGGGCTACAAGCAAATCTGAACACCTACAGTAATTATATTAAAGATTTAACGCTTGAAAATGCGGAAGCGGACTTTCAAGCGAATGATAATACGTCCTATTCTTATAATCTAAGAATTGGGGCGTACAAAAATACCACCAAGAACATAGACTTCAATGTGAATTTTAGACCAGGATGGACCGTCCTGAAGACCACACTAAACCCGGACCTGAATTCAGACGGATTTACATTCAATTCGAATGTTTGGTTCAAGTACTATTTGCCGGCGAAATTCTCGCTATATGCGGATTTAAGCTACGAATACCAGGCGCCTACCAATGCGTTCCCGGACAAATTTGAGCGGGTGCTGTTTAAGCCTGGTATTTCTCGGAAATTCTTAAAAGGGGAGAATTTAGTCGTCGATTTTTATGTGAACGATTTGCTCAAACAAAACACGGGTTTCCGACGTTTTCAATCCGGAAATGCGATTACTCAGACCAGTTATAATACGATTTCCAGATACTTTATGTTAAAGGTTTCTTGGGATTTTACATCCATGAAAGGAGGAGAATAAGATGAAAATGACACACTATCTCGCCATAATAGGTATTTTGATGCTGAATATGGCCCTGCCTGCAAGCGCACAACACGCGTATTTTCCTGACCAAGGGATCATCACCTATGAGAAGACCGTCCATGTGAAAAACCTGCTCAAGCGACATTTAAGCACGTTAAAGGACAACGACTTCTCGAAAAATTATCTGACTCAGTTGATGGAGAAAGTTCCAGAAACCGCCGTATTGGATAAGAAATTATCATTCAATCGAAACGAGATGAGTTTAGAGCCGTTAGAAACCGATCAACCTCAAATTATTTCCACGCTGCTTCGAATGGGGTTACTGGATTACGAATCGAAAATTTATCAAAATTTAGATAAAAACGAATCGAAAATGATGGTCGAATTAGCCGGATCACAAATCGCGATTCAGGACTCGCTGACCAAAGTAAAATGGAAGATTACCGATGAGTATAGGAATATTGCCGGTTACGATTGTCGACGTGCAAATGGTGTTACCCTAGATTCGGTATATGTAGTCGCGTTTTATACGGATCAAATACCCTCCTCGGTGGGGCCGAGTACCGTGCACGGTTTACCAGGAACGATCTTAGGACTGGTCGTGCCCGAACAGCATTTTAATATCTATGCCACTAAAGTGGAAATGACGGCTGCGCCCGTTAGCGCGGGCTTGTTTAAAAAGAAAGACTCGCCGATGACAAGACAGGAGACCAAGGAGCGGATGAAAGAGATTGTCGGACAATGGATGACCGATAAGCAGTTTAACCTCATGATGGCCGCCGTCTTTTTGTAACAGGCAAACTGCGTTGCTGGAGTGGAGGCATAATCCGCTTTATACCACACGTCACGCAAAGCGCTTGGTACTTGGACCAGCGCGCCAGAATGACCCGTGCAAACCCCTTTCTTGGCGTGCAAAAAGTCTGTTAGAAGATGCAAAGAAAAAGACAAGGCCCCAATCGACTAGTCGATTGGGGCCTTTAAAGCTTTAAACGCAAGTAAGATGATTACTTGGTGTCGTTCTTCTTTGCGGTTACATCGTTACGAATGTCTTGAGCTAAAGTCTTGACTTCCTGTAGGCCCTTACGTACACGAGTTCCTGCAGCAGAGTTTCCGTTGTTAAAGAATTTTTCAGCATCAGCTTCTATAGAAGCAACTAGATCTTTTAATTTAGTGTAGTTTTCCATTTTAATTAATATAATTTTAGTTTCTCTTCATTAATGTTCTAATATATCATAAATATACAAAAGGAATACAAACAAACCGAATTTTAAACGGATTATTGTAATAAAAAAGTTGCTTTGTGGCGCCTATTCTACTATTGTCAGTTCTTCAATAATGTTGTTTGCTCCTGCAAATTTGTCAATGATGAACAGCACGTAGCGGATGTCAACCGAGATGGTACGTTGCAATTTTGGATCGAAGATCACGTCGCCCGCCATCGCTTCTATATTTCCATCAAAAGCTAAGCCAATTAATTCCCCATTGCCGTTTAACACAGGTGAGCCTGAATTTCCGCCCGTAATATCTTGATCGCTTAGAAAATTCACCGGTAGATAGCCGTTTTTGTCCGCGTAACGTCCAAAATCTTTGTTTTCATACAAATCAATCAGGCGTTGCGGTACATCGAATTCCTCGTCTCCAGGCAGGTACTTTGCAATGGTACCTTGCAAGGTCGTGTAGAAGTTTTTCTTAGCATCATTGGTTTTGTCTTTAGGCAATGAACGGATCGTTCCGTAGGTTAACCGTAGCGTGGAGTTTGCATCTGGATAGTATTTCCCGTCCGGGTCCATTTCTAACACGCCGGCGATGTATTTCCTGGAAGCCGATTGAAAGGAATCTGCTAAAGCGTCCATTTCGGGCGTGGATTCCCGATATTTGCCCATTAGTGAAGAAGAAAGCTGGAATAGTGGGTCTTGATCGATTTGGCTTGCTTCCGGATTTTGCAGAAAAGCGCGCATTTGTTCCTTTGAACCGAATATGCTATTGCTGAAAGCGGCTTGAATGTCCTCACCAAACTGGCCTTGATTGGCGGTCGCTAAGGTTTGGATGTAGGGGGCGATATCTCCACCCTTTTCCGCATACAGATTGAGCTCTTCGGTCAGTACGTCTATTTCAAGGGGCATATAGGCCTTGTCGTAGTTATCGCTGATGGATGTTTCGAGTTTGGGGCGCATTTCCTTTTTCTTGGCATCGTTGGCCTCGGCATATTGCTTTAACGCATTGCCCAGCGAATAGGGTAGGGCGGCGAAGGTAGCGGAACGGAGCATTCCGACTAAATAGTTGTCGTGTCTAGCCTTCTCGTTGGTTCGTTCATAATATGCATTGATTGTCGATAGGACCGTGCCGTATTTATCTTGGTTTTCTGAACGGTTAGCCCATTTGTCAAATTTTTTCTCTTGCTTGCGTTTGGTCGCACCGGTTTTATGCTTTTTAAGCGCGTCGATCATTCCCTGTCGGTTTTTCCAATAATTCGCTACACCTGAATATTTCGATGCGTAGTTTAATTTGACCGCTGGATCGTCATCCATGTGCTTTTTCATAGCGTCCATGCCAACTTTTGATGCTTCGACCCAGGCTGGGTATGCGAAGTAAACATTTTGATCAATTCCCGCAGCATTCATCCACCTGTTGGTTCTCCCCGGATAGCCCAAAATCATGGAGAAGTCACCGTCTTGGAAACCTTTGATACTGATTGGTAGGAAATGTTTAGGCTGGAGTGGGACATTATCTTTTGAATATTCGGCTGGGTTCCCGTTCTGGTCGGCATAGACACGAAAAATAGAAAAATCGCCTGTATGGCGTGGCCATTCCCAGTTATCTGTGTCCCCACCGAATTTCCCAATACTGTTCGGAGGTGTGCCGACTAGACGAACATCAGTATAGTCTTGGTAAACGAAATAGTAGTATTCGTTTCCGTTATAGAATGGACGTACCGATACGGTGTATTTCCCATTCTCATTATTCTCTGCTTGGATTTTCGAAATCTCCTGGTTGATCACCTTCTCGCGTTCTTTCTCCGACATTTGATCATTTACGAGACCTAGAATACGGTCTGACACATCATCCATCCGGACAAAAAAGCGAACATACAAGGATTTTGGTTTGAGTTCCTCGGCTTGATTTTTAGCCCAAAAACCATTGGTGAGATGGTCGTTTTCGGGTGAAGAAAGTTCTGCGATCGCCCCATAACCACAGTGGTGGTTGGTAAACACGAGCCCAGTTCCGGACACGATTTCAGCGGTACAGCCGCCATTGAATTGTACAATGGCATCTTTAAGGCTCGAATTGTTGATGCTGTAAATTTCTTCGGCAGTCAATTGCAGGCCTTTTTTCTGCATATCTGCTTCGTTTAGCCGTTTGAGATGCATGAGAAACCACATGCCTTCGTCGGCGAAAGAAAGGGTACTAAGTAGCGTTAGTACCGCTAATAACAAAATTTTTTTCATGATTTACTGAATGTTAAAGTAAAGCAAATTTGAATCATTTAGATCGTAAATCAAAATTCATCACGCTAAAAACTGATCGATGGGATCTGCAGGCTTTTGACTATCTTTGCACTAAGATGGCGTCATTTGAAGACTTTAAGCTTAATAAGCAGATCCAGAATGCAATAGCGGAGGCTGGATATACGGAACCTTCCGAAATCCAACAAAAAGCAATTACGCCGGTTTTGGCCGGACAGGATGTGATGGGGGTTGCGCAGACGGGAACGGGCAAAACTGCTGCCTTTGTGCTTCCTATCCTAATGAAATTGAAGTACGCGCAAGGGCAAGCTCCCCGGGCTTTAATACTTAGCCCTACTCGTGAGCTGGCTATGCAGATAGAGGAGCACATTCGAATGTTTTCGACCTACCTCGATTTACGTACGGTTCTGGTTTACGGAGGACTTGGACCAAAAACGCAAAAAGAACTTCTTTCACAGGGATGTGATATCCTGGTGGCTACACCAGGGCGATTCCTGGATTTGTATTTTGATGGGGATATCGTCACTAAAAATTTAAAGTTTTTGGTGCTCGATGAGGCGGACAAAATGATGGATATGGGGTTTGTTGGGAAGATTCATCGTATCCTGGAAATTGTTCCTAGAAAACGACAAAATCTTTTATTTTCCGCAACGATGAGTGAATTGGTGCGAAAGATTGCAGGTGATTTTTTAGAATTTCCTACAGTGATCGAAGTCACCGAGCAAGCGACTCCCGCCAAAAGTGTTAATCAATCGTTGTATTCCGTGCCGAACTTGAGAACGAAAATCAATCTGCTGCATTATTTTTTCGAACACGATGACCGTTTTATTCGGGTGATTGTTTTTTGTAAAACGAAAACAGTCGCGGATAATATATTTACATTTCTGGAGCGTAAATACGGGCAGGAGGATGTGCGGGTGATTCATGCGAATAAGGGGCAAAACACGCGGATTAATTCAATTAATGCGTTTAAAGAAGGGAACGTCAGGATCTTAGTGGCGACGGATGTCGCGGCGCGCGGTTTAGATGTCTCTCAGGTTAGTCATGTGATTAATTTCGATGTTCCGATCGTGATTGAAGATTACGTGCATCGTATTGGTCGAACGGGACGGGCCTCCCATACTGGAGATGCCATTACTTTCTGTAACCCGGCGGAAGAACATTACGTGGAGAAGATCGAGAAATTAATCCGACAAGACATTCCTCGCCGAGACCTTCCTCCTAATTTATTGGTAGAGTCCACCCCTTTCGATGAACGCCAAGCGATTGCGCGGGAGATTGACGCACAAAAAAGAAAGGAAGACCCTGATTTTAAAGGCGCTTTTCACGATAAAAAGTTTACACCAAGACCCGCTAATAAAGGAAAGAAGGGGGCAAGCGCACGAACAGGGAGAAAGACAAGCAGCCGAAAGAATTTAAAGCGTCGATGAAGCTAACACCACTGAATATTACACTTGCCTGTGTGTTGGTTTGGGCGATATCCGAGTTTGGAGCGGAAGATGCACCCCTGTTTTCGGTCGGATGGTTAATCCTGTTAAGTATTGTGCTGGTTGTCGTTGATATTTTATTCAGGCTTTGGGTCCGACAGTCTCAGCGATTGTGGATGATCCAAATCGGCTTCTTATTGGTGGTAGCAATTGTTATAATTATGATTAAAATACAGTTTTAAAATGAAGAAAGCAGAAATAAAACTTCAAATTGAGTTGGACGATAAGAACGTGCCCGAAAAGATTGAGTGGACGTCAACTGATGGAGAGAGTTCGGAGGTATTGCCGGCCAAAGCCCTGTTCCTAGCGCTTTGGGATGCCCAGTATAAAAACTCAATGCGAATTGACCTATGGACTAAAGATATGCCCTATGATGAGATGAAGCGGTTTTTCTACGAAACCTTACAAACCTTAGGTGACTCTTTCCTTCGTTCCTCCGGTGGAGACCCCATGGCTGAGAAAATCATTGGCGACCTGCGGGATTATTGTGCGCATTATGCCGATAAAATGGAGGTGATTGAACAACAGAACTAATTTATTGATGAATCCGCCCTTGAGATTGGATTGGTGTCGAAGGCTTGGTTAGGCGAGGCCCAAAAAATATTAATTAAAAGGCGTCTTAGATCCATTCTTTCCCATGTCGGTTTCAGGAGTTAAACGATCCGTTTATATGCATTATTTTTTAGTAAAATCAGAACCATTCAAATACAGCTGGGAACAGTTCAACAAAGATGGCGAAACTTTTTGGGACGGGGTGAGAAATTATCAGGCTCGTAACAACCTGAAGGCGATGAAGAAAGGGGACTTGGTTTTGTACTATCACAGTAACGAAGGAAAGGAGGTCGTCGGTATTGCCAAAGTCGTTAAAGAATTCTACCAAGACCCCACAACCGATGATGAACGATGGGTGGCGGTTGACCTAGCGCCGGTTGAATCCTTGGAACAAGCGGTAACATTGGAACAAATTAAAACCGATCACCTGTTAGCAGACCTCGCACTTGTAAAGCAAGGGAGGCTATCGGTTATGCCCTTGAAAAAGGAAGAGTTTGATCGTATTGTTGAACTGGGAACACCTACTGGCTAAAAAGCAGTCTTGCGTCCCCGCAGGGGACGCAAATAATGGGATGGTGTTATGATTTGTGAGACAACAAGGCGAATAGGTCCTTAATTGCAGTTGCATCCTCATGCTTTAGTTTGCCGGCCATCACGAGTCTTAATTCCCTTCGTTGAAGGGCTTCGTTATAAAGCTTCTTCTCTAGATCGGTTTCAGGGAACAACTGGGGTATTGCCTTAGGCTTATTGTTTTCGTCTACGGCGACGAAGGTATAGTATGCTTCGTTGGATTTGACTTTCGTTCCCTCGGGCAAGTTTTGTGCAAAAATTTCCATACGCACTTCCATGGACGTGCTGAATGCTCTAGTGACCTGTGCCTCAATGGTCACCACTTCACCCAACTTAATTGAACGTTTAAAGGAGACATTGTCAACCGACACTGTCACGACAGAATTATTAGAGTGCTTCTGTGCGGCCATCGCTGCACAAATGTCCATCCAATACAATAAACGTCCTCCCATGAGATTGCCGAAAGTATTGGTGTCATTGGGAAGCACCAATTCGTTCATTTCCGTGTAGGACTCCTGGCCCCGCTTTCCGGTGGTATTGTCTATTGATGCCATAGAATATCGATTTGTTTATCAATTTGTGCTAGCGTTTCAAGAAAGGGGGTTGGTTGAAAGTCCAATTCTTTTTCTGCTTTATCGAGTATAAACCCAGTTTTCCTTGGGCGGTTTGCTGCTTGTCCGATTTGTTCTGCAGCGATGGGAGTGATGAGATTCTTGTCAAACCCCCAGTAGTCCGCAAGGGTGTGTACAGCTTCTAAAATGGAACATGACTCTGAACCACTGATGTGAAATAAACCGTTGGCATGCTGTGTCATGGCTTTTATTGTGACTTTTGCTAGGTCGTCGACCCAGGTAGGCATCCGCCATTGATCGGATACTACTCGTATTGTTTCACCTGCTTCGAGCTTGGATTTGGCCCAAAGAACTAGGTTGGATCGTGATCGATCTGCTAGGACTCCATAAACCAATATCGTTCGGAGTATCGCAGCTCGGCAACCACTTTTTTTGATCGCTTCTTCCGCTTCAATTTTGCTCTGTCCGTATAGATTGCAAGGCGAAACAGGATCGCTCTCTTGATAGGGGGTAGCTTGCTTCCCATCAAACACAAAATCGGTAGAAAGGAAGGTGAGGTGTATATCTTTTTTTGCACACAAGTCAGCCAATTGAGAGACCACTGCAACATTTACACGCTTACAATAATCCGGATCTGATTGACAGGCTTCGACGCTTGTAAGTGCTGCGGTATGGATGATATGACTAGGCTGGAAATCCAGGATTAATTTCTCAAGCGATGGCGTGTTTAATAGATCCAGTTGAACGAACGTATAACCATCCCGATTGGGGTTTCTGTTGGGGTTTCTCGACGTACAGCAGACCGCCTGTTTTTCATCGGCGCACAGCAGATCGGTTACTTTTTGACCAAGAAATCCGTTGGATCCCGTAATCAGTACGCGGTTGTGATTTAGTTGGTCCATTGGAAATCCATTTTGGGTTGCTGCATGGAGTTATTCAGTATCTCGATTTCTAATTTGAGAATTTCTTCCAGTGCATTGTAGTCGATTTTGTGTTCATCGTCCGTTGGCTTGTGATAATCATCATGGCCACCGGTATGGAAGAATAGTACGGGGATATCTTTTTTATAAAAAGAGGTTTGATCGGACCCGCCGTTTCCGTCACGGCTGGTGAAAAAATTAAGGGGACTGGTGAGACCCTGAAATAGCTTAGGGAACGCTGAACTGGTTCCGTAGCCAATAATAGCTAAACCGTTCTCAGCGTTATAGCGCCCGATCATATCCATGTTTAACATCCAATGTACGGATTCCAGTGGAAGAGTCGGGTGTTCGGTGAAATGCTTTGATCCAAGTAATCCGAGCTCTTCGGCACCGAACCCGATAAAAAGCAGATTATAATCTTCTATACTATCGTTTTGGGCGTAATGACGGGCAAGCTCAAGTAGTCCGGCGACACCGGAGGCGTTGTCATCTGCTCCGTTATGAATTTTTCCAACCCCAAGGGAGTCTCTTGATCCACCGATGTGGCCTTTTCCGAGATGGTCATAATGAGCGCCAATAATGATCGTATAACGCGCTTTATTATCGATCAAACCGATGACGTTTCGAGAGGTGCGAATCGAATCTTCGACTTTTGTTCGTGTTACTTTGGCCTGGAAAGTTTGCTGGAACCCTTGTTCCCCCTTTGGCGTTAAGCCATATTTTTCGAAATATTTCTCAATATAGTCAGCCGCTTTTTCTGATCCTTTGCGACCGGTTTCCCGTCCCAACATGTCATCGGCGGATAGGTACTGAATATGTTTTTGTAGATTTTCAACCTGTACCTGTCCTCGCCCTAGATGAGACAGTAACATGAAAACGGCTAAGACAATATAAATGATCGTGCTTCGGTTTGTCATCTGATTACATTGAAGGGTGTTGCTGCTGTAAATTTATATGGAAGCGGTGGATTATCTCACGCTCAGAGGCTTATTTAATCTTCAATAATTTCGCTATTGACGTTTGTTTTATCCACGTGTTCTTCTTTGAAATAACGCTGTTGGAATATGAGAATTAAGAAAACGCCTACAGAAATTGCCGAGTCGGCGATATTAAATACCGGTCGGAAGAATAAAAAGTTTTCCCCTCCCCATATCGGAAGCCAGGATGGAAAAGTACCGTCTATTACAGGAAAATAGAGCATGTCAACGACCTTGCCATGGAGGAAGGAAGCGTAACCACCACCTTCGGGGAATAATGATGCCGTTTGGTAGGATGTGCTCTCACTGAAGATCATTCCATAGAATACGCTGTCAATAATGTTTCCTAACGCTCCGGCAAAAATCAGCGAGACGTTCAAAATAAACCCGCGATTGTATTTATGCTTAATCATATAATGTAATCCGTAACCGATTCCGATTACAGCAATAATGCGGAATACACTCAGGAAGAGTTTACCATAATCTCCTCCGAATTCCATGCCGTAAGCCATGCCCGGGTTTTCGATAAAGTGGATTAGAACCTTATCTCCAAGGACTTTAAAGTTCTGGCCAATAGTCATGTTGAGCTTTACCCAAACCTTCGAGAGCTGATCAACGAGTAGAATAATAGATATTAAAAGAAGCGGTTTGCTGTATCCTTTCATGTTCAAAATAAAATGGTCCCTGCATTGCAAAGACCATTGCGTAAATATTTGGCTTAATATTGCTTATTCTTCGCTTCGATGCTCAGTGTGGTATGAGGTACCGCTTTCAGTCGTTCCTTTTGAATCAGTTTCCCTGTTTCGCGACAAACCCCGTACGTCTTGTTTTCGATACGGACAAGGGCCGCTTCTAGATTATCGATAAATTTCTTTTGACGGGCAGCTAATTGATTGGTTTGTTCTTTTTCTAAAGTTGCTGAACCGTCTTCTAGTGTTTTGTAGGTTCCGGCTGTATCGTCCGTACCGTTTGCATTGCTATTGCTCAAAGAATTGGTCAATGACGTCAATTCCTCCCGTGCAATACGTAGCTTGGCAAGAATTATTGCTTTAAATTCTTGCAATTCAGCATCACTGTACCGTGTTTTCTCTGTATTTCCCATACTTTAAATTTTTTCTATCAGTAGCAATAAATTTTCCCCATTTATTACTGTCGTAGTGCCCTGTTCGAGCATATTGTCAAATTTTAAGCTGTCTGCTAAAATCTCGGTACAAATATACGAGAAATTATTCTCTACAGCCTGTTGAATTTCAGTATTTTGACCTAAAGTCACTTTTATCTTATCGGTCACTTCGAAAGCGCTCTCTTTACGCAGGTTTTGGATACGATTGATCAATTCCCGCGCAATCCCTTCTTCTTTTAATTCAGGTGAAATATGGACATCTAATGCCACTGTTAACCGACCCAAATTGGAGACTTGCCAACCCTCGACGTCTTCCGCAATTACCTCGACGTCTTCGCTGCTAATAGCATAATCCATGCCAGGTAGTGCTAGAGAACCATTGGTTTCCAGTTGCTGGATTTCAACGATACTCAATCCTTGTATCGCGGCTGCTACTGCTTTCATGTCTTTGCCAACTTTCCTGCCGAGAGTTTTGAAGTTTGGTTTTATCTTCTTTTTGATAACCCCCGCGGTATCGGTAATGAACGCTAAATCTTTGATATTGGTTTCTGACAAAATCAGCTCTTTGACTTTCTCAACTTTCGACTGAAAGTCGCTATCCAAAACAGGTATCAAGATCTTACTCAAAGGTTGTCGAACATTGATGCCTGTTTTTTTTCGAAGCGAAAGCGTTAATGAAGAAATATCTTGCGCGAGTGCCATCCGTTCTTCCAGATCTTTATCCATCAACTCCTCTTGGTAAATCGGGAAGTTTGCTAAATGGACCGATTCCGAAGAATCGCGCTGAGTTACCGCATTGAGATCGAGATAAAGTCGATCTGCAAAGAAAGGAGCAATCGGCGAAACCAATTTAGCGATCGTATCCAAGCAGGTATATAAGGTTTGATAAGCAGAGATTTTGTCGGTGGTATAGTCGCCTTTCCAGAAACGACGTCGACAAAGTCTTACGTACCAATTGCTTAAGTGCTCGTCCACAAAATTCTGGATAGCACGGGCCGCTTTGGTGGGTTCGTAATCGTTATAAAGGGCATCTACTTCCTGGGTCAAAGAATTGAGTAAAGATAAGACCCACCGATCGATTTCAGGTCGTTCTTGGAGGCTAATTTCTGCTTCGCTGTAGTTGAATTTATCGATATTCGCGTAGAGCGCGAAAAAAGCATAGGTGTTGAAAAGGGTTCCGAAAAATTTTCGCCGGACCTCGTCCAATCCCTCTTCGTTGAATTTCAAATTATCCCAAGGAGAAGCGTTACTGATCATGTACCAACGGGTCGCGTCCGCTGAATATTGCTCGATGGTCTTAAATGGGTCGACTGCGTTGCCTAAGCGCTTAGACATCTTATTCCCGTTTTTATCAAGCACTAGTCCATTGGATACGACATTCTTGAAGGCCACCGAGCCCCGAACCATCGTCGATATCGCATGCAAGGTGAAGAACCATCCACGTGTTTGATCAACACCCTCGGCAATGAAATCGGCCGGAAATGCATTGAAATAGTCCTCCTTGAAGGGGAGTGGCTCTCCTTGAGCCAGCTTGTCGTAATCTAAACCCCATTGTGCATAAGGCATGGCGCCGGAGTCGAACCATACGTCGATGAGGTCCAATTCCCGATGCATTTTTTGGCCCGCCTCGGACACCAAAACGATGTCGTCAACAAAAGGACGATGAAGGTCGAGGTTTTCGGTCCCAAATTTTTCAAGAAACTCGCGGTTTCTTTGCTTTTCATCAACGGATAAAACATCAGAAGCCAGGGAAGCTTCTAGCTGAGTTTTTAGTTCCGGCATGGATCCGATGCAGATTTCTTCATTCTCATCCTCTGTTCTCCAGATTGGTAATGGTGTGCCCCAATAACGCGAGCGAGAGAGATTCCAGTCGACCAAGTTTTCCAGCCAATTGCCGAAACGTCCTGAACCCGTCGCTTCGGGCTTCCAATTGATCGTTTTATTTAAAGCGACTAATTCATCCTTCACGGATGTCGTGCGAATGAACCAGCTATCCAGGGGGTAATAAAGTACGGGTTTGTCAGTTCTCCAGCAATGTGGATAGGTGTGTTCGTATTTCTTGACGTCAAACGCTTTATTTTCTTCCTTTAGCTTAATGGCAATAAGCACATCTGTCGGTCGGAAATCTTTATTAGCACGTTCCTCAGCGGAATAATATTCTTCTTTGACAAATCTGCCAGCGAAATCCGTAATTTCTTTGACAAATCGCCCGGTTTTATCGACCGTCGGCACGTCCCGTCCGTTCTCATCTTTGATCAGAATGCCGGGAACCCCATTTTCTTTGGCTACCCGAAAGTCATCTGCGCCATAGGTAGGGGATGCGTGCACAACACCAGTTCCATCCTCGGTGGTCACGAAATCGCCAATAATGACCCGAAAGGCCTTCTCTAGAAGTTCTTCCGAGGTGATATAGGGCAGTAACTGTTGGTAACGAAGTCCCTCGAGTTCTGCTCCGGAAAATTCGTCTGCAATTTCCCAGGGGATAACCTTGTCACCCAGTTTGTACGCTTGGAAGGACGCAGATTGTCCTTCGGATTTGAAATGTTTTGCAATAAGATTTTTAGCAAGAATGACGGAGACAGGCTCACCCGTATATTGATTGAAAGTTTTGACTTTCACATAGTCGATTCCCTTGCCGACGACTAGTGCCGTATTACTAGGCAAAGTCCACGGGGTCGTGGTCCAAGCGATGAAAGCGACGTCTTCATCCGGTGTTTCAACCACGCGTGCTAGCAGGGGGTGAATCTGTTTTTTGTCTAGACGAAATTCAGCAACGATGGTGGTATCTCTGACGTTCTTATAGGTGCCGGGCTGATTCAACTCATGCGAGCTCAAACCGGTTCCTGCAGCTGGTGAATAAGGTTGAATGGTGTAACCTTTATACAACAAACCTTTCTTGTGCAAGTCCTTTAATAAGAACCACAGGGTTTCTATATATTGATTTTGATACGTGATGTAGGGTTGTTCAAGATCCACCCAATACCCCATTTTTTCCGTCAGATCGTTCCAGACATGGGTGTATTTCATCACCTCTTTCCGACAGGCTTCATTGTATTCTTCTACTGAAATCTTTTTGCCAATATCTTCTTTGGTGATGCCCAACGTTTTCTCTACGGCCAATTCGATCGGTAGACCATGGGTGTCCCATCCGCCCTTACGTTTCACTTGATATCCTTTGAGGGTTTTATAACGACAGAAAATATCTTTGATGGTACGCGCCATCACATGATGTATTCCCGGCATCCCATTAGCGGAGGGTGGTCCCTCGTAAAAGGTGTAAGTTTGCGCGCCACTTCGATTGTTTATACTCTTATTGAAGATGTCCTTTTCCTCCCAACGGTCCAATACGTCTCGGCCTATCTTTGGTAGATTTAACTGCTTATATTCCTTATACATCACGTTGTCGATATTCTCGTTTTTTAGGTCGCTAATTTAACGAAATAATGCCAAAGGCGAAACATTAATTCAGTTTGTCCATGAGGCAGTTGTTGCTCTCGAAAAAAAAGCGTGGTTTTTTTGCTAAAACAGCGTCTGATTTGGCAAAAGGAGATGGCCTGGTAAAGTGGTGAGGACCGGTGATTAAAGATGCTGAATCACCGTCACGTTGTCTTGGAGGTTAAACGTGTTCGACGTATAGTAAAGAAAAGGTTTCGCCATTAGGGTATTTCCAATGCTTTCTCCGCATGTGGGTAATCACATGACAGATTCGGTCTCATACGCGTTATCGACACCGTCTTTTCCGGCGAATCCCTTTTTCGTTTTTTTGATGATTAGGCTGAGAAACTACTTCCACAACCACAGGTACTACTTGCATTCGGATTGTTGAACGTGAAACCTCGAGCGTCTAAGCCATTCTTGAAATCGATCTCCATTCCCGCTAGATACAAGCCATGTGCTTTGTTCATCAGCACTCTGATACCGTCAATATCGTATTCGGAATCACCGTCCTTTTTTTGATCAAAGCCTAATAAGTAGCTCATGCCCGAGCAACCACCACCTTCTACTCCGATGCGGAGACCAAAATCAGAACCGATTTCTTGCTGGTCGATTAGTTTTCTGAGCTCCTGTAGTGCGCCGGTTGTCAAGGTGACTGGTGCCGTAGCTGTCAAGTTTTCCGTTTCCATATGTGCTGTCCTTTCCTTTTCGTTTTTACAAATCTACATAATTCATCGTTCAAATGCTTGACCGCTATTGGATTTTTGACAATCGTCCAACACAACGAGAAAAGCAAGCATGAAACTGGATGCGTGTTTCTTAAGCCATCTCTCGATTGCTGCCTGTTGTTTCGTTGTCCGCAGGCGACTCCTCATCGTTAATCCTTGTTTTCCAATTCATAGCGATTCGCAGTTCCTTTTTTTTGGATTAAACTTTGGGGCAATATTTTTTGTTAATACAGGTCCTCTTTCAGGGTAAATCTATATATTTGCACCAAAAGTTAGAAAGTCAAATTCCCTTTAAAAACTATTAATATGGAAAGAGATCAATCCATTTTCAATTTAATAAACGAAGAGTTAAAACGCCAAGAAGAAGGTGTTGAACTGATTGCTTCGGAAAATTTTGTTAGCAAACAAGTCATGGAGGCTGCCGGCTCAGTATTAACCAATAAATACGCCGAAGGGCTACCTGGGAAGCGATATTATGGTGGTTGTGAGGTGGTCGACCAGATCGAAACGATTGCCATTGACCGGGCGAAAGAATTATTCGGAGCCGAATGGGTCAATGTGCAGCCACACTCCGGAGCACAGGCTAATGCAGCAGTTTTTCTGGCCATACTGAAACCAGGTGATAAGATTCTTGGATTTGATCTTAGTCATGGGGGGCACTTGACGCATGGTTCGCCAGCAAACTTCTCGGGTAAATTGTACAATCCCGTTTTTTACGGGGTGAAGGAAGATACCGGATTAATTGACTACGAGCAATTGGAAGAAACCGCGCGTCAGGAAAAACCTAAAGTGATTATTTGTGGAGCGTCTGCTTATTCACGCGATTGGGACTATGCGAGAATCAGAAAGGTTGCAGATGAAATTGGCGCACTTGTGGTTGCCGATATCTCTCACCCTGCAGGGCTGATCGCACGCGGTTTATTGAATGATCCGCTTCCGCATTGTCATATCGTGACGACGACCACACATAAAACCCTTCGCGGGCCTCGTGGAGGTATGATCATGGTCGGTAAGGATTTTGAAAACCCTTGGGGCATCAAGACTGCTAAAGGGGAAGTTCGGACCATTACACAATTGCTTGATTTGGCTGTTTTCCCGGGTACGCAAGGGGGACCGTTAGAGCACACCATTGCTGCAAAAGCAATTGCTTATAATGAGGCTTTATCGGACGATTATTTAACGTATATCAAGCAGGTACAAAAAAATGCAGCGGCTTTAGCACAGTTTTTTGTTGATCGTGATTATAAGATTATTTCTGGCGGCACAGACAATCACTTGATGTTGGTAGATCTTCGTAACAAGGATATTTCTGGTAAAGAAGCGGAAGCTGTTCTTGGCCTCGCTGGTATTACCACCAATAAAAACATGGTTCCTTTCGATACCCGTTCTCCGTTTGTTACCTCTGGTGTTCGTTTTGGAACGGCGGCGATCACCACGCGTGGTATTAAAGAAGATCAGATTATACAGGTCGGTGAATTGATTGATGAAGCGATATTGAACAGAAATGATCGCGCTAAACTGGATCAAATCCATGGGAAAGTACGTCAGCTCATGGCTCAGTTTCCTCTGTATAAATAGGGAATACAACTAAATTAAAACGAACGGCTCCTAAGGATAACTTTGGAGCCATTTTTGTTGGTAATGGGGTGTGTGAAGAAATGTTAAAATGAATGCCTGATTTTTGAATCATCGGAAATTTTAGCTCTCTTTGATTATTCAACACTTATGCTTTTGCCTATCGAAACACGACTACGCTTATACTAAAAATTACAAAGACATAGAAAACTCTTACAGTTTTGTGGAGGAATAATTATGAAACTATTGAATAAGAAGAACGACCAAGAATTGGTACAAGCGTATGTGAAAGGTCAGGAAAGAGCCTTACAAGTGCTTTTGGAAAGGTACAAAACTAAAATCTATACCTCTATATACCATCAGGTAAAGGATCGTTACCTTGCCGAAGATATTTTTCAAGAAACGTTTATTAAAGTGATCAACACGCTTAAGGCTGGTCGCTATAATGATGAAGGTAAATTCTTGCCTTGGGTCATGCGTATTGCTCATAATATGGTCATCGATCATTTCCGTAGGGAGAAACGTGCACCCAACATTATTAATAATGATGGATTTGATATCTTCGAAATAATCCAATTTTCTGATGATAGTGCCGAATCCAAGCTGATGAAAAACCAACGCGACGTTGATTTGAAGAAAATCATTCAATTACTTCCGGATGACCAGAAAGAAGTATTGATCATGCGTTTGTTTTGCGATATGAGCTTTAAGGAAATTGCTGAAATCACGGAGGTTAGTATCAACACCGCACTGGGTAGGATGCGCTATGCTTTAAGCAATCTTAGAAAAATGATCGAAGAAAATAATATGATGTTTCAATTGGGATAAAGATCAGGTACTTGATTGGATTCCACCATTCATTAGTAATGATTTAAATTGTCGGGAGGTGTGCCGATTGCCTCCCTTTTTGTCGCTCGATCTGCGATCAATTCATCAGGACGCGAGATGACAACGCCAAGAAAAAATGAACTGCCAATACCAAGTAAGTTTTCTGTCACTTTGTCGTGGTTATGCATAAAACGGCTTGATAAACTCCGATTTTTTTATTTCTTTGTGGCTGATATCCTCTTGGACTCCGTTTTGATGAGGATAAGTAAATGACAAGCTAGAAAATAAAAGATATGTATTGGATACTGTTTATCGGAATTATGTTAGTGAGCTGGATAGTTCAGTTTCGCTTCAAGAAGAAGTTTAAGAAATACTCGGAGATGCCGCTGTCATCAGGGTTGTCAGGTGCGGAAATTGCACAGAAAATGTTAACTGAAAATGGAATCAATGATGTTCAGGTGATATCAGTAGAAGGGCAGTTGACGGATCATTATAACCCGTCAAATCGGACCGTGAATCTGAGTCCTGATGTTTATCACGGACGTTCGGTTGCTGCGGCTTCTGTGGCCACTCACGAGTGCGGCCATGCGATACAACATGCTAATGCCTATTCCTGGTTGCAGTTTCGTTCTGCGATGGTGCCTATGGTTAGTGTCGCTTCTAAAATGACAACCTGGGTGTTACTGATTGGTGTTTTTATGGCATTTGCGTCTCAGAACTATTACGTTCTGGCGATTGGGGTTGGAGCGCTCTTTTTGACGACGCTCTTTAGTTTTATCACCCTGCCCGTAGAGTTTGATGCGTCAAATCGCGCATTGGCCTGGTTAAACACGGCTAATATAACGCATAGCACCGAAGAGCATGACGGGGCAAAAGATGCTTTGAAATGGGCGGCTATGACCTACGTGGTTGCAGCACTCTCGGCCTTGGTGACTTTGCTTTATTACGCATCGATTCTGTTCGGGCGAAGAGACTAGAGGTTAAAAAGTTATCGATAGTAGGGTGGAGTTGTTCACCCTATTTTTTTTTCTTAGTTTTAATAGATTGGACTCTTGGTGATCGAATTAAGGGGACGATATGCAATCCCGCTCTTCTTTGTCGGGTGCCGTGTAAGCCACGACATTTTTTGTATATTTGTGGGCTTAAATAAGACATAGAATTCTGGTCATGTGTAATGCGAAGGTTTATCGGGTCCTTAAAAACGTTTCGATAAACCCAGATGCCCATCAACCAGGCTAGCAAATAAGAATTTTCAAGAAAATAAACGATGTTTTCAAATCTACAGGACAAACTAGAGAAGGCCTTCAAAGTACTAAAAGGTCAGGGGAATATTACGGAGATTAACGTCGCCGAGACGATGAAGGAAATCCGCAAGGCATTGTTGGATGCGGATGTGAATTATAAAACGGCAAAGTTGTTTACGGATCAGGTCAAGCAAAAGGCGTTGGGGCAAAACGTATTGACGAGTATTTCCCCAGGGCAATTGTTGACCAAAATCATGAGCGATGAACTGACCGATCTGATGGGCGGGTTGGTTACCGAACTGGAGGATTCCAAAAACCCAACAGTCATTTTGATCGCAGGTTTAAACGGAGCCGGTAAAACAACGTTTTCTGGTAAGCTTGCCAAATTCCTGAAGGAGAATAAAAGTAAAAAGCCGCTTTTGGTTGCGGGAGACGTTTACCGGCCTGCGGCAATTGATCAACTTGAGGTTTTAGGCGAGCAGGTCGGGGTACCGGTTTTTGTTAATCGCGAGTCTGAGGACCCGATTGGGATTGCCGTTGCAGGTGTTGAGGAAGCAAAACTCAACGGACATAACATCGTCATCATCGATACCGCCGGACGACTGGCTATTGACGAGGCGCTGATGCAGGAAATCACTGCAGTCAGAGATGCGACTCAGCCTGATGAAATCTTATTTGTGGTGGATGCCATGACCGGACAGGATGCAGTCAACACGGCAAAAACCTTCAATGATCGCTTAGACTTCACAGGAGTTGTTCTGACGAAATTAGATGGAGATACCCGTGGTGGGGCCGCGCTATCAATTAAGTCTGTGGTCGATAAACCAATCAAATTTATCGGTACGGGTGAAAAAATGGAAGCGCTGGATGTTTTCCACCCGGATCGTATGGCTTCCCGGATTCTTGGAATGGGTGATGTCGTATCCTTGGTCGAAAGGGCGCAACAGCAATTTGATGAAAAGGAAGCTGCGGAGCTTCAAAAGAAAATTCGAAAAAACAAGTTCGACTTTAACGATTTTAAATCGCAGATCCAGCAGATCAAAAAAATGGGGAATATGAAAGATTTGATGGGGATGATTCCTGGAGTGGGCAAAGCGATGAAGGATGTCGAGATTGGCGATGATGCATTCACACCTATTGAGGCCATCATAGATTCTATGACGCCATTCGAGCGAGCGAACCCCGATACCATAGACCAACGACGCAGAATGCGTATCGCCAAAGGTTCCGGTACCGATATCGCAGAGGTCAATAAACTCATGAAACAGTTTTCTGACATGCGAAAGGTCATGAAGCAAATGTCAAATCCAGGGATGGCCGCCAAGATGATGGGCAATATGCCAAAAATGCCCGGTAAACCGTTTTAGAGCGATATATAGAACGACACTTACGGAGAAGTTGTGGCCTTGCCGCAACTTTTCTTTTTTTCCATTCTAGAACGTACGGAAGATTGAATCGGAAAACCCTAGTGAACGAATCGATTTTATTATTATTTTTGTAATATGGATGACCTGGGTCAGATATCGGAATACGGGAAGATACTTTTAATGGCAATTATTGGTATCGTGATGGTGAGCGCTACGATTCTCCTTGCTCGTTTCCTTTCGCCAAAGAATCCCAACCCCATTAAGCTGAGCACTTATGAATGTGGAGAAGATGCTTTGGGTAATGCATGGGTACAAATTAATCCCCGATTTTATGTCATTGCATTGGTCTTTTTACTATTTGATGTTGAATTGGTTTTTATCTTTCCATGGGCCACAGTTTTCGGAAATCAAACATTAATTGCCGCTGATGCTCGATGGGGTTGGCTGACGATGGCAGAAATGGCTATTTTCATTGGTGTTTTGATAATGGGTCTTTGGTATGTCTGGGTTCGCGGGGATATCAGTTGGATTCGGCCTACGCATCGTACACCGGAGGTGGATGTAAACGTGCCGCGATCAGCTTATCAGGCATTGAATAAAAAGGTCTATGCGGTTCGGAACCACCGGGAACAGCCGATAGCGGAGGAGCTTGCTCAGAAGGCTGCGGCGCCAGCAAAGCTCGGCTTTAGACCTAAATTTAAGAAACCTAATCACGAATAATGAGTGGAGATGTACGTTTTCAAGAAAATAGTGGGGTGATTATCGCCAAGATGGATGACCTCTTGAATTGGGCTCGGCTTTCTTCGATGTGGCCAATCAGTTTTGGTATAGCCTGCTGCGCAATCGAGATGATGGGTGCGATGGCAGCTACCTATGATTTGGACCGATTGGGGGTTTTTCCGCGACCATCGCCCCGACAATCCGATGTGATGATCATTGCCGGAACCGTGACCTTTAAGATGGCGGATCGAATTAAAAAATTGTACGAGCAGATGCCCGATCCGAAATACGTGATTTCAATGGGATCTTGCTCGAATTGTGGAGGGCCTTATTGGCAACACGGATATCATGTAGTTAAGGGAGTCGACCGAATTATTCCGGTTGATGTGTATGTGCAGGGGTGTCCTCCAAGACCAGAAGCGCTGATTGGCGCATTTTTAGAATTACAAAAGAAAATAGAAGAACAATCTCTTCTGCGAGGTGATGTTTTTCCTCAGGAAGTAGAGCATTACAGTTAAATATGGCAAAAGATTTTTATGGTGATTTACGCTTGGGTATATTAGGTGGTGGTCAATTGGGAAGAATGTTGATCCAAGAGGCAATAAACTTTAATGTCGACGTGCACGTTCTTGATCCAGACCCCAACGCCCCCTGCAAACGCCTCTGCAATCATTTCGAAATAGGATCATTGTCGGATTACGATACCGTTTTTAATTTCGGGAAAGATCTGGATATGATTACAATCGAGATCGAGAAAGTCAATGTCGATGCCTTGGAGGCTTTGGAGGAACAGGGTGTGCAAGTCTATCCGCAATCTCGCGTGATTCGGCTGATTCAAGATAAGGGGCACCAAAAGCAATTTTTTAAGCAGAATGATATACCCACATCAACCTTTCAGTTCGTGTCCAGTCGGCAGGGACTGGAAAATTGCACGTTGCCGTTGCCTTACATGCAAAAATTACGCAAAGATGGCTATGATGGTAAAGGCGTAAAAAGAATAGATACCCAGGCGGACTATGCTGCGGCGTTTGATGCGCCTTGTATTGTTGAAGAGCTGGTGGAGTTTGAGAAAGAGATTGCGGTCATCGTGGCCAGAAACGATCGAGGTAGTGTCGTGAGTTTTCCGATGGTGGAAATGGAATTCAATCCAAAGGCCAATCTCGTTGAATTTCTGATTTCACCGTCAACGTATTCTGAGGACATAAAAAAGCGGACGGAAAGCATTGCTACAAAGATTGCGAATGACCTGCAGATCGTTGGCTTGCTTGCCGTGGAGATGTTCTTGACACCATCGGGTGAGATTTTAGTGAATGAGCTTGCTCCGAGACCTCACAACAGCGGCCATCACAGTATAGAAGGTAACTTTACCTCTCAATTTGCGCAGCATCTTCGCGCAATATTTAACCTCCCCATGGGAAATACAAGCTCACGTAGTCATGCCGTGATGGTTAACCTTTTGGGAGAGAAGGGGCACCAAGGACTTGCAAAATACGAAGGGATTGAGGAAGCGTTATCTATTGAGGGTGTCTACGTCCATCTGTATGGGAAAAAGTATACGAAACCGTTTCGTAAAATGGGACATGTATGTGTCGTGAATCAAGATAGAGATTTGGCGATTGAGAACGCGAGAAGGATCCAGAATCTCATTAAAGTTATTGCCTAAATAATAAAGTGTATAGGATATGGAAAGTGCAAAAGTAGCAGTGATTATGGGGAGTAAATCGGATCTTCCCATTATGCAAGACGCCATCGAAGTTTTGAAGTTTTTAGGAGTGGATGTGCATACCACTGTGGTATCGGCACACCGTACACCTAAACGGATGTTTGATTTTGCAGAACGGGCGGCGGATAATGGTATTCGGGTAATCATTGCCGGCGCCGGCGGCGCTGCCCATTTGCCAGGGATGGTTGCCTCTATTACGCACTTGCCTGTAATCGGTGTACCGGTCAAATCAAGCAATTCGATTGACGGTTGGGATTCGATTTTGTCTATTCTTCAGATGCCGAATGGTATTCCGGTGGCGACAGTCGCATTGAACGCCGCCAAAAATGCGGGCATTCTAGCCGCGCAAATTTTGGCGGGTAGTGATCCGCAGCTTACGCAACGTATTGTGGCGTTCAAGAATGAATTGAGGGAAAAAGTAGAAGAGAGTGCTGAGGAGGTGGAACGGCTTCATTTTTAATCGCTGCAAGCGTTTAAAGGTGAAGCACAAGCCAAGAATAGCGCGGCGACGTGTTTTAATTGAGGTCCCTAGACTGGCTTCTTCGAAGGCGGGGTTACGCTATTTGAAATTTTTCTGAATATAGTCGTAGCTTTTTTTGACGCTATCGTATTTGTTGGGAGCGTAAATTTCGTCTTGTTCGACGAACGTATATTTAAGACCGCTTTCGTTAGCATATTGTGCGAGAGCCGTGTAATCTATACTACCTGATCCCACTTCGGCGTATCTAGCCGTCTTGATTATCTCGCCTAAGTTTACCGTATCGCGTTTGCCCGTTCGTGGGTTACGTTTGTTCTGCTCAATAATCTCAGAATGCCCGCGATCCATATCTTTTATATGCCAAATCTGGAAACGACCGGGGTATTTAGAAAAATAGGACGGGACACGTTCTCCCGCCTTTGTTATCCAGAACATATCCAGTTCAAAAGTGACTAAATCGGGCTCTGTAAAGGCCAGCAAGATGTCCAGACCCTTGGTTCCATTTCCAAACTCTTTGAATTCCCAGAAGTGGTTGTGGTAGCCCATTGTTATACCTGCTTTTTTCGCCATTTCGCCGGCTTTATTAAGCTGCTCAGCCATGTATTGATAATCCGACTGATCTAGCGAATTTATTTTATGCAAATCTGGGGCTGGCGCAATCACATATTTTTGACCGAGATTATGGGCGATTTCAATGTATTTCTCGATGTTTTCTTGCGCTGTGTTATCTTTGTCGAGGTATTTTCCGAGGTCGTAATGCCCGCTATGCGTGCTCAGGTTATTGTCGTTAAGTATCTTTTTTAATTCGTCAACGGAAATTCCCCAGAAGGTTCCTGTGGTTGCATCGGCATCAAATGTTTCGACATGATTGTACCCAATTTTGGCAACCGATTCAAGTACGTCTTTTGGACTTTGGGCCAATAAATCACGAAGTGTGAAGAGCTGAAGGCCTGCGTTTTTTGTGGGCGAACCTGACGGCTTGTTCAGGTAATCGCATGATATCAAGTTTGGGCCAACCAAGCCTCCTGCTAGTCCTAGACTAACGAGGCGAAGGAAATTTCGTCTTGAATGTGCCATGCAGTTTGAATATTTGTTTCATCAATATAGGGAAAAAATAATAAAAAAAAAGGATTCTTAAACTAAGAATCCAGTCCTTGTTCATACAGTATAATCGTACTATACCGTCATGATATCTTTTTCCTTGGTCTCAGCGAGT
This sequence comes from Sphingobacterium sp., assembly GCA_052092145.1. Lineage (GTDB taxonomy): Bacteria > Bacteroidota > Bacteroidia > Sphingobacteriales > Sphingobacteriaceae > Sphingobacterium. The sequence continues at coordinate 161,266 of JBQDCW010000004.1, read as the reverse complement.
TGATCTATTTTGACAATAAATGCGTCCGTCAATTTTTGAACTTCGCCTTCTCCGGATTTGATCTCGTCCTCCGATACACCATCATTCTTTAGCTTCTTGATGGTTTCGTTAGCATCTTTACGGATGGTTCGGATGGACACACGGCCTTTTTCGGCTTCTTCTTTAACCTTCTTAACCAGGTCCCGACGCCGTTCTTCGGTAAGCGGGGGGATAGCCAGACGAATGATCGCTCCATCATTTTGAGGATTCAAGCCAAGGTTGGCATCCATGATGGCTTTTTCAATGGCCGACAAAAGTGCTTTCTCCCAGGGTTGAATGACAATAGTTCGAGCATCGGGTGTATTGATGTTACTTACTTGAGAAAGCGGTGTTGGTGTTCCATAGTAATCAACGTAGACCCCATCCAGCATCGTTGGATTCGCTTTACCTGCACGAATTTTGGTCAATTCTGATTCGGTATGCACGATGGCTTTGCTCATGCCATCTTCGCATTCGTCCAGTTGAAGTGAAATTAACTCGTTCATATCTTGAATGTTTTACTTGAATATTAACTAACAATTGTTCCTACGTGGTCCCCGTTGGCCAACTTCAGCAGATTGCCTGGTTTATTCATATCGAAGACGATGATCGGAAGATTGTTTTCCTGACAGAGTGTAAATGCGGTCATATCCATCACGTTTAATCCTTTTTCGTAAACATCAGTGAAGGAAATGTGTTCAAATTTCTTAGCATTCGGATCTTTTTCAGGATCCGCCGTGTAAATACCATCAACTCGTGTACCTTTTAATACCGCGTCTGCGTTAATTTCAACGGCACGCAATGACGCTGCGGTATCGGTTGTGAAGTAGGGGTTCCCCGTTCCCGCACCGAAAATAACGATACGGCCTTTTTCAAGGTGGCGAACTGCTCTTCTGCGAATAAATGGTTCGCAGATTTGCTCCATTTTGATCGCTGTCAACAAACGCGTTTTAATATCTACTTTTTCCAAGGCATCTTGAAGAGCCATCGAATTGATTACTGTTGCTAACATCCCCATGTAATCCGCCTGAACACGGTCCATTCCTGCTTTTTCAGCACTCAATCCTCGGTAGATATTGCCACCGCCGATAACGATAGCAATTTCCATTCCCAAGTTATGCAGCGCTTGGATGTCATTGGCGTATTGTTGGACACGATTAATATCAATGCCGTAGCTTTGCTCGCCCATTAAAGCTTCGCCACTAAGTTTAAGTAGGATGCGTTTGTATTTCATATTGATTTTTGGAATAGTTCCAAAAGCCAAAGATAGAACTTTTTGTTTGCGATTAATTAGATTAATTTCCTTTTTTCGACTTTTCGATCACCTCCATATAAAACGACTCGTATATAGGGACGATCTTACTCAATTCGAAGTCCTGCGCGCGTTTGAGTGCATTTTCTTTAAATTGATTGAGAATTTTGTCTTCTTTTAGGATTTTGATAGCATTTTCTGCCATATCTTCAATGTCGCCCACCTCGCTGAGATATCCGCTAAAGCCATCCTCATTGAGCTCCGGGATACCGCCCGTGTTCGAGGAAATAACCGGAACCTTACAAGCCATGGCTTCTAGCCCCGCTAAACCGAAACTCTCAGATCCTGATGGCATGATGAAAAGATCGGCGATTGAAAGAATTTCTTCGATAGCATCTTGCTTTCCGAGAAATCGGATGTGATCAGTGATGTCTAAATCTCGAGCGAGTTCTTCTACGTTCCGACGATCCGGTCCATCACCAACTAATAGAAGTTTGCACGGGATGGATTGAATCACTTTATTGAAAATGCGAACGACATCTTCGACGCGTTTGACCGTCCTAAAATTTGACGTATGAACCAATACACGCTCGTTGTTTGGCGCAATCGCTCTTTTGAAGTGTTCGTGGTTTTTATTTTGAAACCGATTGAGGTCAATGAAGTTTGGAATGACCTTAATATCATTTTCGATCTTGAAATAATCTAGTGTCTGTTCTTTTAAACTTTGTGAAACTGTTGTCACCCCGTCTGATTGATTGATGGAGAAGGTCACCACCGGACTGAAGCTTTTGTCTTTGCCTACCAAGGTGATATCGGTGCCGTGTAAAGTCGTTACAACGGGTATGTCTATATCGTAGCTTTTCAGAATTTGCTTCGCCAAGAATGCTACAGAAGCATGTGGGATTGCGTAATGGACATGCAGGATATCTAGTCCCTCAAAGCGCACGACATCAATCAGCTTACTTGCTAGCGCAGTTTCATAAGGGGGGAAATCAAATAACGGGTATTGACTGATCGCCACCTCGTGATAATACAGGTTTTCTGAGAAAAAGTCTAAACGCGCTGGCTGACTATATGTGATAAAGTGCACTTGATGACCGGTATTGGCCAGTGCTTTTCCAAGTTCAGTTGCCACGACGCCACTGCCGCCGAAGGTCGGGTAACATACAATGCCTATTTTCATGATTTTCGTTGTAGTGCTTTAAAGATACGGATGCTATATCTTACTTCTTGTAATATTTCTGCCAGATTATCAAAAACACTATTTTTGGTGATGGACTTTGACCCAGATCTGATAATACGTGAGTTGGAATTTAAGACCTCCCGAGCCGGAGGCCGCGGTGGCCAACATGTTAATAAGGTTTCATCGAAAGTTTTGTTAAGCTGGGACCTCTGGAATTCGAGTGCGTTGAATGGGACCCAGAAGGCACTTATAGCAGACCGGTTAGCCGGTCGTGTTACAAAGCATGGGGTGTTACAACTCGAAGTTTCGGAAGACCGTAGTCAAATACGAAACAGAAAACTAGCGGTGGATCGATTGATAGATTTGCTCCACGTAAACTTAAAGCGCACGATCCCGAGAATAAAGACCAAAACACCTAAATCGGTGGTCCTATCCCGATTGGACCGGAAAAAAAAGATGTCCCAGAAAAAAGATCGCCGACGTTGGCGCTTTGAGGATTAACGACTATTAACCTATTTTCTTGCATTCGTTTTGCTTGAGCGACAGTTATTTATTTAAATAACTAAATGTTTAGTTGTATAACTATTTATTTAGTTATATATTTGAACCATATACCAAAATGATAAACTGATGAATAAGAAAGAGCTGAAAGAGTTGACTAGAGCGGAGGAACAAATTATGCAGATCCTTTGGCGTTTGGATGGCGCGTTCGTCAAAGATATAATCGAACACTTACCCGAACCCAAGCCCGCTTATAATACCGTTTCCACGATCGTTCGAATTTTGGAGGCGAAGAAATTCGTAGCCTACAAGTCGTTTGGGAAGAGCCACCGTTATTTTGCCTTAATTGATAAAGAGCAATATAAGAAAATGGTGGCCACAAAGATGCTGAGTGGATATTTCGAAAATTCGCCGAAATCTATGTTGTCTTTTTTTCTCGAAGAGAACAAGCTGGAGGTTGATGAGTTGGATGACATTTTAAAGCTTATTGAAAAACATAAATCTTAAAAATAATCGCTATGGAATATTTTCTTATCAGTAATATAACGTTGCTTGTTTTCTATGGATTCTATCGGATTGGATTGAAGCGCTTCACATTTTTTAATCTCAATCGCTGGTATATCTTGCTTACGGTGTTGGGGACCTATCTATTGCCTTTACCGTTGCTGTTTCAGGAAACCACCAGCACGGTTTATTTACCCCTTATCGACCTCAATCAACCCGTGGTTGAATCCAAACCAATGGTCATGGTGTTGGATTCAGTAGAAGAATTCAGATATCAATATGGTGTTTGGTTGTCTAGGCTATACTGGGCTGGGGTTGCGATCGGCTTGGTGTTCTTGTGTTACCGTTTGATTCGTGTTTTAAGGGACCGAGCCGATGAGAATGGTGATCATAGTTACACCTTCTTTAATCGGATTCGATTAGGAAGACAAGCCGCGCAGGAGGAAGCGATTCGGCAGCACGAGCTCCTGCACATGCGATCGGGTCATAGTTACGACCTGTTGTTTCTTGAATTGATTCAAGCATTCAATTGGTTCAACCCCATTTTCTACTTTTTGAAGCGGGAGTTAAAACTACAACAGGAATATTGGGTGGATGAACATTTCTCCAATCAACGAGTCGCGTATTCCGAAAAATTACTGGCCTATGCCATGCGTGTGCCGGTTAGCCAATTTACACATGAGTTTTCCAATCAATCTATACTAAAAGAAAGAATCGTTATGCTATTTAAAGAAAAATCCCACGTTAGTGGAAAGAAATATTACCTATTGTCCATTCCATTGGCGTTGATCGTTCTTGTTTTTTCGTTGAATCTCTCCGCCTATCCCCCAGTCGATGCTAATTCCTCAGGAATATATTCCCAACATCCGCTGCAGGAAGAAACCGTGCACGATTATGATCAGGTGGAGGTGAAGCCAGGCTACCCGGGTGGCTTTGAAGTCTTTAGTCGTGAAGTAGCGCGTGCTACAGAGTACCCTGAAGCGGCGGTGAAGGCGGGAGTCCGTGGGACAGTAGAAATTAGCTTTGTCGTGGATCAAGAAGGGAAAGTTGCTGATATGGAGGTTGTCCGGGACTTGGGGCACGGTTTGGGTGCTGCAGTCATGGACGCTATTGCTAAATCGAAAGATTGGACAGCAGGAGAAATTCAAGGTAAACCCGTGAATGTACGTTACTTGCTTCCGGTACGTTTCGATCTTTCGGCCAATTAGCACCGATCGATGCAGAAAATCGCAGACTGCCGAACAATTGTAACGGTAGTGGTAGCGTTGATCGCTATCGGGATGCAATCTTGTCAGATTAACCGAGTAGCAAATGGCGGTACTTTCTTTGGCGATGTTGACAAGTATTTTAATCCAACCGAAGGCATAAGTGTATGGGTATATCGTGCCTTCCAGCCACGCGACTCGGGCCGCACCGGATTGCGTTTAACGCGAGGATACCCGCTTGATTCTCTCGTTTTAGAACAAACAGGGCTTGCAAGAAGGCACAACTTGGTGTTGTTTTCGGTTGTGCCAGAGGAAAGGCCCTTTTATAATTTGCTGGCGATTAAACATGCCAAACGAAATGTTAATCTGGTGCAATACGAATCAATTGAAAATGACGATTCATCCTATTACCAGCGTGATTTTTCTTGGAACGGCCTGGTCGTGCGGCATGTTTATATCCCTTATGGAAAAAAACATGGGCTGAGTTTTTTGTACTATATAACAGCAGCCCAGCATCGACAATGCCCATTCTGTCAACTGGACTATTTGGTGAAAATTAATGCAAAATCGTTCCCCCAGACGGCGCGAGATCTGTCGACCTGGGAGATATTCGACTGTTCAGATAGCCAACGAGTAGCGTACGAGTTTACGCCTGAAGCTAGCTTACTAAAGGAAGATGCCCCGGTGTACCTCCGGATTTATGAGAAGTTCGGAGCGCATAAATTTCTATGTTATTTCCGTATTCTTCGAAAGCGTGATCCTACACCTATTTCGCTCAGTTTATGTTCCGGTAGGTATTATATAGAATACAGCTCCGAGAGCCAGGAGGTGCTGAGAATATCCTTAGTGGATTTGGAACGGCAGACCGAACCAATAGACTAGCCGGGGGAAAATAAGATTATTTGCGAGCGGCGCGGAGTTCGCGAATTTCATGTTGTAGTTTTTCGATTTTATCCAGTAGATGATGGACGACTTCGATCCCTTGCATATTGACCTCTAATTCATAATACCAAGTCGAATAGCGCTCTACATGTAATAGCTGTTCTTCCTCGAGATATTCCTGCTCTTTTTTGATAATGATCTCGATGAGCCCGTTTCGGTGAAGTTCTCGGACGAAAGTCCGTTCTATGTTATTTGCTTTGCAAATATCGATGAGGTTAAATAACGTCTTTTCCATAGCCTACTTAATTGAATCTGCGAATTGTCGGATCATTTTTTTCTGATCGTCTGTTAAGCCTGTTGGTAACTTGACATGAATTTGAGCGTAAAGATCACCATACTGTCCAGCTTGCTTGTATATCGGGAACCCCTTGCTTTTTAGTCTGATCTTTGAGCCGTTTTGAGTTTCAGGTTTTATTTTCACGTTGATTTTACCTGTTAATGTGTCCACCAATGTTTCCCCGCCAAGGAGTGCTGTGGAAAGGTCGATTTCCAAGCGGGCATACAGGTCATTTCCTTTTCGCTCAAATCGGGGGTCGGGACGTAGTGTGAAAGTGATATACAGATCTCCTTTGGGTCCTCCGTTTATTCCTTCGCCACCTTGACCTTTCAGACGAATTTTCTGACCGTCCGTCACCCCTGCGGGCACTGTGATTCGGATGTTTCTACCAGCAATTGTGAATGTTTGTTGATGTGTTTCAGCGGCCTGTTGTAGGGAAAGCTCCAGCACTGTTTCGTAGTCCTGCCCGCGGAAGCTTCCCCGAGGGCCTGAACGTTGTCCGCTGCCAAATCTTGAACCGAATAATTCTTCGAAAAAATCGGAATACTCGCCGGTGTCATAATTCCCACTATAATTGAAATCGAACCCGTCGAACGGATTATCTCGGGTCTGACTATATTGCTGTTGTGCGCGCTGATCTTCTTCACTATGCTTCCAGCTCGCGCCATATTGATCGTATTTCTTTCGTTTTTCGGGGTCTTTCAAAACCTCATTGGCTTCGTTAATTTCTTGGAATCGTTTTTTTGCATCATCATCGTCGGGGTTGAGGTCGGGGTGATATTTCCGGGCCAATTTCCGGTAGGCCTTTTTAACCTCGTCCTGGCTAGCTGACGAATCGATGCCTAACACTTTATAATAATCTAAAAATGCCATTTTAAATGTGGTTTGGTTTGACAACAAGTTAATCAGGTATATTGTTCGGTTTTCCTCGCCTCCATGTTTTCAGGAAAGACTTGAAAGAAACATTATTACCGATGATCTGTTTACAGTTAAAAGATATTTAGTATGGAAACCAACAGACTTTCTGATGCGATGGAAATATCGCTAATTAAACAAATGACTAAAGAAAATTATGCCTCTCATATTTATTTGTCACTAGGGATATGGGCAGATACCAAAGGATATGGTGGGGTTTCGAATTTTTTGTTTCGTCATGCGCAAGAAGAACGCAATCATATGATTAAAATCATGACCTATATTTTGGAAAGGGGAGGGACACCAAAAGTAGAAACTGTGGATGCGCCTTCGGTAGCGCCAAGTTCATTAACGGAGTGTTTCAATATGGTCCTTAAGCATGAAATTGATAATACGAATGCTATATATGAGTTAGTCGACCAGTCTATGGAAGAAAAGGATTGGGCCACCTGGAATTTTGCGCAGTGGTTTGTTAGAGAGCAGGTCGAAGAAGAAAAGCTGGCGCTCTCGCTTATTGATAAATTGAAGATTGCTGGTGGAGATCGTGCGAGCGATGAATCGTTGTTCGCCTTGGACAACTTTTTGGAATCTGCACCTGACGAGGTCGCGTTGTCGACAGCGTCCACGGCCGACCATCCAGAATAGTATAACGATCATTGAGTTAATGGAGAAATACCGGTCCGATCATAACATAGTGTTTAAAGTTCCGCTAGTGTTGATTGTAGTAATCTAGATTGCCGGTTAATGTTAGGGATGCAATATTCTCCTTTTTTTTGACTCCTAAAATGTGACTGAGCCCTTGAAAATCAGCTGACAGCGTATCGAGTCGGTCGACCAAAGTTAAATCTAGGAGTCCATCGTTGAGTGTCACCGAAGCTTGTTGAATGGAGGTGTTCAGAAATTTTACTTTAGACTGTTCATCAATCTTTAAATCGACGATTAGATCTCTTGGTTCTTGACCGCTATAAGGGGACAGAAAGATCACATCAGACCTTTTCGAGAAAATATATTGTGGCATCATGTTTTCAAGGGAAGTGCGCTGATCGTATCGTACATAGGCATGTAAGTTACTCATGGTTACCGTTCGGTTTTTGTGATTTAAGAGTAGTCGTATTTTGTTGTTTTTTTTGTCGTTGATTTTGATCGTTAAGGTTCTATCATCGATCTGATGTTCTGTTTCTACTAAATAGTAAGGTGAGAGACATTCCACTCGTGCGCTGTCTTCGAATGTAACTTCGACAGTTGGACGTTCTTCATTGCCCTCACCCAGGAGAATAATATGATCGATAGCATCGAGCGAGATCGGGTCCGCGGTAATCTCATTACTGAAATTTAACATAAATTTAGAGAGTGGGTCTTTAGCCAGCGGTTGGGTTTTTGGATGGTTCGTCTGGTTCGAGGAGTGGATAAATATTCGTCCGCTCAATGGCGTTAATAGGTAAAATCCCAGAAATGAAAGTATGCCTGCGCTCAATATGTATAGGTTTGCTTTCTTCATGTGTTTGTTGTTTGATGATAAAGTTCAGTCAGTTCCTCGAGACTCACGTTTAAGAGTGTTGCCGCTTGGAAGAAATTCGGTGCTTCCTGTTCTAAAAAAAGCTTTCGCTTGGTCTGTAGAACAATAGCTAAAGCGCTGGCAGAAACGTAGAAGCCAATGCCGCGTTTATTAAAGAAAATGCCGTCCTGCTGAAGCTTATCGTAGGCCCGCATGACGGTATTCGGGTTGACTTCGATCGATGCTCCTAATTCGCGAACCGAAGGAACTCTTTCTTCGGTATGCCATTGTCTCCGAAGGATTTTTTCCTCGATCATACCGATGATTTGAATGTAAATAGGTTTGTCGTTCGTGAACTGCATTTAGATTTCCTTTTTTTTAATTAAATTCAAGAGTCCACAATAAAGCAATAAGCTCGTCAGTGCACCAATAACATAGGGGAAGAGCGAAACATAGGCCTCATTGTTGATATAGGCTGTCTCTCCTTCCCAAATTAAGTTGTTCAGATAATATCCGATGACCAAGAATCCAATTGCTATGAGCGTGGATTTAACACGACTGTATTTAGAAAAATAAAGCGTACCGATTAGGTAGAGCGGCAATAACAGAAAGAAAAATAAACCTATCGTCAAACAGGCGCGATTGGCTGAGGCATTATATAAGATGCTGTCGGATGGAATCCTCGTGTAAAGATAGCCCAACATAGAATAACCGGTCGTAGCGTTATCGAGAACCATGTGTTGTAAATAAAGCTGGAGTGCATAATTCAAGCCACAAATGACGGTTAGGTTTAATATGAAAACGAATGTAGACACCATCAGGAAACTAGCAAATCGTTGCCAAGTGGCGATTGGTAAAGTAAGCTCGATGGGATTGTAGTACAGCTGTTGTATAAACGTTAAGTGGAGAAATGGTAAGAAAATAACCAACAAAGCAGAGGAATAAAAATGGGTGCGCGTTGCCAAGCTGACCGCGGATTTATAATTAGTTTGTTCATCTGCCGAGACAGCTAAGGCCTCTTTTAAAAGAGGTATGCTGTTGAATTCTAATAGATAAAAAGATCCAAAGTAAGCAATTAAGGCAATCAAAGGAACCGAAACGAAGAGGTAACGATTGCATCGAATGATGTTTCTAGTATACCAAATTGAAGTTTTCATACTGTAACGTCTTGATTATTTTGGTTAAATGCATTAAAAAGGAACTCTATGTCCAGTGCGGATTCACTGCCTGAATTATTTTTTATCAAATAGGATGTGCCCTGGATTTGATCCAATTGATAGACCACCTCCTCGTCTCCGGTGAGGGAGTGAACGACACGGTATTCCTGGGACAGGTCGTACAAGTTTTTATCCAGTAGTAGACTCCCGTCTTTTAAGAGTAGCAGATGATCCAATAAATTATCGACGTCTCGGATTTGATGTGTGGAGATGATAAAAATCTTATGGTCCGATATCGATTTTGCCACCAACCTCCGGAAAACAGATTTTGAGGGAATATCCAAGCCGTTGGTCGGCTCGTCCATCAAAAGGACGGATGTGTTACACGCAAGTGCAAAGGCTAAATGTACTTTCCGGTTTTGTCCTAGAGAAAGTGAATTTAGGTTACGATGAGGCGTGATGTTGAAGGACTGAAGGTTATCTGCGAATTGTTGCTCGCTAAAACCGGAATAAAATTTTCCATAGCCTTTTCCAAATTCGGATACGTTGAGTGAAGGCAGATTGCTCGTATCTGACACATAGAACACCTGGTCGAAAAAGTCTCGACCTCGTTTGGAGCTTTCTTGCCCGTTGATTTGAATGGAGCCCTTTCTCGGGAACAGCAGACCCGCAATCAATTTAATCAGCGTGGTTTTACCCTCGCCGTTCAGACCCAAGAGTCCATATACCTTGCCGGGTTCTAGAGAGCAGTTGATGTCGCAAATTATTTTTCTTTGCTTAGCATATCCATAAGCTAAATCATCTATATGTATCATAACTAATTGTATTAGTGCATTAGTTGATTAGTACACTTCAAATATAGTGATTTATTTCTAGGAACCAAACGTTTTTTGTTTGGCAAAAGGGAGGGGATAGTTTGTGAAGGGAAACAAAAAAGGCTGCAAGAATTATATCCGGCAGCCATTCAGTACTGTTTTCTTTTTTGCCTTAATCTTCCAGCGGCTCTGGAGTTTTATCAACTTCTAGTCGTTTGTCGCGATTCGCTATTTCCCAAGCGGTGTGAAAGACCAGCTTTTCTCTTTTGACCATCATCTCAAAATCGATCTTTTCAACCGTGTCGTTGGGGGTATGATAATCTGGGTGCAGACCTGAAAAATAGAAGATAACCGGTATGCCATGCTTCGCCAGGTGGTATTGATCGGAACGATAGTAAATACGCATCGGATCATTGGGATCATCGTACATATAATCCAGTTCCATTTGGGTGTAGGTTTCGTTCGCTTTTTCATTGATCTGTTTAAGCTCCGAGCTTAGCATTTCTGAACCAATAGCGTGAATATAGTTGTGATTCCCATCAAGGTGCTTGTCATCGATTCGTCCAATCATGTCCATATTAAGGCAAGTGACGGTATTCTCCAAGGGAAATATTGGGTTTTGTGAATAATAGTCTGAACCCAATAGCCCTTTTTCCTCCGCAGCAAAGGCCATGAATAAAATCGTCCTACGTGGGCCGTGACCGTCTTTCTTGGCCTGTGCAAATGCACGGGCTAATTCCAGGACGCCAACTGTTCCAGAACCATTGTCATCCGCGCCAGGGAAATAGGTGCCATCCGGTAGCACACCGTCATGGTCGTAGTGCCCTGAAATGATAACGATCTCATCTTTTAGATCGGTTCCCTCAATAATACCCAGTACATTGGGATCATTGAATTCTTCTTTTGTAACCCCCATTTGGGCTTGCAGACTGATCTGCGTGGTAAAGGTATTTGGTTTCTTAGTACGGCTAATTTCAGTTCTAATTTTCTCAATGGAAGTGTTTTTTGCCGATAGAATTCGATCCGCCTGTTCGATCTTAATATTGACCACAGGTATATCCATTGATGGCTGATTGGATGAATCGCTAGAAGACCGGAGCGTAAAACGCCCAGCGGTTAGCCGATGTCCAAATCGTTCGATCATTCCTGCATTTTGGGAGCTCACCGCTAAGATAAGTTTAGGGTTTAGTTTGCTGAGCTCTTGAATTTTTTTCAACCGGCTGGTGGCCCAATCCGAAGGCGTAGAGCTACCGGAGATTAACGATTGCCCATCAGCGTCGGTAGGCTCATCTTCATTGATGATTAACACGGTTTTGCCCGAGACATCTACTCCCTGTAAGTCGTTGTAGCTTTCCGCCTGAATACCATATCCAGCGATCACGATTTCCTCGTCTTGGAACCTGCGGTTGGTGTTATTTCCCTGAACAAAAAAGTCTTCTCCATTCTTCAATGGTTGACCGTTTAAAACAAATTTTTCTACCTGGTAAGAGGATCTTTCTAACGCGACGGGTTGGAAATAAGATCCGTTTACCGCAGGCACCAAATGAAGGTCTTTGAATACTTCTGCAATGTATTGTGCCGTTTTCTCACCACCCTCTTGACCGGTACCTCTTCCAGCAAATTCTTTTGATGAAAGGGTTGTTAAATGTTGTTTTGAGGACTCTTCATTCAGTAAGTCGGCGTATTTGGTTTGAGACACATGTTGGGCTACCGAGCAACTGTACAGTGCTGGGAGCAGCAAACCTAAGATTAGTAATCTTTTCATTTTCTCGGAAATTAGGGATTATGCACAAGAAATTTTATTGACTCGATTGGCATGACGACCACCTTCGAAGTCAGTTGTGATAAAGGTGTGGGCGATTCGCTTAGCCAGTTCTAAATCAATAAATCTAGCGGGTAAACAAACCACATTAGCGTTGTTGTGTTGTCTGGCTAGAACGGAAATTTCCTCTAGCCAACAAAGGGCAGCCCGGACGCCCTGATGCTTATTTGCGGACATCGCTACACCATTGGCGCTGCCACAAATTAGGATACCCAGCTCGTTTTCTTCTTTTTCCACACTCGTTGCGACTGGGTGGGCAAAATCGGGGTAATCGACGGAGTCAGCAGAGGCTGTTCCAAAATCCTGAACCGTATATCCTTGTTCCTTCAAGGACTGGATAATTTCGCTTTTGTATTCGAATCCAGCGTGGTCACTACCAATTGCAATTCTCTTTGACATGATGTTTTTATTTGGTGTTATAAAATTCTTTTTCTGCTTTCTCTTTTTGCTGCGCTACTTTGGCCGAAACCATAATACTCAATTCATATAACAGGAACATTGGCGCGCTTACAGTAAGGAGCGTAATGACGTCAGCTGTCGGGGTAATGATGGCAGCAATAACCAAAATGATAATAACGGCGTAGCGCCGGCTAGCGCGCATAAATTCCGGAGTCATGATGCCAATCTTCGATAAGATGAAGATGAGGATAGGCAATAGAAAGATGATACCACAGCCCAGGGTCAATGTCGCGATTGTCGAGAGATAGGAGTCTATTCTAATTTGGTTTGTGATCTCCTCGCTCAGGGAAACATTGGAAAGAAAGTTGACCGAGAGCGGAACAACAACATAGTACCCAAATAATGCCCCAACGATAAATAAGCAGGTTGCATAAAACACAAATCCTCGTGCTGACTTACGTTCTATCTCGCTTAGCGCGGGCTTTATAAATAACCATACTTCGAATAGGAGGTAGGGAAATCCTAAAGCAACGGCCATCAATAAACAGGAGTTGATTTGTAACATGAACTGTCCTGCCAATTCTGTGTTAATGATATTAAAGGGGATTACCTCGACGCAAAATCCCTGTAAATTCAATGCATCTCCAATCTTACACATCACTCGATAAGTCCAAAAATCTAGATTTTTTGGTCCCATGATGATTTGATTGAACACAAAATCATAGAAAGTAAAGGATAGTGCTGCAAAAACGATCACGGCAATCACCGAGCGGATGATGTGCCAGCGTAGAACTTCGAGGTGATCAAAGAAGGACATTTCTGCCTCGATGCTCTTACCTTTATTCTTGATAGCCTCTATTAGTTTTCTGTTTTTAGACATGTATATATTCTTCGCGTAAGGAATTGGTGAGAAAACAAAAATACCATTCTTCTTCAGAAGAATGGCATATTTGTTCTTGTTAGCTCAATTTTATAGATCCTCCTCATCAGGATACGCCGTCAAATCGAAGGTTTCCATGAACTTCGTGGTGAAATTACCAGCTCTGAAGTTTGGATCTTGCATCAAACGAAGATGAAGTGGAATTGTAGTTTTGACTCCCTCGATAACAAACTCACTGAGCGCTCGCTCCATGGTGTTAATCGCTTCTTCACGTGTTTGCGCTACGCAAATCAGCTTGGCAATCAGGGAGTCATAGTTCGGCGGGATGGAATATCCAGAGTAGACATGCGTATCGACGCGGACACCGTGCCCCCCGGGTGAGTGGAAATTTGTAATCTTTCCAGGTGAGGGACGGAAATTATTGAATGGGTCCTCTGCGTTGATACGACACTCAATCGCATGCATGGTAGGCTCGTAGCTTTTTCCCGATATCGGAATTCCAGCCGCAACCTTAATTTGTTCTTTGATTAGATCAAAATTAATGACTTCTTCGGTAACGGGATGCTCTACCTGGATCCGAGTGTTCATTTCCATAAAATAGAAATTGCGATGTTTGTCTACCAAAAACTCGATAGTACCAGCGCCTTCATATCTTACTGCTTTTGCACCGTTGATCGCTGCCTCTCCCATTTTTGCCCTTAATTCAGTAGTAATAAATGGTGATGGAGCTTCCTCAACAAGCTTCTGGTGTCTTCGTTGAATCGAACAATCTCGTTCCGAGAGGTGACAAACAGTACCATATTGATCCCCAATTATTTGAATTTCTATATGGCGAGGATCTTCGACAAATTTCTCCAGATAGATGCCGTCGTTCCCAAATGCAGCTCCGGCTTCTTGACGAGCCGAATCCCAAGCGGGTTCAAATTCGCTATCCTTCCACACGATACGCATTCCTCTTCCCCCTCCACCAGCTGTTGCTTTAAGGATGATTGGGTAGCCAATTTCGTTAGCAATTTGAAGTCCTGTTTTTACATTGGGCACTAAACCCTCGGAACCGGGAATAGTAGGCACTCCAGCGAGTTTCATGGTTTCTTTTGCTGACGCTTTATCCCCCATTTTCTCAATTTGGTCTGCCGTAGCCCCAATAAACTTGATGCCGTACTCGGCGCATATTGCGGAGAACTTTGCATTCTCAGAAAGAAAACCGTATCCCGGATGAATAGCATCTGCATTGGTTAGTTCTGCCGCTGCGATGATATTAGGTATATTTAAATAAGAATCTTTACTCGCGGGTGGGCCAATACAGACGGCCTCATCGGCGAAGCGCACGTGTAGGCTATCGCGGTCAGCTGTCGAATAAATCGCTACGCTCTGAATACCCATTTCTTTACAGGTACGAATGATCCGCAGGGCAATTTCTCCTCTATTGGCAATTAATATTTTTTTAAACATAGTTTTTAATGAAGTAACTCTTTACTGTTTGGTGGACTTACTGAAGTTTCAGAAATTATCCCAAAATTTAGTTGGGATCTACCAAAAATAAAGGTTGGTCATATTCAACGGGCTGCGCGTCGTTGACAAGAATCTTCACGATTTTTCCAGATATTTCCGATTCGATTTCATTAAAGAGCTTCATTGCCTCAACGATACAAATAACTTTCCCTGGGGTGACCTCATCCCCGACATTCACAAAAACGCCTTTGTCTGGGCCAGGTGAACGGTAGAATGTTCCGATGATAGGTGATTTGATGGTGATATATTTTGAGCTTTCATCCGAAGGAGCAGGTGTTGTTGCGGCCGGAGTTGGTGCTGCTGGTGCTGGTGCGGCCTGTGGCGCGGCAGCAGGCTGAATAACTTGTTGTGGCGCAGGTACAGTGGCCGTTACATAGGTTGGCTCCTGATTCGTCTTTATCGTGATCTTAAAATCTGTTTCTTCGATCGACACTTCATTCACTCCTGATTTGGAAACGAACTTAATCAGGTCTTGAATTTGTTTGATATCCATACTCATATTGCTAGCAGCTTTGTTAATTTGTCAAATACTATGGCTGTAAAGGTAAGAAATTCTTGTTTATTCGTACGCCCATTTCAAATAAATGGACCCCCAGGTGAATCCACCACCAAATGCAGCCAAAATTAAATTATCTCCTTTTTTTAGTTTATTTTCCCATTCCCACAAACATAGCGGAATGGTCCCGCTGGTGGTGTTGCCAAATTTTTGAATATTGACCATGACTTTGTCATCAGGTAGTCCTGCACGTTCGGCCGTGGCATCAATAATTCTCCTATTGGCTTGATGTGGGACTAACCAGTCCACATCGTGCGATGTCAAGTGGTTTCGGACCATAACTTCGGCAGCTACTTCGGCCATATTGGTCACCGCAAATTTGAATACGGTTCTTCCCTCTTGATAGGCGTAATGTAGGCCCGCATCGACAGTGGCGTAGCTGGCAGGGTTAAGAGAGCCACCGCCTTTAATATTTAGGTATTGACCTCCCGATCCATCAGTCTTCAATATAGAGTCAATTACACCATTGCCTTCTTCATTAGGCTCGAGTAAAACCGCGCCACAGCCATCTCCAAAAAGGATACACGTGTTCCGATCCTTATAGTTTACTACCGAGGACATTTTATCGCCCCCAACAACTAAGACTTTTTTGTGCTTACCGGATTCTATAAATTGTGCGCCGGTGGTCAGGCCGAATAAAAAGCCTGAACAAGCCGCTTGTAGGTCATAACCCCAAGCATTAGTCGCCCCAACCTTCTCGGCTAGAATATTAGCTGTGGCCGGAAAAAGCATATCGGGAGTACTGGTGCAGAAAATAATGAGTTCAATTTCCTTAGCGGAGATCCCTCTTTTCTCTAGTAAACCTTTGACTGCAGGTACCGCTAGGTCTGAAGTCGCTTTGGTGGGATCTTTTAATATTCTTCGTTCACGGATTCCTGTTCTAGTGACTATCCACTCGTCATTTGTGTCGACCATGGTTTCCAGTTCTTGGTTGGTCAGAATGTAATCTGGGACATATCCGTTTACTGCAGTGATAGCTGCGTGCATTTTAGACATATTTTTTAATTAAACACAGATTTGATCTTCTCAATGAACTTCGAGACTATCATATCCCTTGACAATAAAATCATATTTTTAATGGCTTCTGGAGTAGAGATGCCATGGCCAATAATAACCGGAGCGTTGACGCCTAAAATTGGGCTACCACCGTATTGTTCGTAATTGAAGCGATCGAAAAAAGAATCTTGAAATCCTTTTTTCTTGGTGACAACGTAAAATGATTCAGCTAATTTTAACACGACATTGCCCGTGTATCCATCACAGACAACAACATCAGCATGATCACTGAACAGATCTCGACCCTCAGCATTTCCAATAAAATTGATCTTGTTGTTTTCTCTTAAAAGGGGATAAGTGGCAATGGTTAGGTTATTACCTTTTTCTTCTTCTTCTCCGATGTTAAGAAGTCCAACTCTCGGAGAATTTACGCCATAGATATGCTCGGCATAGATACTACCTAAAACAGCGAACTGGTTTAACATTTCTGGCTTACAATCGGCATTTGCACCAACGTCTAATAAGATACCAAAACCTTGCTTCAGTTTGGGGACGATCGTCGCTATAGCAGGGCGTATGACGCCCGAAACTGTCTTGACGCTAAACATTGAGCCGACCAACATTGCGCCCGTGTTTCCTGCCGAAGAGAACGAATCGATCTGGCCCAACTTTAGAAGTTCGAAACCTTTTGCTATAGAGGAATTTGGCTTGTGACTGATTGCTTTTGTCGGGTGGTCATGCATGCTGATATTTTCAGGGGCATGAACATAATCAAATTTTGAGGGGTCAACACCGGCGTTAGCTATGGCTGTTCGGGTGGTTTCTTCGTCGCCGAATAAGACGATCCGTTGGGTCTCGTCTAACAGCTTTTGAGCTTGAATTGCTCCATCGACATTTGATCCTGGAGCATAATCTCCCCCCAAAACGTCTAATCCAATCTTCATTCGTTATTATTTATATTATTCAATAATACGCAAAAAACATCCCAATGTAAAAGCAGTAACAAAAATTATTACACTTTGTTGGGATGTTTTTAATAAAGATTTCTTTAGACGGCGGCGGTGTTCTCAATAATCAATTTGCCGTTATAAAATAGGTTGCCGTCTACTTCATAGGCACGATGAGGTGTATGCACCGCGCCAGTCTCTTTACATACAGTTAAGCTAGGAAGTTCAGCTTTATAGTGTGTTCTTCTTTTGTCTCTTCTAGATTTAGAAGTTTTACGTTTTGGATGTGCCATCTCGTATTTTTATTTTAGTTATTTTTAATATTTTTTAATGCTTCCCATCGCGGATCAGGTAATCCCTCCTCATCCGTTTCAGATTCGTCGTTCGGCTGTTCACTTTCGATTCTGCTTAACATCTCTGGATCACAGCTGATCCCTTGTCCGTTTACACTGCACTTTGCGTAAGGAGGAACGGCTAAGTTAATGTATTCATACAATAACGGAGCAATATCCATTTCATAGTCCTTCTTGGAAAGCGTGATCACTTCTTCAGTTGCGTCTTCCCATTCATCGTCACTGAATTTCACCAACATTCTTTCCTGAACGGAAATTGGTGAATCAAAGGTCGATAAACAAACGTCACAATCGAGTTTGATCAAACCGTGAATGGCAAAGTTGGCAATCAGTAAGTTCTCCTTTTTTTGGAGTTCAACGATCGCGGTCAACTTTCCTTCATGGACCAAGGTGTGTTCGTAACAAGCAAAGAACTTCTCGTCTATTTCAAACTCAAAACTGTGGCTACCTGTTGAAAGACCCGAAAACGGTATTCTGTATTGTTTTAGATACTTCACAATGCTGCATTTGAGCCTGCAAAAGTAGTGATTAATTAAATATAAATGAAATTTATATTAAAAAAATCGTTGCGGCTATTCGTAATAATTTTTTCCAATTTCTATTTTAGACCGATCCTTGGCCATACGCCACTTATTGGTGTCCTTTAGCGAGTATGCGCATCCACAATATTCTTGCATGTAAAACTTTTCGCGCTTGCTAATTTCCAACATTCGAGCAGAGCCGCCTTTTTTTCTCCAGTTAAACGTCCAATAATCTAAATTATCGTATCTGGAGGCCGCTCTTACACCACAATCGTTAATCTGCTCCATATTCTTCCAGCGGGATATCCCTAAAGAGCTTGAAATAACATCAAAACCATGGGCTGCGGCGTATTCGGCCGTTTTTTCAAAACGCATGTCGAAACACATGGTGCAACGAATCCCACGTTCCGGTTCTTGCTCCATCCCTTTAGCTAATTCAAACCAATGATCGACGTCGTAATCGGCGTCGATGAAAGGAATATTGTGTTTTTCGGCGAACCGAATGTTTTCATCCTTCCGTAAATCGTATTCTTTCCGGGGATGAATGTTCGGGTTGTAGAAATAGATGGTGAAATCAATCTTGGAATCGATCAAAGCCTCCATTACTTCACCAGAGCAAGGAGCGCAACACGAGTGCAGCAAAAGCTTTTTCCCCTCATTCGGCAGCTCCAATTTGTCCCTAACTAATTCTTTATTCTCCATCGCTTTTGATTCTATTGTGCAATTTTAAGGAAAAGCTCCAATTTAATCAAACTTAACAAATTTTGCGTTGCTTTACGAACGGATGGCTGACGATTATTTTATACATTTGTAGAAAGACTGTTTCCGTTATGAATCACAAGTTCCTCTATACGCTATTAACACTTTGCACACTGTGTTTGTTTACCGCCTGTGAAATGGACGATGATGAACCGATTCTGCATCAATCGATATCTAGGCTCTATATCTCTTTCCTGGATTACGAGCGGGACACCCAACGCCCGCCGTTGAGAAATATTTCCGTGATTACAAATTCCGATTCAACGGTGTTTGGAGAAGGCAATTTAGCAGCAGGGTATACGTCGCCTGCGGATGGTGGTTCAACAATCCATTTTCATCCCGCGGCGCGCTACGTTTTTCACGCTTCAAATAATGCCACTAGGATAGATACGAATATTTATTCCTTGCAAGTCGGAGAGACCGGGGGACTGCAGGCTGGAGGAAGGATCGCGAATGAGAAGCTTACTGATATCAAAGGGCTGGTCTTTCATCCCAGTTTAGATAAACTGTATGCCGTGCGGGTAAGTGCGGATAGTTCCTTGGTTTATGTATTCAATATGCCTCGGGGTATTGACCGGCACTTTCATCCCTCACAAACCTTCGAAATCAAAGATAATCGACCGGTCTGGGATGCTGCTATTGTACAAAGTAAACTGTACTTGAGTCGGTCTGGAGAAAATGGTGGTGTGGACATTTACGATGAATTAATCACCACTAGAGAGGAGTTGAGGTCTGAGGAAGAGCCATCCGTTGTTTTGACAATTTCCGGCACAGCGAATATACGGGGTATGTCAATCGATACGGTGAATAACATGCTTGCTGTTACCGATTTTTCCGGATCGGACGAAAATGCGATCGGCCGCGTGTTGCTTTTTGAAAATTTTTCTGAACTGGCAGCCACCTCTGGTGATATAACGCCTACTCGAATTATAGAAGGATCCAGTACGGGCTTGAAACAGCCGGTGGACGTTGACTTGGATTTCCGGGAAGAGAGCGAGTTTCTCTACGTTGCTGACGCTGTGGCGAAAAAGGTGTTTCGGTTTAAAAAATCGGATTCCGGGAACGTGGCTCCGGATATGGAGTTCGAAAATGGCCAAACACCGGTTAGTTTATCACTGGATGCCAGGGACTAGTTCAGATACTAATAAATTTCATCGTCATTGATCAGACCCAGCAGGATTTCCGACTCTAATTTCTTCTCCGTATTGTCTACATGGTCATAAGCCGCAATCAAGTTGCGTAACACGCGCTTGATAATTGCAAGGTTATCGCAAGGCAGCGTATAGCTATCGGACAACGGAAGATTCAATTGCCGAAGAAATGCATGGATATCTTCCTCTCTCATAATTTGCCCCCGATTGAATACATTGATATAGAATAGTGCCCTATCCGGACCTTCTTCATCCATATAGGCGAGTACAAAATGTTTAGGTAGGTTGACCCCATAGATGGGTATATCCAGTTTTTGGGCGACCAGCGTGTAAATACAGGCTAAACTAATGGGATTGCCTTTCTTGGTTTCTAAGACTTTGTGAATAAATGAATTTTGCGGGTCATGATAATTGGTCGTATTGCCCGATAAGCCATATTCTCGAAAGATAATGTTGTTCAGCAGTTTGACCTTTTCGACCGGACTCATCTCGTACATCAGGTGAAACCAAGTATTCCGACGAAGTTCGGCGAACTGCGAATACACTTGATCTTCGTTGAGGTTGGGATATTGGTACCGGTTGATAATCAACAATCCTTCGAGTAGGTCCCCAGAATTGTTCAGTTTCCAAAGCTGGAGTTCATTTTTGACTTGGTCGTATTGAATTTTGTGAATAATGTTCTCAATTCTACTCTGCGAAAGAGGTTCAAAAGAGGATTCCCAAGAGTGTTCCAATAATGGAATAGCCTCAGGTCCACACGTAATTAGCTTATGCTCAATCTCTCTGAAGATGTCCTTGTCGGGATCATCTAAAAGGTAAATGAGCGCCTTTATTTCCTTTTCATCCACACTGGAAATTACGAAATAAACGGCAATATTCAAAAAACCTATCCATAATATTACCGCAGCTGTCCGTCCAGCATTTGTAAAATGTTCTTGCCGTATTCGGCGTTTTTTTCCGAGTGCGTAACTTGGATGATGGTCACTCCATTTTGGTTCAGTTCTGTGAATAAGTTCATGATTTCCTCTCCCTGTTTGGAATTGAGATTCCCCGTGGGCTCATCTGCCAATAGTAATGTTGGCGATCCAGCTAATGCACGGGCAATACCCACCACCTGTTGCTGTCCGCCAGAGAGTTGAGCAGGAAACAAATCCTTTTTTCCGACGATATTGAATCGATCGAGCAAGTCTCCTACGATGCTTTTACGCTCGGAAGACGATATCTTTTTGTAGATCAAGGGTGTTTCAATGTTTTCGTAAACAGTAAGCTCATCGATGAGGTGATACGATTGAAAAACATACCCTGTTTGAGACTGGAATAATTGATTTCTCTTTTTGGTTTTCATTTTCAATACATCTTCATCCATAAAATAGTACGTTCCTTCATTGGGCTCATCCAAACCTCCGATAACGTTTAAAAGAGTGGATTTCCCGGAACCAGAGGGGCCCATAATTGATACAAAATCGCCTTCTTCGATCGTTAGGTTAATGTCCTTTAAAACGAATGTTTTCGCACCGCCTATAGGGTACCACTTGAAAATATGTTCTAATTTTATCATGAGTCTTTTATCATTTAAATATCTATTTTTATCGTCAACCGAGCAAATTTACTGACCAATTTTTCCGATCTATCAAAATAGGTGTCAGGTCCCTTTTTATCCCAAGAATTCTCACAATAGTGGTGGCAGAGACATCAAGTATAGGGTAAACTTTGGCGGTCAAAATTAGGGACATTAACCCAAACGTGAGGATCGAACTGATTGCTATTCCGATGCGCTAATGCAGTCGTCATACGAGATCCAACCACTGTAATCGTTTTATTCATCTCTCAGGCTATCTACCGGGTTTTCGCGGGCTGCCCTTAGGGATTGGTAACTAACCGAAAGCAGGAAAAGGATCAAAATACTCAGTGCTGCAATTCCAAAATACCACCATTTTATTTCAATATGATAGGCAAAGTTATTCAGCCATTGTGTAATGATCAGGTAGGCGACTGGAACGGCGATTACCGCTCCCAGGAGGAATATTTTGAAAAAGGGTCTGTTGAGTTGCAGAAAGATGGTTTGAATGGAGGCGCCTAAGACCTTCCGAATACTCATCTCCTTCCTTCTCATCGTCACCTGATACGCAGACATGCTAAACAGACCCAAGCAAGCGATGATGACCGATAGTATAGTGAACCCGTTAAATGTTTTCTGTAATTCGATCTGCTTTTGTTGAAGCTTCGCATAACTTTGGTCCATAAATTCGTAATCCAATGGTAGACCCTCTGCCGCAGGGTTGAGCGTCCATTCTTTTTCAACAGCTTTAATCGCTTGTGCCACTTTTCCAGGAGCGGTTTTTACCAATAAGGTTGATTTGAATCTGCCCTTAGAACATTCATCCTTATAGGAGTAAATGGTGGGTTGAACCCTGTTTTCAAAGCCATATGCTTTGCTGTTTTTAACAACGGCTATGATTTCAAAATCTACATTACACCCTTTTAACGAGGAGCCTATCGGACGGGTAAGGTTTATTTCTTGAGTTAACGCTTCGTTTACCACAGCATAATGTTTGGTTGAATCATTTAACAATTGGGGTAAAGAAATGTCATTCCCCAAAGCTGTTTCTATAGCCAAAGTTTGGAAGAAATCTTGGTCTATTCCGACATGACCTAAATCATAGTTTTGATTAGCATAATCAAACTGAAATTGGGGTGGCTGAGTTTTGGAACCTGGAATGTTGGTTGCCGCAGTGACGGATTCAATACTTGGATCTTGTAACAGTCTTTTTTTGAAGTCGCCAAACGCACCATCTTCTTTGCTGTCGTAGTACATTCCCACGCCTAAGAAGTTAATAATCTGCGATGGCTCAAATCCTTTGTCCGTTTCTTGCATAAATCGAATCTGTTGCCCTACGACGAACATGCCGGTAACGAAGATAATCGCAATGGTAAACTGGAGGACTAATAATCCATTTCTGAACAAATTGCTCTTTCCTACCGAATCTTTACTGCCTTTCAATAAATCGATGGTTTTAAATCCCGATAGAGAAATTGCGGGGTAAATACCCGATAATAGGGTGCAAATAATAACGGCTGTTGTCAGTTGAGTGAAAGTCCTTGTGGTTTGGATATATTGGTTTAGATCATCATTGAACCATTTTTGCAACGCGTTTCCAGTAATCAAGAGTATCATGAAGGAAAGAATTGCGGCTGCCAAGGTGATCATAAAAACTTCCAATAGCAATTCTCGGATGAGCGCAGATCTTGTACTTCCAAGAATCTTTTTAATAGCAAGCTCCTTTAACCGCTGGTCAGCTTGCGCCATCATCATGTTGGTAAAGTTTGCACAAGCCAATGCTAATATAACAACGGAAAGAATTCCTAAAACCCAAACGATCAGGTAATTGGTGTTACTGCCATCTTTTGGTCGTAAATGAAGGTTTTTCAGTGGATCCAAATAAACTGTCCCGTTTGCAAAAGCTGAATTTCGAATGCGTTCTTTTTGGGCGGTCTCTTGTGAAAACAGCATGTTTATTTTTTCGGTGAGTACGTTTATATCAGTACCTTCTTTGACTTGAATATAGGTTTGTGACAAAAATAGACTTCCTTCTTCTTCGGTTTCCATTTCCTTTATGAAAATGACATCCCCGTCTATATGGGATAGCTTTCGTTCTTTGGCGATTCCGTAGAACGTTTCAGAAGCGCCTAAAGTTACACTGATAGCAGGGACGCTTTTCGGTTCAGAAAAGTTTTCGTGATCCTCAAAAAGTAATTTAGCATACTGCTCCTTGATTAAGTTGGCTTCTTTTTGTTCAGCGTTTTTATAGAGTGGGCCTGAGTGGCTTTCGATTTGAAAAATATTTGCGGCTGAAGAGTCCAAGACAATGACGTTCTTAACATAGACCGTATTTTTTCCAAACAAGGGATAATTACCGAATGTATAATCAATCTTTCGTCCAGCGTACCTGATCTCCGGAAACTTATCTTTCAAGGTTCTGGCAAAAGAAGGAAGGATCTCTGTGGTAAATTGACCATTCGCCTGCAAACCGATTTGATAGATTTTTTCGTAATTCGGATTCCATCGATCATAACTCGTTTCTCTGTTAATGTATTGATAGGATAGAATAAATCCCGTAAAACCCAAGGTTAAACCCAGTATATTCAATAAAGAGAAAGCGCCGTTTTTCCTGAGATTTCGCCACGCGATTTTCCAGTCGTTATTTTTCATACTAAAGGCTTTTAATATAGAGTCTTAGTTATAAAATTTGTTTTACAATTGGCTTGCCATTGATTTAAAAAGCTGTAAATCAGTGTCTTTTGTGGTAGACAGCTTTTTTTCTGTTCGATACTGAACGTTTATTGTTCGATAATGAACAATAGCCTGAACGCACAAAAGTACAATTGCAAAATAGCCGGTCATTGGATATTCTCCCAAGCGTTTACTATTCGTCCCTTAAACTGTTTACTGGATTCGCTAGAGCGGCTTTGATGGACTGCCAACCGATTGTGATCACGGTAATCGTTATGGCCACAACCGCAGTCAATAGAAATACCCACCATTGAATTCCAATTTGATAGGAGTAGTCTTGCATCCATTTGTGCATGATATACCAAGCAATGGGTGAGGCGATTAAAATCGCAATGAGAACAAGTTGCAGAAATTCCTTTGATAGTAATCTGGTCACGCTCATCATGGAGGCACCCAGCACTTTTCTGATGCCAATTTCCTTTGTTTTATTCTCGGCCATATAAGCAGCTAATCCAAATAGACCTAAACAAGAAATAAATATGGTTAATCCCGCAAATAGCGTGACCAGGTTATTGGTCCGTTCCGATTTTTGAAACTTCTGCGCATAACTTTCATCAATAAAGGTGTATTCAAATGGATAGTCGGGATTAAATTTATGAAAGACTTTCTTTACTTCTCCGATCGCCTCCTGTGTAGCATATTGGGAGGTTAATTTAATATGAATAGTGCTTTGGAAATAGCTTCCAGGCCCTGTGACCATTATCGGTGATATTTTTTCTTCAAATGGAGATTCAATTAAAAAATCCTTTATCACCCCTATAATGGTATAGTATTCATCCCCGTCTTTGTAACTGATACGTTTCCCGATGGGATTTGTTAAGTGCATGATTTTTAATGCGGATTCATTGATGAGAACGGCTGAACTGTCGTTGGGATGTTTATAGATGTCGATGTCTCGTCCTTCGACCAGCTCCAGACCCATAGTTTGTATAAAATCGGCATCCGATCCCAATCGTATAAAGGTGGTCTGCACATCATCGAGGGTACTTCCTTCCCACTCAAATCCCCAACTATCACTCGATCTTCTGGTAATTGGACCATTATTAACCGTAATAGATGAAGCTGCTCCGGAACTTAGGAGTTCATTTTTTAGGCTAGAAAAATGCCGGGATAAATCACCTTTAATCGGTAAATGAATTAATTGCGATCGATCATAATCGGCATCACGGTTTATGCCATATTTGATTTGATTGGATATCACAATTGTAGATATGATCAATATTATGGCAAAGGAGAACTGAATGACAACCAAAATCTTTCGCGGCGCTACTGAACTTTTTTTCGTTCTGACGGTCCCCTTCAAGACTTTAATTGGATTAAAGGAGGAGAGGTAAAATGCGGGATAGCTTCCGGCTAAGAGTCCGGTAAATAAAATAAACGCGATACCGGATAACCAAAATTGCGGATTTGATAACGGAACATCCAATTTAGTGTTTACTAACTGGGAAAACCAGGGGAGCAGTAGATAAACAACCAATAGAGCGGATACAAAAGCGACCGTGCTGAGAAAGACACTTTCGAATATAAATTGTATGATCAGTCCACGCTTTGATACGCCAACGACTTTCCTGATTCCGACTTCTTTCGCCCTTTTTTCGCTTCTTGCCGTGCTCAAGTTCATAAAGTTGATGCAGGCGATCAATAAAATAAACCCAGCAATTACAGCGAATAATCTAACAGTTACTAAGTTTCCCGCAACCAGATAGCCATTTTCTGATTTGTTATATAAATAATAACGATCCAAACGCTGCGTAAAGACTTCGGCGGTAAGCGGCACGGGAGCATTTTTTGTATGTTCTCGGGAGATATTTTTAATTTTTTCGTCAAAGGCCGTTTGAGAACTTCCTTCTTTTAACAGGGTGTAGGTCATTGTAGAGTTATTGCCCCAATACGCATTATCCCAACCTAACTCCTTAACATAGGACCAGGGGAGAAGATAGTTAAAGTTAAAGGTTGTATTATTCGGAAGCGACTCCAAAACACCGGTCACTGTAAATTGATGTATACTGTCTATTTTGATTATTTTACCCACCGGACTTGCGTCAGCAAACAAGGTTTTCGCGAAGTCCTCCGTCAGGACGATACTGTGGGGATTCGTCAAAGCTGTTTTTGTTTCACCTGCTATTAGAGGAAATGTGAACATCGAGAGAAATGTACTATCTACGAATGCACCATTAGTGTTTAACTTTTTATCTCCAACGGTCAGTAGAAAATTATTGCCTCCAAAACGAGAGACCATTTCCACCTCCTCATAATCCGCTTTTAATGTCGGGGCTAAAATTCTTGGCGTACTGCTTGATGCCCAATTATTTCCGATAGGATCGGAATCTCGATTATACATTACATACAAACGTTCGGCTTTTTCATGAAATTGATCCATACTTAACTCCTTCTGGATCCAGAGTGTGATCAGGATGGATGCAGCCATACCGATCGTAAGACCTATAATATTGATGGAAGAATAAACCTTATTTTTAATAAGATTTCTCCACATACTTTTAAAGTAATTGCCAATCATAAATTAATTGTTAACGGTGATTGATGTTCTAGGCAGATGGGTTGTCGGCCAATATAAAAAGCTTTTTGTTCCTCTTTGTATCTACTCATCTCTTAAACTATTGATCGGATTAGCATTGGCCACTCTAAATGCTTGCCAAGCAATGGTAAGCCAAGCGATAATGATTGATAGGCACCCAGCGCCGAGAACCATCCACCATTGAATTTGAATCCGGTAAGCGTAGGTCTGCAGCCATTTGTTCATTACAAGCCAGGCAACCGGGGTAGCAATTATAAAGGCGAGTATTACCAATTGGATAAAGTCTCTGGATAATAGGATAATAATACTACTTACTGAAGAGCCGAGCACTTTACGAATTCCGATTTCTTTCACTCTTCGATTGATGGTTAATAAGGCGAGGGCAAATAATCCCAAACAGGAGATTACAATTGCGATTGTAGTCCCACTAATGATTATTTTAGAGAATGTTCTATCACTTTGATATAGGTTTTGAGTATTCTCATTTAAATAGGAGGCCGGAATACCAGCTTTCGGGTTGATACCCTTCCAAATGCCTTCTACCTTTTCCAAGGTTTCGCCCAACTGTTTGGTTTCAACGCGTACGAAAATGTAAGCTACTCGAGAGGCGTTGGGATTTATTGAGATTGTCAATGGTTCGATGCCACGTTTTAAATCATGATAATTGAAATCGTCCATAATACCAATAACCATTGATTTACCATGAAGGTCAATGGTTTTTCCCAAAATATGATCAACGCCCCCCAACTGTGCAGCCATCTGTTTATTAATGATTACAGAGGTGCTGTCGCTCCCAAAGGAGCGGTCAAAGTCCCGTCCTTTCAGTAATGGAATATCCAAGGTATTTAGATAATCATAGTCGACGCGCATAAAATTGGTTGTAACCTCTTTATTTTCATGTTCGAAACCATACATGCTACTGGATAAACTGCCATCATGACCTCTTCCTAAATTTATGTCGCTTGCAGTTACTGATTTGACCCAGGGTTGTTGATATAGCGTGATCCGCATTCTGTTTAATGCATCTTCTTGATCGATTCCATTGCCAATAGGAATACTGATCACTTCGTTTTTATTGAAGCCGAGCGGTCTACCGGAAAGATAGTTCAATTGACTACTGATTACGATGGTTGCTATGATCAAGGTGATCGCCACGATGAACTGCAGTACGGTTAGGGAGCTCTGCAACCTGGACGCACTAATTTTTGAAGATCGTTTTAAAGACTCCACTATATTACTTCGAGCAATCTTCAATGCCGGAAGGCCTCCCGCAATTAAGGACATTGTGAAAAATATCAATACGAAAATTACACTATTTTTTAGACTGAATAAATTGGATAATTCTAAACGATAGTTCATGTGGGCATTATACTCTGGTAGGGTCAAATAAACCAATGCTAAACCTACCACAAGAGCGAAAACGCATAAAATCATGGATTCTAACCAAAGTTGTTTTACAATGTCCACGGTTGTTCCTCCCAATGTTTTTCGGGTTCCAATTTCTCGATTTCTATTCATAGAGTTTGCTAGAGAAAGATTAATGAAATTGGATGAGGCTATAAATAGTATTAGACCCGATATTAATAATAAAATCCAGG
The DNA here is from genome assembly GCA_052092145.1 of Sphingobacterium sp. Lineage (GTDB taxonomy): Bacteria > Bacteroidota > Bacteroidia > Sphingobacteriales > Sphingobacteriaceae > Sphingobacterium. Next base: position 132,681 of record JBQDCW010000004.1, on the reverse strand, counting down.
GAAAGCTCGTCGAGACTGCATCTCCAAAACCAAAGTCATTCAGATGAAGTTTCGACAAGGGGAGGAGGTGAAAACTAAAGTAATTACCCTTTGCATCCGCTTTACCGCCATCACGTTTTAAGCGGTCTATATTAATTTTAAAATACTGATCGGTAAACGACTTGACCTCCTTAGAAAATAGGGCTTCATTTACTTTATCGGCTTTGACCCTAACAAATACTTGATGGTTTTGGTGATCCCATAATTGTAATAACTCTTGATAACGGGGGATGCTCTCGTAGCGCATCAAGGTCTCAAATTGCAGGCTTGAATTTGAAGGTATATTTTTTAATACCGCTGAAACAGTTTTAGCCTGCCATACCCCCTCATTGTTGACTTGGACCTGCCTTCCTACTACATCATCAGTGCTGCCAAAAAGGTTCTTGGCCATATCTGCGGTAATGACTAGGTCATCCAATTCATCAAGGGCCGTCTCATTTCCAGCGATTAGCGGAAAGCTAAACAGGGTAAGAAAGTCAACATCGACGAAACGGTTAGTAGAAACAAATTCCTTTTCTTCGTTTTTCAAAACGACCGTACTATGGCCGTAGCGGGTTACTAAATCTATGCTCGGAATAGCAGTTTTCAATTGGGGGGCTAACGGTACCGGCATGGAAGACGATTTTTTCGGTCCAGTGACGGGTTCTGACTGATTGTACAGAAGGGCGATCCGATCAGCCTCTTTATGAAAACTGTCAAAGGATAGTTCAAACATTGCCGTGAGGAATAAAATAGTTGCGGCAGCAATCGCAATCCCCAGCCCTGAGATATGAATAACACTTAATGATTTGGTCTTTGAGATTGATCTCCAAGCGGTTTTTATCATGATTGTCTTGATTATAGTGTTTTTCTTAAAAATCCTCTGATCTTTGTTAGAGGGATTTGTAGGATTTCAAGCTTGTGGGTTTCGTTAAGTTTCATCTTGATTGTTATTCATCTCGCAAGCTTTCAACCGGATTAGCTATCGCGGCCTTAATGGACTGGTAGCTGATTATCAAAATGGCCAACAGTAAGGAGCCTAATCCCGCTATTACAAAGACGCTCCAGTTGACCGTAGTCCGATAAACAAATTGAGCTAGGAAATCGCTCATGGCCCAATACGCTACTGGAAAGGCAATAAAACAAGCGATAATAATCAGTATCACAAATTCCTTGGAGAGTAATTGTACTACAGAGAAAATTGAGGCGCCGAGAACTTTTCTAATTCCAATTTCTTTCGTTCGGTTGTCGGCCATAAAAGCTGTGAGACCAAATAGTCCCAGGCAGGAAATAAATATAGTAAGGCCGGTAAAGAGATTAGCTAATGTTCCCAATGCTTTAGTTTCCTCAAACTTTTGGGCGTACGCTTCATCGACAAAGTGGTATTCAAATGGATATTCAGGGTTGAATTTTTTGAATATCGTTTCTGATTCATCTAAAGCTTCTTGAGTGCTTAATTTTGGATTCAATTTGATATTGGTTGTTGCAAGCCACCCATGCGCGCCCTGAATGATCATTGGAGATGTAGAGCCAAAAGGAGATTCCTGCACATAGTCGTTTACGATGCCTATAATATGCCAATCCCTGCCCTCGTCCTTCACTATTTGTCCGATTGGATTTTTAAAGTCCATCACCTCAGCCGCCGATTTATTAAGAATCATCGCCGAGGAATCAGTGGGGTATTTTTCCAAGTCGAAGTCCCGTCCTTCGATTAATGTTAACCCTGCAGTTCTTACGAATTTATCATCAGTAGACATTCGGTTAAACTGGATGGTGTTGTCCAAAGCTTTACCCTCCCAGTCCGCTGTACCACTACTCCAGTTTTCAATTAAAGGACTTCTGGTTCGGGACACCGACGTGGCGATGCCTTGGGTTAGCAATTCCTGTTTGATTGCCGTATAGCTGTTTTTGATATTTCCATCGTCATTGATGTAAATTAATTTTTCGGTATCAAATCCCGATTCTCGAGCCAAACCGTGCTGAATTTGCTTGCTTAGAATTATGGAGACGAGTACCAATACGATTGCAATTGAAAATTGAAAAACAACCAGCATCTTTCTGGCATTAATACCATTATTGATTTTTGTAATCCTTCCCGTCAAGATCTTAACAGGCTGAAAGGAGGAAAGGAGGAAAGCCGGGTAGCTACCGGCCAGAAGTCCTGTTAACAAAGTGAAACCAATACATGTCAACCAAAATTTATAATTGGACACATCGAGGAGTAGATTATTCCCGATTATTTGGTTAAAAGTTGGTAGGCAAAGGACGACGAGGATAATCGCTAAGATGCCTGATAAAATCGTTAACAGTATGGCCTCGATCAAGAATTGTACTATTAATGACCGTCTACGAGCACCTACAACTTTTCTAACCCCAACTTCCTTCGCCCTCTTCTGGTTTTGGGCCGTGCTCAAGTTCATGAAATTGATACATGCGATTAGTAATATGGAACAAGCTACAGTAATAAAAATTCTAACCATTTCAATTCTTCCACCCACAGGCTTACCATTTTCAAACTTGTTATACAACCAACTTTCAGCTAGGGGTTGCAATAGTGCTTCTGAACTGGTTTCTCGATGACGCTGATAGATTCCTTTTATTTTCGATTCGAAGAACGGCAACATCGTTTCAGGTTTCAATTCCAGAAACGTGGTTGTGGAATTGTTTGCCCAATTGTCATCCGACAAACCTAGTTTTTCGAGATACTGCCATGGTAAATAGTATTCATTATTTCTAAATCTTGAATGACTAGGCATGTCTTTTATAATTGCACTAACCGACAACACGTCAGTACTGTCTAACTTGATCATTTTACCTAAAACGTCGACGGAACCAAATAATTTTTTTGCTAAACTTTCCGTAATCACAATTTCGGATGGACTGTTTAAAATATTGGTGCGGTCTCCTCGAACTATGGGTAAATCGAACATCTCAAAGAAAGCGGAATCTACAAATACTCCAAACCCTGATTTAATAGATTTATCATTCGCCTTCATCAGGAAATTCTTCCCGTATTCCAATCTCGTTACATTTTCAACTTCTTGGAAATCATTTTTTAAAGATTCTGCGAAAGGTTTAGGAGTAGAAAACCATACTTTAGTGACGCCATCCAGTATTCCCTTATTTCCTACAACGTATAGGTTATCTATTTTGCTGTAAGATCTGTCAACCTTGACCTGGTGATTGACCCATAGCATGATTAACATAGCGGCGGCCATACCGATAGCCAACCCCATGACATTGATCGCAGTAAACCCCTTATTTTTCCGAAGGTTTCGAACGGCTATTTTGAAATAACTTTTTATCATGACTATCTTGGCTTATCCTGTTGTTTTTATCCTTTGTCCAAAATCCGCAACTCGTCTTTTACTTGGGATTATAGGATTTTAACCGCGTGTGCTTTCCGTTTACTCCGCCGGTATTCCCCGCTAAGCTTACTCCGGATTCTTATTCATCTCGCAAGCTTTCAACCGGATTAGCCATTGCCGCTTTAATGGACTGGTAGCTGATGGTAACTAATGTTATTAGTAACGCGATAGCACCTGAGATTAAGAAAATGTCCCAGCCAATAGTTATCCGATAGGCATAATTGTTTAATATACTATCCATTACCCCATACGCTGCTGGGAAGGCAATAAGGCAAGAAACACACACCATTAATATAAATTCTTTTGACAGCATGCGGGTAATAGAAACCACCGAGGCACCCAATACTTTACGTACTCCAATTTCCTTTGTTCTATTTTCTGCCATGTAAGCTGCTAGACCGAAGAGACCCAGACAGGAAATAAATATGGTCAAGAAGGCAAATAAGCTGGAAAGTTTACCCAATTGCTGGGTTTCTTTGAATTTGGCTGCATATGCTTCATCAACGAACTTGTACTCGAAAGGATAATCTGGATTATATTCCTTGAATATTTTCTCGATTTTAGCTAATGCATCCCCGGTGCTGATATTCTCGTTTAACTTAATATTGGTAGTTGATGTACCGTTGGCAACTCCCTGAATGACCAGAGGGTTTATGGGATTATAAGGAGATTCTTGGATAAAATCCTTGACTATCCCAATGATGTGCCATTGTATTCCACTATCTCCAATCTGTTTGCCAAGTGGGTCTTTAAAGTTAAGAGCCTTGGCGGCAGACTCATTGATTATTACCGCTGTTGAATCGGTTGGGAATTTAGTAAGGTCAAAATCACGACCGGCTAAGAGTTGCAATCCAGCAGTGGCTACTAAACCATCATCTACGGCGATTCTGATAAATAGCGTATTATCGTCTGCCGACTTTCCTTCCCATGCCAATGAGCTACTGCTCCAGTTTTCGGTTAAGGGAGAGGAAGTTCTGGAAACATGGGAAGCGATGCCCTGCTGAACCAACGTGTTTTTGATGAGCGCTCTGTTCTTATAGATATCGCCCTGATCGATTATATTGATGAGACGATTCTTATCGTACCCAACCTCGCGATCTTGAGCAAATTGAATCTGCTTCCTCAAAACAATCGTGCTGATGATTAAGATGATGGCAATACTGAATTGAGAAATAACCAATATCTTCCTAGGACTTACGCCGCCAGAGATTTTAAGTTGTTTTCCCTTTAAGACTTTAACAGGTATAAACGAGGAAAGATAGAATGCGGGATAGCTACCTGCGAGAATACCTGTCAAAAGAACGAAGCCGATGAAAATGCTCCAGAAGTAGAAATTTCCAAAATCTAAAGTTAGTTGCCGATCGATTAGCATGCTAAAAGCAGGTAATGATAAGGCAACTAACAATAAAGCCAGTAAACCAGAGATAATGGCGATCAAAACGGATTCGGTTAAGAATTGCCAGATAAGCAATCTTTTGTTGGCTCCTACGACTTTTCTGACACCGACTTCTTTTGCCCTTTTTTCACTCTGCGCAGTACTAAGATTCATAAAATTGATGCAGGCTATAATTAAAATGAAGCAAGCAATGGCGATAAAGGTATGGACCATTCCTATTCGGCTGGTTGTTGGTTCTCCACGATTAAACTCACTGTAAAGCCATTGTTCGCCAATCGGTTGGATAATGTTTTCAATTTGTGTGTCGGTATGTCTCTTTAGGAACCCTTGGAAACTCTTCCGAAACTGATCCATGTTGGTTAATGGGTCCATTTCTATATAGGTTTGCACGGAGTTGTTTCCCCAATAATCATCGGACCATCCCAATTTTTCCATATACCGCCAAGGCAGTAGGTAAGTTGTTTTCTTCATGAAGGAATGATCTGGGATGTCCTCCAACACCGCCCCGACGGTAAACACATCTGCACTATCAATTTTGACGGTTTGGCCAATAGGATTTTCGTCACCAAATATAGTGTGAGCTAAGGTTTCGGTAAGAATAATCTGAGTCGGATGTCCTAACGCTCGATTACCATCACCTGCAAGCACGTTAAAGTCGAACATATCGAGGAAAGAGCTGTCTACAAAGGCACCACGCTGGGATGTTAATTTTTTATCGTCAAAGGTTAATAAGAAGGTGGTGACTGCATTGAATCTGCTGACATTCTTTACTTCAGGATACTCGGTTGCGATGGCCGGAGCCATGGGTTTTGGCGTATAAAACCAGACTGCCAGTTCGCCGCCCCATTTCGCTTTGTTGCCTACCGCATAGAGCTGATCCGTTTTCGAATAAAACCGATCATAGGTGAATTCCGATTTTACCCACAACATAATTAACATAGCTGCCGCCATACCGATAGCTAAACCGACGATGTTAATTGCAGTAAAGCTCTTGTTTTTCTTCAGGTTTCGAACGGCTATTTTGAGATAACTTCTTATCATTTTTGAGTGGTTATATTTTGCAGTAAAGAGGCTCTTGAGGAGGACTGCTATTATATCTTATAATATAGTAGAGGTTTCCAGAATCACCTGACCGTCCAGCATTCTGATTACCCTGTCGGCGAATTTGGCGTCATGTTCAGAGTGAGTGACCATGACAATGGTGGTGCCCGCTTCGTTCAGCTCGGTGAGCAATTGCATGACCTCATTACCATTGCTGGAATCCAAATTTCCGGTCGGCTCATCGGCCAGAATGAGCTTAGGGTTATTGACGACCGCACGAGCGACTGCCACACGCTGCTGCTGGCCCCCTGATAGTTGTTGCGGGAAATGATTGCGACGGTGCATGATCTGAACTTTTTCCAATACCTCTTCTACCCGACGTTTTCTTTCTACAGTCGGAACACGGGTGTAAACTAGCGGAAGTTCCACGTTTTCAAATACGGTCAGTTCATCGATCAAGTTAAAACTCTGGAAAACAAAGCCTATGTTGTGCTTGCGTAGGTTTGAGCGCTTGGTCTCCTTGAACTTCGCGACTTCTATGCTGTTGAAAAGATAACTCCCACCATCCAAATCGTCCAAAAGACCGACGATATTTAGAAGAGTGGATTTACCGCATCCCGAGGGCCCCATGACGGCAACAAATTCACCCTCCTTAATATGGATGTTTACATCGTTTAAGGCAATGGTTTCTACCTCCTCGGTACGATAGAACTTCTGAAGATTGGTTATTTTTATCATGGTGTTTTGTTGTTGTAATAATTTAAGCTTGTTTTATCGGTTGTGTGTTATTGTTTTCGAAAGATGTTCATTGGATTGTCGGCCGCAGCTGGTCAAGCCCCGTTGATTCCTCCCTTCCAGTGATAGCCGAATTCCGCTGCTGTGGAACTTTTTCCTTTTCGGCAGCGGTTTCGACTTCTACTCTATTTTTTGATATTTAATTCCTGTATTTTATCATAGGATTCATAACTGGATACAACAACTTTGTCTCCGGGTTGTAAGCCGCCGGTTACTTCATAATATTCTGGATTCTGTCTGCCCAGTTGAATGTCTGTTCGAAATGCGGTAGAGCCACGTTTATCTAATTTAAAGATCCAATTGCCAGCCGTTTGCTGATAAAATCCGCCTTTCGCTAATAGTACGGCTTTGGTTTCATCACTCAATGCCAATCGAATGGTGAGCGTCTGACCGCGGCGAATGCTTTGTGGACGCTCTCCAACAAATTCCATGTCTACTTGGAACCGACCGTCTTTCACCTGTGTGTACACTTTTTTGATGATTAAGTCGTAGCTCTTATTGCTAATCGTAAATTGTCCACGCAGATCTGGGAAAATACGATTGATATAATGTTCATCAATATCGGCTCGTACCTTGAAACCCGTCAAAACATCGATCTGTCCCAGGCGTTCACCTGGATTTTTGTTCTGACCGATCTCCGCGTCAAATGAGGTCAATTGACCATCAACTGGGGCGCGTAAGATTAGATCACCCACTTTTTGACGCATCAGTGCTAAAGCATTTTGCGTCCGCTTATAGGTCTCCTGATCTTGATGTAGCTTTTGACTAGTAGAGACTTCGTCTTGTTCCAAGATCTGTTCAGTTAGGTCTATGCGTTCTTTTTGATAATTGTATTCGTTTAGTGATTTTTCGTATTCTTGTGCACCGATCGCCTTTTCTGCCAGCAATTTCTTATTTAATTTATAAACACGCTCCGCTTCTTTGAACGCTTGCTCTACATCGGCCATCTGGTTTTTATTATTGATCGATACCTGTTGGGCGTTGGTCTGTGCGATCTGAGCTTGTGTCAATAAATTCAAAACCTGCGTTTCTTGTTGTACTAAAGTTAATTCCAGATCTGTATTGGAAAGACGCATAATTGGGTCTCCTTTTTTTAGATGTGCACCGTCTTCTACATATCTTTCTTCCACCCGGCCTCCAACAGAGGCGTCTAAATAAATGCTACTGATGGGCAAAACTGAACCGTTGATAGGAATGAATTCCTGAAAGGTATCCTCTCTAACTTCGAATACAGATATACGCTCGGCATCAACATTCAATCTGCTGTTACCGCTGGTGTAATAATAACTAGCACCTATTAAGACGACAATACCCAAGATCCCAGCGAGTGTTAGTATTCTTTTCGTGTTCCAATTCCGTTGTTTAATCGGTCTGTCCATGTATGTTAATATTCAAATTTAATAATAGCATATATAAGGTTGTGCCAAAAATGTAAATAAGTAAAGTACAGCATCTTACGCGGATGATGGGCTGCGGTGCTGTTCGGTATCGAACAGTGAATGTGCGGTGGTGAACAATCGGGGACATTGGAATTCGCTATATCGTGGCCTTTATTCGAAAATAGGGCTGCATTTGGGAAATTCCTAATCCGATGAACGCCTAACGAAAAGACAAGCTGTGAATGGTCAGTCAGCGGCCGGGGTTTCAACAGATGTGAAGATTGACAGTGCCTAGTGTTCATAAGCGAACACTTGCCTGTTCGAAGACGAACAGCTGAATTGTGTTTACATATTTAAATATCTGTGTGTCAAATTTTTAATAATTTGGCATAGCCTGTGGAATACAGATAGAAATAAGATTTAAATGAAAAGTAAGCTGCTGTATACAATCCTAATTCTTTCTGGTTTAGTGAATACCGCGCAAGGACAAGATGCCTTCTTATCCTTGGCCGATTGCATTAAATTGGCTATTCAAAATAACCCTACTCTTGAAAAAAGTGAGCTTATAATTGATCGATCTGACCTCACTTATAGCCAAGCGAAATACGATCGAATCCCGACTCTTAGTGGCAACATTTCCCACCAAATATCACAAGGTAGGACCATTAATCCAACAACCAATCAATATATAGATAACAACAACAGCTCGGGGAGTCAATCCCTGAGCTTAGAGGTTCCCATCTTTAATGGATTTTATATACTGCATGATATCCGCATGAAGTCCAATGCCCTTGATGCAGGCAAATTGGAATACGAAGGTTTTGTCAACGACCTCAAACTGGATGTCATCGAAGCCTATGTTATGGTACTGACGGCGCAGGATATGTTGAAGCAAATGGAAGGGCAGTTAGCGGTAACTGAAGAGCAACTTCACCGAAACGAAGTGCTGAATAGGGAGGGTGCTACCAGGCCAGGGGACCTTTACGACATCAAAGGGCAATATAGCGGCGAGCTCAATTCGGTCGAATTAACCAGGCAGACCCTCAATAATGCTAGGGTCGAATTGGCCGGTTTGATGAATGTTAATGTTCAAGAGGTGTCAAAGCTTGAGCCCATCGACATCTCCTCAAGAGTTAATGCGAGGAATGCAGAGTCCTTATTTGCGTTATCCAGGGACAATTTGCCGCAGTTTAAGGCACTAGACTGGCGCATCAAGGAAATGGAAGCGAGTATCAAAGTTGCTCGGGCCAATTATTGGCCAAGCTTATCACTCAATGGGGGAATGAGTTCCAATTACAGTAAAGAGGGAGGAGCGGTATTTAATCAGATGAAGAATAATCTCAGTAAAGGAATAGGTGTAAGTTTGTCTATTCCAATTTTTAATCAATTTCGAACCCGGACGCAGGTGCGGTTGGCGCAAGTCAATCTGCATGAAGCTCACTTAAATAAGGAGATCCTTAGCAATGAATTGAGAATGAGAACGGCGCAAGCAGTATTCGATCTGAGCATCACGCAGAAGAATGTGATGAACCTGCGCGATCAGGAGGAAAGTTATGCGGAAGCATTACGAATCGAAACCGTTCATTTTGAGGCGGGGAATAGCAATTCAGTGATCTACTTGACCTCTAAAAATAAATTGGACTACACGCGCAGTCAGTTGATTATAAAACAGTACGAATGGCTGATGCAAAAATATGTGAACGATTATTATGCAGGTTCATTAGATTTATAACTAATTTAGTCTAGCCATGAAAAAAGCAACCATTTTAGTTGTAGACGATGATCAAGATTTATTAACTGCAACCCGTATTCTGCTTAGACCCAATGTGAAAGAAGTATTGGTGGAACATAATCCAGAACGTTTGATCAATATTCTAGAAAAGCAACCCGTGGACATTGTGCTACTGGATATGAACTATAAAAGTGCAATGAATACGGGTAATGAAGGTTTATTTTGGTTAGCAAAAATAAAATCCCAATTTCCGACGGTTGATGTGGTTATGATTACAGCTTATGGCGCAGTAGACCTGGCTGTAAAATCCCTGAAGCAGGGCGCTTCAGATTTCATCGTAAAGCCGTGGCAAAATGAGCAACTACTAGACGCCTTAAAGGGTACTTATGAGGAGCGTGAGCCCAATCCAAAGGCAAAAAATCTAGCAAATGCCCGTGACCAACACGGCATTATTGGTCGTTCGGCGATCATGGAAGACCTGCAGTATAAGCTGGATAAGGTAGCGCCCACAGAGGCAAATATTTTGGTGTTGGGTGAAAATGGTACCGGTAAGGATTTGATTGCTAATGCCCTTCACCAGCGATCTTTGCGAATCAAAGAAGCCTTTGTAAAAGTGGACGTTGGTTCGTTGACAGAAACGCTGTTTGAAAGTGAATTGTTTGGTTATAAAAAGGGCGCCTTCACGGATGCTAGGGAAGACAGAAAGGGGAGATTTGAACACGCCCACGAAGGGACTCTTTTTCTGGATGAAATTGGCAATATCAATCTTCAACAACAAGCGAAGCTTTTAAGTGTATTGCAAAATAGAGCCGTTGTTCCACTCGGTTCCAGCCAGTCTATTCCCGTTGATATACGACTAATCTCCGCGACCAATGTGCCGATGAAGGTGCTGGCCGATGAGAATAGGTTCAGAAAGGATTTGATCTACCGAATCAATACCCTGGAAATCCAAGTCCCACCTTTGCGGGAAAGGGGCGAGGATATCGCATTATTGGCAAACCATTTCTTGAAATTCTATAATGCTAAATACCATAAAACCATTCTAGGTTTAGAGGCGGACGCCATTGCTAAATTAAGTGCCTATCATTTTCCTGGTAATGTTCGCGAACTCCAATATAGCATAGAACGCGCCGTTATCATGTCAGAGCAGCAGAGCATTCGAGCGGATGATATTCTTTTCTCACCCATCGAACAGTCAATACCCGACACACCACCGGCGACCGAATTTTCTTCCCACAATTTAGAAGAAATGGAGTGTCGGGCCATTCGGTCTGCTGTCGAGCGATACAATGGTAACATTAGTAAAGCGGCAAAAGAATTGGGGCTAACCCGTGCCGCCTTATACCGCCGATTGGAAAAATATAACCTATAACCAATGATCGGGCTGGCTATAGCAGATTTTTTCAAGATGTTATTACTGCTAGCGCTAGCGGTGAGCATTTCCTATTTGGGACTTAAAGGCTATTATTTATATTCTGGATTAGGCTTTTTCGCTCTGGTCATCTTTGCCCATCGATTATTTTCTAGACACCGGTTCTTACTTAAACAACTTGTTGAGTTTTCTCAGGCCGTTAAATACAGGGATTTTACGCGAAGATTTGTCGTTAAGCACGAAGAATCTATTGAGGGTCAATTGTATTGTGCGTTCAATCAAATTAATGAGGTCTATAAAAACATCAGTATAGACCAGGCGTTGCAACATCAGTATCTCGACAAGGTGATCAATATGCTGGATACAGCAATTATCTTTTATCGTGCGGACACCGGTAAAGTAATTTGGTTAAATGACGCTTTTAAGAGTTTGTTCCAGGTTCCGCATTTAGGGAATATTTCAGGTATGGCCAAACGCCATCCTGAATTGTATCAGAAGACGATGCAGCTGCAAGTGGGAAGGCATCAAATAGAAACTGCGCATTCCAGCAAGGGAAAGATTAAACTGTTGATGCAGAATTCAGGATTCGAGACGCGGGACGGCTCCTTCCGAGTGGTTGTCTATCAGAATATCAATGAGGCAATCGATGAAACAGAAACACGAGCCTGGCATAAGCTATTGCGGGTCTTAACCCATGAAATAATGAATTCCATAGGTCCTATTAGCTCGCTAGCAGAAACCCTACATGATCGTTTGGAACATGGGGAAGGAGAGCAGGATATCCAAGATTTAAAACTGGGCGTCTTTACAATCAAACGAAGGAGTGAGGGGCTTTTGCAGTTTGCCAAGAGCTATCGTTTGATTAATAAGATAGATCAGCCTAAACGTTCTGCGGTTTTAATTGTGCAATTGTTTGAAAATATTTATCAACTACTGGAACCGACCTTGATTCAAAAGGAGATTGACGTGGATATAATTATTAAAAATACCCGTCTAATTTTAGAAGCAGACGTCAATCTTCTAGAACAGGTAATTATTAATTTGTTGCTAAACGCAATTGAAGCGGTGAAAGAGAGCAAAGAGCCCTACATTAGTCTCTCGGCGCTCGAGGCAAAAGACCATATCTTTTTAAAGATCCAAGACAACGGATCGGGGATGTCTGCGGAGATTCAAGAGCAGATATTTACACCTTTTTTTACCACTAAGAAAACAGGTACGGGAGTCGGACTGACCCTCAGTAAACAGATCATGTTGATGCACAACGGGAATATCTTTGTCGATAGTAAGGCAGGCGAAGGCAGCACTTTTACCCTGCAGTTTTAGATCGATTTCTTGGACTATTCTTGAAAAAAGCAAATTCTAAAACGGACATCGGTGCCTTTAACACAACACACCGAAGGTGATCGATTTGTCATTAATCTTGATGAACCCAAAAATGGAATATATCTGGTACTCGTTTTTCTGGACTCGAAACCCAATTTCTACAACAGATTGATGGGACCGGAGATTGAGGGGGGGTAAACCGAAAGAAAAAAAGAGCTTTAGAAATCGCGGATCTCGGGCGGATAATCGGAGATAGGCCGTTTCTTTCAATATTCGTATTTTTGCGAATCATGCGCTACGCCCTTCAAAATATCTATCACTTCTTAGTGTCTAATAGTCGGCACGGTACCCATTCGCCATTTGTGTATGCGCTTACCGATCAGGTAATCTATAATTCGAGCTATAAACCCCGTCGTTTTATTGCGTTCCCCGCGGGTTTTAACCCCCCGTATCTTAATCTGTTGCGGAAAATCCTAAGCTTTTGGGAAATTGATAATCTAAGTGAGGATCTGCAAGATCAGCATAGCCAGGCGTTTTGGCTGGGTTTAAATAGTCAAGTTGATCTGGAGCAGTTATTAAGCATGGTTTCTCGAGGTAAAATTTTAATCGTTCACGCACCTTATAATAAGCAACAGCAGCGCTTATGGAGGTCATTGATTCGTGACACCCGAGTTGTCGTGTCTATCAATCTATTTCATTTTGGAATAGTCCTGCATCGGGACGGCCAGAGGAAGGAGAATTTTTTATTGCGGTATTCCGGTTGAATGGCGAGCTACGCTAATTGGGGAAGGATCGTGTTGAGGACGTGACACAATTTTACAAGTATAGCATGCCGGAACGCCGAAAACACGACGCAATAAGGCACCTGATGATTAGAATGCTTCACTGATACTGAGGTAGAAACCCGATTGCCGCTTTTCTCCGGCGCGCTGCTCGCCGATTGCGTAATCAAGACGAATGCTGCTATTGTGCTCCAGACTAAAGAAATATCGGACTCCGCCGCCGTAAGACGGAACAAGTCGCATAGTATGTTGATCGGAAAAAGTACTGCCTGTTCCTAAAAATCCCATGATGCCAATTCTAGGATGGAACCGATACCTTAGCTCGGCTTGCGCGGTGAGGTAGTTCTGATCCCTATATCTCCCCAAGTAATAGCCACGCATGGTCATGTCTCCCCCTAGTTCCTGCATAACATAGAATGGGACGTTTTCCCCGAAAGTGCCTCGGTAAAGGCCTTGAGCTGCTATCGTAAGTTGATCGTTGATCGGATGGAACCCTCGAAGATCTAGTTCGGTTTGACTACCGATATAATTTTCTTTACCAAAGAAATTGGGAGCATAACTGTATTTAAAGCGTCCATAAAAACCCCGTGTACTGTATGTGGTATAATCCCTTGTGTCGTACAGAGCGGATACACCTAGCGCTAGGTACTGTCCCCCCTCTTTGCCGAACACGCTCGGGTTCTCGTAGATGCCATCAGGTTCCATATCGCTAAATTTAAAATGCTCATAGTTGAGGTTCAATCCGGCGTAGAAATTACCGGTAAACCTTTTTTCGCCTTCTAGTTTCACTCGGTAGAGCCTTTGATCGATATAGTCCTCGTTTTGCTTCCAGGTTTCGTTTCCGATGCCGTAAAAATTAAAAGGCCAATCTCGAACACGTAATTCACCAACGATGTGATAGTCGTTTCCTTTAGTCCAAAGATCTGAGGTGAGCTTAATGTTTTTCTGTTTCTCGGTGGTTAAAGTACCAATCAGGGTGATATTCGAGGTGCGGCTTTCCAGGTCTTGTTTGTCGACATAGAAATTATAGGTACTAGCAATACCGTATTCTAATCCCGTTTCCTGCGCGTACCCTAAAGCGGGTAAAATTACAAAACTGCCCGATCGGCTCGAGTCTTTCTCAGAGGAGACAAACTGCTTGATTAATTTTTGGAAGAAGCTGGGGTTTGTTTGCCCCTGTAGAGGCATCGACACTAGACTGAAGAAAGGGAGGATCAGCAATCCCAATAGCTGTTTTATAGCGAGTTTTCGAATGAGCATTTGCAAATATAACTTATCTAATGAATTCAGAAATCAAAATTATTTACTTGCATATCAATGATATGATTTTGGCGGAGAAAAAAAACTTTTGTTTTTTTTTGATATGTGCTGGGAGTGGCTATCTTTGCACCATCAAATCGGAATAAAATTGTTGCCGTATTTGATTTGTTCTTTGGAAAGAAAAAAAATAAAATAAAACTTGCGAATATCAGATAAATATTAGATTTTTGCACTCGCTATCCAAAGATAGCCGTTCTTTAAAAGAAAAAGTTTTATTAAATTTACATTACGCCTCCTTAGCTCAGCTGGTAGAGCAACTGACTTGTAATCAGTAGGTCATTGGTTCGATCCCGATAGGAGGCTCTAGAAAAAAAAAGCAACGTAAGTTGTTGGTCTGGAGGGGTTCCAGAGCGGTCAAATGGGACGGACTGTAAATCCGTTGCTTCGGCTTCGAAGGTTCGAATCCTTCTCCCTCCACCAGAAGTAAGATCGATGAACGCTAGGAAAACTATTTTCTGGTTCATCGATCAACAGCGGAAGTAGCTCAGTTGGTAGAGCGATAGCCTTCCAAGCTATAGGTCGCGAGTTCGAACCTCGTCTTCCGCTCAATTTATAAAACAAATTATAAGTCTCTTCCTTCTTCGATATACATTTAGTATTTTAAAAAGGGTAGAGACTTGTATCTGTAAGGAGCTTTTTAAGCCGAAGTAGCTCAGGGGTAGAGCACTTCCTTGGTAAGGAAGAGGTCATGGGTTCAAATCCCATCTTTGGCTCGAATGCAGAAGTTTTTTTTAACTTTGTATATTAATTAAAGAAATATTTTATAATTACTAATTCGCATAAACATGGCAAAAGAGAAATTTGACCGTAGTAAGCCGCACTTAAACATTGGTACTATTGGTCACGTTGACCACGGTAAAACAACTACAACAGCGGCTATCAGTAAAGTTTTAGCTGATAAAGGTTTTTCAGAAGCTCGTTCATTTGATTCAATTGACTCTGCTCCTGAAGAGAAAGAGCGTGGTATCACAATTAATACATCACACGTAGAATACCAAACAGCTAACCGTCACTATGCGCACGTTGACTGTCCAGGTCACGCCGATTACGTAAAAAACATGGTAACTGGTGCTGCTCAGATGGACGGTGCAATCATCGTAGTTGCTGCTACAGATGGTCCGATGCCTCAAACTCGCGAGCACATTCTTTTGGCTCGTCAGGTAGGTGTTCCTGCGTTAGTAGTTTTCTTGAACAAAGTTGACTTGGTTGACGACGCTGAGTTGTTAGAGCTAGTTGAGATGGAAGTTCGTGAATTGTTGGATTTCTATGAATTCCCAGGAGACGATATTCCAGTAATCAAAGGATCTGCACTAGGCGCATTGAACGGAGAAGAAAAATGGATTGATGCAATCATGGAACTTATGGATGCTGTAGATAACTACATTCCAATTCCTCCTCGTTTGACAGAACTTCCTTTCTTGATGCCAGTCGAAGACGTATTCTCGATCACGGGTCGTGGTACTGTTGCAACTGGTCGTGTTGAAAGAGGTGTAATCAATACTGGAGATCCAGTTGAACTTCTAGGTATGGGTGCTGAAAACTTGAAATCTACAATTACTGGTGTTGAAATGTTCCGTAAGATTTTGGATTACGGTGAAGCTGGTGATAACGTAGGACTATTGTTGCGTGGTATTGAGAAAACTGATATCCGTCGTGGTATGGTTATCTGTAAGCCAGGTTCAGTAACTCCTCATACAGATTTCAAAGCTGAGGTTTACGTATTGTCTAAAACAGAAGGTGGACGTCATACACCGTTCTTCAACAAATACCGTCCGCAGTTCTATTTCCGTACAACTGACGTAACTGGAGAGATTTCTCTTGAAGAAGGTACTGAAATGGTTATGCCAGGTGATAACGTTACGATCTCGGTTCAGTTGATCAACGCAATCGCTATGGAAAAAGGTCTACGTTTCGCAATCCGTGAGGGTGGTCGTACCGTAGGTGCTGGTCAGGTCGTTGAAATCGTTAAATAATCTATTTGAGATTATTCAGATAATAAAATAAGCTAATCGGCTCATGCTGATTAGCTTATTTTTTCTAGCGATCTGCTTTTTCCTCAACTGGAATAAATGTTAAATATTATTTGTTGTAATGGGGCCTAAAACCTATATTTGCAACATCAAAAAAAGCTACACGGGCATAGTTCAATGGTAGAATAGAGGTCTCCAAAACCTTTGATCTGGGTTCGAATCCTGGTGCCCGTGCTAATAAACTTAGAAAACTTAAAATGGCAAAAGTACTTGATTTTATTAAGGACTCTTACACAGAGATCACCGAGAAAGTGACTTGGCCAACTTGGTCGCAACTGCAAAATCATGCAGTAGTTGTACTTGTTGCATCAGTCATTATTGCGTTGCTGATATTTGTAATGGATAAAGCGTCAAGTAACGTAATGGAGCTGTTGTACAATACATCTTCTTAATTTTTCTAATCCAACGAAGTATTATGGCAGATCAAAGTTTAAAGTGGTACGTGGTGCGTGCTGTGAGTGGGAAAGAAAAGAAAGTAAAGCAATATCTCGATGCTGAAATGAGCCGTTTGGGACTACAAGATGTAGTTACTCAAGTGTTGATTCCCATGGAGAAATATTACCAAATGCGTGATGGCAAGAAGGTAGCAAAAGAGCGTAATTATTATCCAGGATACGTGTTGATCGAGGCGGCTTTGAATGGAGAGGTTGAACATGCTATTAAGAATGTAAATAGCGTGATTGGTTTTCTAGGTGATAATTCAGGAAATGCTGTTCCTCTGCGTCCAGCCGAAGTGAACAGGATCTTGGGCAAAGTGGATGAAATGGCGGAGCAAGGTGAATCCATCAGCGTACCGTTTTATGTTGGAGAAACTGTAAAAGTCAACGACGGCCCTTTCAACGGGTTTACCGGTGAGATCGAAGAGGTTCATGAAGACAAGAAAAAGCTGACAGTTATGGTGAAGGTATTTGGTCGGAAGACACCTTTGGAACTAAATTACATGCAAGTCGAAAAAGAATAGTTTAAATAACAATATGAATTAAAAAGGCTCTTTCTCCGTTGGAGAAGGAGCCTTTTTTTTGGCAGGATTGGGTACAAAGATGGTTTGAAGGCCGGTTCAAGGGCGGGAGGCTTCAGCGAATCCGTTCCATAGAATCCAAAGATAGCCTTCTCGAAAATTGTTTTTTTAATGAAAACAAAAGCCTCATCAATCTGTTCTTATTATCGTGCTGCAATTGTTTCATTGTTTTTTCAAACTAATTATGCGTATAGTACCCACGACCGGTCACCTCAAGTGTAGTTGTTTTTTCTTCGGTTGCATTGCTTTTATACCGATGATGTCTTTCTGTCAAAGTACGGCTCAGGAATCGCGTTATTTTGTAGATGTTACCGAGTCGCATATTCCTCTGGACCCAGAGAGTCATGCATTGGACGTCGTTCTGGTTGATGTAAATGGGGACGCTCGGTTAGATATGGTTTTAGCCCTGGAAAATGAACCCAATCGCTTGTATCTGAATGATGGGGACGGTAAGTTTTCGATCGCCGATGGTACCTTTACGGACGCTAATCACGATACCGAGCACGTTCGGGTGATGGATATGGATAACGACGGTTTTGTAGATGTTGTTTTCGTGGCGGAAGACGATCAAAATCATGAGTATTATTTGGGGAATGGAGATGGCACATTTCAAAATGTTTCGGATCGGCTGCCGGCTAAAAGTGAAGCCAACGGCTTGGATATAGGTGACCTCAACGGAGACGGTTTACCTGATATTATTGTTGGTAATACCGGCGATCAGCCGGCTAATTTTCTTTGGTTGAATGATCCGGATAACCCCGGACATTTTATCGATGCGTCTGATCGCCTGTCACCACCAGAAGAGGGTCAGACTCAGACTGTAAAGCTTTTTGATGCAGATGGGGACGGAGATCTTGATGTGATCTTTGGTAATGAATCGCCGCCAAACCGTTTCTATCTGAATAACGGAAAGGGTGCTTTCATTCGGCAGGAAAATGCCTTGGTACCTGATGGGGATTGGCACAGCCGGGAGGCGATCACCTTTGATGCCAATGGTGATGGATTGCCGGACATTTTTTTTGCAAATCTTACCAGCAACGCAGGACAAAAGGAGAAAGATCCACGCGGACGGTTGTATATCAACCTTGGGGCGGGTAAATTTGAGGACCAGACTGAAAAACGAATTCCAGCCTACCAGTTCTCAACTTATGCTGCCAATGTAATTGATTACGATGGAGATGGAGATTTGGATTTGATACTGAGTGCTGTAAAAATTCCACCTTTTGAGGAAATGCGGGTACAGGCATTAGAGAATGACGGCAATGGTGTGTTTCAATTCGTAACAGAAGATGTTATACCCGCCGTGACGGTCGATAGAGGATGGGGGATCGCTGTCGGAGACGTGAACGGTGATGGGTTACCGGACGTTGTTATCGGAGCTTGGGGAGGTCAGGTTCGGCTGTTATTAGCAAAGGAGCAGTAAAGAAAATCGCTCGTCGGGCAACCAAAATCATTTTGTTCTTGTAGATTTGGTTTAAATTTTGTTCTTTTGAAAACCCCAATAATTAAAAGTGATAAAAGCTTTTATTTTCCTAAAATTATATATATCTTTGCACCTCGTTTGGTTGCAAGACACCGTTTTGTGGTCAGCGAAAACTAAATGTTACAGTATTGCTTCCAACTTACTAACAAACATTTAACAAATTAAATCACACGAAAAATGGCAAAAGAAGTCAGTGCGTTAGTAAAATTACAAGTGAAGGGCGGTGCGGCAAATCCATCTCCTCCTGTAGGACCTGCATTAGGTGCTAAAGGAGTGAATATCATGGATTTTTGCAAGCAGTTCAACGCTCGTACGCAAGACAAGCCAGGACAGGTATTGCCTGTGGTAATTACTGTGTATGCCGACAAATCTTTTGATTTTATCATCAAGACTCCACCAGTGGCTGTGCAATTAAAAGATGCAGTTAAAGTGAAAGCTGGATCTGGTGAGCCTAACCGTAAAAAGATTGCTGATATCACTTGGGATCAAGTGAAAACAATCGCGGAAGATAAAATGCCAGATTTGAATGCATTTACTGTAGAATCGGCCATGAAAATGGTTGCTGGTACGGCGCGTAGTATGGGTGTCACTGTTTCTGGTGATGCTCCTTGGAATAATTAATTAACGAAATCAATTTAAGAAAGTGGCTAGATTAACAAAAAATCAAAAAGCGGCACTATCCAAAATTGAAGCTGGTAAAGTCTATTCTTTACAAGAAGCTGCGGCTTTGGTTAAAGAAGTTACCAAAACCAAATTTGATGCTTCAGTGGATATCGACGTCCGTTTGGGCGTGGATCCTCGTAAAGCTAATCAAATGGTGCGTGGTATCGCAACACTGCCACACGGAACAGGTAAGACGGTTCGCGTTTTAGTTCTGTGTACTCCCGATAAAGAGGAGGAAGCAAAGGCAGCAGGTGCAGACTACGTAGGTCTTGACGACTATATCAGTAAAATCGAAGGTGGTTGGACTGACGTTGATATTATCATCACAATGCCTAGTGTTATGGCAAAAGTAGGTAAACTGGGACGTATTTTAGGTCCGAGAAGCCTGATGCCTAACCCTAAAACAGGGACGGTGACTACGGATGTAGGTAAAGCTGTCACTGAGGTCAAAGGTGGTAAGATCGATTTCAAGGTTGATAAGACCGGTATCATCCATACTTCAGTTGGGAAAGTGTCTTTCGATGCAGATAAGATTCATGATAACGCTTTAGAGATTTTACAAACAATCTCTCGTTTGAAGCCGTCTGCAGCAAAAGGAACGTACTTCAAAAGTATTCACATTTCGTCAACCATGAGTCCTAGTATTCATGTAGAAACAAAATCAGTAGCAGGAATTTAATCATGAGAAAAGAACTTAAACATGAAATTGTTCAAGCTTTAGCCGAACAGATTAAATCTTATGGTAATTTTTACATTGCCGACACTGCTGATTTGACTGTTGAGAAGGTGACTAGCATTCGTCGCAAATGTTTCGAACAAGGTATTGAGATTCAAGTGGTAAAAAACACTTTAATCCGCAAAGCTTTGGAAAAAGCAGGTGTCGACTCAGAAGAGATCTTTGACGTATTAAAAGGAGCATCAACATTATTGTTCTCAGAAACAGGTAATGCTCCCGCAAAATTAATTAAGCAATTGCGTAGGGAAAGTGATAAGCCAGTATTGAAAGCTGCCTACATCGAGGAAACAAGTTTCATCGGTGATAATCAGCTAGAGGCATTGGTTAATCTTAAATCCAAAAACGAACTTATTGCAGACGTTATTGCGGCATTGGAATCTCCTGCAAAGAATGTTATGTCTGCGCTTCAATCAGGCGGAAGTACAATTTCAGGCTTAGTAAAAGCATTAGAAGCAAGAGGTTAACGAACCCTCTAAGATACATTTAAACGTTCGTTACTTTTAATTAACAATATTTTTAAAGAACATTCAAAAATTCAAAATAAAATGGCAGATTTAAAACAACTTGCTGATCAGTTAGTTAACTTAACCGTAAAAGAAGTTAAAGAGTTAGCTGATATCCTAAAAGACGAATACGGAATTGAGCCTGCTGCTGCTGCTGTAGCTGTAGCTGCTCCTGGTGCTGGTGACGGTGCTGCCGCTGTTGAAGAACAAACTTCATTTGACGTTGTCTTGAAAGAAGCTGGTGGACAGAAATTAGCAGTCGTTAAATTGGTTAAAGACTTAGCCGGTTTAGGATTGAAAGAAGCTAAAGATTTAGTTGATAGCGCACCAAAAGAAGTAAAAACTGGTGTTTCTAAAGACGAAGCTGAAGCTTTGAAAAAACAACTAGAAGAAGCTGGAGCTGTTGTTGAGGTTAAATAATCTCACATAAGGCAAAAAAAGCTTAGACTCTGATAGTCAAATCTATCAGAGTCTATTCCTGTTTATAAATAGCACGAACGGGTCAGATTGCTGCTGATGTTTGACCGGAAGAAGTAATCAGCAGATGTTAGCTCAGTTTTTTTAAACTAAATTCTTATTCCCTTGGCAAACAATAATATTCAAAAAGAAAGAATAAATTTTGCGACCAGTAAGAAGGTAATTGATTACCCAGATTTCTTGGATGTGCAATTAGAGTCTTTCAAGGAGTTTTTTCAATTGGAAACTACTTCTGACAACCGCCATCAGGAAGGGCTTTACAAGGTTTTCGCAGAGAACTTCCCTATTTCTGATTCAAGAAACATCTTTGTCTTAGAGTTTTTGGATTACTTTGTCGATCCCCCCCGTTACGATATTCGAGAATGTATCGAACGAGGATTGACGTACAGTGTTCCCCTTAAAGCCAAATTGAAGTTGTCTTGTAATGATGAAGAACATGAGGATTTCGAAACCATTGTACAAGATGTGTATTTAGGAACAATTCCTTACATGACTCCGAAGGGTACATTCGTGATCAATGGAGCAGAAAGGGTAATTGTCTCACAACTACACCGTTCACCTGGTGTTTTCTTTGGCCAAAGTAGGCATACGAATGGCACTAAGCTTTATTCTGCTAGGGTAATCCCTTTCAAGGGATCATGGATCGAATTTGCGACAGACGTCAATAACGTGATGTATGCTTATATCGACCGGAAGAAGAAATTCCCAGTCACGACCCTGTTGCGTGCGATTGGTTTCGATTCGGATAAACATATCTTGGAATTGTTCGACCTTGCCGATGAGGTAAAAGTCACCAAATCTGGGTTAAAGAAACTCATAGGGCGTCGACTTGCTGCCAGAGTGTTAAATAAATGGACAGAAGATTTCGTAGATGAAGATACCGGAGAAGTGGTGTCGATCGATCGGAACGAAATCATACTTGAACGTGAAACTATTTTAGAAGAGAGCCACATCGAGATGATCATCGAAGCTGGTGTCAAGTCTATTATCTTGGCCAAAGAAGATGAATCTAACAATGCGGACTATTCGATTATATATAACACCTTACAAAAGGATACTTCCAACTCCGAGAAGGAGGCAGTGGAACATATCTATAGGCAATTGCGTAACGCTGAACCACCTGATGAGGAAACTGCTCGCGGTATTATTGACCGTTTGTTTTTCTCTGACAAGCGTTACGATCTTGGTGATGTCGGTAGATATCGTATCAATCGCAAGTTGAAACTTGCCACGCCAGCTGACACTAAAGTGTTGACGCGTGAAGATATCATTGCGATTGTAAAATACTTGATCAACTTAATCAACTCTAAAGCAGAGGTTGATGATATTGATCACTTATCTAACCGTCGTGTACGTACTGTAGGCGAGCAATTGTATGCTCAGTTTGGCGTTGGTTTAGCGCGTATGGCTCGTACCATCCGTGAGCGGATGAACATTCGGGACAACGAAGTGTTTACGCCAACTGATTTGATTAATGCAAGGACTTTGTCCTCGGTTATCAATTCCTTCTTTGGGACGAATCAGCTGTCACAGTTCATGGACCAGACCAACCCACTTGCGGAAATTACGCATAAACGTCGTCTCTCAGCATTGGGGCCTGGGGGTCTTTCTAGAGAGAGAGCGGGTTTTGAGGTACGTGACGTTCATTATACACATTATGGTCGTCTTTGTACTATTGAAACACCGGAAGGTCCGAATATCGGGTTGATTTCCTCGCTTTCAGTGCATGCGAAGATTAATAATCTAGGATTTATTGAAACCCCGTATCGGATCGTTAGGGACGGTAAAGTGGTAGTAGATGAACCTGTGGTCTATCTTTCAGCGGAAGACGAAGACGATAAAACAATCGCACAAGCGAATGCAATCTACGATGATAAGGGTAACTTTATCGATCCTAAAGTAAAAGCCAGATACGAGGGTGACTTCCCGATTATCGAGCCAGAACTGTTGGATTATATGGATGTGTCTCCAAATCAGATCACGTCAATCGCTGCGTCCCTTATTCCATTTTTGGAACATGATGATGCGAACCGTGCATTGATGGGGTCAAACATGCAGCGTCAAGCGGTGCCATTGTTACGTCCACAAGCGCCAATCGTAGGAACTGGATTAGAAGGCCGTGTTGCGAGAGATTCCCGGACCTTAATTAACGCTGAAACAGGCGGGACAGTTGAATACGTAGACGCCGAAGAAATCCATATTCGTTACGACCGCAATGATAACGACCGGCTGGTTTCTTTCGGGGACGATGTTCAAGTTTATCATTTGACGAAGTTCAAGAAGACGAACCAGAATACCTGTATTAACTTGAAACCCATTGTTAGAAAAGGGCAACGAGTTGAGAAAGGCCAAGTGCTGTGTGAAGGTTATGCGACCGAAGACGGGGAACTTGCTTTGGGACGTAACTTGAAAGTTGCCTTTATGCCTTGGCAAGGATACAACTTTGAGGATGCGATTGTTATTTCTGAACGTGTCGTGTCGCAAGACTTGTTTACCTCTTTGCATATTGAAGAATTCGAGTTGGAGGTACGAGATACCAAACGTGGTGAGGAAGAATTAACATCAGATATCCCGAACGTTTCTGAAGAGGCGACAAAAGATCTTGATGAAAACGGTATTATTCGTGTTGGAGCTGAAGTTGGAGAAGGGGATATCTTAATTGGTAAGATTACGCCTAAGGGAGAGTCTGATCCTTCCCCGGAAGAGAAATTACTTCGCGCGATTTTTGGTGACAAAGCCGGTGATGTTAAAGACGCATCTTTAAAAACTCCACCTTCCATTAAGGGTGTGGTTATTGATACTAAACTCTTCTCTCGTGCGAAAAAAATGGCCAAGGAAGTCGAGCGTAAAGCGCTTGATAAATTGGAGACGACGCATGATAGAAACTTGAAGTCTTTAAAAGAGCGTTTAGTAGAAAAGCTGTTCACAATTGTTAACGGAAAAACTTCGCAAGGAATTTATAACGTTTACAAGGAGCTACTGGTGGCCAAGGGTGCTAAATTCACGCAGAAAATTCTAATCGAATTGGAATATACGAATGTTAATCCATCCGGTTGGACTACGGACGAAGAGAAGAACGATCTCATTAAACGGGCACTTCACCATTATAGTATCAAAGTTAATGAGGAGTTAGGTGCGTTCAAGCGCGATAAATTTGCTATCTCTGTCGGAGACGAACTACCTTCAGGAATTGTACAAATGGCTAAGGTATACGTTGCTAAGAAACGGAAACTGAAAGTTGGTGATAAAATGGCCGGTCGTCACGGGAACAAGGGTATTATTGCCCGGATCGTGCGGGACGAAGATATGCCATTCTTGGAAGACGGAACGCCAGTTGATATTGTGCTGAATCCGTTGGGGGTACCGTCCCGGATGAACCTTGGACAGATCTATGAAACCGTTTTGGGCTGGGCCGGTGAGAAGCTGGGTATGAAATTCGCTACACCGATTTTTGACGGTGCGGAAATGGATCAAGTTGAAGAGTGGGTGCACAATGCGGGATTGCCAAAATCGGGACGTACTTATCTGTACAACGGTTTGACAGGTGATCGCTTTGACCAGCCTACCACTGTAGGTATCATATATATGCTGAAACTGGGACATATGGTTGATGACAAGATGCACGCACGTTCGATTGGACCGTACTCATTGATTACCCAACAACCATTAGGTGGTAAAGCTCAATTTGGTGGTCAACGTTTTGGTGAGATGGAGGTTTGGGCACTGGAAGCATTTGGTGCATCCAATATCCTACAAGAAATCTTGACTGTTAAATCAGATGATGTGGTTGGTCGTGCCAAGACCTATGAGGCGATTGTGAAAGGTAATAACTTACCAACTCCGTCCGTGCCAGAATCGTTCAATGTATTGGTACATGAACTTCGCGGCCTAGGTTTAGATATCACATTAGATTAATCAAGCAAATAGAGCATAAGGGAGATAACTATCGCTCTTATGCTCTCTATATAGCTTTAACTTGTTAAAAGTATGTCTTACAAAAAAGATAACAAAATCAAAAGTAACTTTACCTCGATTACGATCAGCTTGGCGTCTCCTGAGACTATTTTGGAACGTTCCAGCGGTGAAGTTACTAAACCGGAGACGATCAACTACCGTACCTATAAGCCAGAGCGTGACGGTTTATTCTGTGAGCGTATTTTCGGTCCTGTTAAGGACTATGAATGTCACTGTGGTAAATATAAACGTATCCGCTACAAAGGGATCGTTTGTGATCGATGCGGTGTTGAAGTAACAGAAAAGAAAGTACGTCGTGAGCGTATGGGCCACATCAATTTAGTGGTTCCAGTCGCACATATTTGGTATTTCCGTTCGCTGCCAAACAAAATTGGATATTTATTAGGGCTTCCTACAAAGAGGCTAGATATGATCATTTACTACGAACGCTACGTAGTAATTCAAGCGGGTATTAAAGAGGATGATGGCATCTCTTATATGGATTTCTTAACAGAAGAAGAGTACCTGGATATTCTAGATACGCTTCCAAAGGAAAACCAATATTTAGATGATAATGATCCACAGAAATTCATCGCTAAGATGGGTGCGGAAGCGCTCGAAGATCTTTTGAAGCGTTTGGATTTGGATCAGCTTTCTTATGATCTACGTCATCAAGCGGCTAATGAAACTTCGCAACAACGTAAAAATGAAGCATTAAAACGTCTTCATGTTGTTGAGGCCTTCCGCGGTGCAAATGATAATATAGAGAACCGTCCGGAATGGATGATTGTGAAAATCGTTCCTATTATTCCACCGGAATTGCGTCCATTAGTGCCTTTAGATGGTGGTCGTTTCGCGACATCCGATTTGAACGATCTTTACCGTCGAGTCATTATTCGGAATAACCGTTTGAAACGCCTGATCGAAATCAAAGCTCCTGAAGTTATTTTGCGTAACGAGAAGCGGATGCTACAGGAAGCTGTTGATTCTCTTTTTGACAACTCACGTAAAGTGAACGCGGTTAAAACCGAAGGAAACCGTGCCTTGAAATCACTTTCCGATATATTGAAAGGTAAGCAAGGACGTTTCCGTCAGAACTTATTGGGTAAACGTGTGGATTATTCTGCTCGTTCTGTCATCGTCGTAGGACCTCACTTGAAACTTCATGAATGTGGTATTCCTAAAGACATGGCAGCCGAACTTTACAAGCCGTTCATCATCCGTAAGATGATTGAAAGAGGAATCGTAAAGACGGTGAAATCTGCGAAGAAGATTGTGGACCGTAAAGATCCAGTCGTATGGGATATTTTAGAGAATGTATTAAAAGGGCACCCGGTATTACTTAACCGTGCGCCGACATTGCACCGCTTGGGGATTCAAGCGTTCCAACCGACATTGATCGAAGGAAAAGCAATCCAGTTACACCCGTTAGTGTGTACCGCGTTTAACGCTGACTTTGATGGTGACCAGATGGCGGTTCACTTGCCACTGGGAAATGCGGCGATCTTAGAAGCTCAAATCTTGATGCTTGCAGCACATAATATTCTGAATCCAGCAAACGGATCTCCTGTTACTGTGCCTTCTCAGGATATGGTATTGGGTCTGTATTACATTACTAAGGGTCGGAAATCAGATGAAAATCGCAAGATGAAAGGTGACGGAAGTACCTTTTATTCGGCCGAAGAGGTGATCATTGCCTTGAATGAAGAGCAAGTGGATGTTCACTCTTTTATCAAAGTTAAAGCACGTGTCAAAAGCCGGAATGGCGAGTTTTCTGAGCAGCTTATCGATACCACGGTTGGTCGTGTGATTTTCAACCAAATTGTTCCAGAGGAGGTTGGATACATTAACGAATTGTTGACCAAGAAATCGTTGCGTAACGTGATTGGCGAAATCGTTAAGAATACGGGAATGGCTCGCGCAGCACAGTTCTTGGACGATATGAAGGAACTTGGGTTCCAGACAGCGTTTAAGGGAGGGCTTTCGTTTAATCTCCAGGATTTGAATATTCCAGCAGCTAAATCCGAGTTGATCGATCAAGCAATTAGCGGAGTTGAAGAGGTGATGAATAACTATAATATGGGATTCATTACGAACAATGAACGCTACAATCAAATTATTGATATCTGGACACGCATCAACAACAAGTTGACGGCACACGTTATGGATATTCTTTCGAACGATAATCAGGGCTTTAACTCGGTGTTCATGATGTTGGATTCCGGAGCTCGTGGATCGAAAGAACAGATCCGTCAGTTATGTGGTATGCGTGGTTTGATGGCTAAGCCTCAAAAATCCGGCACCTCTGGTGGTGAGATTATTGAGAACCCGATTCTTTCCAATTTTAAGGAAGGTCTTTCAGTACTTGAATATTTTATTTCTACCCACGGTGCCCGGAAGGGTCTTGCCGATACGGCATTGAAAACTGCGGATGCGGGTTATTTGACGCGTCGTTTACACGATGTTGCTCAAGATATGATTGTGGTTGAACCAGATTGTAACGGACTTCGCGGTATCTATACAACAGCATTGAAAGACAACGATGATGTTGTTGAACCACTATACGATCGGATTCTAGGCCGTACACCGTTGAACGATGTCTACGATCCAGAGACGAATGAATTAATCGTTGCAGCTAACGAGGATATCACGGAAGAGGTCGGTCGGGCGATTGAAGATGCCGGCATTGAAGGCATCGAGATTCGTTCGGTGTTAACTTGTGAATCTAAACGAGGAGTTTGTGCTTGTTGTTACGGCAGAAACTTGGCATCGGGTAAACGTGTACAACTAGGAGAAGCTGTTGGCGTTATCGCGGCACAATCCATTGGAGAGCCGGGTACTCAGTTGACACTTCGTACTTTCCACGTTGGTGGTACGGCATCGAATATCGCTGCTGAATCATCCGTTATAGCGAAACACGAAGGAAAGATTGAATTTGAGAATCTCCGTTCCGTTGAGAAGATGGGAGATGATGGACCTTATCAGGTGGTGTTAGGCCGTTCTGGTGAAATCAAAGTCGTTGACGAGGATCGGAAGGTCGTGTATCAGCAGGTTATACCTTACGGTGCGAAACTTTACGTAAAAGAAGGTGAGAAAGTAGAGAAAGATCATAAGTTGGTCGATTGGGATCCATACAATGCTGTCATCATTTCCGAATTTGCGGGTAAGGTCGAGTTCGACGCTATTCTGGAGGGGATTACCTTCCGTGAAGAATCTGACGAACAAACCGGACACAAAGAGAAGGTGATCATTGAGACCCGGGATAAGACCAAGAATCCAATGATTAAAGTATTGGACACCAAAGGTGAAATTATTCGTTCTTATAACATACCTGTAGGCGCTCACGTTTCAGTTTCCCACGGGCAGAAGGTTAAAGAAGGCGCTATCTTGGTTAAGATTCCTCGTTCAACCGGAAAGACGCGAGATATTACAGGTGGTCTTCCAAGGGTGACCGAATTATTCGAAGCCAGAAATCCATCGAACCCAGCAGTGGTGACGGAAATTGATGGCGTTGTTTCCTTGGGTGGCGTAAAACGTGGAAATAGAGAGATCTCTATTGAGTCACGTGACGGACTGATTAAGAAATACTTGGTTCCATTGTCGAAGCATATTCTGGTTCAAGATAATGATTTTATTAAAGCGGGTATGCCACTTTCAGATGGTCAGATTTCGCCAGTAGATATTCTTTCCATCAAAGGACCAGCAGCTGTTCAGGAGTACATTGTTAACGGAATTCAGGAAGTTTACCGTTTACAGGGTGTGAAGATTAACGATAAGCACTTTGAAACGATTGTACACCAGATGATGCAAAAGGTTAATATTGAAGATCCAGGTGATACACGTTTCTTGGAGAAAGAGGCAGTAAATAAATGGGACTTCATGTTGGAGAACGATTCGCTTTACGACAAGAAAGTAGTTGTAGAGGCGGGGGATTCTAGCACATTGCGCCCTGGCCAGATCGTCAACCTGAGAAAATTGCGTGAGGAGAACTCTAGTTTGAAGCGTCAGGATTTACAGTTGGTTGAAGTTCGTGATGCGATCCCGGCCACTTCTAGTCCGCTACTTCAAGGTATTACTCGTGCATCTTTAGGTACGAAATCCTTTATCTCTGCGGCATCGTTCCAGGAAACGACCAAAGTATTGAATGAGGCAGCAATTGCAGGTAAACGTGATAACTTACTTGGATTGAAAGAGAACGTGATTGTTGGACACCTGATTCCATCAGGAACCGGCCTGCGTCAGTATAGCAACATCATTGTTGGCTCTCGTGAGGAATACGATCAGTTGTTGGCGTCTAAGGAAGAAGATTAATCTACGAGGTTAACGTTTATCTAGATAAACGTTAAACCAACAATAATAAATGGCCTGACTAATTGAAGTCAGGCCATTTTTGTGTACTAAGGGAAGATAATTCCAACATTTTTTTGATTCTATTGTTCTATTTTGGACTTGTATTTGATTATGGAAAGTGTTTTTGATATCATAGTTTGGGAATGGAGCGATTTGCTTAAAGCGGTGCTCTCATTGTTTGCTGGTTTCGTTTTAGGATTTGAACGCGAGTGGAAGGATAAGTCCGCCGGGTTTAAAACGATTTCGATTATTTGTTTGGGTAGTACTTTGTTTTCCCTGCTTTCAATGAAAGCAGGGGTTGGAGAGTCGGAAGATGCGACACGGATTGCCTCCTACGTGGTGTCCGGTATTGGTTTTTTGGGCGCCGGTGTTATTTTCAAAGACGGTGTGACCGTAAACGGTCTCACAACCGCTAGTATCATTTGGATGTCTGCAGCTATTGGAATGGCGATCGGCTTCGGTATATTCATCACCGCTGCGATATTTTTGGCTGCTTGTTTTATCATCATAATTTCTGGCCCCCTGATCAATAAATACATTATACATAATATTGTCAAGGTCGCTTCAATCCGTATGGCGAGAGAAGATTTTAACCTCAAAAGACAGGTTATTTCCGAACTTGAACCTATTGTCAAACATGTTAGGGTGAAAAAGCAAATGCTGACCGGGGATAGCTACACCCTGGATATTGAAGTGCTAATCGATAAGCGAAGGATTCGAGAGTTTGAAGCGGTGCTGATCGCTCGCCCTGAATTTATACAGGTCACCCTGTAGGCGCCCATTCCAACAACGCCGCGCAGTTCTTCCTTATTTGCTCATACTGATACGTGCCGTCAATTTTCTCGAATAGCTTTGATCCCAATCCCACCGCATTTACACCGGCGTCAAACCAGCTTTGAAGACTAGCCTCAGTACACGCTACACCACCGGTAGGCATCAGATAGATATCCGGGAATACAGGCCGAATGCCTTTCACAAACGAAGGACCGAGGCTGCCACCTGGAAAAATTTTAATAAAATTAAAACCTGCAGCGTGGGCAGCCCCTATTTCCGAAGGAGTCATACATCCCGGAATCCAAAAGGAGTCGTTTGCTTTTGCAACCTCCGCAATTGAATTCGAGAAAATCGGACTCACTAGAAAATCGGCTTCTAATTCAACAAAACGCTCGGCCTGATCGGCATTCAAGATGGTCCCAATCCCAAGACTAAGATCTGGAAAGTGTTGATTTTTGTGTTTAAACAATTCGCTGAAGTTCTCCTCAGCTGCTTCACCCCGGTTGACAAACTCGAAAACACGGATACCGCCCCGGTAACAGCTTTCTAAGACGTGTATGCAGACTGAAAGGTCATCATCATAAAATACCGGGATGACGGGGTTAGCTAGAATCTTATCGATCATTTGGTTTCCCATTTCTTTATTTGTTTTGTAAATCGAAGTCACCGGCTATAAAAAGTTTATTAAAACCTTCTCTGGTCGCCGTTTCAACGATCTCCTGTGCGGTCATATCGCAGCGGATCGCATGTATTAAGCCTGCCATAAAAGCATCGCCACTGCCTATTCTGTCTATAATCTGGTGACTTTCGAAGATCTGAGACAGCACATTTGATCCCTCGGCGGTGTGATGAGTGCCGAAGAATAGATTGTGCCTGGGATTATCCATAAAACGATAGGTCATCGCAACCTGTTTTGCCGTAGGAAATCGCTGAAAGATCATCGATGCACAGCTCGTTGCTTCCGAAAATAGATCCTCAGTCGATGATTGTCGGTTAAGGTGTTGCGAAAATTGATAGCCCAGCATTTTTTCTGCGGCCCATACATTCCCCATAATTACCTGAGCATAGGCGACTAATTGGGGGACAATTTCCGACGGCTTTTTACCATATTGCCAAAGTCGATTTCTATAATTCAAATCCACTGAAATGGGTATGTCTCGACTTTGAGCCTCTTCCAGTAACACAGCTAAAAGTTCAGCCAGACTCCCAGACAGTGCAGGCGTGATTGCTGACCAATGGAACCAGTCCACACCTTCAAATATAGAGTCCATGTCCAGGTGCTCCAGACTAAGCTGGGTAAAGCTGGAATTTTGTCTGTCATAAACGACTTCACCGCTGCTCAGGCCGTTAGCTGCAAGTAGATAGTAGGTGCCAATGCGCTGACCTAATCTAATCGATTTGGAACAGTCGACCCCGATTCTTTCCAGAAGTTGGCAGGTCTGATCGGCTAACGTATTGTTGGGGAAAGCACTTAGATAATCAACCCGGTGTCCCAGTTTAGCAAGCGTTGCCGCTACATTTGCTTCTGACCCGCCCGGATAGATACGGGCGTTGTGGTTAGGGCTGTCCCAAAAGGAATCACCGTGACCTTGTATTCGTAACAATATTTCTCCAAAGGTGAGTATGCTCATAATCAGTGTTGTTCAAACAAGATAAGTCTTTTTATCAAAATTGCAAATTTTAACGTTCAGACAAGATAAGTTTGTGTAAAACTGCGAATTCTAATCTAAAATTTGTATTATTGATTGTATCTAACCATAAACTATGCAAATTCTTGATAAATTCTCCCTGAAGGAGAAAGTAGTAATTGTCACAGGAGGAACCGGCATATTAGGTAAATCCTTTGTAAAGGCATTGGCAGAAGCTGGAGCAAAAATCTGTATTATTGGACGGAATCAAGCCAAAATAGACGAGCGCCTAGCCATGATTGACGGAATAGCTACCGAAGCTATGGGCGTTGTGGCGGATGTTATGGATGAAAACTCGGTAAAAGAAGCTAAGGCTGAGGTGCTGAAGCGTTTTGGTACGATCGATGGGTTGGTGAATGCAGTTGGCGGGAATATTCCCGGTGCAACAATTGGAGAAAATGAATCCATCTTTGATAATAAAATTCAAGACACCATTAAAGCGATTGAATTGAACCTGTATGGCACGATCATCCCGACGATGATTTTTGGAGAGGTCATCGCCAGTAAAGGCGCAGGTTCCATCATTAATATATCGTCTTTGGCTGCTTCACGACCATTAACTCGTGTATTGGGCTACACCGTGGCCAAACACGGCGTGGACGGCTTCACCAAGTGGATGGCCGCTGAGCTCGCTATCCGGCATGGCGACAAAGTTCGCGTTAACGCCATTGCCCCCGGAGTTTTTCTAACAGAACAAAATAGGAATTTACTAACACACCCAGACGGCAGTTATTCGGAGCGGGCACAAAAGTTCATCAATGGCACGCCGTATGGTCGCTTAGGTGATCCATCTGAATTGGAGGGCACACTCGTGTACCTACTGAGTGAGGCTTCCGCATTCGTGTCCGGAGAGACAATTTTTGTTGACGGTGGTTTTAATACTTGGTGTGGCGTATAGATCAATATGAACGAAAATAAAAAATTTCTTGAGCAGACTTGGCGCTGGTACGGACCAGAAGATCCGGTGTCGTTGAATGATGTAAAACAGGCTGGCGCCTCTGGTATCGTTACCGCGCTACACCATATTCCTCATGGAGAGGTTTGGCCGGTAGAAGAAATCATGGAACGGAAACGAATGATAGCCGATGCAGGGCTGCGTTGGTCGGTGGTGGAGTCTGTTCCCGTTCATGAAGCCATTAAAACCTGGAACGGGGATGCGGAACATTATGTCAATCAATATAAATTGACTTTAGAAAATTTGTCACAGTGTGGTATACATACGGTATGTTACAATTTTATGCCCGTGCTTGATTGGACAAGGACCCGTTTGGATTTGCCCATGGCTAACGGTGCTCAAGCGCTTTATTATGATTCGATAGACTTGGCCGTGTTTGATCTTTTTATTCTCCTAAGGGAAGGCGCGAAGCAAGATCATGACCTTGCGCTGCAGGAGCAAGCCAAGGTTCGATGGATGGCCATGTCTGCGGAGGATAAAACAGAATTGGAGAAGAATATTCTGATGGGTATTCCGGGGGAGGAGAATATCAGCTTGGAATCGCTAAAGGATAGTATTGCGGTTTACGACCAAATTGGCCGAGAAGGTCTTAAATCGAATTTATTTCGTTTTTTAGCGGCCATAGCCGAGGTGTGTGAGACCGGGGGTATTCAGATGACGATTCATCCCGACGATCCCCCTTATTCCATACTGGGATTGCCGCGTATCATCAGTAATGCCGAGGATCTTCAAGAACTCATTACTCGGGAATCTAGACCGTTCAATGGAATTTGCTTCTGTACAGGGTCTCTTGGAGCTGGTGCAGACAATGATCTTCCACAAATTTTTAATCAGGTGCGGCATCGTGTCTATTTTGCCCATCTACGAAACGTGAAGCGCGATGCAAACGGTAGTTTTTATGAGGCCGATCATTTAGACGGTGACGTGGATATGTATCAGGTATTGAGTCGATTGGTTGCAGAAAATCAACAACGAAACGTGTCCATACCATTTCGACCAGACCATGGGCACCAAATGCTAGATGACTTGCATAAAACGACTAATCCAGGGTATTCTGCCATCGGTCGGCTCCGCGGATTAGCGGAACTACGGGGACTAGAACTCGGAATATTGGGCGCGTAGTCCTCTTAACCAACTATAAAAGATACTTTATTTTATGAGCGTACGACCTACGAAATACAGATGGACCGTTTGTGGTCTTCTCTTCTTCGCCACGATGATCAACTATCTGGATCGTCAGGTATTATCCTTAACATGGAAAGATTTTATAGCCCCTGAATTCCATTGGACCAATAATGATTATGGAAATGTAGCCGCAATTTTTGCTATTGTTTACGCAATTTCTATGCTGGTGTCCGGTAGGATCATAGATCGATTAGGAACGAAGAAAGGGTATATGTGGGCGATTGCAATCTGGTCAGTCGGGGCAATCTTACATGCTTTTTGTGGTTTGATTACCTCCGGAATGCTAACAGGAGAATGGTTTGTGAGTTTCGAGCGTTCTAAGGAGATTATCGCGGGCATAGAAGATGTCTCGCGCGTTATTAATATCAGCGTGGTCGTCTTTATTATTGCAAGAATTGTATTGGCGGTAGGTGAGGGAGGGAATTTTCCGGCAGCAATCAAGACTGCGGTGGAGTATTTTCCGAAGAAAGACCGGGCCTTCGCGACCAGTATCTTTAATTCAGGAACCACAATTGGTGCCCTGCTCGCGCCGTTAGTCATTCCGGTGATCGCAATGACTTATGGTTGGGAAATGTCTTTTATTCTAATCGGTGCTTTAGGGTTTATTTGGATGGGATTCTGGCAATTCATGTATAAACGACCCGAAGAACATGCCCGAGTAAATTCCGAGGAATTGGCTTATATTCAACAAGATACCGAAGAAGCCTCGCCGCATGAAGTCGCTGATAATACGACGGGTGCTGAAGTTAAAGTGAAGCGCCTTTCAATACGGACCTGTTTGAAATTTAGACAAACTTGGGCACTGATATTTGGTCGTATGTTCACTGACGGTGTTTGGTGGTTTTTACTTTTTTGGTTTCCAGCTTATCTGAGCTCTGTTTATGATATTAAGTCTTCGGATTTCGAAGGACAGCTTGCTATATTTGTTCTGTATGCGATAACGATGGTGTCCATTATCGGCGGCTGGTTGCCAACTTATTTTGTTGAAAAGAAAGGTATGGATGTCTATAGTGGGCGGATGCGAGCGATGCTTATTTTTGCGTTTTTTCCTTTGTTGATTCTTTTTGCTCAACCCTTGGGCGAGTTCTCCTATTGGTTCCCTGTTGTACTGATTGGAATCAGTGCTGCAGCACATCAATCTTGGTCTGCCAATGTCTTTTCTGCTGTCGGAGATATGTTCCCTAAGCGGGCAATTGCTACGGTTACCGGCATAAGTGGTCTGGCCGGTGGTATTGGTTCGTTTGCAATTAACAAAGGATCCGGAATGCTTTTTGACCATGCCGAGCAAACCAATATGAAAGTCTTGAATTTCGAGGGAATAGAGTCGGGCTATTTTATCATTTTCGCCATTTGTTCTATTGCGTATCTGACCGCTTGGGTTATCATGAAGCTATTGGTGCCAAAAATGAGAGTTATCCAACTCTAAGCGAGCGGGGTCAATAAAATAGGGATCGATGATCTTGTGACCTATCGATCCCTGATGATTTTGATTCGTGTGCAGTCTTAATCGACCGAAAAAAAGACACGGTGTTTAATCCTAATTCCGCGATTACGATTCGGTACCCTTAATGGACTGATCGTCCTGGTGATACCGGTGGGGAACTTCTTCTTGATCAGCCTGGATTACCTCATCGCCAAATATCTTGTGTAATAGTATCCCCTTAATGTCGGTGGCTTCGATCTCTTGTTTTTCACCTCGATTTTCCCCGATAAGCACGGGCCAGTAATCTGGAGAAACTTCGCTGGATCCGTGAGATCCTTTAACCAAAGTGGCATCTAAGGGTATCACATCCAAGACTGCCCGGAAACCGATCTTTTTGAGTAGCAGCTTATAGACGGCTCTGCTTTTGGAGGTCATAAACATTTCGACGGGGTCGTAACCTGGTTTTTTATGTATATCGACCATGCGCGCATAATCAGGGGCTTTCCGGTCGTCCTGCCAAAAATAGTAGGTAAACCAGGCCTGCTCCTCTGCAATGAGGACTAAATCGCCTGAACGCTGGTGGTCGATGTTATGGGATTCTTGGGTCTCTTTATCCAGTACTTTTGAAATACCCGATTGCTGGGAAAGTAGTAGTTTGAGGTTCTCAATGAGCGATTTATCACGAACATAAACATGTGCAATTTGATGGTCAGCTACCGCGAAAGCCGCTGAGGCACCTGCATCGAGTAGTTCAAGACCACGTTCGACACGAATCCCGAGTAAACCTTCGTTACGAAGAATACGGTTGATATGGATAGGCTGGCTGACCGGTGCTATACCATACTCCGAAAGTAGCATCACCTCTATACCGCGTTTCTCAAAAAATAGCACAAGCTCCTCAACGAGCTGGTCGATTTGTTTTAGCTCGGTGAACGTTTCGGCGCCCTTCGGCCCGTATTTTTGCAAGCAGTAATCTAAATGGGGTAAGTAGATCAGGTTCAATGTTGGATTGTGTTTTTCCTCCACGAACATGGCGGCTTGCGCAATCCACCGAGAGGATTTGATGTTGGCATTTGGTCCCCAAAAATTGAACAATGGGAAGGCGCCTAATCGCTCGGTCAGCTCATCTCGAAGCGAGGCTGGAGAGGTATAGCAGTCTGGGATTTTTCTCCCGTCGGCTAAATAGTTTGGTCTCGGGGTAGCGGAAAAATCAGCATCGTTATACATATTGTACCACCAGAACATCTGGGCGCAGGTAAAACGGCTGTTCATCTTCTTTGCAGTTTGCCAAATAGTTTCAGCCTGTATAAGTTTACTGGATTGTTTCCAAAACTTGATCTCCGAGTCCGTTCGATCGTACCAACCATTGGCAACGATTCCATGCTGATTGGGGTAAGTGCCGGTGAGATAAGTGGTCTGTGCCGCAGTCGTAACTGCAGGCAAAATAGGTTTAATCGGTGTCAATCGGTGACGTTCTAAAAACTTGCGGATAAATGGGGTGTGTTCTCCGATAACGGATCGTGAAAGCCCTACGACATCAATGACTGCAATTCTGTTCATTTCTATTTTTTTATCTGATCCAATAACCAATGAATTTCTCGTATGATGGAATCTTGTATAGGCAATTGTAACGCGCTAGGCAATACATTCCAGGTATAGGTCTCGATTTCTATGTGTTTGGAAAGCGGATCATTATGGTGTAGTGCCATCACCTCCAACACATCATTTTGGGTGGATAATAAACGCCCATAATCGGCTAGGAATATGGGGACATGAAAATGACTTCTCCATTCCCGCTCTTGCGGATGGATTGGCCGGTCTAAGAATTCGGGTAAGTCTCTGAATTTTTCTAAGCTTCCATCGTTCCGCTGTGCAATCACTTGATGCAGGTAGATGGATTCATCAAACTCACCGAGCATCTGTAGGCTGTGTTTCCGCTCTTCCGGGCCACCTTCTAGCACGACCTTGAGCGCTGAACTGACCTGGATTTTGCCAATGGAAATGTTTTCCTTCCGCAGACGTGCAATACATTCTGCGTGATTTTGATAAGCCAACGCAAAATGACAGATATCGTAACAGAGACAGATATGCCTTTTAATAATGCTATGCGCTTCGAGCGCACTCGCACCATGTTTTTTATAGAAGTATTGCTCCGCTAAAGGCAGTAACTCATCGGTATACCATGCCAGAAACTCTTCAAAGTTTTCCAATAAGCCATCGGGTTCCGGCTCAATGTCCAGATGCATGTATTGTCCTCTGGAATTTTCTATTTGTGAGAGATAATCGGCGATTTCGAGTAGGTGCTCCGTGCATTCTTTTCGATGAGACGCCTGGTTTTGATGGTCCCAAAATTTATAGGATAATGGCGAGGTCGAGATTCCGCCCTCGATGCCCGCAGGAAGAAGTTCGGAAAGGATTTCAAAAAGTTGCTTGGTATAGTCTAGCCGCTCGGGCGTGCTCCAGTCCGGAAAATGAACCTGATCTTTCACGCGTGTACTATGAAAGTCTCCGTATGGGAAGCCGTTGAGTGTGAAGACATAAAGCGCTTGCTCGGATAGCCATTTTTTGAATTCATTTAATACAATTGGCTGAGCCAGTTCGGCAGCAGCGCGCTTGGACAAACGTAACCCCAGCCCCATCGTTCCTTGAGGCCTCACAGCCTTTTTAATGGCGGGTAGATGCTCTCGGAGCTCGGAGAAATGTTCTTGCCAAGATTCACCAGGATGGATATTACTACAATAGGTTAAGTGAAGGTCATTTACTTGCATGTGAGTACAGATTCGATTGATCTTGATTGAATTCTTTTAAATAATCGAGCGCATGGCCCATCATTTCATAATCGATGTGGTGATAGTCTTTTCCCTGACCGATTGCCTGCAACAAGACAACCGTTAGTTTACCCCCCAGATGTTCCTGAAAATCCATTAGACCTGAAAATAGGATCAGGCGGGTTTCCTCGCTATCCAAAAAGGAATAATACGTGGGCAGTCCTAAATCGTCGAGCAGTCGAATGATGCGTAGGGCCTCTTGCTCTTGGATATTGCCAATAAGGTAGGAATAATAGACATCAATTGCGATTCCAATGGCCACTGCTTCCCCGTGAAGCAATTCAAAATTGCTCATCTGTTCCAATTTATGGGCACTCCAGTGACCAAAATCCAACGGACGCGAGGAACCCAATTCGAAAGGATCGCCGTTTCGGATATGGGCGAGATGGAGCGCTGCGCACCGATAGATGAGCTCTTTCATTGCAGGAGAGTTTCGATCACGCAATTGCGCGGTGTTTTCTTCCATCCAGTTCAAGAAAGGGGCATCTTTGATTAATGCTACTTTGATGGCCTCCGAGATTCCAGATAGCCAAGAGCGATCATCTAAACTTTGCAAAAAACTGTAGTCGTTAAAGACGGCCTGTGGTGGATTGAAAGCGCCGAGGAAGTTCTTTTTCCCTTTATAGTTGACGGCATTTTTTACGCCCACTCCAGAGTCGTTTTGAGCTAGGACGGTTGTTGGAATTCGAATGTGTTTGAGTCCACGATGCGCGATGGTTGCCGCGAAACCGACTAAATCCAACACCGCGCCTCCTCCAATTGCAACAACATAAGAGTGACGGTCGATACCGTGTTGATCGACTGCCTGAATAATGCTTTCTAAGTGAGCCGGGTCGTTCTTACAAAGTTCACCACCGGGAATGACGAGCGGCTCTGGAATCGGTACAATGTTCTCCAGTTCTAGATGATAATTGGTTAATTGACCCCATAAACGCGGATGGGATTCCAGAACGCCTGAGTCAATGACGAACAGTAATTTTTGTTTAAAAGAATGCGCGTTAGCGGTTGATAAATAGTTCTTAAATAGGTCATTTACCTGAGCGAATAGGTCCTCAGAAAAATAAACGTCATATCGATATTCAATATTGAAACGTTGTTCAAGTCTTTGCTGCATAGCGAATAAAATTAGGTGACGGCATATTTTTTTGCCAGAATAATGGAGACGGGAAGTATACACGCCGTCAAAACGGCTAAGGTCCAGAATCCTGAAACAGCAACCCAACTCGCATTGAGTAAAATAAGGGCCAGGACGCCGAGTTTGACCGCCTTCCTTATTTTTTCCGGTCTGGGAGTTCGGAAAGCTTGGATTAATGGAATGATAATCATCAGTCCGAAAGGTACAATAAAATAGAGAGCCGCTGTGTTATTATGCATTAGGGTATAATAAAAGAGTGTCCCAATCACCACCGAATAAAGGACAGCCGATACCGCTAATGCGGTGCGATTGTTCCCGTAAACTTCACCCCGACTGATGTTGGTAACCGCCGCGATATAAATAACGGGAAGTAGCGCAATATAAGTATAGGAGAAAGCCTGGGGCATAACGAATAGACCGAGTAGGAGATTCAATCCTCGGCATAAGCCCATAACAATGGGGCCAAATAAAAAATGATGTTTAGCGATCCGATTATACAAGAGGCACATAGCGACGATCGCTAAGGCGATATAGAACGTATGGATGTTGATATACAGACAAATAAATGTGCCCAGAATGAATGCTGAAGTGCCCAATATTGCCGCGGACGATCTTTTTATCTTGCCTGAGGGTATGGGACGTTCGGGGCGTTCCATAAGATCCAGTTTGGCATCGAACACGTCGTTAAAGACAATGCCACCTGTATACAACAACATACTAGCGACACTGAGGATAGCCAGCACGCTCAGCTCGGGCAGCTCCTGTTGAAGGAATAGACAAGCGAGAGCAACGCCAGCTAATACGTCGGAAATAGCCGTTAACACATTCGACGGTCTGATTAATTCAAGCCAGGCTTTTCCCATCGACACCTAGGATATAATCAAAGTATTCCGGTCGATGCGTGGTTGTTGACCTCCTCTCAGAATCGTATTGCCTTCGAATTTTTTGCCCGGATCCGTCTGAGCGCCTTTTTTTAATAAACTTGGATCAAGATGCGCATCGATCCTAAACGCTTTTACGCAATTGGTAAAAGTAATTTTCTCAACGTCTGCTTTGCTGACGCCGTGTTTGAGCATCAATGCCGCTGTTTTTGGTACTGCCAGCGGATCGCTAATACCCCAATCGGCAGCAGAATTAATCATGATTCGCTCGGCGCCGTACTTTTTGACAATGTCAACCATACGCTCGTTACCCATTTTGGTAAAAGGGTAGATGGTAAATGCAGCCCAGAATCCACGGTCTAGTACTTCCTCAACCGTTTCTTCTGTATTGTGGTCTATAATTACAGAGGCGGGATCTAGTCCGTGTTCAAGCGCAATATCCATGCTCCGTGTTGTACCTTTGGTTTTATCCCTGTGTGGGGTATGTACCTGAACCGGAACTGACGATTCTTTAGCCAGCTCGAGTTGTGCACGGTAAAATTTTTCTTCAGCGGGAGTTTGATCATCAAAGCCGATTTCGCCGATACCTAATACCCCTTCTTTAAATAGGAAATAAGGAAGGATCTCCATAACCTGTTCGGCTAGACGTTCATTATTGGCTTCACGGGAATTGAGGCCAATGGTGCAAAAGTGTCGAATTCCGAACTGAGAAGCGCGAAAACGTTCCCAACCAATTAGTGAACTATAGTAGTCTTTGAAGGTATCTAGTCCGGTTCGTGGTTGACCTACCCAAAACGCAGGTTCGATGACGGCAATAACGCCCGCATCAAACAGTGCTTGATAATCATCAGTCGTACGAGATACCATATGGATATGTGGATCAATAAATTTCATGCCTTTGATCGCTTCGAGATCTAACGGCAATCGTTGGCCCATCTTAGACATATCTCTGTTTAATTCTGTGCACATATCTTTTCTTTTTTAAGTTTTTCCAACAACTCTTGAGTAAGGATAGACGAGGGTTGCTCGTGACTCGATTCATCGCTGACAGACTTAACGTTACGTTCGTCTAACAATCTACCTAGCAATGTACGCTCGGTTGAGTCTGTGGCGTTGTTCCGCCGTTCGTTGAGAATGTCCCACGCTCGTTGAGGAAGGTAATCCTTGGACAATAACCATAATATGGGGTGGATCGTTCGATCGGCCGAATGACGTTCATAAATATAATCAATAATGGCGTGCGCTAGATCAGCGTTGTTGCGTTCGGACAACCCGACGATCTTTAGTATGTTTTTTTCAGTGAAAAAGCTCTTTAAGACCAGCTGATTCCACGCCCCCTTTGATAGGTGTTTAGCGGGATATCGGTTTTGCTCCATAATAGCCTGTTGAACGGCTCCAATATTACTTCGGATACCTTCTTCACAGCGAGAAATCCATAGCTCAGGGTAATGCAAGATGTTCAGCGCCGAATAAAGGGCAACTGATTCTTCCATCTCGGCGTACGCGAAGAGTCGGTTGACAAATTGATGATAGTGGGAGGGTTCATCTTCGATCAGACCCAATAACCATACACGGGCTAAGCGTATGGTCGACCAGTCTTCTATAATCAGGGGAAGGTCGGTCGCACAACTGATATGGAAGGTTTGATTTTTACTGGAGTTGGAAATCTCACGGCCGAGTGAACTAAAAATACGAACGAAATGTGCGCGGTAGTTTTTTTGGATTTTTTGCTTCGACTCCAAGAGATACTCCCGCTCATTTTCGTCTAGAGATTCCAATAATACCTCACGGATCCGTTCTCGCCATTCCATAAACATAATCGAGTTTACTGATTTAAAACTTTAATTTGCATCTTTCTGTACTCCACTTTCATCGGCGGCCCTACGTGTACCTGCACACCGATTAACCCCTTGTCTTTGCGGTGTTGCGTATCGTTGTCAATTACTTCCGACACTAATAAGCCATTAATATAGTGACTTAATTTGTTTCCTTCAGCTATTATTTTGATTTCGTTCCATTGGTTCGCTTGGATGCTGTTCGCCAGTTCCTCGTCGGTGGCGACCGAATCAACGATTTTTAAATTCGTCCAGGCGTTGTTCTGTGATTCCCCAGGCGCATCGGCCGTGGATTCCCCGATTTCAGTTCGTTGCCCCCGGTAGGCCAGCGTAGTTCGGACGCGTTCTTCATAATTTTGTCCCGTGTAGTGGTGTTGACCATCGATATCAGCTTGATATCCTTTCAGTGCAAATGGTGGATCTTGTAAACGCTCGGAGCGATAGTTAATGCCACTATTGCCCTCGCGGGAGATTTTGAAATCGGACTTGAGCACGAAGTCATCGACTTCACCCTCTTCCCAAATCAGGAAGGTGTTATTGATTAAAGGCTCCTGGTTAGGACCAATTTCACCAACCAGTATATCACCTTGCATCGTCCAATACGTTGTGTCCCCTTCCCAGCCGTCCAATGTGCCCTCCTGGAACATCGAGACGAAGCCTTCTTCAAGTTCTAAAGAATCCTTACTGGTTGGGGTCTCTTGCGTTGCGCTATTTCCATTGCACCCGTTTAATAGGGCCAGGATTAAAACGGCATAGCTAGCCGTGGTTCGTATATTGATCATCATTGTTGAATTATGGCCCATTACTGATTATTCCATTGTACCTGCGTGTCTTTCCATTGGCGATCGTTCGCTGAATCAATTACCGCTTCACAAACTAACTGTGTTTGGAAGGCATCGGCAAAGGTTGGATGACAGTCTTTTCCAGTATCCAGACTTTTAAAGAAATCTGCGGCATGGTGGATAAAGGAATGTTCGTAGCCCAATGATAGACCGGGTACCCACCATTTGTCCATATAAGGTTGATCACCGTCGGTGACGTGAATCGTTCGCCATCCTTTAACCTCGGAATCATCAGCGTTGTTAAAATATTCCAAGCGGTTGAGATCATGTAGGTCCCAACGCAGTGAGCCGTTTTCGCCATTAATTTCCAAGGTAAATAGCGCTTTATGGCCGCGAGCGTAACGCGTAGATTCGAACAATCCAAGCGATCCATTATTGAAATGACAATGAAAAATACAGGCATCATCGATTTTAACCTCTTCCACATTGCCTGTCTCTTCATGCTTCCGCTGTTTAACAAAGATTTCAGTGACCGAGGAGACGTCTTTAATACCACCGTTTAACCACATCGCCAGATCGATACAGTGTGCTAACAG
Organism: Sphingobacterium sp.; assembly: GCA_052092145.1. Classification (GTDB taxonomy): domain Bacteria; phylum Bacteroidota; class Bacteroidia; order Sphingobacteriales; family Sphingobacteriaceae; genus Sphingobacterium. The sequence goes on along the minus strand of JBQDCW010000004.1, from coordinate 88,859 downwards.
ATCTCCAGTGACGCCAGATCCGGCGGCATCAGCATCCATTCGCCAGAAGGCTCGTCCCCCTTGCGGAAGATTTTCATTGATTGTCCAATCTTGCAGAAAGTTTGAGCGGTAGTGAAAAATCTTACCTAATTTTCCGCTCGCGACAATTTGTTTGGCTAACGTAACGGCTGGTATCCGTCGATAATTATACCAGATCGTATTTTTTACGCCCGCTTTGGCGACGGCCTCGACCATTTTCTCTCCCTCGATAAGATTTCGGGATAAAGGCTTTTCACAAAGTACCATTTTTCCAGCTTCAGCTGCAGCTACGGCGATTTCCATATGCATATTATTGGGGACGCAAATGTCAACAGCATCAATATCGTCTCTCGCAATTATTTTTTTCCAATCGGTTTCATAGGATTCATATCCCCATTGCTCTGCAAATGCTTTCACTTTTTCCTCACTTCGTGAGCAAACGGCTTTCAGCACAGGGGTATGTTGTAAGTCGGGGAAAAAATTAGGAATTCTGTTATATCCGTTAGAATGGGTTCTGCCCATAAACCCACATCCGATTAATCCGATTCTTATTTCTTTCTTTTCCATATCAATTTTTGCAGGAAAACCTTCGGCCTAATGGCAAAAGGAGGAATGCGCCTGCTCTCGCATTCCTTTTTTAGTGTTACACGAATTCTCCTTTTTTAATTTTTTTAGAACTGCTGTTCCATCAAGTTAGGCGGACCAACCGTGGTGATCTCTGACCTCAATCATTGCTTTTAGAATTGAGTTCCAGGTTTCTTGTTTATGCATGACATCGTTGGGGAACATGCAGCCATCCCAACAAATATGTTCAAATTCTTTATTGAGATTGCCGTTTTCATCACGAAGCCAAAAACCAGCGTCTTTACTAATATCCAGTTTTCCATTTGGATCTGTGGGTAGACAATGACGACCTGTTTTGTCGTGGGACCCTGAGCCAAAGACTGTTCCATCGTTCTGCGCCACATGGAAGTCGATCGTCCAAGGTCTTAATTTAGCGGTAAGAAATTTCAAACCTCTTTCCAGCTCTTCCCGATCGTTCCATTGAAAATCTTCTTTGAGGATGCGGTCCTGTGGGGCATTATAACCCAAGAGGTATAGAAAGGTGTGGGACATGTCAGCTTGAAAGCCCAGGTTTTCCCGGTCAGTCATTTCCAAGGTGTCTAGCATTGTTTTCCAGCTGTGCATACCGCCCCAACAAATCTCACCTTCCGCGGCCAATCGTTGCCCGTATTGTGCAGCTGCATCGCAGGCGCGCTGGAAGGTTTCGGCAATTAATTTCGTGTTCTCTAAGGGGTCTTTTTGCCAATCTTCAACACTGCTGGCCGAGTCGATCCGAATGACATTCCCGGTTCGAATTCCTTTTTTAGATAATTTATAACCAAATTCGGCAGCCTTCTCAACAACCTTTACGAAACGGTCACGATCTTCTTGACTACCCATTGCAGGTCCGCCATCCGGCGGCCAGATAGGGGCGACTAAAGTGCCTATAGAAAGGCCATAGCTCCCCACTTGGTCGGTCACCGCACTGATGTTGTCATCGGAGGTGTCGAGCTTAACATGGGGGTCAAATAGCCCCAAATCGATGCCGTCAAACTTGACACCATCGACTTCGGCATTTGCTGTTTTTTCTAACAGTTCGTCTAAGGAAATTATAGGTTCTTGATCGCCTTTTCCGACGATGCCGGGCCAGGTTGCATTGTGCAATTTAGGGAAGTTGTTTGTGCTCATAATCAAGTTTTTATTTTGTCTATCTCTACTAAGATAATTGAAGTTCTGGATTTTCAGGACCGAAATGTTTCAACATAACAATGGGATCGGTCTTCGACGTATTCTGGATGGTCACTCCACGTTTGGCAGCTTCTTCTGAAACAAAATACTCATCATACGTTAACTGACCGTAACGAATTAATGCCGGTGTTTCGATGGGCCATTGATTCAATTGGCCATGTCCTTGCATCATGATGAGGCCGTAAGCGGCTTGATCGCGTATGGTAACGGTCTGTCCAGGGTATACGGTTAGTTCTTTTGCGCTAAAAGCGGCCGATTTGTAACAAATCCAATTTTCTTGATAACCTGCTTGCTCCATTTCTGTTTGTTCTCGAACAGGTGTGGGCGGCATAAAGCGATTTTTCATCAGGTCTGGATCTACATTTAAATCCCAGTCGATGATATCCATCAAGGCATCATAGTCCCCGTGTTTATCTTCTGGGACACCTTTCCAAAGTAACTCTTCGTCTATAATGGCTTCATTGACCAACGATTGGTACATTGCAAACACGTCAGAGGCTTTCTGGGGTTCGTAGGTGCATAAGCTACCTGGAGCATGCAATAGGCCGGGAGGTACATCCCAACCTGTTCCAGGCTCTAATCGGTAAGCTTGTGAATAGTTCGTGATTTTGTTGTCACCTTTGTTGAAGTTTTCAAGACAAGTTCTGATTTGTTTTTTGCTTGTTCCGGGCGCAATCCCCATAAAAGTGTAGGGGAAATCGCCACCGTGGTTGTTCAGTTGAGGTGGGAAATAGTAGGCTTCTGGTTTTCCTTCCTGACCAATTAAAGCGGCCTTCTCATCGTCATGGTGGATGTGATGGGGGAGTGGCCCCATGTTGTCGAAAAATTTCGAGTACATCGGCCAACTTTGATACTGATCCCATATCCGTTTTCCGATCAGTCTTTCTTTCAGATGGTCAATACATTCTGAAAGGAGAATTTTCTCTGTCTTGCCGTTTTCCTCATAGATTACAAAACTTAACCCTTCATGTTCTCCAGTTAAGGGACCATTTTTGGCGGGAGTTGTTGAGGATAACCATCGTTCATCGATACCGCCTCTTTCTCCTCCTAAGACGTAGTAATCATCTGGATGGAGTTTAATACGTCGGCCCGGGACACAGAATGCTCTCGGGACCCAATTCGGGGCGAGTCTTAATACCCCATTGCCTTGTTCAAATGCTTTTTCAATTTTTTCCATTCCTTTTTAGTTCTTATTAAAGTACTGGACAAATGCGTCGATTGACGATGGATCGCTGATGACTGAAATGTCCAGATTGTAAAGTCTTGATTCGTTGGGTTGTAATTCGATCAATTGGTGCTGCTCGCGCGCTTTCACTTGGCCGATTGGAGGATTGGTGCCGGGCTCTAACCCCATAACGTACTCGCCTGGACCCCAATGTTGCCAATTGGTTAACCACGGCATTTGTTCTTTTGGAAATGCGACGTGGACTGCGAGACCTAAGTGTGGATTATGCGCCCCGCAATGAGCCATGCCGTCGGCATCGGCTTGGACGTCAATAAATGCAGCTTCCTCGCCTGATCCCCGGTGTGCCTCTAAGGGATCTGGGCAGGTTCTGAAATCGTGCGTTTGGGTAAATAACTGGGCGCGATCCGGTTCCCTAGATTTCCAGGTCCCATTCCACCATAGACGGGTGCCTTTATCAATGAACGGCCAACCGAAATTTAGGTGATAAAGAAGCATATGTGGGACAGGGGTGTTTCCGAGATTGCGGACTTCGTCGACAATGCGTAACGTCGGTTCACCCAGCCGGCATCGTATGGTACGCGTTAGCGCTAATTTATAACCCAACGCTTGTCCTTGAAATACGCGACCTGAAATAGACATTTCCAAGTCTCCTTTGCTGAGGTCGGGTTGCTTGATGGTCATAAGTTCGGCTGGAATATTGGCAATTCGATCGTGTAGACCCCTGGCGCCAGAACTGTCCTCGTCCGGTCCGCCCACGTGCGTCAATCCACAGGTCGTGACTAAACCACCCGTGAAAGTCCGCAGCCAATCTGTCCCCCGATCGGCAAGAGGTTGGGGGGAGGTGACCCCCAACGCACTAATCCAGGTTAAATTGCTCGCGTTAAAAGAGGCTTCCGCGATGTCCATCGCTCGATCAATCACCACTTTAAAGCGGAGACCGGAGCCGGTATTGATCCAAGCCACCCGAGTCCCTTTGCTTTGTCCGTTGTCCAGTACAGCTGTCTCTATTCCCCCAACTTGGGCGATATGAGAAACTTTATTGAACCAATTGGTTCCTGAATAATCTACCATCCTTATTGTTTTTTCTGGCTATAGATTTCATTTTCTTCATTACCGCCCGCCATTAAATAGGACATAATATCGTTAAGCTCCTCTGGGCTCAAGACATTCAGCGTACCGGGAGGCATAATTGAAACTTCGGAAATCCGGATTTCTTGTACATCTTTTTTAGGAAGTTCCACCGTTAAATGTGGCGCATACGGGTTTTGAGAAATCACGTACTCATTCTCCGTTTCACCCATTAGGCGTCCCAGTTGTTTAGCACCGTCTTTCATATGAAAGACTTTTGATTCGTACTGATCCGAAATCACGTTACTTGGCTCAATTAACGCTTCCAGCATGTCGCGCGCCGAAAATCGTGTGCCTAGCTGCGTGAGATCAGGTCCCACCGATCCGCCTTCGCCCTTCATCGTGTGACACGAACCGCATTTTATGGCGATGAATAATTCTTCACCTCTTTTGAAATCTGGCACCTTTTCAGCTTCCTGGATATATTTTAAAGCCGTGTCGATCTCCCAATTTCGCCCAGGACCTTTTGGCGGTTCTACATTGGAAGCGAGCCGGTTTCCTGCTTGGTTAACCAATGAATCGCCAGAAAGTTCACTATAGTGCGCTACTTGATCTTCCGGTAAGTTGCTCAATGCAATTTTACGTGCGCGGTCGATAAAGCCGATGTAACTATTTCCGCCCTTGTAACCAAAACCCTCATAAAACCATTTGAAGTATTGATCGCGTAATTCGGGTGTCCAACCTTCTTTCGCATCGCTGAGCATCGTCGCTAAATAGATCTGTTGCGCCGGAGGAATATTGGCGAGCATATCAGCAATGTCAAGCCCATATTGCGGGTTTCGAAGAATTAGATTCGAGGCACTCATGAAGTTCGTACTGCTCGTGGAGTCGTCTTTGGCTGTATAGAGCATTGGGACGGTCTTGGCAACAACACTTTCGTCGTTCAATGCCACCAGAATTTTACCGATTTCGCGGTTGATTAGATTAATCTTAGCCGGATAAAAATTAGACAACCGTTCGGCAGCACCTGCTCTGATGTTTTCCTCGGGTTGCCCCATTCTATAGATGAGAACTTCATAAACACGAAGGACGTTGAGTAGCATTCGTGGCGGCAGTTCTTCGAGTGGAATAGTCGATATTTTATGGAAAATTTGATTTTTAAGGGATTCATCTCCCATGCGCGCTAAGGCAAGAAGACTCTCGGTTAGCCGAACGACGTTGGTTTCTTGAAATACCAGGTCTTTCCAGGATGCTACCGGTTGGTGCTCGATAGCAATCCGGGCTGCGTATCGAATAAATCGATCCTCATGTCCCAGATGCTCCCATATTTTTTTAGCAGTCCCTGGGGCAGATGGACGGTGGTATTGTTCGATCTCACGACGTAGCGTCAGTTCTGGCGTCGCTGTTATATTCTCCTTCTGGCTTGGGTTGATATTCTCATGATCTTTATAATACACCCGGTATAGGTCGGAATCAAGTCGTCTCCCGCCGGTTAGAAAATAAAGGGCACCGTCTGGACCAATTTCCCCATCGGTTAATGGCAGTGGAGAACCAGAGACAAACTCTTCTGCGGTGGCCTCATAGCTGGCGCCCTCTGGGGTGAGATGTACGGCGTATATAATTCCAAAACTCCAGTCGAAGGCCAATAGACTATTTCTGTATTTTTTAGGGAATTTTGCCTGGTATCCGAAAATAAGATTCGTCGGCGAGCCTTGACCAATGTTTAACGTGGCCGGTAGGTTGTCGTGGAATTCAGCGTCCCATTTGGCGTTTCCTGTTCTCCACCCAAATGCACTGCCGCTCGTGACGTGGTTGATACGTGTGGGTCTGTACCAAGGCATTCCAAAATCCCATTCCATATCTGAGTCATAAGTGAACAGCTCCCCTTGCGCATTGAAAGCAACATCAAATGCGTTTCGGTAACCCGCACTAATCAGCTCCCACTGCGATCCATCGGCGTTGGTTTTAGCAATCCACCCGCCCGGCGCTTCACGGTCGGTGGCGTGTCCTTGGGGATCGAGAATATGTGGCAGTAGATTGTCACGTTGCCAATTGGTCGGCAACCGCGAATGGTCCATATCGGGTAGGTCTGTATGATTCCCAGCAACAATATATAAGGAAGAATCAGGACCCAAGACAATGCTGTGTGGACCGTGTTCGCCTTCTCCGTCTAAAGAAATTAATTTAGCGACTTTATCGTATTGATCGTCTCCGTCGGTGTCCTGTAAGCGATACAGACCACTCCCTTTTGAAAATTGGTCGTTTGGGAAGTGGTTGACCATGACATAGAGGCTGTTATTTGCCCACAGTAAACCTTGAGCGAAGCCCATGCCGACTTGAGTGGAACTGGTATCTCCATCGTTTTCTTGTGGAAACTCCAGTTTTTCAATTTTAGGTTTCGCCGTACTATCTGAACCAATGGGGGGAAGCTCTAGTCGGAAGAGGCCACCGTATTGATCGGAAGCGATCATTCGACCCTGGTCATCAAAGGTCATGGCCACCCAAGACCCCTGCTCATTATCTGAAGGGCTATAAAGATGGTCCACCGCAAATCCATTGGGAAGAACGATTTTCTTGGTTTTAGGATTGTCATCGACCCGTTCTTCCTCCTTACTGTTGCTGGAGTCTTCGCAAGCAGAAATTAGCAGGAGTAAGGCCAAAAGCTTGACGGTTGATGTGATAAAGTTACTTTTGATCATGACTTGTTTTTATGCAATTTTAAATTATTCATTACCAACCTTCATTTTGTGCTATACCATTGACTTGAACTTCTCTTTGCGGGATCGGAAATAACAATTTAAACGGTTGCAAATTATAGGAGGCTGCGCTCAATCGAGATAGACGTTCTTTTTCGTCTTCTCCGTGTGTCGTCATAATTTCGAGGGCCTTATCGGTACGAAGCAACTGAAACCAGCGGTGGTTTTCAAAGGCGACCTCTACGCGTTGTTCATGCGCAATGGCCTCCCGAAGCGCAGTTTGAGAAAGCCCGGATACCGGATCAAGACCGGCCCGTTCCCGAACAGCATTGAGGTGGACGTAAGGATCGCCTGATCCGCTTTCATTGCGTGCCTCAGCAAGCATGAGTAACACATAAGCGTAGCGATAGATCGGCATGTTTTCGTTCGACCGCCCGTCTTCGATATAGGGAGCGTGGTAGAATTTTTTGATGAAAGGTATTTTTCCATCAAAAGCGGCGGCCTCCTGAAATGCGGCATTGGAAGGATCGTCAAATAATTCGATGGATTTGTCTCGCCGCTGGTCGCCTGACTCGTAAGCATCGTAGATGCTTGGCGTGGGAATATTCGTTCCAGCCAGATTGCCGGCAAACCCAACCAATTGCATTTTTGCGTTGCGGGGGCCAAACATAAAAATGAAGTTGCTGTTCTCCCCTTCGATCGATTGATCGTATTGCACTTCAAAAACGGATTCAGCATTGTTTTTATGATTGGGACTGAAGCAGTCCGCATAATCCGCCATGAGCGAATAGCCTAAGGTGGTGACCTGTTCGAGGGCATCTGCCGCTTCTTGGTACTGTTGGCGTGTGAGATAGGTCTCTCCCAGCAGCGTGAGTGCCGCCCCTTTTGTGACGCGGCCAGCATCATCTTTCCCGTAACTTTCTGGTAAAACAGAGACCGCCTCTTGGGTGTCGGCAATAATCAAGGCATAGGTTTCCTCCACCGTGGCTTTGCCATCGGCAAAAGCGTCGGATGGATTAGCGACCTCTTCGGTATGTAGCGGCACTTCTCCAAATAATCGGACGAGATGGAAATAAGTCAGCGCGCGAATAAATTTAGTTTCCCCAATATACCGTTGTTTGAGGTCCTCATCCGTGAAGGGCACCTCTTCAATTCTGCTTAAAATAACATTGGTCTGCTGAACGATATTATACAGATTCGCCCAGGCCGTATTGACGTAACTATTCGACGAATTGATCAAAAATTCGTCGATTTCTTCCCGCTGTTGTACCCCTCGGTCGGTTTCATCGTATTGATAATTCGTGTTATCGGCACGCATTTCCGTTAATGCGTTGAAATCACTGGTGTACAGAACCTGAAGCCCACTGTAAACTCCGTTGATTGCTCGGAGCACTTGTCCTTCATTCTGGTAATAAGAATCTCCGCTGGAAAACTCATGAGGATCCACGTCCAAGAGATGGTTACATGAACTCATGCTCAGCACGCCTAAACTTAATAGAATATATTTTAGTTTCATGTTTGTCTGCTTAAAAGTTGAAATTCAGTCCTAATGTATAAATTCTTGGAACAGGATAAGCCGAGTAATCGATACCTGGAACCAAAGCTCCCACATCGGGACGGTTCATATTCGTCCCCTCAGGGTTGCCTTCATATCCTGTAAATAAGAATGGATTCTGGAGGTTTGCATAAATCCGGAGATTGTTTAGCACACCCGCAACTGGTTTATCGATGGTATAGCCTACCGTAATATTTCGGATCCAGAGGTAATCTGTTTTTTCGATAAACAGCGAGTGTGTATCGCGATACATGACCCGGCCGCGACCCGATCCGTTTGTCGTTGGCACTAAACCGCTTCCCGGATTGGCCTCGGAGCGCCAGCGATCGGCCACCTCTTTACGTACATTAAATACACCATCCAGGTTGTCGGTATAAAAACGGGTCGCACGCAGCATTTCTTGTCCGATCGATCCGACCATCATCATCCGGAAATCGAAATTTTTATAACCCAACGTGTTGGTCATTCCCCACGTGAAATCGGGATATGGGTTTCCGATAACATCGAAATCGTCGTTCGGTGTGATTTCTCCATCACCGTTGACATCTCGTACCCGCATGTTGCCTGGAATAGCGCCAGGGAAAGAAGCGTAACGCTCTAGATCTTCTTCATTTTGATAAATACCGTCCACCACGTAACCAATAATCATTCCTACAGGTTGACCTATTCTCGTGATATTGGTAAAGTTTTGTTCTGAACTCTGTCCCGAATAAATAGGGTCATCGCTTCTGCCTAAGGAGAGCACTTTATTCCGGTTGAAGGAAATGTTGAAATCGGTGTTCCAAGTGAAGTCGTCACGAACGATGTTGGCTGAGCTGAGTGAAAACTCAAATCCCTTGTTTTCCACATCCCCTCGGTTTTCGGTAACCGTGGCGAATCCCGATGATTGCGGGATAGGCGTGTTTAGAAGCAGGTCCAGTGTATTCCGCTGGTAGAAATTTGCGGAAAAAGTAAGCCGGTTATTCCATGTACTAAAGTCAAGTCCGATATTTAGTTCCTTCATGCGCTCCCAACCTAGAAAGCTGTTTCCTAAACTGTTCATCGTTCTTCCTGGTGCTAAGCCACCACCGAAGACATAGTTGGCCGTGCCGATATTACTCACGGAGGCATAGTTTGCAATATTAAAGTTACCACTCCGACCATAAGACGCGCGCAACTTCAGTTCATCGATCCACTCTTGGTCTTCTAAGAAAGCCTCCTCTGAAAGGCGCCAGCCGACCGCGACCGAAGGAAAAGATCCCCAACGGTTGTCTTTACCAAAACGGGATGATCCGTCCGCCCGAATGGAGGCCGTAACCATATAGCGGTCATCGTAGGCGTAATTCGCTCTTGCGAGATAAGAAATCAGCGCCCAATCTTCTATATTGGTCCCACCGGTGATGCGTGCCGCAGCGTTCAGTGTTTGAATATCATCGTCTGGGAATTGGGTGCCGTTGAAATTTCCGCTTTTGTTTTTTTGAACTTGAACGCTATAACCTGCTAATAGATTAAGGGAATGCCCATTATCCGTTGTCAGATCATAAGTAAGTGTGTTTTCGTTGGCCCAGTTGAGGTATTGACCCCGCCAATACGCGCCACTTGGAATCGAGAGGCCTGGCGCATTTTGATTTGGAATCGTAGAGGGTCGGAAGCTTTCGCCGCTTTCATCCTCATAGTCGACGTTAAAGGTGGTTTTGAACTTTAGGTTATCCAAGATGCTGTATTCAGCATAGGTACTCATCAACATTTTTAGCTTGCTGCTTTGATCCGTCCGCTCGTTGAAATACATGACCGGGTTGGGATTCCCGAACGCGCCGGGCGAAGTGATGTAGGGGATATAGTCACCGTTTTCATCGTATACTTGAGCAACGGGTGTGGCGATCTCAAAGAACTCATCCCTTCCTTGCCCTCGTATTCCACCCTCAAGATAAGATAAGGTCGGTGCAATATTTACACCTATTTTTAGTTTTTCGGAAACGTTCGCGTCGACATTTGCACGTATCGAAAAACGGTCAAAACCAGAATTTAACATGACGCCTGTCTGGTTGAGGTATCCGGCCGATACGAAAGAGCGTATATGTTCATTCCCCCCACTGAAACTCACGTTTAGATCCGACATGGGTGCCACTCGGGTGACCTCGTCATACCAATCTACGCCTTCTCCCAAAGCGGAGGGGTTTCTGTACGCTTCCGGGATATCGTCCATGGTGGGTTCGCGATCTTCCTCGAAACGGATTCGATCTTCTATAGCCTCTTTGCGGAATTGCGCAAATTCTTGTGCGTTCATCATATTAGGGCGTCCCTTTTTTGGGACTTCCTGTAATCCCGAGCTAGCCGCTACGTTGATTTGCAACTTTCCGCTCGTTCCTTTTTTGGTATTGATCAAGATGACACCATTGGATCCCCGTGAGCCATAGATCGCGGTTGCCGAGGCGTCCTTAAGTACGGTCATGGATTCGATGTCATTGGGATTGATGGTGGCGAGTGGATTCCCGCGCTCGCTTGAAGATGAGGGAACAGGAAATCCGTCAATTACATACAAGGGTTGGCTGCCGGCGCCGATGGCTCCAATACCACGGACTTGGATTCGGGGGCCGCCACCTGGGGTGCCGTTTGAGGTGCTTACTTGAACACCCGATATCTGTCCGGTTAAGGCTTGATCTGGACTTGAAATCGCCTGCCCCTCTACATTTTTCATGGACACGGTCGAGATTGACCCAGTGACGTCTCTCCGTTGCTGGCTACCATAACCGACGACGACGACCTCGGTAATGTCCTCGCTGCTTTTTTGTAAGGTGATTTCTTGATCACCAGCCTGGTGAATTACCATTTCATTTTGCGTAAAGCCAATGCTGTTAAAGGTCAGGGTTTGCCCGGGTTCCATTTCGATTTGGAATTGACCGTTTGCATCCGTTGATGTGGCGCTTTCGGTGTCTTTCACGCGAACGGACACACCTGCCACAGGTAGTCCGCTATCGTCTTTCACAGTCCCGGTGACGGTGATTTTTTCTTGTTGTCTCGCGATACCAAGAGAGCTGCTGGTCGTTGCTTTATTGGACAGGATTGTCGCTGGATCAGCGGCGTATATTGGTGTTAATTGTGATAGGAGGATAGCAGGAGCGATGAGTGAAAGTTTAATTAAACTCCCGGCTGTAGCCCCTGTGAAACATGTGCCTGCAAATAGCTGTTTGAAAGGATTTAAAGCAGGTGTATGCTGTTTTTTTGTTTTGTAGAATTGGTCATATTGCATACCTTTGTTATGTTAAATGGTTTAATAATGAAGAGTTTGCCTCTCTCAGTTAGTGATGAACCTTTTAATGTATACCGATGGTGTTCCCGCACCGTCGGTGTTTTTTTACGCCCTTTCGTGTTGACACGAGAAAAGCCATATTTCTCATTCTAGTTTCTTCATATTGTTTTCGAATCTTTTGGTTTATAGTAGGCTGACTTTTGAGTTTAAAAAAGCCAGGTTTTACCTGCAGAGGGTAACTTTTTGGTCAGTTGTATCATTACAGACCAATCCAAATTTAGCCAACCCGATGAGGATTAGCATCCTGCTCTATCCTGCTATTCGTCTTCGTTTTGGATCGGTCTGATGGGCAGGGTTTGATGAGAAAAGTCGATCGGAGGGGGTCGATGAGGGGTGGTTTGCCGGGCTGAAAATGGCTGGACTCGTCCTGTACTATCCTGTGCCGTGTCCTTTGTAATATATTGTTAGAATCCTAAATTGTTTGTTAATTTTAGAGGAAGCTGAGAGAATCGATCACTGGAATCGGTGAGATGCTCGGTTGAGCTTGATCGCGGGTCGTCGCTAAGCTGCCGTAGGTTTGCCCCTAAATTTGCTGTAACGATTCCTAGGACTAGACCAAAGAATATCCTGAATTATGAGCGCTAATGTAAAATTAAATTTATTTTTTTTATGGTGTTTATTGCTAGCCAGCATGTCGGTTCTGCGCGCACAATCGCATCTATTACCCACCAGCTTGAAGGTAGAGTATATGGATGCCCCAATGGGGCTGGACCGAGAATCCCCCAGATTTAGTTGGATTTTAGAAGAACAGAAAGCGGGGTTGTTTGATCAACGACAAACGGCCTATCGAATTTTGGTAGCCTCCTCAGAAACGGCATTACGAGCTGACAATGGCGATGTCTGGGATACCGAATGGGTCAATAGCAACCAGATGAGCCAGGTGGTGTATAAGGGGCCTCCCTTGCTTTCTGACCAACGATATTACTGGAAGGTGGCTGTTCGAGATCAAGATCACCAGAAATCAAAATGGAGCGAAGCGGTCACTTGGACGACGGGGTTATTTCGTGCGAATGAATGGCGGGGGAAGTGGATTGGTGGACAGGAACAATTTGATCCCAACCAGGAAGATTGTACTATTTGGGACCCTTGGCTGAGAAAAACGTTTGAATTAAAGCAATTGGGGGCCAAAGCACATCTATATGTGGCCTCGATAGGCTACCACGAGCTGTATGTAAATGGGAAACGTGTAGGGGACGAGGTGCTCGCGCCGATCGTGAGCGATCACACCAAACGTGCGCGATATGTAGTTTACGATATTGCGCCTTATCTCCGCAAAGGAAAAAATGTCATTGGGTTATGGTTGGGGACTTCTTGGTCCATATTTCCCCCCTACGATGTGGACGGTAGTCGTCCTTTGTTACCGCTAGTTTCCGCTCAGCTTTCTGTTTATCCAGGCTTGGCTTTAAATGAAGAGCCGATTGTGCGTTTAGAAACCGACGACACCTGGCGACATCGTAACTCTCCGAATAAACTCTTAGGCTCTTGGGATTTTTGGAACATGGGCGGCGAGCTTTGGGATGACCGTCGGGCGGATGATCGATGGAATCAAAGCGATTATGACGATTCCCAATGGTCTGCCGCAACGGTGTATCCTTTGGATCTAGAAATCACTGCCTCGAATACATTTGGTAATAAGAAAAAGAGAAAACTTCAACCACAGTCTATTGCCCGCATGAGGGATGGCAGTTTCAAGGTTGATATGGGGGAAAATTTTGCGGGATGGACACGCGTCAAGGTTAAAGGAGAAGAAGGAGACACTATTCGATTTCAGTATTCGGAACGAGAACAGGACGAGATGACCTTTAATTTGCATAGCGCGTTTATCATAGGTCCCAGTGGTGAAGGAGAGTTTCGAAATCGTTTCAATTACAGTTCGGGTAGGTGGATTACGATCAAAGGACTTAAAGAGAAGCCCAGTCTCGAGGATATTGAGGGTTGGATGATCCGCAGTGATTTTACGGAAGCGAGTCATTTTTCCAGTTCAGATTCATTACAGAATTGGTTGTATGACCGAATCAAATGGACCTTTGAAAATCTGTCTATTGGTGGGTTTATAGTAGATTGTCCGCAGCGGGAACGTATGGGATATGGAGGCGATGCGCACGCGAGCAGTGAAACTGGTATGATGAATTATCAGCTTGGCGCATTTTATACCAAATGGATGGAAGATTGGCGCGATGTGCAGGGAACCGAACCCATGGTCGGTAATATGCGAGACCCGAATCACGCCCGGAAGGGGGTGACGAGTGGTCGCATTTTGAACAATGGTATATTGCCCCATACCGCACCGACCTATTGGGGTGGCGGTGGACCCTCTTGGGGAGGAATCGTGGTGAGTTTACCTTACTTTATGTACGAGTATTATGGCGATACACAAGTGTTGGTCGATAATTATGAATTAATGAAAGGGTGGTTGGGGTTTTTGGACACCCATGTGGAGGACCATTTGTTGCAAAGATTTGGTGGGCCGTGGGATTTTCTTGGAGACTGGTTATGGCCGAACGCTACCGAAGAGGGCATGAACAACGATAAGCCGGAAACATTGGCGCTGAATAACTCTTACCGGGTGTACAACTTGCGCACCGCAGCCAAAATTGCCCGAATTCTTGGCGATTTGCCCCAAGCTGAAGCATGGGAATATCAGGCCAGCGCATCAGCAAGAGCAATTCATGAGCGATTTTTTGATCCCCAAAACGACGTATATGCAGACGGTTCTATGGCTAATCTTGCAACCGCTCTATTAGCCGAGGTGGTGCCTGATTCGCTGATAGAAAAGGTAAAACAGCGGCTTGAAGAAGAAATATTAAAGAATAGGAAGGGCCATATTCATGCGGGAATAACTGGGGGTGCTTTGCTTTTTAAATGGCTGAGGCAAGAAGGACGGAATGACCTTATTTATAGCATGACCTCAAAAACGACCTATCCAAGTTGGGGATATATGCGTGATCATGGGGCGACGACGATCTGGGAAATGTGGGAAAAAGATTTGCCGGGACATTCCTTGTTGCATAGTTCTTATTTGTATCCGGGGGCTTGGACGATTGACGGTTTAGGGGGAATTAAACCTGAATCGCCGGGTTTCACCACCTTTGTTATTTCTCCTCCCATGGCACACCATACGGACCTGAACTGGGTGAAATCTCGTTTCCTTTCTCCTGTCGGGGAAATAAAGAGTGCATGGGATCGAAGGGGGGGGCGTTTGGCATTATCCATTCGTGTGCCGCCCAATAGCAGCGCCATATTGAAAATCTCCAAGCACGAAACGATCGATTTATCACGCTACGCAGCGTGGATCAAAGAGCTGCCCGCCGAAGGCATGTTCCGGCTGTATGAATTGCCGTCTGGCAGCTATAGGATCGATTGATTTTGCATCATGTAGGCGCAGGACAGTTTCTACGTGCTATTTAACTACTTTTACGGGATAAACTTAGTATAAACCTGTTAAAATGATAAATTTAAAGGCATTTTTTGCCCTATTCCTTTTACTGAATGGTTTGGTAACTACCGGAGGCGCCCAAACCAGTGAAAATCAGAAGCATATCAGCCCATTGACCAGAGAATATCTTTATCCCACTCGGGTGGTCTGGCATCAAGGTGATATCCAAGGCCTAGATTATTTGTTGAAGACCGGTGACGGACAAGCGAATCTGACGAACGACCACATCACCGTTTTAAAAAACGATGATGTTAAAGGATCTATTGTTTTGGATTTTGGGAAAGAGATTAACGGGGCCGTTGAATTGGTAACCGGCATGTGGGGAGGAGAAAATATACCCAGAAACGTTCGGATTCGACTCGGCGAATCGGTTGCCGAGACGATGTCTGACGTTGGGGTGCAAGGCGCGACCAACGATCATGCGATGCGTGATTTCGAAATGCAACTGCCTTGGTTGGGGAAAAATCAAACAGGTGAATCTGGTTTTCGTTTCGTTCGTATTGATTTTCTTGATGAAGCGGCGGAGTTACATTTGCGAGAAGTGCGGGCCATTGCGACCTACCGCGATATACCTTATTTGGGTTCTTTTAACAGCAGCGACGAGCGGTTGAATAAAATTTGGGACGTTGGGGCCTATACGGTACACATCAATATGCAGGACTATCTTTGGGACGGTGTCAAAAGGGACCGTTTGGTTTGGGTCGGCGACCTCCATCCTGAGGTGGCGACCGTCAATACCGTTTTCGGTTATAATGAGGTCGTGCCTAACAGTTTGGATTTGGCACGCGAATCGACACCATTACCGGGTTGGATGAGTGGTATAAGCACGTATTCCATGTGGTGGATCGTGTTGCATTACGATTGGTATATGGCGCATGGGAACAAGGATTATCTAACAGAGCAACAACCTTATTTGAATGATTTAGTAGATCAGATTTTAAGTAAAGTCGTGGACGGTAAGGAGATGATGGATGGTACGCGTTTTTTGGATTGGCCATCCAGTGAGGATACCCTAGCGGTGCATGCAGGTTTACAAGCGATGACGATATTAGCCCTTGAGAAAGCCTCAAAAATTGGGGAATTCCTTCAGGACGACAACCTCAGCGAACGGTGTGATCAGGCGCTTCTGCAACTCAGAGGAGTTGTGCCGGCCCATAATGATTCCAAGCAAGCCGCGGCTTTAATGGCTTTGACCGGACTAATGGATGCGAATGCGGCTTATCAAGAAGTTTTGGAAGTAGGAGGTGCCAAGAATTTTTCGACTTTTTACGGATATTACATGTTGGAAGCGATGGCCAAAGCCGGGAAATATACAGAGGCTATGGATATTATCTCAGCGTATTGGGGTGGGATGCTGGATCTAGGTGCAACGACTTTTTGGGAGGATTTCAATATCGAATGGCTAGAAAATGCCGCTCGCATCGACGAATTGGTGCCGGAGGGAAAAGTCGATGTGCACGGAACCTATGGAGGATACTGTTACGAAGGATATCGACATAGTTTTGCGCACGGTTGGGCGTCAGGTCCCACCAGTTGGTTATCTGAACATGTGTTGGGCATTAAAATAGCGGAGCCGGGAGGCAAGGCATACACGGTAAAACCAAATTTGGGTGATTTGGAGTTTGCGGAAGGAACATTTCCGACTCCCTATGGTGTCATTCGAGTGCGTCACCAGAAGGATGCGGATGGACAGGTCGTATCTCAGATTGAGGCGCCCAAGGAGGTTCGTATCATTCGATAAACGACAGCGGGAGAGCTGTTATCGGAATCTACCGAAAAGTTGTACGTGTATACACCAAATATAGTTGGATATAAACAAGATTAACGGAAAAAGAAAATTGTAGAATGAGGAAAATAGTTGCTTGTTGTCTCGGGCTTATTGCTACGGTCATGATAGCGGAGGGGCAAATAAGGGCCGATTATTTGAGAACTGAATACCAGGTCAACCCCTTTGTTGAGGAAGCTGCACCGCGTTTGAGTTGGGAGCTTCGAGGCGAGGGCTATAATCAATCGCAAAGTGCCTATCGAATTTTAGTGGCCTCCTCATCGGAATTGTTAGCCAGCGATACAGGTGATTTGTGGGATTCTGGTGAGCAACAAAGCGAAAGAACCAATCAAATAGAATATGCCGGAAAAGCATTAGCATCGGGGCAACGAGCCTATTGGAAGATTAGGACTCGAGATCAGAATGGGCAATGGGGCGTATGGAGTGAAACGAGTTATTGGGAGCTCGGTAAAGTTGCTGCAACCGACTGGCAAGGAAAATGGATTGGCGCCGACTTGAATAGTTTGGCGAAGCCCGGAGCGTACATTCTTCCGCCCTCTCCTTATATTCGGAAGGAAATAGATTTAAATAAGAAAATAAAAAAGGCAAGACTTTATGTGAGTTCATTGGGCCTGCATAATTTTTACATCAATGGGGATCGGGTAGGAGATGATTATTTTGGTTCAGGATGGACCGATTATAATAAACGAGTGTATTACCAAGTGTATGATGTCACAGCCAAGATAAAGGAGGGAGACAATGTTTTTGGCGCCATTCTTTCGGACGGTTGGTATTCCGGATATCTGGGGTACGCAATGCTCGTGGGTTCGCCACAGGTGCGTCAGTTTTACGGGCAGTTTCCATTGTTAAAAGCGCAGATTGACATTGAGTTTGAAGACGGCACGCAGGAACGGATCGCCACCGATCGTACCTGGAAAACAAGTACGGGGGCAGTCACTGAATCCGATTTTCTACAAGGTGAAACGCATAACGCGATGTTGGAACCAGAGGATTGGAACAAAGTCGGGTTTGACGATTCCAATTGGGGGTCGATTCAAGAATTTCCAGATCAGGAAGGTCGCGCATTACAGCTTTATCCAGGAAATCCGGTCAGAGTAGTAGACGAAATTCCGATAAAAAGCATAGAAAAGAGACCCGATGGAAAATACATTGTTGACTTTGGACAAAACTTTGCCGGTAATATCCGACTGAAAATGAAAGGGAATCGGGGCGATAGTGTGGTCTTTCGTTTTGGAGAGATGCTCTTTCCGGATGGGCGTTTGATGACGGATAACTTGCGTAAAGCGCGATCCGTAGATACCTATATCTTTGCGGGAGATGAGGAAGAGGAAATTTGGAGTCCTAGTTTTACTTTTCATGGTTTCCAATTTGTGGAAATTAGTGGATTGAAAGAAGAACCGTCTGCGGACTTTTTGACGGGTTTAGTGCTTAGTTCTGATCTCGAAGATGTTGGTGATTTCGAAGTGGACAACCCGATGCTCAACCAACTGTACAGCAATATTGTGTGGACCCAGCGGGCGAATTATATCGATATTCCTACAGATTGTCCGCAACGGGATGAGCGTTTAGGTTGGACCGGTGATGCACAGATATATATGCGATCAGCAATATTCAATAGCGATGTCGCTCCGTTCCATAAAAAATGGATCCGCGACCTCCAAGATTCCCAATGGCCGAACGGCGCTTATCCGGTGTATGCCCCCATGCCTGTTAATGATCAAGGAGTCGCCGCCATTCGTGCGGACGATAGTTTTTCTCCTGGATGGTCGGATGCGGGTATTATTTGTACTTACGAATATTTCAAAGCGTATGATGACCACCGTATCGTCGAGGAATCGTTGCCCTATATGCTGAAATATATGGCGTTTTTAAAGGACCGAACGACCAATCATGTTATCCCAGAAGGCGCTTTTGAGGATGTGACGCCGAAAGGAGGTTTTGGCGATTGGTTGTCGGTGGGTAAAAAGACGAGTCCAGACCTACTGGCCACGATGTATTACTTTTACTGTAGTAATTTGATGGCGGAAATGTGTGAGGTGGTTGGCCAAACAGATCAAGCTGCGGAATTCCGGACGGAGATGAAAGCGATTCAGAATGGCTTTGGTCAACATTATATGGACGCTTCGGGTCGATTAAAGATCGATCCTGCTGTCTACGGTGATGGAGCCGGATACGTGGATGGTCAAGAAGGTTTTTCCGGCCATACGCAAACCGCTTATGCCAATGCGATTTATTCAGGCATCCTAAACCAAGACGAGGAAATTAAAGCGGGAAACTACCTTAGGGAATTGATAGAACAGAACGGAAATAAGATTTCAACAGGATTTCTTGGGTTTAAGCCGTTGTTACCGGCGCTGACGAAAACCGGATCGTCGGACTACGCCTACATGCTGTTGCAAAGCACAGAATACCCCTCCTTGGGATACGAAGTGGTCAACGGCGCAACCTCTATATGGGAACGTTGGGATAGCTACACGAAAGAAGAAGGCTTTGTCCATAACGCTGCTATGAATTCGTTCAGCCATTATGCTTTTGGTTCGGTGAACGAATGGATGTTTGAAAGGATTTTAGGAATTCAATTGCACGCCAATGGATTTCGAGAGATTCGTATCCGACCGGAAATCGGCGATTACGGTATCAATCGTGCCGCCGGATCATACCATTCGATTTCAGGACTGATTGAGAGTGCATGGGAAAGACAGGACGATCGTTTAAATCAGAGGATTGCGATTCCGGTAAATACAACGGCGCATTGTTACGTAAAAACGGAAAGTTTGGCGAATATTCTGGTCAATGGGAAACCAGTAGATCAGCTCGATTACATCCGGGATTCTCGAAAAGAGGGTGAATACGTCATACTAACACTAGGTTCCGGTAAATATGAACTGGAAACCAAATTGTAGTAAAGGGATCTGCCGCCGCGTCATTTAGGTGCTTTTTAGCCTGTTCATTGGTGCATCTGGTGAAATTTAGTGGTATTCTCATGAATTGTTTCCTGTTCCAATACTAATTTCTTTATTTTAGATGGATAATAACCCGAGAGATCCCGGCCGAATTTCAGATGACACCATGACCAGTAAAATTACGGATTTTTTAAAAGCCATTCAGATCAGTGACTTTTCAGCTACGCCAAAATATAAGCAATTGGCGAGTGCGATTACCGATGCGGTAAAAAATGAGGTCTTAGAAAAGAGTGATATGCTGCCGTCGATTAATGAATTGTCGGTGTATTTGGATATTTCCCGGGACACGGTTGAAAAGGCATACAAGCTGCTTAAGAACACCGAAGTTATCGCCTCCATTCCTGGGAAAGGGTATTATATTGCGACCACCGATATCAAGCAGCGTGTAAAAATTGCGATTCTCCTGAATAAATTAAGCGCACACAAGAAGATTGTCTACGATTCTTTTGCCACAGAGTTGGAGGATGAAGCGGCCTTAGATCTGTTCGTTTATAATAGTGATATTTCTTATCTAAGAACCCTGTTAGGGAACTTGACCAAAACGTACGATTATTATGTTCTGTTTCCTCATTTTAAAGAGGGGAGAGACCAAGCTCCGGAAATTATCAATAAATATATACCAACGGATAAGTTGGTCTTGTTAGGGAAGTATTTAGAAGACCTTGAAGGCGAATTTTCAGCAGTTTATGAAAACTATGAAAAGGATATCTATGGTGCGTTGGAGGAAGCGTTACCTGCGCTGAGTAAATACCATAGTTTACATCTGATTTTTCCAGACAGAAGCGATTATCCCAAAGCGATTATAAAGGGGTTCTATAAATTTGCACAGCAATATGCCTTTAATCATTCGCTGGTTTCTGAATTAGAAAATGAACATATTGAAGTCGGAACCTGTTATATCAACTTAGCAGAAGATGACTTGGTGAAACTGTTGGATATGATCATCAAAAAAGACCTGCGTATCGGTGAGGATGTAGGCGTCATCTCGTACAACGAAACTCCGCTTAAAAAGTTTATTCTCAATGGTATCACAACGATATCGACCGACTTTGAGAAAATGGGAAAAATGGCCGCCGAGCTCATTAAGAACAAAAACAAGCAGCACGTGGAAGTGCCGTTCTATTTACAGAAACGCCCCTCTATTTGAGGTAAATCGAATTGCTTTTTTTACCTTACTCGGTAGGATATTCTTTAAAGATCCCCTGCACAACTTTTGGTAGATCGTTTATGGCTTTTTCGGGCGTTCTTACCAAACCCGACCCGCGCGCTTGCCAGATGACGGAATTGGTGCGGCGATCAAGTGCTTCAATAATCAAATGGCCGTAGCGAACTTTTTCCTTACCTACTGGATAGGAAGAACCCATACGCCATCCGTAACCCCACCACGGACTGAAACCCCAAGGACCACCCCATCCCCATCCGGAATGGCCGTAAACCATGCGACTTTTATTGTTAACAATGGGTATGTAGCGAAATAGGATGTCCGGATCTTCTTTGCTATACGTGAGTCCACGAGATTCTAGCTCGTGGTTCGCAGCAGCTAAAATGTTTTCCCTAGCAATGTCATTGTTAAAATAGTTTTTCGACAGTGAATCTACAGGAGGAAGCCATCCGTAGGTTTTGTACTGGGAAAAATCCAATTGCTGCACGCGAGTAGTGTTATATTTATACCCACTACACGCTCCTAGAACGAGTAAAAATCCAGCGAAAAATGTAAACCAAAGCCTTTTCATGAGACATCTATTTATTTGTTGGACAACACAATACCTAAAAAGTTTAAAATCAAAAAGAATGTTTCGCGACCAAAGGCATCAGTCGGCCAGCGCCGAAGGCTTTGGAACTGATGCGGAGGATAGGGGGCGCTTGGAAGCGTTTGAATTCGGTATTGGTCAACATGTGATCAACTTTTTTAACAAGGGCTTCTTGAAATCCCAATTTGACGACCTCCTCTTGGGTTCGTTCCATTTCGATGAGCTGGAAAAGCACGGCATCTAAAAGTTCATAATCAGGAAGGGAGTCGGAATCTTTCTGATCAGGCCGCAATTCGGCTGAAGGCGGTTTGATAATGGTGTTAATCGGAATGATTTCTCGATCCCGATTGATATACCGAGCCAGCTGGAATGCTTGTGTTTTATAAAGATCACCAATAACACTGATCGATCCCGCCATATCTCCATAAAGGGTGCCGTACCCCACGGCAGCTTCGCTCTTATTCGAGGTGTTCAAAAGAATATGCCCGAATTTGTTGGAAATAGCCATGAGTAAGGTGCCTCTTATTCGCGCTTGTATGTTTTCTTCCGTGGTGTCTATCGGTTTATCTTTAAAGGTCGCAGCGAGCGATTCTTCAAATGCGGTTGCAACCGATTGGATGGGGATAATCTGATGCCGACATCCCGTGTTGGCCACAAGGTCTAAAGCGTCTTTAAGCGAGTGATCCGTGGAATAAACGGAGGGCATTAGCACCGCCAGTACGTTGTCGGCTCCCAATGCCTCACAAGCCAATGCGGCTACAACAGCGGAATCCAGACCTCCTGAGAGGCCCAAGACGGCTTGCTTAAAGCCGGATTTTATAAAGTAGTCACGTATGCCGAGAATCAGTGCTTGGTGAATTAGTGCTATTTCAGATCTATTTTGTTCCTTATAGGGCTGCTCAGCGATTAGATCTTCGTTTTGGAGGTGAACGTACTGTAAATCTTCTTCGAATGATTTAAGCTCCAATATGGTTTCCGCTTTTCTGTTGATGGCTAAAGATCGTCCGTCAAAGATCAGGTCCGTATGGGCACCAACTTGATTAATATAGAGGAGTGGAGCACCGGTCTTGATGACGTTCCGATAGAGGACATCCTTTCGTTTTTCGAAATGGCTGGAAGTAAACGGTGAGGCGGCAATATTGATAATTAAATCGGGATTTTCCTGTGCTATTTCCTGCATCATGTCCCCAACGTAGGAATTGGTTCGGTCATCATCCCAAAGGTCCTCGCATATGGTCAATGCAATTTTGTAGCCGTGGAAATCGATACAGTTGATTTGTCGATTAGGCTCAAAATATCGGTATTCGTTGAATACGTCATAGTCCGGGAGGAGCGTTTTATTGGTCACACTTTTAACAGCCCCATTTTCCAGCAGTACCGCCGCATTGAAAAGCGGCTTGCCTTCGCCAAGTTTGTTGGGCACTGGCGCGCCGATAATACAAGCAATACCCTGGCATGCCTGACTAATATCTTCAATACTTGTATAGCACTTCTGGAGAAAAGCACCAGAGCGGAGCAAATCTTTCGCCGGATATCCCCCAATAGCTAATTCGGAGAATACAATAAGTTCTGCACCCGATTGTTTGGCTTCTTCAATGTGAGCGATGATTTTTTGAGCGTTTTGCTCGAAGTTAGCAATGTGATAGTTGAGTTGTGATAAAGCGATCTTCATTGGGTTATCCTTTAGGGTAAAAGTACAATATTTTTAACCAAAATTATATCATTGATCGCGATTAGATGCGCTGGGATCTCACAGGCTGGTACCCGCACGCCGGTGGTTTTTTAACAAAAATTGATGAAAAAGAAGATGTCTAAAAGCGCTGCCAATTGGTTTAACCGTCCTTGCTCATTTCGATTTACCTCGGAGCGGGAGAAATGACGACACCGGTTGCTTTCTAGACATCTATTAACGTGCTTACACGGGTAATCGCTGCTCGGCTAGGGATTCGTTGAAAAAATGGAACCATTCGCAATCATTGCCCGTCGATTCATTTTCAATATGTCGCGTACCCATTCTGCAAAATCCTCCGGTTGAACCACCTTTTCAGTATTCCCGTCGGTCAACCCTCCTTGAATGCTCATGTCCGATGCAATTGTACTCGGTGTAAGTGTGATGACACGGATATTGTTTTTTCTCCACTCGGCCATCATGGATTGGGATAAGGAAATGACGGCCGCTTTAGAGGCCGCATACGCCGACATGTTTCCGCCACCTTTCAAACCGGCTGTCGAGGCTATATTGACAATATCGCCTTTCCCGTTTTGTTTTAAGTAGGGGTAAACCGCTTTGGCCGCATAGTAAACGCCAAAAAGATTGGTTTTAAACACCTGCGCCCAGACTTCTGAGGGCATTTCTTCAATCGTTCCGAAATCGCCGATTCCGGCATTATTGATCAGAATGTCGACGCTTCCCATCTGCTTGGCCATCGCGTCAATTCCTTCTTGCACTGCAGCTTCTTGATCGATACTGAAAACAGTATAATACGCATTGACACCAATTTTTTTTAATTCTTCAACCGTATGTTTAAGGTTTTCTTCATTCCTGCCCGTAATCGCAACATTTACCCCTTCGTTTGCCAATGTTAACGCAACGGCTTTACCTAAGCCTCTTCCACCACCTGTAACGATGGCATTTTTACCTTTCAAATTCATATGTGATTATTTTAGAAGGGCAAAATACAAAAAGCACTTTTTGAATGTGCTTCTAAAGTGTCACAAAACTGCAAATTACCTATTCGTGTGATCCTGTGTTTTTTTTGCGGTACCTTGTCATGCTATTCACCCTCGGCTTGCCGAAATCTACAAAACAAAAGAAGGCGACCCGGAAAGGACGCCTTCTTTTGTTTTATAAAAATGAGCGCTACTGCGAGCTTTTAATGTCGGTCACCTCAATGGTGAAGTCCAAAGGAGAATCCGCAGGGATGTCTTCGTTTGTCTGATTATCGTAGCAATAAGGAGACGGGGCGACAAAACGGATTTTACTGCCTTTTTTCAAGCCATCTTTGGTCAAACCTGAAAATGAATTCGCATTGGTGGACTGTGGATAGAACGCTAACATCCAAGCGTAAATAACCCCACTGGATGCGCCACTTGCACCATTAATAACAAACTGTGTTGGTTTATCGGTTTGCTCGTCGAAAACAGTGCCGTCTAACAATTGGCCGGTGTATTTTACATTGGCAATTACTGGGATCCAGGAATTTTCGTGGGCTACGTACTCAAAAGTAGTATCGTTTGATACTTCTAGGATTTCGTACCAGATACCGAATGTGGTGTCTTCAATCGGGTTGTCAAAATTTTCAAGCGCATAGTTCCGTAGAATCGTATCCTGCGCTTTTAGGGTGGAATCGATGCGGCGCTGCTCGGCCTCATAATCGGGCTGTTCGTAGTCGTTATCCTTCATACAGGACGAGATCCCCACCACGGCCAAAAATGCCAACAAGAGTAATTTCAAATTTTTCATAAATCTATAAGTATCTATTTGTTATATGATAGCGAAAACGACCAGTCAGATCGTTTCGCTACAATTCAGTCGGTAAATTTATAAAATATTGATCAGTTGTCTAATGCTTAGGTAGTTAAAAATTTTCTCGCGTACGGTGAAATCGGCGTCTAGCACCATCGTTGTTGGGAAAGTTAACCCTTGCTTCTTCCCCAAAAGAATTTTTGCTAGTTCATGATACTGGCCCGCCCTTTTCCGGGAAGCGGTATTGGTGAAGAAGACGTTTTCAAATCGGATGGTGTCGACCGATTCGGCGTCAAAGCTGACCGCATAATAGTCAGCATTTAGTTTTTTAACAACTCGGGGGGCATGAAAGGACTCGGAGAGCATTTTTTTACAATAGGCGCACCAGTCGGTGTGAAAAAATAAAAGTACCGGTTTGGGATGCCGCTTTAAGGAGTCGTCTAGCTGTTCAAAAGTGAGCCAATTAACTTTTGGCCCCTTGCTGTGTTGACCGCGCAAGGAACCAAAAATTAACACCAGTATACAAGATATTACCAGTATTCTCATCAATGAAAATGTCCAATCTTCACGCCAAAAGTTACGGTTCTGGGACGTGAGGGTCCGTAAATGTATTCTGAATCTCGTAGCGCTCCGGTATCGAAGTCCTTTTGGTAGGCGTTGAAAATGTTTTGCATACCCCCGAATACCTCCACATTGAAATCCTGTTTAACGGCGAAAGTATATCCCAATCGAAGATTGGCTTCAAAGAACTCCGGTGAGTTTTTGATCACCATACGGTCGTCTCGAATGTGAGGGACCAACATGCTTCCCGTATAGACGCCAGTAAGATCAAGACTAAACGGCTCGACTGGACTCCAGTTGGCGTTTAGGTAACCGTAGGTATTGGGCGTGCGAACAAATTTTGCAGAACTAACGTTCTCTTCTTCGGTATTTCCTTCGAATAAAAGTTGCTGATCTTCGAACGCAGATCGCTGAATTGTACCCCCCATTTGGAAACTATACCTTGGGGAAGGCGCAACATTCAGTTCGATATTCGAACCATAGACTCTCGCGCCAGTGCCATTGCGCATTTCTTGGATGATTAGATTGCCTTCCTGGGCGGTCATGATATTGGTAAAAGGATTTTTAAGTTCCGTGTAGAAGCCCTCTACCAAGAGACTGGTCTGTACGGTTCCCAAGTTCTGGGTGAAATTTAACGAACCGGTATAGGCATTGGAATATTCGGTTTTCAGATTTTCCCCGATTAAGACAAATACTTGCTGTCCCCCGATCGAGGTGACATGCATGTCTTCACTAAAGGCTTGCGGGGCACGGAATCCACGGGCATACCCGCCGCGGAATTGAAGATAGTCTGTGATATCATACAAAAGGGTGAACCGCGGACTGAACGTGCCGAAGTTTTCAGACGAAGTACGATGGTAATCTGCTAATTTATAATCGCCATCAACATATGTATAGTCGTATCGTGCGCCCACTAAGGTTTTTAAGTTTTCTAAGATATTCCATTCGTATTGCGCATAGGTTCCCAGTCCATGTGTTTTCTGGTCGATGCTGCGCTGATATCCGGGAATCTGATCTTTCGTGCGGTTGGCATTGTACTCCAGACCAGCTGTAATCACATCGCGATCGAAGCTGTAAATGTATTGCGTCCCTGCGACCATGGCGAAGTCGTCCGTGTTTCCATAGGAATTAGAAGCAAGCGTACTGTCCTGTGCGGTTCGTCCGCCGCCTAAGCCACCATAGAAGCTTTCACGATCGCTGAACTGTGCCGAAGTATACACCGATACTTTGTGTTTATAGTCTTTGGAGTAACGGTCATAGGTTAGACCGCCAATCAGCGAGTTGGTGGTTAATTGTTCTGTCACATCGGTAAAATGAGGAGCACGATCCATTCCATCCCCGCCTCTGCGGAATTCATTGAGAACACTGAGATCTAAAGTCAGCTTATCCCATTCGGAAGGCTTGTAAAACGCTTTGGTTCCAAAGGTGAGGTTTTTTAATTTGGTCATCTCCGAAAAGCCATCATTGTTCGCATCGTATGCTTCTCTATTGCGGTGCATACCGTAAAACGTCGCCCCGGCTCTTAAGTCGTTGTCCACGTAGGAGGTGTTAAAATCAATCGAATTGTCCCAGGATTGGCCATCAATAATCGAGTTCGTTGATTTGACCTGCCAGTCGTTCTCGACCGGGTCTTTGGTAATGATATTGATGGTGCCGGCGATGGCGTTCGCGCCAAAAAGGGCGGAGCCTCCGCTACGGACTACTTCGATTCGATCAATCATGCTGGTTGGAATTTGATCCAAGCCGTAAACACTGTTGAGCGCGCTAAACACGGCTCTGCTGTTGATTAGAACTTGTGAGTAGGCTCCCTCCATGCCGTTGAGACGGACTTGGGTGAAACCACAGTTCTGGCAGTTGTTTTCTACACGTACTCCTGGCTGGTAGTTCAGGGTTTCGGACATGGCGACGGACTGGGTCGCGGTAAAAAGTTTCGGGCTCAGTACATTGACGATAACGGGGGCTTTTTTTCGCTCCATCCCGTACCTTGAGGCGCTGATGACCACCTCGTTGAGGTTCAGATTATCCTGCGCTAAAGCGATGACAATCGAATCTGGATTGTCCTGTGATGCGAGCGCACGCTTGGCGGTTTGGTACCCTACAGCGCTGACGACGATCCGCGCGTTGGTGAGTCCATTACTTTCTAAGGTAAAATACCCCAGACTGTCTGTCGCCGTTGCTGTTTTTGTATCCTCCAACTGTACGGTCGCGTTACTGATGGGATTTTGATCATTATTAATTATACGCCCTTGAATTTGGGCATGGAGGGTAGTCACCGATAGCATACATAGCGCTACGGTATTCAGGATAGTCCTGAGGGTAAAAAATGTCATACATTCAATTTGAAAATTTACAATTCAATTCCTCGGAACCCCGTTAAACTTATCAGAGTAAGAATTTTGGGCGTCCGTGGTGTTCTAAAACGATGGGTTTTAACTGAATTGTGGAGGACCGCGGCTCGTGGGTTCGATGCCGTCTTGGTTGGCTAAAACATAGGTTCTCTCGCCAAACCACAGGTAATTGAATTCCGCTCTGACCGGTAGATCGAAAGATGTTGGACTCCAATCTAAGTAGCTTCCTTGGAATACAATGTCCAGAAAGTGTATTTCTGCATCTGAATGATGCTCGTGATGATGTTTTTCCCCGAGATTATACGGATGAATGTGTGTAACAATTTCTCCCGTAGAGGTGACCTCTTTGTGCATAAAAACCACCCCACTAACGATGATGCTCCAGGTCCAAATGAACAAGAAGGCAGCAACCGTGCGGCGATAGGCAAAGAGTTTATGGGTCATGTGTTAAAATCGCAATATCTGAATAAAGATAACAGCTATTGTATCAACTTCCTATTTTATTAAATTAACTTATTGTTCGGGTCAGGGAATACCAGCAGCGGTTTATATTCTTTCGCTTCTTCGCGTTGCATGAAGGCATAGGAAATGATGATAACGATATCTCCAACTTGTACCAACCGTGCAGCTGCACCATTTAAACAAATGGTGCCTGTTCCCCGTTCTCCCGGGATAACGTAGGTTTCCAAACGGGCTCCGTTGTTGTTGTTGACGATTTGCACCCTTTCATTGGCAATAATATCTGCTGCATCCATCAAGTCTTGGTCAATGGTGATGCTCCCCACATAATTCAATTCGGCCTGCGTGACGCGGGCGCGATGAATTTTCGATTTCATTACTTGAATCATCATGGTACAAAGTTACGCTTTTCTATCGAGTTGCTGAATATATTCAGATTCTTGGTTCAGCAATACATTGTCAATCAATCGCACCTGATCTACCCAGGCTGCAACTAGGGCTACGTAGACGGTGTTGGGGTCGGGCGTTTGGTGTTGCACAGGTGTTAAAGTATCGGCTTGGCAAATACTTAAATACTCCAGTTTGACCTCCGAATTGGCTTGCACGATGTCTTGCGCTTCCTGGGTAATTTGAGCAATGGGTTTGGTGTGAAAGTGCGTTTGAATATAACGCAAAGCCTGATGTAACACGAGCGCATTCTTTTTTCCTTTTTCGGAAAGACGTTGGTTGCGAGAACTCAAGGCTAGTCCCTCAGGGTTTCTTACCGTCGGGGAAATTAAGAGTTTAACGGGCAGCTCTTTTTGTTCAATCATGTGCTGGATAACCCTGATTTGCTGGAAGTCCTTTTGTCCGAAGCAGGCTTGGTCCGGCTGTACTAAATTGAAGAGCTTATAGACGATCTGTGTAACACCTTGAAAATGTCCGGGACGACGCTCTCCTTCCCAAACACGATCCAGACCATTCAAATCGATGTGCCACTGATTTTCATCGGGAGTATACATTTCCTCGACCGAGGGGAGGAATAGGATATGGCAACCGGTCGATTCCAACAGGGCAATGTCTTGTTCGATGGGACGGGGGTATTTTTCCAGATCTGCAGGGTCGTTGAATTGCGTGGGGTTTACGAAGATACTACAGATGATGATATCCGCATGCGCTTTGGCGAATTCAATGAGCGACAGATGACCTTGATGCAAGGCGCCCATCGTTGGAATCAACGCGGTCGTTTGCCCAATTTGACGAAGACCATTCAGGGCGTTTTGAAGGTCGATTTTAGTGCGAAAAATTTCCACAGACAAAATTTAAAAAATAAGGCGCAAAAATGGGAAAAAAACTTTGAATATTAAAAGCATTATTTTTAATCAATTGTAAAAATGATATATTGTTCGTATATTTGTAAACCGATTTTAGAATAAATCTTTAAAAAACACCGGTCTTACTGGCGAAACCGAAATTTGTTGATTTAATTTAAAATATGGCGCTTAAAACCCTTCGGCTCCGCCGAGAATGGGTGTTCAATATTAAAGCTATTTAAGTTTGAAAGTAGATTCCAAACTATAAGTTTTGGAAGGTAACAATTATCAAAGAAACAAAAAAAATCAATTGGAGATGGCAAAAACGAAAATCTTGTTTATTACCCACGAAATGTCGCCTTTCCTTGAAATAAGTAAAATTTCTGAAATAACACGCCAGTTGCCGCACGCTATGCAAGAAAGAGGGTTCGAGATCCGGATTCTTATGCCGCGCTTTGGTAGCATTAATGAGCGCAGAAATCGACTTCACGAGGTGATTAGATTGTCGGGAATGAACATCGTTGTGGACACTAATGACAATCCGCTAATTATTAAAGTAGCGTCGTTGCCCGCGGCACGAATGCAAGTGTATTTTTTGGATAACGAAGAATATTTTCAGCGGAAGAAAGTTTTTCGTGATGAGCAAGGGGAATTTTTCAAGGACAACAACGAGCGATCTTTGTTTTTCTGTAAAGGCGCATTGGAAACCGTTAAAAAACTAGGCTGGTCGCCCGATGTGGTCCACTGTCATGGGTGGTTTTCCGCGATGGTGCCCGCTTATTTAAAGACGGTCTATAAAGACGATCCAACGTTTAAAGATTCAAAAGTCTTTTACTCGCTTTATCAGGAGGATTTCAAAGACGATAGTTTAGGAAGCAAGTACGCTGAAATGGCCGCTCAAGAAGAGGTCGGTGCAGTAGCTGTTCAAGCCTATGGTAGCGGATCGTATGTGGATACCTATAAAGGCGCATTGTCTTTTAGCGACGTGGTTGTTAAGGCAGACAGTGACTTGCATCCGGAAGTGCTGGAGTATGTGGAAAAAAATAGCATTCGGACGTTTGAACCCTCGACGGATGATGACTACGATGCATTTGCAGAACTTTATGACGAATTTGTCAACGAAGAGGTTTCCGCTTAGCATCAGGAAATTTACGAATAATAGAAAAAGGAGGGTACACACCCTCCTTTTTCTATTTTCTAGCGGTTGATTATCCGGAGTGGGTTGGGATGGTATTCGATATTCACGAGGAAACGGGGGATGAATAGCCTGGTGGCCTTCCGGGTTAATTCCGTATATTCGTGCTATGACTAAGATTAAAGTTGGATTTGGTTTTGATGTTCACCAAATGAAACCCGGACATCCCTTTGTGGTTGGGGGAGTTACGCTAGATCACCATGCTGGAGCGTTCGGACATTCGGATGCGGATGTACTCGCTCACGCTATTTGTGATGCTATATTAGGCGCAGCAAATTTAGAGGATATAGGCTTCCATTTTCCGAACACCGATGAACGTTGGCGCGGAGCGAACAGTCTCGATCTACTGAGGCGTTGTGTTTTGATGGTTCGGGAAAAAGGCTGGGAGATTAGTAATATTGACGGGATGCTTTGTTTGGAGGCGCCCAAAATCAAACCTTACATCCAAGAGATGAAACAAAATTTGGCCCGGGCGGCTGGTTTAGAGATCGAGGACGTTTCTGTTAAAGCGACGACCAATGAGCAAATGGGTTTTATTGGTAGAGGAGAGGGAGTCGTTGCCTATGCAGTATGCCTCTTGCAAAAAGAACGTTAATCTGTATTTTTTCGGAAGTAATTCCAGGCAACCGCCCAGGCGATAAGCGCCAGTAGGCTACCCAAATAAAACGGAGCGCCAGGTAAGTACAGCGGGTTGCTGTCCTGTGTGAAATAGGAAAACAGTCCGGTCATGAGTAAAGGGCCAAAAATCGCTGTCAAACTGACGACGCTTGTTAAAGCGCCCTGTATTCGTCCTTGCTCGTTCGCCGGTGTTAGATTGGATATTGTACTTTGCATGGAGGGACCGGCTATACCACCAAAGACGTAGAATATGCTAACCACAAAAAGCCATTCTGTCGAACGCGCTTGACCGATTGCGAAAAGGGAAATACAAATCAGAAATAAGCCAATCAGAATGCTTTTGGGGAGTCCCAGTTTGGGGACAATAATACGGATCAAACCGGCCTGCACGATGGTCAGAAAAACGCCGATAAAGCCCAAAGAATAGCCCACCATTCGTTCGTCCCATTGAAACTTTTCCATCGTATAGTAAGACCAGCTGCTCTGCACGGAATGGGCGGCAATATTCAATAGAAAAATACAGGTGACCAGTGGGAGAACTAATGGGTACCTTTTTAAATGCCGGAAGCTACCTGCGGGATTTGCATTGATCCATTGAAACCGGCGACGTTGGTTTTTTGGAAGGGATTCGGGTATCACAAAATACCCATATAGAAAGTTGACAAAGGTGAGTCCAGCTGCGGCGAAAAAAAACTGCGTAAAAGCGTAACAAAAAGTCAACCAGCCTCCGTAAGCTGATGCTTGACTCAAATCTCCGTGGATAAGCTCCTTGATCAGAGCGGGCATGACCGGAATGATAATGCCCAATCCAATGGAGTCTAGGACGACAGTGATGAATATAAAAAGAAGGCCGGCATTGTTTTTACGATTGGGCATGCAAAAACGAAGGTAGTTATTTGTCACAAATTATTATAGACAGCGTGCTGTAAGCCGATTCAATTTAACGAACCTGTTTATATTCGATTCAAGCTAGTAGAAGCGAATGATGTCAAATTCAGGAAACTTCGGAACGCTTGTTAAGCGCTTCTTTCCAAAGAGATTTTTGTTCTTCCGTAGAAGTTTCTCTCAGATCAAGAAAATTATGGTATTTTTGTTGTTGCTTATAGAGCTTTGGCACATTTCCTGTTAGTAGCTGGGTAAGGCGAAAGATTGGATTAAAGCGCTCGTTACAGTAGAATTAATCAATGAAGAGAGAATCAAAAAGTAATAAGCTTACCGAAGAGGACGTACGGCGTTATACAGGGGTCTTTTGGAAAATTCTGATCAGCTTTGTGCTGCTTGGGGTGATTTTTTTGGTCAGTGTCAGAATCGGCATCTTTGGTAAGCTGCCATCCTTTAAGGATCTTGAGAACCCCAAAAGCAATTTAGCATCAGAAGTGATAACCGATGATAATAAAGTCTTGGGGACTTATTTTGTCCACAATAGATCGAATGTCAAATATAATGAGTTGGCGCCATCCTTGGTGCACGCCTTGATTTCGATCGAAGACAAACGGTTTTACGAGCATTCGGGTATCGATTATTCGCGAACCATTTCGACCGTGCTTTTAACCCTTGCGGGGGACAAGCAGGGTGGGAGTACGATCACCCAGCAGCTGGCCCTTAATCTTTTTGCTGAAAAACGAGAGCGAAATTCACTCAAACGGATCATGCAGAAATTTCAGGAATGGATTACTGCTGTCCGTTTAGAGCGAAATTATACGAAAGAGGAGATTGTCATGATGTATTTCAATACAGTTGACTTTGGATCGTATAATACCTTCGGTATCAAGTCTGCGGCAAGAACATTTTTCAATACGACACCTGATCAATTAACACCCGATCAATCTGCTTTATTAGTCGGGATGTTGAAAGGTCCAGGTATCTACTCCCCGGTGCGCTACCCTGAAAACGCCATCCGTCGAAGAAACTTGGTGTTGATGGCTATGCTTGATCAAAACTATATTACGAGTCAAGAGTACGAAACGTATAAAGAAAAACCACTAGGTTTGAAACTGACGATTACGAATTATGGCGAGGGTTTAGCGCCGTATTTTCGAGCAGTTCTTAAACAAGAAATTAAGAGGGAATTCCAGCGACTGGCGATCACCAAACCGGACGGGACTCCTTATGATTTGGATCGCGATGGACTGAAGGTCTATACGCCGATTAATTACACGATGCAGCAATATGCAGAAGAAGCTCAAAAAGAATGGATGACCCGCCTTCAAAAAGAGTTTGATAAGCAATGGGCGACAAGGGACGCCTTCACGGGAGCCAATGCGAAGTTACTGGACCGAGGGATGAAACGTTCGGATCGGTATAGAGTTTTGAAGGCCGGTGGGGCCTCTGATGCGGACATTAAAAAGGATTTCGATAAAGAAATTCCGATGGAGCTGTTTACGTGGCAGGGGAATGTGGATACCGTCATGACACCGATGGATTCTGTTCGCTATATGAAACTTTTCCTTCGGAACTCGATGATGGCCATGGAACCTCATACGGGATATATTCGAGCATGGGTAGGAGGAATAGACTTTGAGCATTTTAAATACGACCAAGTTAAACTCGGTACGCGGCAGGTCGGTTCTTTAGCAAAACCGTTTGTATATGCTTACGCTATCGATAATGGCTATGGTCCTTGTGTTCCGATTCCTAACCACAGTAGAACTTACGGAAGAAATTGGACACCTAGAGGTAGTGTTCAAGGTGGAGATCCCATCACGCTAAAAAACGCGATTAAGTATTCCCAGAATTACGCAACAGCCTATTTAATCAACGAGGTAGGGGCCGCCAATGTGGCGGAAATGAACAAGCGCATGGGCGTAAACTCCAATATTCCGGCTAATTTGTCTATCGGATTGGGTTCCTATGATGCTTCTTTATATGACATGGTGGGCGCTTATTCTGCGTTCGTGAATCAAGGTACCTGGGTAGAGCCGATTATGATTTTGCGCGTAGAAGATAAGAACGGAACACCAATATACGAGAAAGCACCCAAGGTATTAAAAGCGTTAAACAGTGAAACGGCCTATGCGATGGTTGATATGCTTAAAGGAGTCGTGGATGGCGGAACGGGCTCGCGTTTACGTTGGGATCCGAATTTTGGTGGTTTGAAGAATCCCATTGGCGGTAAAACAGGTACGACAAACGATAACTCGGATGCTTGGTTTATCGGGGTTACACCTGAGCTGGTCGCCGGTGTTTGGACGGGGGCTGAGGATCGGGGAGTCAGTTTTAGTAGTATGCGATATGGTCAAGGAGCAGCTGCGGCCATGCCGGTTTTTGGGCTTTTTATGAAGAAAGTCTTTGCGGACAAGGGACTGAATTATTCTCAAGAAGATTTTGCTGAGCCACCTGGGGGGATTACTCGATTCGAGATGGATTGCGCGAATTTCTCACAATTCTATGGCAATGATCCCGCAAGCAATGATTCACAGCCTGTTGAAGATGATCGTTTAGGTTTTTAGGCCTAATCTTTATAAATTAGACCAGACCTTTGATTTCCGATCAGGGTCTGGTTTTTGTTTTTTATGCATGAAGGATTTCGATTATAAAGAAGAGCTAAAGAAAATACCCCACAAACCTGGTGTCTATCATTATTTTGATGCCGATGATGTGCTGATTTACGTGGGGAAGGCTAAGAACTTGCGCAATCGCGTCGGATCTTACTTCATTAACAAAAATCAACTCAATAATAAAACCCGAGTACTGGTTCGGAAAATCAACCGCATTGCATTCACCATCGTGGATACCGAAATTGATGCATGGTTATTGGAAAATAACCTGATCAAGAAGCATCAACCACGGTACAACGTGTTGCTGAAAGATGATAAAACTTACCCTTGGATCGTCATTAAAAATGAATCCTTTCCGCGGCTCTTTTGGACCAGAAAGCATATTCGGGACGGTTCGAAATACTACGGGCCCTACGGCTCGGTGGGGATGATGCATCTCATTCTGGATATGATCCGGGAATTGTTCCCATTGCGAACCTGCAATTTGAACCTGTCGAAAGAAAACATTGAAAAGGGCAAATATAAAGTTTGTTTAGAATATCAATTGGGAAATTGTAAAGGACCTTGTGAGAATTACCAGAGCGAAGAGGACTACGATCGGAATTTATCGGATATCAAAGATATTCTAAATGGGAAGATATCCATGGTCACGACTCGGCTTAAGCAGCAGATGCAAAGCGCGGTAGAAGATATGGATTTTGAAAACGCTCATCGTGCCAAGATCAAATTGGATAAGCTTTCTAACTATCAGAGCCGCTCTACCGTTGTTAGTTCATCGATTAGTAATGTTGATGTATTCAGTATTGCCTCGGAAGATAATTTCGCTTTTGTTAACTTTTTAAAGGTGGTTAACGGTATGGTCATTCAAACGCAGACTGTGGAATTAAAGAAGAGGCTGGATGAGAGCGATAAAGAACTTTTATCGATTGCTATTCCACAATTACGGACTAAATTTCGAAGCCAATCGCGGGAAATTATCGTGCCTTTCGAACTTGATATTGAAGGGAACGAGGAACTGCGGTTTCTAGTGCCTAAAGCGGGAGATAAAAGGAAGTTGCTTGCCCTTTCGTTAAAGAACGTAGCCTACTTTAAAAAGGAACGCATGACGCATTACGAGCGTTTGAATCCAGAATTAAAGACCGAACGGATTTTAGCGAAAATGCAAAAAGATTTGCAACTTAAAGAACTTCCTAGACATATTGAATGCTTTGATAATTCAAATATCCAGGGCAGTTATCCGGTCTCCGCTGTTGTGGTATTCCGAGATGCAAAACCAGCGAAAAAGGATTATAGACACTTTAACGTGAAAACAGTAGAAGGTCCTGATGATTTTGCGACGATGGAAGAAGCGGTATTCAGACGGTATCGACGCCTGATGGATGAAGATCAATCGTTGCCTCAGCTCATCGTGATTGATGGAGGAAAAGGGCAGCTCAGCGCATCCATAAAAAGTCTTAAACTATTGGGAATCGAAAAACAGGTGACTATCATTGGGATTGCCAAAAGATTGGAGGAGATCTATTATCCTGGAGATCAATTTCCGTTGTATTTGGATAAAAAATCAGAGACATTGCGTGTGCTACAGCATTTAAGAGATGAAGCGCACCGCTTTGGCATTACCTTCCATCGGAATCAACGGAGTAGAAAGACGTTTGTTTCCGAATTGGATCGCATACCCGGAATAGGAAAGGTGTCTGTCGATAAGTTGCTTAAGACCTTTAAATCGGTTAAGAAAGTGAAAGAAGCCTCTGATGAAGAACTGCGAGAGGTCATCAATCATAAACAGCTTGATTCACTTCGCTATTATTTCTCTGAGAACAAGAAGGTCTCTAAAAACTGACCAGACTCGGGGTTGTCCCTAACCTATAAGAAGCCCAGCTCCAGTTTGGCCTCTTCACTCATCATGTCCCTTGTCCAAGGCGGATCGAATGTTAATTCAACAATAGCCTCATCTATACCTTCTATAGCGGCCACTTTGCGCTGAACTTCACTCATCAGTTCTCCAGCGACAGGGCAAGCCGGTGCGGTCAATGTCATCACTATTTTGGCCTGTTTGTCCTCTTTGGTGATGATTTCGTAAACCAAGCCTAAATCTACAATGCTGGCAGGTTTTAACTCAGGATCCACAACAGTGGCGAGTGCTTCTTGGATTTGGGGGGCCAATCCCAATTTATCCATTATAATGATATTCATATGCGCTATAATTTTGACTTTGTCAGTACTTCTTCGTAGATACTTTCCAATTGCTGCATAACCCGTGGTCGACTGTACTTCTCTTCGTATTCACTGCGGCAGTTTTTCCGAATCTCTTGGACCTTGTCAGCGGGTAGGCTTCGCCATTTGGCGATGGTCTTGACCAATTGAGAATGGTTATGAGGATCGAAAAGTAATCCCGTATACAAAGGTACGACGATTTCTCTTAATATGCCAATATTGCTTGCCAACACCGGTATGCCTAAGGCATAGGCCTCTATGACTGCTAAGGGCATGGATTCGTAGCAAAGCGACGGAACAATGACGGCTGAACAACCCGCTAAATGCTGTCGAATTGTTGATTGGTCTTGATGCCCGAAAAAACGAATGTTTTCACTATGTTGGGCAATGGACTGGACTTCATGTAAAAGCGGGCCGGTTCCAAAAACCTTGATGCGGAAATTGGCCGCTTTCCAAGCATGTAATAAGGGTAAAATTCCTTTTTCTTCAGAAAGACGACCCATGTAAACGAAATCGCCTGTCTCGTTGGTGGTTTCCAGCGAAATGTCTTCAACGAAATTGGGTTTGATACTTAGTTTGTCCTCCGGTATATTCAATCGGGAGTTACGAAAAATTCCTCGAGAAAATTCGGAGAGTGTAATGAAACGATCGACTTTTTGAAATGTGCCAATTTTTTTATGAAACCAATAGGTCATCGCGGTCCAGAAGGTTTTTAGAAGGGACCGCTCCAAGACTTTCTTTTTCACCGCAGTCCATGGGAAATCTTCCTGGGTAGACTCTAAGAATATATTCCCGTTATGGAAAAGTGTAGCGGAGGGACAAATCAAGCGAAAGTTGTGTAGCGTTACGACCAGGGGTATATTTCTTTTTTTGATCAAGCGTATAACCCAAGGTCCTAATGCATAATGTATATTGTGTAGATGAACGATGTCCGGTTTAAATTGATCAACGAGTTTACCGATTTTTTTGGCCTCTTTCCAGTTCAGCGGGTACATTAGATATTGACGATAGCCTTTCAGACCTTTCGAGTTTTTGACCCGATAGACGTCAAGTTCATGGGACTCCCGCAGGCATTTTGTTTCCTGTTCGACCACAAAGTCTTCGCCGCCGGTATGTTGGTATTGATTATGAATAATAAGTATGCGCATACAGGTGTTCGTTTCCTGGGCAAGTTACGGAATGTCTGAAAGAATACGCGTCCCTATTCGCTAGAGGAGCCTAATCTTAGATTATTGTCACTTAATTACACCTATTTTGACTTTAAAAGGTAAAACAAGCGGCCTTGCTTGCCGGATAATTGATCGTTTGAATTAAGGGCAATTTGCTATCTTCGTACTTACTTTCAAAGATTATGTTTACAAATCACCCTTACGGAAAATTAATCGGCGAGGCGATCGAAACCGCGGAATTTCCAAAGCATCCTGCCGATCTATACGACCCTATTCGATACATTCTTTCGTTGACCGGGAAGCGAATCCGGCCGATACTGGTGCTGATGGGGGCCAGACTCTTTGGAAAATCAGATTTAAATGAAGTGGTTCCCGCAGGTGTTGCGATTGAATATTTTCATAACTTTTCGCTAATTCATGACGATATCATGGATCGCGCACCATTGCGTCGGGGAAAACCGACTGTGCAGCAAAAATGGAATGAAAATGTGGCGATACTGTCTGGAGACGCTTTATTGGTGAAAGCATATCAAGAATTGACGAAATGCCCATGGCCGAAAATTCCGGGCTTATTGGAAGTATTTGGAAAGGTAGCCTTAGAGGTTTGTGAAGGACAACAACTAGATATGGACTTTGAGAAACGCGAGAAGGTCGAAGAATCTGAGTATATTGAAATGATCAGGCGCAAAACTTCGGTACTGTTGGGGGGCGCATTACAAATGGGAGCAATTCTGGCAGATGCGGAACCACAACAACAGCATTTGATTTATCAGTTCGGAGTAGCCATCGGAATTGCCTTTCAACTACAAGACGATTTCCTCGATGTTTATGGAGATCCAACGACCTTCGGGAAGCAGCTGGGAGGTGATATTTTAGCCAATAAGAAAACCATCCTAGCTTTACGCGCCCACGCACTCGCGGAGGGCGAAAACGAACAGGAGTTACACGCGTTAATTACCTCCCCTACGATCTCGGATGTGGAGAAAATTGACCGGATGAAGCGGCTGTATAGTCGGTTGGCGGTCGATCAACATGCGGAAAGGCTTAAGCTAGAATATATGAGCTTGGCTTACAGTAAATTGGATGATATTGCCGTAAAGGACTCCGATAAAGATGAATTAAGGACGTTAGCGGATACCCTGCTAGATCGAAATCGTTGATTATGATAATTGCTAGGTTTTTCCTAATTTGCTAAAATTTAGTTTTGAAATCATTGATCATAGTACGCGAATGGATCCATTAAAAATCACCATCTTTCAGGCTTATCTTTTTTGGGAGAATGTGGATAAAAATCTGCAGAATCTTGGGCTTCGCCTGTCTTCGCTGCGTGAAAAAACGGATCTGATTATCCTACCCGAAATGTTTAACACTGGTTTTACGACGAATGTGGAAAAATGTGCGGAGACGATGTCGGGTAAGACCATGCATTGGTTGTTTGAAACATCCAAAAAATTTGAATGTGTGGTTGCCGGTACACTCATCATCGAGGAGGACGGACAATATTATAATCGTTTCGTCTGGATGTCACCGGATGGGAGCTATGTTCATTATGATAAACGTCACCTTTTCTCCATGGCCGGTGAAGATAAAATATTCACTGCTGGGAAATCTCGAATAATATTTAAGTTGAAAGGTTGGCGCATCTGTCCGATGACGTGTTACGATCTTCGTTTCCCAACCTGGTCTAGAAATCAAGACGCGTCGTACGACTTGTTGGTATATACGGCAAGTTGGCCGGATAAACGATCAGGCCATTGGCGCGCTTTGATTCCTGCCCGTGCAATAGAAAATCAGTCGTTTGTCGTGGGGGTTAACCGCGTTGGGCATGACGGAAATGAGGTGTACTATTCTGGTGGCTCGATGTGTATCTCCCCCAACGGAGACGTCGTGTATTATAAGCCCGAGGACGAAGATTTATACACCTTTACCTTGTACCCAAAGGATCTGGAGGAAAATCGGCAGCGTTTTTCTTTTTTACAGGACCAAGATGCTTTCAAGCTGCTGTAAGTAGACGTTCCGAACCAATCTAATTGATATACGGTCTATTCAAAATAGCTTCTTGGATGATTGCTTGTCGCAAATCAAATTCAGGACGATTTGAGTCGTATAGCTGGTCAGAAGTTTCTACTATTTCCAGTGCTTTTTTCGTAGTCGGGGTGCTGTCTCTACGTTTTTCTGGTCGCTTGTATTTGGGCGGGGAGGTATGCCGTTCCGATTGGACGGGTGTAGGCAATTCAAACTCGGGGTAATCCCGCGAGGGTCTACTCAAGACAGGGTCAGGTTTAACAGAAGGAATGGGAGAAGTTCTGGGTGTTCGAGAGGCGTTTTCCCGAACGACTGTAGTGCCAGCAGGAACCTTTCTTTTCAGCTTTTCCATCCTTTTCTTCGCCTTTTCTTGCTCTTCCTTATACCCCTGGTAAACCTTATAGATCACGCCAGCAATGATTAATAGTATGATACCTATTGGATTCTCCATAGGCTAAAAATAGCGAAAATTTCTTATAGAAGAGGGTGTTGCACGCGAATTATATTTGCTATTACAAACTTAATTGGTTTAATTGCATCAACAACTAACAGCCAAAATAGCCTTATTATGATTGATGACCCAAACTTTGCTGATGAGTTTTATAATTTTTTGACCGGACGAGTGTCTACTGCGATCGCACGGAGGCTTCAACGAAATTTTAAAGAGAGCGGATTGAATATTACCGCTGAGCAGTGGAGTGTTATGTATTTTCTCTGGGAGACGGAGGGTTTAAGTCAGCAAGACTTGGCTACGTTGACCTATCGCGATAAGCCAAGTATTTCTAGACTTATCTCCAACCTTGAAAAACAAGAGCTGTTGGTGCGCGCTTGCTGTCCGGACGATAAGCGAGCTAATAAAATCTACCTAACACCACGAGGACGAGAAATTAAGGAACGGTGTATGCTCCAAGCAGAAAAAACAATTTCGGAAGCTGTACAGGGAGTTGATGCGCGATCTATGCTTCAAGCTCAGGAACTTTTGGAGACCGTCTTTTCCAATATTAAGTAGATGCGGGGCTTCTAAGCCCCGCTGGCTAACGGGCTATGGCGTACGGTGTCATGGACTGCACGTACAGATTGCGGGCTGTTATTCAGCTTTTGGTTGGCGCATTCAGTCAAAGACCTCGGGGGCGAAGTCACTGCGGTTATTGACCAATTTGCCAGTTCCTCTGAAATAGATGTCTTGAAAGCTCAAGGTGTTTTGGCTGTCGACCTTACGGAAAAAGCTATCCGCAGATACTTCATCCAAGCTGTTGAAACCACAGGCTTCCATCATTTCCACAGTTGCGCGCAACGTGTTACGATGAAACTGTGCTACCCGCACATACTTGTCCTCGACATCCAATCCCTTATAAAGATGCGGTCTTTGGGTGGCGACGCCTACCGGGCAGACGTCTTCGTTACATCTCAAGGCCTGAATACAGCCCAATGCAAACATCATTCCGCGTGCACTATAGCAAGCATCTGCCCCCAATGCAATTACTTTCAAAATATCGAACCCGGTGACAATCCGGCTCGCGACGATCAACTTGATGTGCTTTTTCAGACCGAAATTAATCAGCGTAGTGGTGACGAATGCCAGCGCATCGTAGAGTGGCATGCCCAGGTTGTCTGTGAATTCCAGCGGTGCCGCGCCCGTCCCACCTTCAGAGCCATCGATCGAGATAAAGTCAGGCGTAATTTGGGTTTCTTGCATGGCTTGACAAATGTCAATAAACTCCTGTTTATCGCCAATACAAATCTTGAATCCAATGGGTTTATAATCTGAAAGCTCACGCATTTTTTGTAGAAAATACATCATTTCCAGAGGCGTCTTGAACGCACTGTGAGCAGGGGGTGACATGACGTCGGTTCCAGGCACTACGTGGCGAATAGAGGCAACTTCGGGTGTGTTTTTCGCGGCAGGAAGAATACCTCCATGACCCGGTTTTGCACCCTGTGATAATTTCAGTTCGATCATTTTAACATAAGGCCTGGTCGCTTTTTCTCGGAATAGATTGGGTTCGAAATAACCGTTTTCGTCCCGGCATCCGAAATAACCGGTTCCTACTTGCCATATCAAATCGCCCCCGTTGATATGATACTGGCTAATGCCCCCTTCACCGGTGTTGTGCGCAAAATTTTGCAACGCAGCACCCTTGTTAAGCGCGGTGATGGCTGTTCTACTCAATGCACCATAACTCATGGCCGATATATTAAACACACTAAGACTGTACGGTTGCTTACACTGATGATTCCCCACCATTGTTCGCAGGTTATGGTCCTCGATATGTATAGGGAATATGCTGTGAGCGCCCCATTCGTTTCCGATGGTTTGCGGATCAGTCTGCATACCGAAGGCAACGGTCTCACGTTGATTTTTTGCACGCTGATAAACAATGGAGCGTTGACGCCGATTAAATGGTCGTCCATCAGTATCGGACTCCCAAAAATATTGTCTTAATTCAGGACGAATAGATTCGAAAAAATAGCGGAAATATCCGACAACGGGATAGTTCCTCAAAATAGCGTGTTTAGTTTGGAAGCTATGGTAGAGGGCGACCACCAAAAGTGGGAACGGGATGAGCAGTAACCAGAACCAACTCGTCGTGAAAATCACGCCAAAGGAGAAGATGATCAGGTTGATAATGAGGATGAGCCCTAAAATGAGTTTTCTTACTTGCATGATACAGTCTTATGCTTTATCTATAAACAACAATCTTCACCGTAAGGGGCCGCTATAAATGTGCCATTGTATTGGCCGAC
This sequence comes from Sphingobacterium sp., assembly GCA_052092145.1. Taxonomy (GTDB): domain Bacteria; phylum Bacteroidota; class Bacteroidia; order Sphingobacteriales; family Sphingobacteriaceae; genus Sphingobacterium. Next base: position 45,731 of record JBQDCW010000004.1, on the reverse strand, counting down.
CCGTTTAACTGGTTATTCATGCAAAATTAGCAAGTTCACCACTGATAACGAAACATTTGTGAAGAAGTTAAGAGTTTTACCAATTTGGTAATGTTACGAATTATTCGCTTTCCTTTTGCTAATCAGATCCGATATTTTTTGGTAAATAAGTTGCCAATCCGGGTCAGAGCTAAGAAACTTTAAATGCTTGTCAAGAGTCGGCTGATCGTCCCTGACAGCTGGACCGGTTTGCACATGGATAGGAATATGCTGTCGTGCCTTATTGGCAGTTTCTTGTAGAATAGGGGTTAAAAGTTCAAACGGGAGGTGATGTCGCGTCAAAAGGTCGTAGGAAATCTGAAAAAGCGCGTTGCTAAAATTATTGACAAATACCGCCGATACATGTAACGCTAAGCGTTGTTCGCTGTTGCAATCAAAAATGTGATCGGATAGCTTATGGGCTATTGTTCTCAACCGATCGAGTGTTTTCGAGCTATTGGCTTCAATGCCTAGCGGGATGTGCCGAAAATCGACGGGGATGTCCTTTGAAAAGGATTGTACGGGATAAAGGACGCCGTAATTTGCAAAATTGGAGATGGTTTGTAAATCGGTCGCGCCGGAACAGTGTAATACGAGCTGCTGGATACTTAAGCGGCGTAAATGGTGTGCCGCCTCTTGGATGGCGGCATCTGCGAGGAGTAAAAGATATAAATCGGCATCAGTATCCACTTCATTCCAATCACTTGTTGCCTTAGCCGATAGTTGGTCAGCCAAGACATTTGCGTGGACAGTCGAACGGCTCCATACCTGCACAACTTGGTCACCCGATTGGCGAAAAGCATGCCCCAGTTGGGTCGCTAAGTTGCCGCTGCCGATCAGGACCACTCTCATTACGCCGTATTTTTAGTCGAGGCCCGTCGTCCATCTTTTACTCGGCGATAGATCGCCATGCAGAACCCGACGGTCATGACAATGGTACCACACCAAAAGAAGTTAATGTAAGGGAATTTAATGGCTTTAAAAACAACCCATTTCTTTTCAGGAAGGGGTTGTTGATAGGTCATTAATTCTAGTTTGTTTTCCTCAGGAAGAATCTTAGTGAACCTAAAGCGTAGTCCTTGGTCTTCCACGTCCTTGTAAAAATCAAACGTATTTCCACCTTTGATTAAGAACACCGGTTCGACCGAATGCTCACTGCCATCGGCTGGAAAAACCTTGATTTGCAGACCAACTAGGATATCCTCGTCGGCTACCGGCATGTTTTCCAGGGTAGCATCTCTATTAATACCTTCGATTGTATAGTATCCATTTCGATAGCGCAGTGTATCGCCAATATTGACCAGATAGGTTGCAGGTTCGTCGAATTGCTCGAAACCAGACCCCTCGCTCTGTTCGTCACCTTGCATCGCGGCATGAGAATCGGATGCCGCGGCGGTAATCAGCGTATAAATATCGTGGGTCAGGAAGTGTTTCGTGCCGGGTGTTCCTATAAGCCCACCCATTTGTGGGTTATTCTGCGCGAAAGGCTTTAGAATAAAAGAGCTTTTAACCTGTCCGCTTTCCTCGTCAATTTCTTCGTATAGTATCTTATAGAAAACATTCGGTGAGGCGACGCTATCGCCAACATAGGTGATGCGGTAATCCCCCATCTGAACCGGCTCGTTCTCGGTGAGAAAGAGGTTGTCACCGGGTTTTTCTACTTCATCAAATCCTGCAACAGCAATATAATTGCTGTTATTAACAGAAACCACTTCATTGGTCGCCGCGGCAATCAAAGCACCAATGAGTAGCAATCCAAAGCCAATATGAGAGACAGCCGAACCGGATAGCCGCCATTTGCCTTTGAATGAATCCCCTAAAACTCTCAAATTAGCCAAGATACAGAATACAGCCGCCAGGGTGATTAAGATATACATGACGTTGCTGTAGATATGCGTGAAATAGATAATCACGGCAGAAATAATCACGGCAAATAAGAAAGATGCGAGCGTCGCCGCCCAGAACTTTTTGGCATCTGATTTTTTGTATTTTAGGAATTGAGTAAAAGCAGTCAGCAGCATGACCACCACCGCAAACGCGCCTTGCCATTTATTATAATGGGAGATCGGGTCGATTGGTGGGGCAACCTTGGTGCCGAAAATAGCATTAAATACCGGAATAGAGGTTGTTGCTATCATCTGTACACAGGCCACGGTCAAGACTAGAGCTCCGATAAATAGCCAGAATTCCCGCGAATAAATATCTTCCTCTTTTTTTGTTGATGGCATGTCTTTTCGGCGGATCACCAAAAGGACGATCATGATCAGAAGGAAAGCTATATTGAATATAATGAGCTGTCCGGACATGCCTAGACTGGTAAAGGAGTGAACTGAGGTTTCACCCAAAATACCACTTCGGGTTAAGAAGGAGGCATAGATGACCAGGATAAAACTCATTAGACTGAGAAAAACTGCAGTGAAGTAAGCATGCCCTGTGTTCTTAAAAGCGACCATGACGTGGACCGCTGCAATTAGCGTCAACCAAGGAATAATCGATACATTTTCTACCGGATCCCAAGCCCAAAATCCACCAAAATTGAGTGCTTCATAAGCCCAAAAAGATCCCATGATAATCCCTGCACCTAGAATCATCACGGCAAACAAAGCCCAGGGTAATCCTGGGGTAATCCATTCCTTATAACGTCTCTGCCATAATCCTGCTGCCGCATAAGCGAACGGCACGATCATCGCGGCAAAGCCTAAAAACAAGGTAGGCGGGTGAATCACCATCCAATAATTTTGGAGCAACGGGTTCAAACCTCTCCCGTCGCGGATTAACGAGAGATAATTGGGGTCACTGAAAATAGGCCATTGTAGCGCTTCCCGCAATAGAATAAAAGGTGAACTGCCTATACGAATACCGAAAACCTCGATGCCCAAGAGCATAGAGGCCAGGAAAACTTGGCAAAGCATGACGAAGGTCATCACCGGGCTTTCCCAGGATTTAGCTTTAAAAATAAGAATAATTCCGATCACTACCTGCCAGAACATCCACAGCCAGAAGCTGCCTTCTTGGCCTTCCCAGAATGAGGAAATAATGTAGTGGGTCGGAAGGGTCATCGAGGAGTGGGCGTAGGCGTAGTGGTATTCAAAAAGATGACTATAGATAATGTAAAATAGAACCGAGCCGATGACCACGATCGAGGACGCGTTTAGCCAAAAACCGATCCTTCCAATTTTTTTCCAAGATTTCTCTTCCGGAAATTTTGTCGCAAAGACATAAGAAATGAAAGATAATAGAGCTGCTCCAAAAGACAAAACGACAAAAAATTGTCCAATTTGACCAGGTAGCAAGTTCTCTCCAACGTAGTTTACGTCCATAAATACTAAAGTAACTTGAGAATTAATTTACTGATGCCGTTGTCGGTATTGAGTGGGTTTCAATGATTTCCATCTCATCTTGATTGTATTTGGAAGGACATTTCATCAAGATTTTACTAGCATGGAATACCTCGCCTTCCATTTTTCCTGTTAAGACAATTTGTTCGGAACGTTCAATGTCCTGTGGTTTGGATCCATTGAAGACCACTTGACATTCGGTGCTATCATTGTCGTACATAAAAAAGGAGAAATGATTGGCATCTGTCACAGGATCATATAACAAATCTTTTTCCTTATTAAGGACGCCCACCACGTAAAGCTCTGTTTCCTTGTCTTTTGCTTCAGAAAACGTCGAATAGGTACTAGAGTCCGTGTAGATGACCATTATCATGGCGATTGCTATCGCAATAATGACAATTAGAATAATCGAACTTTTCTTCATGTTTCACCTCGAAATAAAATTAACTGAGCACAAAATTACGAAATACTACTCCAAGGAATGAATTTGTCAAAGATTTACCCTTATTTAGAATTATTCTAACATAGGCGCGTTCTATTTTGTATAGACTTGTTTTTCAGGCTGTTCTGTTCTTGATATTATTGATTTCTGGTTAAAATAGACGCTGTTACCTACCCGGCTGGCAAAAGTCTATGACTTAGCCACCTTCCCATCTCGGGCAGTATCTAGCGTCTATCCGATTCGATCATGGACTCAAGCTTCTGCTTGATCGAGACTGAATTTTTCTTTAGAAAATCGCGTCACGAGCATCGCAGCAACATTGTCTCCTGTCGCATTGAGGACCGTTGCTAGCGGGTCAACTAATGCCCCTAGGATTAATATAGCAGGTACTGCTTCGTTGGGGATGCCATAAATAGAAATCATCAGCATTTCGCCAATAAAACCACCATTGGGGATGCCGCCTGCGACCATGGATACCAAAATGGTGATACCGACTGCTGTAATTAAAGTTGTAGGTTCGAAAAAATTCCATCCCAATATCGAGAATGCCACGTATATTTTAAGGATCGATGAAATAGAAGAACCATTTTTATACAAGGTATTACCCAGCGGAATTACGACACTGGAGATCTCCTTGGGAATCCCCATTTTATTGGCAGCGAGTAAATTGGCCGGCAACGTGGCCAAGCTACTGCAGGTGCTCAATGCAGTGAGCGATGGCGAAATATTATGTTTCCAATAGGATCGTATTCCCAAAGACCCTCGCGCCACAAAGGCATACAGACTAGAAAATATGAAAAAGAAAAAGATGCCGAAGACATAATAAAAGGCTAGGGGTTTTGCATAAAAACCAAAAAGCTCGGGACCTAAGGTTTTGACTTGATAAGCGAAGTAAGCGCCAAGCCCAATAGGACCTGCTTTCATGATTAGAATAAGGAGGTTTTCCATTACCTTATTGCCGGCGTTTAAAAACTCAGTGAATTTGGCTCCTGCCGCAGCTGATCGTCTGGTCGCCATACCCACTAAGAGAGAAAAAATGACAAAGGCCAATATGTTTTGTCTCGAGAGCAGATTCGTGAACTCATCGACACTCAGGAATCGGACAATTCGATCCCCCCAGGTTTCCTCGGAGTTGCTTGCAAAAGCCTCAGTCAGCGTAGAGCCATCTGTTGTCGCGGTTACTGGGAAAACCCACAAGCCAGCGATTGTTGCGATCGCCGCGATGACGATCGTGACGATGAACACGGCGGTCATGATGCCAATGGTTCTTCCAAGACGCTTGTTATCTTCAATGTTTGCAATTGAGGAGGAAATGGCAAAGAAGAGTAGTGGGATAACGGATACAAAAAGGAGATTCAGGAAAATATCACCTATTGGTTTGAGTATATCGACTGACTCTGGAAAAAACACGCCGGCCAAACTTCCAAGTGAGATACCGAGCAGAAGAAGTAGGATGCTTCCGTAATTTTTGAGGATATTGTCCATCTAACTAAGTTGTTCAAGCTAAAGTACTTGTTTTTCTTTTATTTTTGTTAAAAATACGATATGGAATTCATTAATACAGCAGACGGATCGAAAACCCTTTACCATGAGAAGGTGGGCGAGCATTATCATTCTAAACATGGTGCGCTGGGAGAAAGTGAACATGTTTTTCTGGAGTCGGGACTAAAATTGTGGTTGGACTTACACCAAGAAAAAGATGTTTCGGTTCTTGAGGTTGGCTTTGGAACTGGTCTCAACTTCCTGGTGGCGGCCGATTATTGCACCGAAAACGGTGTTACATGCCATTATAAAGGTGTTGAAGTCGATCCTTTACCACTCGAATTGTTAGCAAGTTCGGGGTACCAAGACTATGTGGAATCCAATGTATGGCTTTCTTTTTTGGAGACCTATGCGCAGGCTTTAACAGAAAGTGTCACACTCAATGAGCGTGTCCAATACGGCATCGGTGTACAACCTATTATGGAATACTCGACTGAGGAACGTTTCGATGTCGTTTTTTTTGATGCGTTTGCAGCGATCCATCAACCTGAAATGTGGACGCCCGAAACGCTACATCATGTTGCCTCGCTGATGAAACCAGACGGTGTTTTCGTTACCTACGCGATCACTGGGAATTTAAAAAGAGCAATGAAAGCACTCGGTTTTGTGATTGAGAAAGCCCCTGGTGCTCCGGGAAAAAGGGAAATGCTCCGGGCTATCAAATGATTTTAAAAAGTGTTTAAGGGACGCTAAAAATAAAAAGCACCGGTTAGGTATTTCCGGTGCTTCTGGTTCATTTCAATAATCTACTGAGCTTCCTCACCGTCAGCTCCATCTGACTGTCCTTGAGACAACTCTTCTGGAGTTGCTTCGCGAGTTTCAATAATTTCGATATCAAAGTTCAATTTTTTACCTGCCATCGGATGGTTCAGATCAGCTACGACTGCTTCTGGTGTTACCTCAACGACTACAGCACGGAATTGATTTCCTTGGTTGTCTTGCAGAGGAAGTACTTCACCTACCGGGGGAAGTCCAGTTTCTTGAAACATATCAGCTGGCAACTGTGCAATTGCTCGATCATCGCGTTCTCCATAAGCGTCGGGTGCCTCCAATTCAAAGTTCTTTTTGTCACCGGCGTCTAAACCAGAAATTTGCTCTTCGAACTTGGGGAGCATCATACCCACACCATATAGAAATGTTAACGGATTTTCAGTTGTCGTTTCTTCTACAAAGTTTTTTTCTCCACCTTCTTCGATCGTGTGAAGTTTGTAATTCAATGTGACAACATTGTTGTTTTCTACTGCCATTCTTGTTAGTTTTTGGGAGTGTTTCCCTGTTCTATATTTATTAATTTCAATAATTCTGCAACCGACTGCATAGGAAGGCTGCAGGTCTTATTTTTACAAAGGTAGGATTTTGAATCCAAACCTACTTTATGCTCTAACAAAGGGATTGTCGATTTTGTTCCGCCCAATGTTAATTTGTTCGGTATATATTCCTCATCGAGTTCTTTTCTCCAGGAAAGGGATTGCGTTCCGGAAATAATAATTTCCCAAATACCGAAAGACATTTCAAGCAGGTGAATGCTCCAATTGGAGTACGCTGACCCATAGCTTTTCATGTGCGGAAAGACGTTGGCGAATGTTTGTTCGGCAATCTGGATGTACTTAGCTTGGTCGAACAGGAGCCCTAATTTGTGAAGCTGTCTAACCATAGTAGAGGAAGAAGAAGGAATGACGTTGTCCATCACCTCACTTTTTCGAGCAATCACCACCTCGGTGTGGTGGCTGGTGTAATAAAATGTTTGTTGGTCCGTATCGTAAAACAATTCAAGGGCTTGATCCCCTAACGCCTGCGCTTTGTAACACCATTTCTCGTCAAATGTCGCTTCATAAAGAGCAATATAGGCCTCCATGCAAAACGCGTAATCGTCCAGAAAACCGGGTATGAGTCGGTTTTGATCCGCTGGCTGGTGAAGGAGTTGATCCTCTTTTGTACAGTGCTCGTTCAAGAAATGGGCCACGCCGATCGCCAGCTGGAGATGGTGGGGAATACCGAATACTCGATAGGCATCCACTAGCCCTTTCAGCATCATCGCATTCCAGGCGGTTAGTTGTTTGTTGTCTAAGCCAGGACGGACTCGATTGCCTCGATAAGTAAGTAACTTTTGTTTAATCTCCTGTACGTATTCCTCCCATTCTTTTTCGTCGAAACCTGCTTGGTCGATCAGGGTGTTGTCCTGGAGGTTGACCATCGGGATATTGGTTTTTTCTTCCGGCCAATTGCCATCTTCTGAAATTTGAAAGTAATTTCGTGCTAAATCCGCATCGGACCCTAAAACATCAAATTCTGCGTGGTCGAAGGTGTAGAATTTTCCTTCCACACCTTCGCTGTCCGCATCCAGTGCGGCGTAAAAACCACCATTTTTGGCTAACATTTCACGTTCCGCCCATTGAATTGTTTCTGTAACAATGCGTCGGTAGCGCTCTTTTGGCCTTTGTTGATAGGCCTCACTATAGAGACTAATCAATTGGGCATTGTCGTACAGCATTTTTTCAAAATGGGGGACCCGCCAGTGCGGATCGACTGAATAGCGAGAAAACCCGCCACCAATCTGATCATAAATACCACCACTCGCCATTTGGTCCAGTGTGAAGTGCACCTGATCAATAACCTCTTGCTCTCCGGCTAACTGTCCATATTTTAGAAAAAACAACCAATTGTTAGGCAAGGGGAATTTGGGAGCTCTGTGATATCCTCCTGACCGGGAGTCAAACCGCTCTTTCCAAGGGTCCACGATTGCTAAAATATCATTCAAACGGTACTGTTCGGGAATGGGTTGAATGGGGAGCTTTTCAGCCTGATGTATTCCTTGGGTTAAACGCTCAGCATAATCCAGGGCAATTTCCGGTTGTTCTTCCCACATTCGCGCAATTTGAAGCAATGTATTTTGCCAATCTTCGGGTTTGAAATAGGTTCCTCCATAGATGGGACGTCCATCCGGTAGACAAATACAGTTTAACGGCCAACCGCCCGCATTGGTCATCAACTGAACGGCAATCATATACACCTGGTCAATATCCGGGCGTTCTTCCCGGTCTACTTTAATGGAGACAAAGAGCTTATTCATCGTTTCAGCGACGGCCGGGTTTTCAAAGCTCTCCCGTTCCATCACGTGGCACCAATGGCAAGCAGAGTAGCCGATACTGACAATAATCAACTTATTTTCCGCTTTTGCCTTTTCTAAGGCTTCCTCACCCCATGGAGACCAATGCACGGGATTGTTAGCGTGCTGCCTCAGGTATGGAGAACTTTCGTCCCCTAGTTTGTTTGCCATAGTACGAAGGTAAAATTTTTAAATCGAATCACCGAACCTGTAGAAAATAGATGGCTAGGGGGCATCAACCTAGGGGCGTGAATTTCAATAAGAACGAGAGAAATGGTCGGGTTTGGATGATGTTATCGCCGATGCGGTAATTGCCCAACAATAATCCATTGGTAAAATGTAGATAAGGGAAATACTATTTCAGTATAGCTCCTAGTTTAGCTGTTCCTCCAGAGACCATCGAGAAGGTGATCTTGTGATCGAACTGTAGGATAGCGACATTGGAGGTCGCTAAAATGATCTCACTATGACTGAGATAGTTCACTAGATTCGAGAGCCCAGGGTTATGACCGAATAGCAGGAGTTTATCAAATTGGTCGGAAACTTGGTTAATGACATCGAGAATGTCCATGAAATGGGCATCATAAATCGCTCCATTTTGTTCCATCGCAGTGGTGGGAAACTGGAGTGCTTCACAAAAAATATCAGCGGTTTGCGCAGCACGATTGGCCGGCGAACTGATCGCTAAAGTGTTCTCATCAACCTGTAGGTATTCTTGCAAGACGTTAGCGATTCGATGAGCGCGTTCTTGGCCTTTGGGAATCAAGTTCCTGTAAAAGTCGCTTTTTGAGAGATGATGTTCCTCGGCTTTTGCATGCCGGATAATGTATAGCGTTCTCATTTTTTTGTTGGTCACTGGTTATGCTACAAGATAGCATTTTTTTGAGTGTAATTAATCACGCTAAGCTAATAATAGGAATCTTTTCTTATTAAATGTTGTACCATTACAGTCAAGTTAAGAAATGATTATCTTTGAATAAAAACGCAGTGTGTTTTTATTTTAATACTAAAAAATGTCGTCGATTCAAGTGCGAGTTTCTGTTATAATTCCCGTGTACAATGCGGACAAATATGTCGCCCAAGCGATTGACAGCGTGTTGGGTCAGGATTTTTCGGGGTTTGAAGTGATTCTTGTTAACGATGGCTCCACCGACCGATCGGGTGAGATATGCCGACTTTATGAACAATCGGATGAGAGAGTCCGGTATCTGGAACAGAAAAATAAAGGGGTATCGGCGGCCCGGAACCTTGGTTTAGAATATGCCGGTGGTGAGTATGTGTTTTTTTTGGATTCCGACGACACGATAGATTTAAACTTCTTGCGAAGTTCCTACCAGATGGCTCATTCAGGTCACTGTGATTTGGTGGTGTTGGGAGAATATTACGAAGCACGATTACCTCAGCCTCCAGCCCTTCCAACTTGTGCACAATTTTGGCGATTATCGTTCTTGAGAGATTATCCGGATATCCGGTTTCCCGAAGGAATACAGCCCTGCGAAGATGGACTTTTTTCTCATCAACTGGTTGCTTTGACCAATCGTATAGGTTTTAACCCAAGCGCACACTATTTCTATCGGCAGCACGACCAACAGAATCACCGTGTCATTCTCGTTCAAGCCGAAAAGGTTCTTGCTCAAATTCCTGCTTGGCTAAATATTCTGCAAGATTTTTATAGCAAAAATGACCTCTGGGACGTAAAAGCATTGCATCTGGCCCTGTTTATGCAGCACGAACCCTTTGAGCTTCGCTATATGGCCCTCCCTTTATCGGCGGAACAAAAGAATTGGTTGTTTGGTGAGATTCTTAAATTTGCTCAGGACCACATGGTTCGATTTTTGAGCCCGGAGGACTGGACGCAGTTATCCGCTGCTTTTCGGCGATTTCTGCAATCTTCCAGTTCTCGAGAATTTGACACCTGGGTAAGTCATGAAATTGCCCGGATCGAGCAGAAAAGGAAATTTAATCTTTTTATGACGAAATTTATACCGATATCGAGCTGGCGTCGAGTACGCAGGATTAGTATTAATCAATATTTTGATGATATGATTCGCGCTATCAATCCGCTGTATTTTAATTTATTAATCGATAGATCGAGTTGATTCGACCGAGGTTTTTTTGTTACAGTGGCACGTTTTTGCGAGTTTCACCGTATTAGAGAATAATGAACTTGGTTCATTACAATCAACTTAAATCAAAGGAATGGATAAAGTAAAAAAGAAAATTCTCTACTTTATGCCCGACGATCCCATCGGGGACAAAGCAGGAAATACGACACGGTGTGCACAGTTGCTCGCTTATTTTCAGAACAATAGCGAGCGGCTTGAGGTTGATTTTGTGTCTTTGGAGTCGTGGAAAGAAGGGAGTGTTGAAGAATTTCAAAGAAGATTCCCGTCTATCCGCTTTCATATTCTCCCACGCCGTGCACCCAAAGCGCAAGACTATCTAAATTATTTCTTTACCGATAAGCTTCCCAAATTGATACGCAAATTTGTGGGACCTAGTTCCCTAATAGAAAGCAGTACACCTTATATTGAAGGCTGTTTAAAAAATGCTATCGGCGAGGAAAATTACGATATATCGTTGGTGAGTTATGCATGGTGGGGTGGTCTACAACGCGTCATTAATTCGAGTTATTCCATTATTGACACCCATGACTTCGCAACTAAACAGCACCTGGTGACCCACAATAATGGGGCTAACGTCGGGAAATTGTTTGCGGAGGAATTAGCCATACTCGATGAATTCGATGAGGTATGGAGTTACTCCGTGGAGGAGCATTATATTTTTGAACAGTTTTTAAACAACCGCGTCAAACTGATGCCGATTTCTTTTCCCGTACGGTCTTTGCCAGCCAACCGTCACATTGAGCACGACATTTTATATGTGGCGAGCGATAATCCGCATAACGAAGAGAGTATGCGTTGGTTCCTCAGCGAGGTCCTTCCTTTATTAGGCGATGTGACCGTTACGGTCATAGGGAAAATTTGTCGGTTAATGCCTGACCATCCGCTGATCCATAAACTTGGCGTTGTGGAGGATTTAGATGCCCATTACCTCAGTAGCAAGATTACGGTATGTCCAATGATCTCTGGAACTGGAATTAAAATTAAAGTATTGGAATCGTTAGCCTATGGCTTACCGGTGGTTACCACCAGGAGGGGGGTGGATGGTTTGTTCAATAAGGTCAATAATGGTTGCTTGGTGGCGTGCAATGCGGCGGAATTTGCGGAGTGTATTCACCAATTATTGGACGATTCGGTCCTTTATCAAACCAAAAGCGAAGAGGGTGTTCATTTGATAAGAACCCATTATTCAGAAGAAATGGAGCTTGAGATGTTAGACTCCGTTTTTTTGGGGCTAAACCAAGGAGAGACTCTTCAGGTGGAATGAAGTGAACGTGAAGCGTATTTTAGGGATGGACTTCGGTGGGAGGTTTTTCAATTCCGTTGGCCGCCCAGGTGGATCCTTGCTGTATCGTTTGTTCTAAAATTTGCTCATTTTGTTGGGAATGAGCCTTGCTGTTTTCCTGATGATACAGATGATAAGCAACGGCCGAGAATTTTAAGAACCGTTTTTTTACACCGTGATTGATCAGTCTGATTGCCAACTCTGCATCTTCGCTGCCCCAGCCCTGTATGGATTCATTATACCCATTGACGGCCATTAGGTCGGCTTTCCAAAAAGACATATTGCAACCTCGGAGCACGGTTGGTTGATTCTTCTTATAGCGATCCGCTAGAACTTCAGCTAACCAATGGTTTCGGAAACTGTTCAAAATGCTTGATGTAGGTAATTGCCCTTTCTTGACCGTTGAACCGGGGGGTAAGTCTAAAAGTTGGGCACTTTGTTCGCGAGAGACCCAGACTCTACTTCCGCATAAGAAATAACCTCGATCGACCATTTTTAAATGATCCGAGATAAAATGCCGATCAAGAATGATATCGCCGTCAATCTGGATGATATAGTCGGATTGTGCTCTTGCAATTGCTTTGTTGCGGATGGCGGCTAAACGAAACCCCTGATCAGGATGCCAGATACGTCGAATGGGGATCGGGGAGTCCGCACGAAGTTCTTCAATCTTAGATTCTGTAATTGCATTCGATCCATCATCGGCGATCAGGATTTCCTCTGGCAGTCTATCTTGTATGAAAATAGACTTGATGGCGTGAGCTAAGGCTTCGGGCCAGTTGTAGGTCGCAACAATGATACTCACGGTGCGGGGCTTAATTCTTGACATTGTGCTAGCGGTATTTGTTTAACCCATCTTCAACCCAATATATTTTTTTGGCGAGGGTGTGTTCCATAATGGCCTTGTTCTTACGTTCTTGGTCGGGCTTCTTATTTTCTTTGTGATGTAGGTGATAGACAACCGCTGCAAATTTGACAACCGCTTTTTTAACGCCATAATTCATCAAACGAAGCGTGAGGTCGCTGTCTTCATGTCCCCAGCCCTCGTAGGATTCGTTATAGCCATTGATGGCATAAAGATCCTCTTTCCAAAATGACATGTTCGCCCCGCGGGCAAAATAAATCGGATAACGATTTCTATAACGATCCAGTAGGTATTGAGATAGCATTGGAATTCGAAGAGCGTTTTCTACCCTTTTATTGCCTGGTGAGAACACACTAAATTGTGGTGTCCCTTTCTGGAGGATTTCTTCGGAATACCGCTCGCCAAGCATCACTCTACTGCCCTGGAGTAGGTAGTTTGGCTTTGATGCGCTGATATGGTCTTTGATGAAATCACGGTGAAGAAATACATCGCCATCGATCTGAATAATATAGTCGTACTGTGCAATCGCAAACGCCTTGTTTAGGATTTTGGATTTTCGGAAACCAAGATCATCTTGCCAAATATGTTTAATGGGTATCTGGAAACCCGGTATGAGGGCTTCGATTAACGACTTGGTTCCTTGCTGAGAGCCATCGTCAGCAATAATAATCTCATCAGGTAGTCGGGTTTGTGCTTTGACACTTAATAAACACAAATGAAGTGCTTCCGGCCAGTTATATGTCGATATAATTAAAGTCGTTTTACTCTCCATACATTCTAATACGGTATTCAATGTGTATATGTTGCATCGTAGGCAAAAATACAGAATATATTGCTAGCGATGGCGAAAAATCATAGCGCAATTCAATCTCCATTTAATTCCTGAAAAGGGAGTTATACCCCAAAAGGCAGGACTGGACAATTTCCGGTCTTGAAAAGAGGGTGGGAGATTGCTGGGGTTTACCATTTGATTTGTTAAGAACCAAAGCAAAGAGAATTTGGAATTTCCATAGGCGCATGCAATTTGTTGAATAAATCACTACTTTTACCAAAACGCTACGCTCGGTTTTTGGAGCGAGAAATATCAAATAGACCTATCCGTTTGGATCCACTTGTGCTATGAAAAACTGTTCGTTATTGATTTCCACCTATAATTGGCCTGAGGCGTTGGACCTGTGTTTGAAAAGCGTGCTGTATCAAAAGGTATTGCCGGCTGAGATATTGCTTGCCGATGACGGCTCAGGAAATGAAACGCGTGAAGTAATCGAAAAATACCGCGCAATGGGTCGGGTAAAAATCAAACATATCTGGCATGAAGACCGCGGATTTAGGCTGGCCGAAATCCGTAATAAAGCGATCGCTCAAGCAGAAACCAATTATATCGTGCAGATAGACGGTGATATTATTTTAAATAAATATTTTATTCAAGATCATCTCGCTGTATCCGAAAAAAACTGCTTCGTTCGTGGTACCCGAGGCCATATTGAAAAGGAGTATGTGGACCGTTTGTTCAAACAACGAAAGATTGATTTAAACGTGTTTTCAAAAGGGGTAAAGCACCGATTCAATACCTTGCGTATTCCTAGCCTGTCGTGGTTATTAACCAAAAAGGAACGAAAAGGCGGGAACGTGAAAGGATGTAATATCGCCTATTGGAAGGCGGATTTTATACGGGTGAACGGTTACAATAATGATCTGCAAGGCTGGGGGCATGAGGATGAGGAATTCACAACCCGAATGGTTAATGCAGGGGTTCAACGGAAAAAGGTGAAGTTACGGTGTGTTCAGTTTCATATTTTTCACCCGCTTGCATCCAGAGCACAGGAAGAGACACATGAACAAGCGATCGTCGAATTACGTGAAAGTGGGCGAATTGCCTGTCTGAATGGCTATGCCGAGACCTCCGTGCGTGCGCGGAATTAACGAGTGGTTCAATCCCTTTTACCCATTCGTTCGATCAGGTCTTTTAATTTTTGCAAAATGGTGTCCCAGTTGTAATACGTTTCCACATAATTTTTAGCCCTGATTTCGTTGCTCTCGATTAATCTGGGGTTGGTCACATACTTGTGAATTTTACGATGGAAGTCGTGTTCATCCTGGTAATATTCTGTCGCAAAATCACTCTTAATCGCATGTCCTTTCATGACCTCCGACTGGCCATTGACCAGTACCGTTTTACCAAGGTTCATGGCCTCGAGAAGGAGAAGGGAAAGACTTTCGTTTTTGGAAGGATTCACGACCAATGTCGCATTTTTTATCAGCGCTACCTTCTCCTCATCACTGACAAAACCGGTATAAATCAAATCGGGGTGATCAATTTTATCCTGAAAGGCTCGTCCGGTGAGCACGAGCTTTAAGTCGCTGGGATATTTCGCTTTATAGTTGATAAACCAGGGGATCAGCTTTTCCATTTTGGACTCACAGATTCTTCCAAAAAAATGAAGATAATTTGCCGAATTGATATTGAATTTTTCTTTGACCACATCGAACGGCACTGTGGTTTCAAATTCTGTCTCGACCCCGACAGCGAGAATGCTGCTTTCTGCCATTGATGAGCCAAAGATATTATTGGCAAGATTCTTCTCCTCTTCGGTGTTAAACGCAATATGTCCCACCTCGGTGAATGGATGGGTTTGGATCGTGCGAAACGCCTCGCTTTCTTCGTGTAAGGTCGGTATTAGAATCGTTTTTTTAGGCGCAATTTTTGAACAGAACACCGCGTGCGGGAACATGTAAGTAAAATTGATAATCGCCTTGTATTCGTCTTGATGCTGGCGCAAGTATGCATAGGAATCCGGCGCATAGAATCCGTGGCTTTGCAATGCTAAACGTTCTTTTTTAAGCCCCAAACTCCATTTTGGGAAAATAGAGGCCAGTGACTTTAGCAGTCCGAGTCGAAATAATGTTCTTCTAATCTTCCGACTGAATTTTGACTTGTTTCTCCATTTCTCATGGGTTTCCCGATGAAATGGTGCGGTATCAAAGCGAAGGATTCGAACACCGTTTTGGTAATCGATTTGATTCTTATAGAAGGGCTCGAACGTATTGTAGTTGACAATTTTGGTCGTTATGACGTCCACTTGGTATTCATCGACTAGTCTTTCAGCCAGCATTTTACAATGGTATTCGGCGCCACCGTTGACTTCTGGGCCGTATTGACAGACTAAAAAACAGATTTTTTCCATGCGTTGCGCAGTTTCTTCTTAGGATTGTGAGTTTATAAAGTGTGTGGATAATTGACTGCGGATTACCCCATAATTGGTTAGACGAGTAAAGGTAATACTTTCGCTACTCGGAATTTAATTTTTTCAGCAGTAATTTAATGATACTTTCACTTTCGACCAGGTTGATCGCCTCGATGCCATCACACAGGCAGGGTTTGTTCCCGTAAACAGAACTGGGTCGAGTGGGATGGTCGGCTTGTATGCAATTTTCCATCGCTTGTCCATATCCTAGGAAACCAGCGTAAGGATGTGTGGCGCCCCAGATGGACAGGCAAGGAATGCCCATCAGGGACGCCATATGCATCCCTGAGCTGTCCATGCTAATCATTAAATCCAAATGCGCGATAATATCGAGCTCGTCACGCAACGAGTATTTTCCAATTAAGGATACGGAGCCTGGAAAATCTTTTTCCCATTGTTCGGTGATTTGGCGCTCTCGATCACCTCCACCAAAAAACAACACTCGGACGCCTGCTTGGCTTAAAGACCGAATGACGTTTTCCATTTTGTTCAGCGGGAAAACTTTATACGGATGTTGAGCGAAAGGCGCTATGCCTACTTTTTTTTGGGCAGATGCCAGGATAGGCGTCATTCCTTGGGGAATCAGTCGAAAGTGCTTGCGCATCGTATGCGAGAGTGTGATGGGGTAGCCTAAGGCTCTGAGGACATCAGCGTAACGCTCGGATGTATGCCTGAGGACGCGGAAGACTTTGTCCCTTTTTCGGGTTAAAGCTTTTTTCTCCTTTCGACCTTTGTTTAAGACTTCGACGTGGTACCCAGAATTTTTGAAAAGGAAATTCAAGAATCGACTGCGTAGATTATTATGCAGGTCCGCTAATTTATTGGACTGGTATACTTTCAATTCTTTATACAGTTTGATGAGACCCAATACGCCACGATGCGGTCCTTTCGGATCAAAGGGGTGAAAAACCAACCTGGGGATTTCATCAAAAAATGGTGAAAAGAAAGCGCGAGATACCAGAATGATTTCGGTGTCCTGATGACGCTCTTGGAATTCCGATAAGACTGAAGCGACCATCGCTACATCGCCCATGGCCGAAAATCGGGTCACTAGGATACGTTCCATATTTGCCTTGCTATTGTTGCCCCCGATACAATACAGGGTTGAGATCCGGGTCGTTATACATTTTCATCTGTCTATAGACTTTCATGTATTTCTTGCCTGATTGAATATCTGCAAGCAATTCGTCAATACTCTCTGAAAGGTCCTTTCGTTGCTCCAACAATATTGCCAATTTGTTTTGACAACTCCCCAGGTGCGTTTGTGAAACGTCTGTTCGTGTCGTTTCCTGTTGCATGTGATATATTTTAAGAGCCAATATGGAAAGTCGATCAATTGCCCAGGCTGGACTTTCGGTGTTGATTTTAGCGTCTCCACCAGGAACAATATCGAGGAATTGCTGTAGAAAGTAACTGTCAATATATTCCACAGTGTCGGTTCTTTCTTGGTTTTGCCGATCAATTCGACGCTTCCATTGCAGACCTTCCTGGCTATCAATTTCGGGGTTGCGAATCACGTCTTCCATGTGCCATTGAGCAGTGTCAATCCAACATTTCAGATACAATAGATGCTCGAGGCTCCCTGGATCAAATGGGTTGTCAATAGGGTGATCGATCTCGTCGTGAACGTGATAGTCGTCGATCACTTGTTGAAAAATGGAATTTGCCGTCTGACTAATCATATACAAATATATGGAATTCGACTTGATAAAGGTACCACCTGCGCTAAAATCACAGCGGGCACAGCTTCAGGCTGTCCGTCCAAATTAGTTTGCCAAGATGTCCAGGACAAGGGAGGGGAAAAGGCCAAGTACTACTAGCAAGACCGTCAAGCAGAGTCCGATGATGTACAAGACGCTCGTGCTTTGTGGCGAATTACTGGAGGAATTTTCCTTAGGTTGTCTTAAAAATGCGTAAAGCGGAATCTTGAAATAATAGAATAGTGAAATAACCGAAGTTAAGGCGCCTACGATTAACATCCATAAAAGGATTGGATCGTTGGTGTACTGAAACCACTGAAATACATCTGTAAATACAAGAAGTTTACCGACGAACCCCGCTGTTGGTGGCAAACCTACAAGTGATATGCCGACGATGGCGAAACAAGTGAAAAGTACAGGAAGGGCATACCCTTGACCGGTGTAGCTTTTTAAGGCAGTGCTTTCGAAACGCGCTTCGAGTACCGCAATGAATGCAAAAGCAGCCAGGTTCATTAAGGTGTAAATTAAGATATAGAACAACAAGATATCCTGCTGTCCATGCGCATAACCAACAAGAGCCATCAGTAGAAAACCGGTATGACCGATAGAAGAATAGGCCATCATGCGTTTGATGT
The DNA here is from genome assembly GCA_052092145.1 of Sphingobacterium sp. Classification (GTDB taxonomy): domain Bacteria; phylum Bacteroidota; class Bacteroidia; order Sphingobacteriales; family Sphingobacteriaceae; genus Sphingobacterium. The sequence continues at coordinate 27,432 of JBQDCW010000004.1, read as the reverse complement.
CATTTTGTCTGAGCGCAATAAGATTTCCAACAAGCATGGTCCCAATCGCAACTACGGAGAGGAAGTAATAGGTGAGATCACTAAAATAGAAGTCAGTCGAGGACCAAGCAGAATATAGTCTCGCAAATAGAACGATTGCACCAATTTTGGGAGCAGTAGATAAGTATGCGGTCACGGAGGTCGGAGCACCTTGGTAGACGTCAGGCGTCCATAGGTGAAAAGGGACAAAGCTGAGTTTGAAACCAATCCCTGTAAATACAAATAGAAAGGCAATACTCAGCATCGTGTCGGGAGCCCGCATCAAGCCTTGAATGTGCGTCTGCTGGGTAAAGTCGAGTTCCCCGGTAAATCCATAAATGAGTGATAAACCATAAAGCATAATCGCCGAGCATGCTGAGCCAAATAGCGCGTACTTCATAGCGGCTTCTGCCTGTTTTCTATTGTCAGAAAAGTACCCTACCATGATGTAGGAACAAATCGAGACCATTTCTATTGCAATAAAAGCCAATAACCAATGGGTGGTTACCGTTAAGAGTAGAAGACCTACTCCCGATGCCATTAGAACACTGTAAAGATCTCCCGCACGTGTTCGGACCTTTTGATGCATGACCTCTTGCCAGAAGAAGACGTTAGCGATCAACAAGGCCAAAAGAATAATCATCCGCGTATAAAATGCCATTGAATCGAGTAATAGCATCCCAAAAAAGCCCGTATCGTTTAGCCCATACTGCGCCAGCAACGCAATAAAAGCAATAAGAATTCCGGCGCTACTAACCAGGAACGATGTATGTTTCCACCGCGGATCAAATAACAGGCTGCTGGCGACCGTGAGCAAAAAAGCGAAGGCGAGCGTAAGTTCCACCCGCAATAACGGAATTGAATCAATAATTTGATCAATGTTTGCGGAGATATGTATTGCAAATTCATCCATGCCGTCTATCCGTGTAAATAAGGTGAAATCAGATCCATCAAATTTAAAACTGTTCCATTCATTAACTCAAAAACTAAAGAGGGCTGAACACCCAAAAGTAAGGCTAAGACCAAAGTGGGGGTAAGGATCAGCTTTTCACGAAACGTGAGGTCCACTAAGGCAGTTGCCCAGGGTTCACCTCCCTTGAGCCGTGTCGTGCCAAAAAACATCCGTTGTAGCGTCCAAAGAAAGTAAATTGCACTAAGCAATATCCCTAGTGATCCGAAGATCGCCATCCATCTTGGGATTCCGGTCTGTAGACTCTCGGCGTTAAATGCGCCGATAATAACGAAGGCCTCGCCGATAAATGCGGAAAACCCAGGCAGTCCCAAAGAGGCGAAAAAGGCAATAGCAAGATAGGCCGTATATTGAGGCATGATGGCCGACAACCCGCGAAAATTGTAGATATGCCGATCGTGGACGCGATCATAAATCACACCCACCAAGAAAAATAAAGCGGCGGATAGAAATCCGTGGCTCAGCATCTGGAAGACTGCGCCGGTTATCCCTTCTGGTGTTAGCGAGGCCACGCCTAGAAGAACAAACCCCATATGAGAGACGGAGGAATAAGCGATCAGACGCTTAAGATCGGATTGAGCGAGGGCATTCAGCCCTCCGTAAATAATCGAAATTATACCGATTAATCCCAGCCACCAATTGGCCTCAACAGTAGAGTCGGGGAAGATGCCGAAGCAAATTCGCAGGATACCGTATCCTCCTATCTTTAACAAAATTCCTGCTAAAATGATCGAGACCGGAGTCGGTGCTTCAACGTGTGCGTCTGGTAGCCAGGTATGTAGTGGGACGATTGGAATTTTAATGGCAAATGCAACAAACAAAACGATAAAGCCGATCATCCGAGCGGGAATACCAAAGACCTCATGGGTGTTGCCTACCCAGGCGAAAAATGAATCCGGAACATAGTTGTTGGGATCCATCATATGGAGCATATTGAAGGTGTGTGCGCCGGTTTCTGGGTTTTGTACCGAGAAATAAAGCCCAACAATGACCAAAAGCATAAAGACCGAACCCAGTAGGGTATAGATAAAAAATTTAATGGCAGCGTACTCCCGACGTGCACCTCCCCAAATGCCGATGAGAAAGTACAGCGGAAAGAGCATCACCTCGTAAAAAATGTAAAACAAGAAGAAATCGAGCGCACTGAATATGCCCATGACGGCCAGGTTGAGTAACATCAGCAAAGCAAAATATCCTTTTCGATTTTTACCCATGTTCCAAGATGCTCCAATAGCCATCAGCATAACAAATGCGCTGAGTGCGAGCAGCGGGAGCGAGAAACCATCAACGCCGATAAAATAGTCGATTTCCAGTTGTCCAATGCTGCCTAAATCCAATCGAATCCAAGGCAGTTGTTCGACGAACTGATAGCCTTCAGCCTGATTGAAGGCGCCGGTGGTATCGGTATCGTAGTTTCCTAATAGGTAGCCTGCGAGCAAGAATTGGAGGATTGTCGTCAATAATGCGACAAACTTCATACTGTTTGCTAAACGCGTTGGCGTAAGCAGTATAATGATGATGGCAAGCAGCGGTAAAAATATGAATAAGGATAATATACCCATCTTATCTAAAGATCAAATAAACGATTCCGATTAATAATATAGTGAAAGCGAGCCCCAGATAGTTTTGAAGTCTTCCGTTTTGTGCCCAGCGAAGCAGGTGGCCGATATAATAGACCAATCCGGCGATCGTGTTGACCAATCCGTCTATTACGTATCGGTCTATCCAACCGGCTGTTGTTGATAGCAAACGAACCGAACGTGCACTCAGATGAACCCATCCGTCAACCAGGTTCTTATCCGCCCAAAATGAAAATGCGCTTAAACGCAAAATATTGTTCGTGATCACTGTTTCGTATAGCTGATTGATATACCCCTGATTGTAGGACCATTCAATCCATTTGTTGGGTTTTTTAAACGGATACCTTTGCAGAATATACCAGCGCCATCCGATAAGCCACGTGATTACCGTTCCGATGGTAAGGACAATTGGTAGCGACCAATGAAGAAAATGGATTTCAGGGACGATAGAATTGTGCGCAAAGCCTTGCAAAATAAAAGCGTCTTGGTACGATAAGGGGTGTAGCGAAAATCCGAAAAATAGACTACCTGCAGCCAGAAAAATCATGGGAATCAGCATTTCCGCGGCAGCCTCCTGTAGGGACAATCTTTGGGAATTCAAGCTGATTCGGAATTTTCCAAAAAATACTTTGATCATTAATCGCCCGATATAGAAAGCGGTCAGAAGACTGACTAGGCTAAGTACTAGGGGTATCATCAGCGTGATTCCACCTTGACTGAGCGCCCATTGGAAGGCATGAATCAAAAGGGCATCTTTTGACAAAAAACCTGAAGTGAGTGGAAATCCAGCTAATGCAAGAGACGCCACGGTCATTAAAACAAAGGTTTTTGGCATCCACTGGCGAAGTCCACCCATATTGTTAATGTTCTGCGGGTCGAAGTCCAGGTGATGTTTGGTTTTCAAATGGACCATTTCGTGAATAATCGCGCCCGCTCCTAAAAACAGTAGACATTTAAAGAAAGCATGTGTTGCTAAATGAAACATGGCAGCATCCCACGCTCCCATTCCTATAGCAGCCATCATGTAGCCTAACTGGGAGACGGTAGAAAAAGCCAGGATGCGCTTGATGTCGTTTTGCGCCAAGGCAAATGCGGCTGCGATACCTGCTGTCAGACAACCAATAATGGCGATAAATATTAATACGGTCTCGTTAAAGAGCGGGAAAACGGTACTCAACAGGAAGATTCCAGCCGCGACCATGGTAGCCGCATGAATGAGCGAGGAGACCGAAGTTGGGCCCTCCATGGCGTCTGGTAGCCATACGTGCAAAGGGAACTGAGCCGATTTAGCCATCGCCCCAATAACAAAGCAGATACCGGTAAAGGTCGGCCATGCGCCCTGGTGTAATTGGGTGGTATAGACCAACCCCTGGTCACCGAAAAGTTCGACGAGGTTAAGCGAACCGTAGGTGCTGTAGACAGAGGCGATGCCTAGCAAGAACCCCAAATCGCCTATGCGGTTCACGATGAACGCTTTTTTATTGGCTTGAACAGCGGCGTCTCTATCATACCAAAACCCAATCAATAGATACGACGCAAATCCGACCAGTTCCCAAAACAAATACATCATGAATAAATTGCTGGAAATGGTCAAGCCGAGCATAGCTGCACAAAAAAGACTGAGATAGGTCCAGTATCGATGAATGCCCGAGTCGCCCTTCATATATTGACGCGAATAGATGTGCACAGGCAGGGCGATGAGACAGACGATCAGTTGCATGAGTACGGATAGATTGTTTAACTGCAAACCGAAGCCCATCGTGTATTGACCGATGGTGAACCAAGTAAATTCCGTTGAAACCTCTGTACGGTTCCATATGGCCGGAAATACAACACCAATACTAATTATTGCGCTTAAGAAAATGGCGATTATGGGAACAACACCCGATTGCGCCGACCGGCCAATACAGGCCTGATAAAGGAATGCCAAAACCGGCAATAACACCACGAGGAAACTGCCTATTTGGGGCGATATGTCTAGCAAAGCATTCATTAGTCTCGTAGTTCGGTAATTTGATCCGGATTTATTGTTTTATGGCGACGGTAGACCGTAAGAATGATAGCCAGTCCCACGGCGACGGCTGCTGCCGCTAATACGATTGCGAAGAGTGCAAAGATTTGTCCGCCATATTCAGCCCGGTCGAATCGACTGAAGGCGACCAAATTCAAAATGGCCGCATTGATAATAAATTCGATACCTACTAAGATCATTATCGCGTTTTTTTTGGCTAAAACAGCGTAAAGCCCGATGCAAAAAAGGGCCGCTGAAACAAATAGAAAATGGTTTAATTCGATCATCGTTGTTCCTCCTTTCTGGATAGGTGCGCAGCACCAATCAATGCGGCCAATAGGAAGACCGATATGACTTCAAACGGTAACAGGTATTTGGTCATAAATCGGATTCCCAATTGCTCGATGGTGTTGTCGACAGGTTGTAAAATTGCGCCGTTTTTTTGGTTATCTATAATCCACTTTGGGAGTTCTTTCCATTCCAGAATACCATATCCCATCGCCAAAAGAAATCCCACCGCTAAAAGTAAGGATTGCCAGTTGGGGATATAAAATAGTCCGGTGGAATTGTCCTGTAAGGAAGCCAGTAACTCTTTGTTTGACAGCATAAATGCGAAAATCATCAGGATTAGGACGCCGCCTACATAGACCATGATTTGAGTAATTGCAATAAAGTCAGCCAATGAAAAGATAAACAGGCCGGCCATACCAAATAGCACAAAAAAGAATAAAAAAAGCGCTCGGGCTGTGTTTTTCAAACTCACGACAGCGAGCGCGGACCCCAGTGTGAAGATTGCAAAAGCATAAAAAACGAAAGTAGTCATGGTTTCTTTTTTGCCGCCTCCTTTTCAGCTTGGTGTTTTGTCCATTCCTCTTTACGTTCTTGAATCTCTTGGTCGTTTAGTTCCGAAAAGGAATAGGTCAGGTCCGCCAGATTCGAGGTTGTCCTGTCGTATTGATCGGTCATAACGATGCATTCGGTTGGACACACGACGGTACAAAGGCCACAATACATACATTTCGCCATATCGATATCGAATTTAGCGGCATGTAGACGCTTCACCGACCCATCGGAGGTATGACCAATGGCTTGCGGCGATTTGATCGCCTGTATATCAATGCAGTCAACTGGACAAGCTTTTGCGCAAAGGTCACAAACAATACAATCGTCGATTTCAACGTCTAACTGATATCGTGCGACCTCTGGAATCGGCATTTTTACCTTCGGGAATTGCACGGTAGTGACACCTTCTTGTTGATCAAAATAGTTTTCCTGTTTGATGTCAAATGACCGTCGTTGCCGTCGGGCACCAAAGAGGTGTCCTACCGTTAGACGAAGGCCTTTGGTTGCCGTGATTAATCCCTGTATTGTCGTTTTTAACATCTTGCTATTAAATCATTACTAAAACTCTCCACAATCCAGATATGGTCATACATATAAAGGCGAGTGGAATCAGTATCTTCCAACATAAGGTCATGAGCTGATCGGCTCGGAATCTTGGAAGGGTCCATCGTATCCATATTTGGACGCCAACAATGAATAAGGATTTGCTTAGCGTCCAAAAAACACCCCAGATTGCACCGCTAGTCCAATCCGCCAATCTGATGCCGCCGATATTGGGGAGAGGGGAGTTCCAACCGCCTAAGAAAATGACGGTCCCCAGCATGGCGACCAAGAACATCATGGCGTACTCTGCTAAAAATATAAAGGCAAAACGTATGCCTCCGTATTCTGTGTGATAGCCCCCGATCAGTTCACTTTCCGCCTCCGGAATATCAAAGGGTGCTCGATTACATTCTGCTAAAGAAGCTATAAAAAATATAAAATAGGCAATTAACAGATGTGGCGCCTGAAAGATATTCCAGGCTAAGAATCCACCCACCTCGTTAATTTTCCAAATGCCCAGAAAGAAAATGTCGTTTTCTGCTCCGATCCCCTGATTGAGGGCGATCGTTCCCAAGTTCAAAGTCTGGGTAATCATCACTGCTGCAATCAGGGTCAGACCGATTGGGATTTCGTAGGAAATCATCTGTGAGATCGCTCTGATCGCGCCTAACAAAGAGTATTTGTTGTTGGATCCCCATCCCGCCATCAAGATGCCAATGGCGTCGATCGATACCACAGCCATAATGAAGAAGAGCCCTGTGTGCGTGTTAGCAGGAATTAAATTTGGACCCCAGGGCATGACACTGTATCCGATGAACACGGCGGTAAAAATCACAACCGGAGCGACTGCAAATAGAACTCGATCGGCCGCACTCGGCGATATAAATTCTTTCTGCAATAACTTCAAGATGTCAGCAAAAGTTTGGAGTAAACCGAACTTGCCGGTTTCCATCGGGCCAAGCCGATCTTGTACAAAACCCGCGATTTTGCGTTCGGCATATACGGCAAAAAGCGTAAATAATGCAATGAACGCAAAAATGATTAAAGGTGTGAGAATGTACAGGATTAAGTTGTCCAATCTGTTTTTTAGATTAATTCTTAATTAGATACAAACATAAGTAAAACGTCGTAAAAAGACGAGGACGAATGATAAATAGAAGCCCCGTTCAGTCTGTTTTATTTCGAATGTTTAGTTTTTCTATAGACAAAATAGAAAATAAGCATGGTATTTGTCTTTTTACAAGTAATCTTTAGCGACTGTAGCACTACAGGGGACTTTGACGTATCATTACAGATATAAAAAATGGAAAATATGAAACAGGGGATTTTACTAGCATTTTTCGCGCTAAGTTTGGCGATGCTAAGCTGTGCAGGAAATAAGCATTCGACAGGAGCTAATTTTTCTAAAATTGCAGATCAGAAATGGCAATTGGTCGAATTGAATGGTCAGCCCGTATCGGGAGAACTAAATGGTAAAATGCCATATCTTGAGTTTTTAACCGAAGATACTCGGTATGTAGCAACAGGTGGCTGTAATACACTGAACGGTACCTATTCGTTAACCGGTAGAAATAAGATCTTGTTTGAACCGGGTATCACGACCATGATGGCGTGTGATGATATGGAAACAGATCGGGCATTAACGGCCGTCTTTGCCAATTCAAATCGCTTTGAGCTGGTTGATGATAGGTTGACGTTGTCTAAAGGAGGTGGGGAAGTCTTAGCGCGATTCCAGGCTATTGATAGCGCCCAGAGTTTAGGAGGAACTTGGGAGTTGAATTATATTGCGGGATCTGAAGAGCCGTTTAATGAACTTTTTCCGAACGCAAAACCTACTCTTATTTTTGAAGAGGGTAGCCAAAAATTACATGGGCGAGGAGGGTGTAATTCCTTTAATGGGTCAGTGACAATAGCGGGAAAAGAAATTAGCTTTGGCCCCGTCGCATCGACGAAGATGGCTTGCCAAGGAAATGGAGAAACACTGTTTTTTCAAGCCTTGTCTAAGGTAAATGTACACCGTGTGCATGAAAATGAGCTCACATTAATTGTGGATGACGCTACGACCATGCGGTTCCAGAAAGTAGCGGAGTAATCCCTGTTTGATCGGGATCGGGTTGCGGTTTACGTTTCGATTAATTGTCCGTCGTTTTCGTCAATCCAAAGACCATCTTCTTTGATAATTTCGATCAGCTCGTCTAAGGCTTGGGAAGAGGAAACATTCTTTTTTACCGCTTCTTTTCCTCGGTAAAGTGTGATTTTATTGGGGCCCGCACCGACGTACCCATAATCAGCGTCAGCCATTTCACCAGGCCCATTCACGATGCATCCCATGATTCCAATTTTTAACCCCTTAAGGTGGCTGGTTCTACTTTTTATCATCTGGGTTGTTTCCTGAAGATCAAAAAGGGTTCTTCCACAGCTCGGGCAGGAGATGTATTCGGTTTTGGAAATACGAGAACGAGTGGCTTGAAGAATTCCGAAAGAAATTGACACCAGGTTGTCCACTGGGGTGGCTGGGGAGTCTATCCAGATTCCTGATCCTAGACCTTCAATCAACAGTGCGCCAAAGTCAGCGCCAGCATAAAGCTGGAGCTTAGATAGTGGTTCTTCGGGATTCATACTATCGCCAAGAGGCCCAGAGAAATCACCTGCAGGATAAGACCGTTTGATGATGACGGGTGGGGTAATCCCAATTTCCCTTAAATTCGAGAAAAATTGACGTTGGTCTGCCATGGCATATACGTGGTCTGTCTCCAGTATAAAAACAAGCGTTTCGTCCAAGACCAATTTCGCGCATTCTTCAGATCGTAAATCCTTATTGCCGAGATAAATCAAGTTCATTACGGGGTCTTTATCTTTCGCCCGATTATATTCGTTCAGGGTATAGATGGGATGGATATTCGTTGTATTTTCTAATCCCTTCCATGTACTGTAATTGTAAAGTTGCTTGAGGTTGCCTGGCATGGTGAAGGACGGTAGCGCATCGCCCAAAAAGACGAAATCGACCGATTGATCCCCCATATGGAATTTGTCTAATAATGCATCGTATCGGTATCCCGCAGCCCGAAGTATGTAGGGATCTTTTAAGTTTTCTTTTGAAATATCAACCACGACTCGCGGAACTAAGGCTCCGCCAACAAATGCGTTCACTTCATTGGATTCGTAAGGAATTGGTGATTTTGTATCGCCTATCCGAATAATTTCAGGCGACAGATGGTGCTCGAGCGCAAGCGAACGTGCGCTGTATCGATTGACCAAGGCAATAGCCACGGGCGCTTCTTTTTCAGGTTCTTCAGTTAATGAAACACGAATCGTGTCGCCTAGTCCATCTTCTAGCAGCGTTCCGATCCCAACGGCAGATTTAATCCGACCATCCTCTCCATCACCCGCTTCGGTCACACCCAGATGTAACGGATAGTTCATTTGCTCGGCTACCATCTTTTCGACTAACAAACGATAGGCCTGCACCATGACTTGAGGATTGGATGATTTCATGGATATCACCAGGTCGTGGTAATGTAGTTGTTCACAAATACGTATAAATTCCAAGGCAGATTCGACCATCCCTTCGGGTGTATCTCCGTAACGACTCATGATTCGATCGGACAGCGAGCCATGGTTGGTGCCGATTCGCATCGCAGTGCCGTATTCTTTACAGATTTTAACAAGCGGCGAGAATTTTTGGTAGATACGTTCTAATTCGGCCTGATAGCTCGCATCGGTATAGTCAATTTGATTGAATTTCTTCTTATCGGCATAGTTGCCTGGATTGATTCTTACTTTTTCAACAATACGGGCAGCGACTTCTGCTGCATTGGGTGTAAAATGAATATCTGCTACCAGCGGTACGGTGTATCCCCGGGCCTGCAATCCCTTCTTAATATGCGCTAGATTCTCAGCTTCTTTAATACTAGGAGCTGTAATTCTTACATACTCGCATCCTGCATCAACCATTTTGATGGTTTGCTCGATTGACCCCAAGGTGTCCATGGTGTCGACAGTTGTCATACTTTGTATCCGAATCGGATGGGTACCCCCCATAGGAATCCCCCCGATATCTACTGCTCTGGTCAGGAAGCGGGAATATTCAGTTCTGGAATTACAATAGCTGCCATCAAGTGCTTTAGAATGCTTACGTTCCATATCACCTCAAAGTTAGCTATTTTTCAGAGTTAATACCGTAAAATTGACACTGAATTTGCTGCGCCCGAGATCTTAATGTCATATTTGTTGCTCGCCGAATCATACCCGCTGCTCTTCCGTTCGTTTCCGTTCACTAGATCAACGTCTTCGTATTTGTTGTTCGACACAATCGTTTCGGTTTCCACGCGGCAATCTGTGTCTTTAGGGAGGTATAATTTGATTTTTGATGCAGCGGTATTGACCTCGATAGTGCTAACGCCATTTTTTGGAACCGGAAGATGAAGTGTCATGGCGCTCGCTCCTGAATTGAGTTCCATGCTGCCGAGCTGGAGTTCACGAAAGTCAGCTGAAATGGAAGATGCACCCAGGTTGAAAATGAAGTCCCACGTCGGTTTCTGGTTTAAATCGATGCTGATCGGTGTGTTTTTTCCTCTATCGGGGCGAGTAGAGGTTAATTCCAGGGCAACCTCATGGTCACCACTAGACTTCAGTTTTAATGCACCGGAGGGCTGGGTTGTTTTTGCTTCGATTAATTTGGAGGAATCCGAACTCGTTGTAAAACTGTAGGTTGATGCCCCACCGCTGAGCGTCAGTTCGGCTGCCTGAATTTCTTCATTCCAATCATAAGAAACCTGCTCGCTATAAGGGCCCTGGTGTTTACTATTGTTCGTATTTGTCCAACTTGGTGTATTCGACCGGTGGTCATTGTTCATCCCCTGATAGAATACGAAGACGCATAAAAGAATGTTGCAGATTACGACCAGATATTTGCCATTTTGACGGTTCTGTAGGAGTAGGTTAACGCCAATAGAAACCAGAAGCAATGGCCAAAGGTTTAAAATTGACCCAAAATTGAAGTCAATCAGTTTGAAGTTATGGAGTAAGAATACGACGCCTGCAAAAACTAGCCAGATGCCGGTTGCAATTTTATTATTCATCTTTTTTTCGCTTCGTTAAGGCAAAACTAATGCGATAATACAAATTAAAATATTGAAAACAGGTCGAGCACTTCATTTTTTCGGTAAATGAATTGGTTTTGTCGGTAAAAAAAATCATTGATAATTTGTATCTTGAAACCAGAAAAATAAAATGGCCCGGTGCGCGTTGTGGTTATGACCTGCTTGGCAAAAAACTAAAGAACAACACCTATGATATTTTACTATTTTGGCGAATATCTCCTGTTATTGAAAAAGGTTTTCCGAAAACCAGAAAAATGGCGGATTTATATGAAGGAGATTTTTCATGAAATGACCGAAATTGGTGTGGGTTCTCTCGGTCTCATTGTGATCATTTCTACATTTATTGGTGCTGTCATGACGATGCAGATCGCGTTTCAGTTGGTGTCGGACCTTATTCCAACCTCAGTGATCGGGCAAATTAATCGGGACTCCAATATTTTAGAATTAGGTCCCACGATCTCCGCTTTAGTATTGATGGGGAAAGTGGGGTCATCTATTTCTTCTCAGATTGGATCAATGCGGGTAACTGAGCAGATCGATGCGCTGGAAATTATGGGCATCAATGCAGCAGGTTACCTCATTTTACCCAAGATTATAGCGGGAGTCATTATGGTGCCTGCGCTTGTTATTGTTGCGATTGGTTGTGCGTTAGCAGGAGGGTTGATCGGAGGAGCATTATCAGGCGCTGTTACACCGGATGACTATATAGAGGGGATTCGCGGAGGGTTTAACGGTTTTACAACAGTCGTTGCTATGGTAAAAGCGACCGTTTTTGGATTTATTGTAACCACCGTTCCCGCTTACAAAGGGTTCTATGTGCGAGGAGGCGCTCTTGAAGTCGGTCAGGCAGGCACCCGAGCGGTGGTCATTGGTTGTATCGCCATACTGGCCTGTGATTACATTATTACGTCCTTAATGCTATAGAAGGTATGATCGAAATTAAAAATATACATAAAGCTTTTGGGGACAACGTTGTGCTGGATGGTATTGATGCAGGTTTCGAGCCTGGCAGAGTGAGCTTAATTATCGGAGGGTCAGGTTCGGGGAAGAGTACCTTGTTAAAATGTATCGTTGGATTGCATCAACCGGAGCAGGGAAAAGTCTCTTTCGATAAAAAGGAGTTTACGCGGATGGGGTTTGAAGAACGAATCCCTATTCGGAAGGAGATTGGCATGTTGTTCCAAAATTCTGCCTTATTTGATTCGATGACCGTTGAGCAGAACATCGTTTTTACACTCGATATGTTTACCCAGATGAGCAAATCAGAGAAGATAGATCAGGCTAATTTTTGTTTGGAGCGGGTTAATTTGGCGGGGAAGAACAAACTGTATCCCTCGGAATTATCGGGTGGGATGAAGAAGAGAGTTGGGATCGCTCGTGCCATCAGTATGAATCCCAAATATTTGTTTTGTGATGAACCCAACTCTGGGCTAGATCCCGCAACTTCTATACTGATTGATGAGCTTATACAGGATTTAACCGAAGAGTATAAATGTACGACCGTGGTGGTCACTCATGATATGAATTCGGTGATGGGGATTGGAGATTACATTCTCTTTCTTTATCAGGGAAAGAAGTACTGGGAAGGTTCAAACCAAGACATGTTGCAATCGGAAAATAAGGAGCTCAAAGATTTTGTTTTTGCCAGTCCGTTGATGCAAGCTGCGCGGGAGAGTCTCAAAAAATAGAATAGACAGGAAATTATTGCCCACGGATAACCGTGTCTGGATACCAAGTTGCGCTCTCCATTGCGAAGCCTGGAAATCTTAATATATTTGCAGAAAAAAGAATTTGAACTACGAAAATCAAATACAACTGTTGACGCCACGTCACTGGAAAGATTACGAGCTAATCGATTGTGGGAATTTTGAAAAATTGGAACGATTCGGCCATCTTATACTCATTCGTCCGGAACCTCAAGCCGTTTGGCCGAAAGCATTGCCCGACGCGGAATGGGATAAACGCCATCATATTCGATTTAAAGGTCGATCAGCGACAAGCGGTGAGTGGGTGAAAAAGGGTACAAAGATACCCGACCGTTGGCAGGTTGAGTATGCCAATACTGAGGTAAACATTCAATTGCGATTGGGATTAACATCCTTTAAACATGTCGGTGTTTTCCCAGAGCAAGCGGTTAACTGGGATTATATTTCCGAAACTCTCCAGCGCTTTAAAAATCCTAAACCAAAGGTTTTGAATTTGTTTGCCTACACCGGTGGCGCATCATTAATTGCCAAAGCGGCAGGTGCGGACACGACCCACGTGGACTCGATTCGACAAGTGGTGACCTGGGCCAACGAGAACCAAGAAATCTCCAATCTTCGAGATATACGTTGGGTGGTTGAAGACGCGCTTAAGTTTGTCAAACGAGAACTTAAAAGAGGGAACCGATACAATGGTATTATATTGGATCCGCCGGCCTACGGTCACGGCCCAAAAGGAGAGAAATGGAAACTTGAGGATCATATCATGGAAATGATGCGGGATGTTGTGCAGTTGCTAGATCCTGATGAACATTTCCTTATTCTAAACACCTATTCGCTGGGATTTTCTTCAGTGATTGTGGAAAATCTTATTCGCGCTGCTTATCCCAAGGCTGAAAATTTAGAAATCGGTGAGTTGTTCCTGCAGGCCACTGAAGGACCCAAATTACCGCTGGGGATTTTTGGTAAGTTCAGAAAGTTCACGTCTTAATCTGCTCTAATGCTAGACCGTTTTGATGGAGAGGGCGGATATGATAAAGGACCTGTCATGTTGACAATTGATATTCCCTCTCCTGTTGAGACGCAGTAAATGCACCGCCCTTATAATAATCGTTGACTGATGTGCGGGGATAGCTCCTTGATTACAGCTCAGCATAACAATAGCGAACGGGGCGTCCTGGGCATTGCTTTGGTTTGCCGATAGCGGGCGCCGGTGTCCGGCGTTGCCCTTACCCGATGATCTCCGTTTCGCTTGGAATCGTTGCGTTGTTTTTTTCGTCCTCTGGTTTAGGTTTGATCAGCTCCTCTTCCGTGTCAAGTTCTACACGAAGATTGTTCACGATATGAACTTGGCGATTTGGCGTGTTTTTACCCATGTAATATTCCAGCAGTTGTGGAAGTTTATTCTCTTTAGAGATAATTACGGGGTCAAGGCGCATGTCTTGGCCAATAAATAGTCCAAACTCAGAGGGAGAGATCTCACCAAGCCCCTTAAACCTGGTGATTTCCGGTTTTCCGCCCAGTTTAGTAATGGCGTCGATTCGTTCCTGATCAGAATAACAATAGAAAGTTTCCTTTTTGTTACGCACTCGAAAAAGTGGGGTCTGCAGTATCGAAACATGTCCAGCCTTAACTAGTTCCGGGAAAAATTGGAGAAAAAAGGTCATGATCAAGAGCCGAATGTGCATGCCGTCCACATCTGCGTCGGTCGCGATAACGATATTGTTGTAGCGTAGTGATTCAATACCATCTTCAATATTGAGCGCATGGTGTAAGAGGTTAAACTCTTCGTTCTCATATACAATTTTTTTCGTGAGTCCGTAAGAATTGAGTGGCTTACCCTTCAGACTGAAAACAGCTTGCGTTTGGACGTCACGAGATTTGGTAATGGAGCCACTAGCAGAATCTCCTTCGGTAATGAATAAGGTGGTCTCTAGACTTCGTTCGTGCTTGTCTGTGAAGTGGATTTTACAATCGCGTAGTTTTCTATTGTGTAAAGAGGCTTTTTTTGCGCGTTCATTAGCGAGTTTTTTGATTCCCGCAATATCTTTTCGCTCTCTTTCTGATTGTAGGATTCGTTTGAGCAGAGCGTCTGCTGTCGCCGAATTCTTATGCAGGTAATCGTCAAGGGATTTTTTGATGAAATCATTGATAAACGTTCGTACTGTTGGCCCCTCCGGTCCGATACTCTGTGAGCCCAGTTTGGTCTTGGTTTGTGACTCAAAAACAGGTTCCTGCACCTTGATCGCTATGGCGCCAATAATAGAAGCGCGAATGTCAGCCGCTTCAAATTCTTTTTTGAAGAATTCACGTACTGTTTTAACCACCGCTTCTCGAAATGCTGCCTGGTGTGTCCCCCCTTGGGTAGTATGCTGTCCATTTACGAATGAATAGTACTCCTCACCATATTGTTGACCATGTGTTAGTGCGACCTCAATATCTTCGCCTTTAAGGTGGATGATTGGATACCGCATGCCTTCTGTATCCACGCTGCGTTCCAAAAGGTCCTTTAATCCGTGTTCGGACATAAACCTTTTCCCGTTGAAAGCGATGGTGAGTCCTGAATTTAGGAAAACATAATTCCAAATCATGTTCTCAACGAACTCCGATCGATATTTGTAGTTTTTAAAGATACTGTCATCCGGGTAGAAGGTAACCGCGGTTCCGTTGCGTTGCGTGGTCTCCTTCTGTTCATCGCTAACCAATTCGCCTTTACTAAACTGAGCGACTCGGGTGACGTTCTGTCTGTAGGACTGTACGGTGAACTGACCGGAAAGGGCATTTACGGCCTTAGTACCTACTCCGTTTAATCCAACGGACTTTTGGAAAGCCTTGCTGTCGTATTTCCCACCGGTGTTAATTTTAGAAACTACATCGACGACGGATCCAATGGGGATGCCTCGGCCATAATCGCGTACACTAACCTTGTTCTCATTGACACTGATTTCAATGGTTTTCCCCGCCCCCATAACAAATTCGTCGATTGAGTTGTCGACAACTTCTTTCAGGAGCACATAGATGCCATCATCGTAAGCCGATCCGTCTCCAAGTTTTCCAATGTACATCCCGGGTCTAAGACGGATATGCTCTTTCCAATCCAGGGATCGTATACTATCTTCATTATATGTTGTCATATATCTAGCTCCAATTGATTGACGATAGCAAAAATATAAAAAAGAATTTCGACATTTCGGTTAAGTACGGTTTATAATTTTTGCACACTGGTTTTTCGAACAGTTTGGTCGCATTGAATAGCTCCTGGTTTACTTTTTAGCGGCCTGCTAAGTGAAACCAGATCGACGAACGATGCGCGCGCAATAAAAACGGCACCACAAAGGGTGCCGCCGTAACGTGTTAGTAAATTATTTTATCGACCCCGTCCGAAGTCGTCTTGTACGCGGACGATATCGTCTTCATCAGAAGGGTTGGATGCGTCGGTATGTTGCCAAATTTCAGCGACTACACCATAAGAATCTAAGCCAACCAATCGATGCCGTTCACCTTGAGTTAAGCGAATGGAATCTCCTTTCTTGAGAATTTTAAGTTCATGTTCATCATCCGTCGGGCTGGTGACGACTCCGACTTCGCCATGGACCACACGCCAAATTTCAGCACGTCTGTGGTGGTACTGCCAAGAAAGCCTTTTGTTGGGCCCGACAATTAGTATTTTAGGGCTTAATCTCCCCGATATTTTCAGATCCTGTACATCCAGACCCTCAAAATAAACGTCAGCGAACTTTTGCGCCTGCTCTTCGCTGATAACAAAGAAGCCTCCCCAGGGTCTAGTCTGATCTACATTATCGATATTAAATTCCTGTTGGGCGAGTTCGGTCTCGATTTCTTGAAAGAGTTCACTTTTATCTATATAAGCCATGGTTATTAAGTTTTCTCAGGTGAAGATAGTATATCTTTTGAATTAAAACAAGGGAAAAACTAAAGTCCACAGGCCTGAATCCACTATATTTGCTGAAAATAAGCATGCTATGGCAAAGTCGTTGGATCAACAAAATACCATTTTTTCTCAGGCAGTTGCGTTTGTTAACCAAACGCAAAAACCAATCTTTTTGACGGGTAAAGCCGGGACGGGAAAAACTACATTTCTGAAGTATATAAAAGAACATAGTTATAAGAAAATGGCGATAACCGCTCCTACGGGGGTGGCGGCTATGAACGCTGGTGGAACCACTTTACATGCACTATTTTGGCTGCCCTTTGGTGTTTTCGTAGAAGATCATCCTTTGGGAACGTCCGAAGCCGAGCAATTTGTTTTTAATAAGCATCGGTTATTCAGCACGATCAAACTCACCAAGGCCAGAAGAAGTCTGCTCCAGGAATTGGAGCTTTTGGTCATCGATGAGGTTTCCATGGTCAGGGCGGATACGTTGGATGCAATCGATGTTATTCTCAAGGGGGTGCGTGGAGATATGCGACCATTTGGCGGTGTGCAAGTGCTGTTTGTAGGAGACCTCTATCAATTGCCACCTGTTGCGCGAGACCACGAGTGGCAGGTGTTGAAAGATCAGTATTCAAGTATCTTTTTTTTCGATGCCAAAGTGTTTAAACAAGATCCTCCGGTGTTGATTGAATTGGACAAAATTTATCGACAACAGGATGGGGACTTTATTGGTTTACTCAATAAAATTAGAGAAAACCAAACCAGTGTGGAGGATTTGGAAGGGTTAAATCAATATTATCGGGCTGATTTTCAGGTTCCCACAGGAGAGCAATACGTCACTTTAACGTCCCATAATCGACTTGCTGATCAGATTAACGAAGAAAAATTAGCTGAACTAGACACTAAATTGCATCGTCTGAACGCAGTTGTGAAAGACGAATTTCAACGGAATATGTTCCCCGTGGAGGAAATTTTGAGCCTGCGCATCGACGCGCAAGTCATGTTTGTTAAAAACGATAGCGGAGAGGAACGACGATATTTCAATGGTAAGATTGGTACGGTAAAGGAAATCAGCTCCTCCGGCGAAGAAATTACGGTTACTTTTGGGGAGGCTGAAGATGATGTGTGCGTAAAACGGGAAACTTGGGAAAACATTCGATACGCTTATGATAAAAATACAGATAAGATAGAAGAGCAGGTCTTAGGTACGTTTGCGCAATTCCCTTTGAGACTTGCTTGGGCGATTACGATACATAAAAGTCAAGGACTTACTTTTGATAAAGCTATAGTCGATGCAGGGACCTCGTTTGCGGCCGGGCAAGTGTATGTCGCCTTAAGCCGGATGAGAAGTTTGAAGGGCATGGTATTACGCTCAAAAATATCACCACATGCTGTTCGGACGGACGCTAGAGTGGTTGACTTTATGCACAGTACAAAGAAAAGTGAGGAGGATTTAGAACATACTTTGCGCCAGGAACAAAGGAAGTACTTAGGACAGATTTTACTGCGAAGTTTCAGATGGAATAGTTTATCGGACGGGGTGCAGTCTTTAATGGACGCGCAAAAGAACGTTAAAGCGGATACCCAGAAAGACCGACTCGCTTTTTTAACGCCTTTATATGACGCGCTGAAGAAACAGGAGGGGGTGGCCAATAAGTTTATGACCCAATTGCAGCGATATTTGGGGGTTTCGGGAGAAGTGGACTACGTCGCCATTTGTGATCGATCTCAGAAGGCTTCGGATTGGTTTCTGCCACGGTTTAATGAAGAATGTCTAGCGCCTCTTAAAACGCATATTTTGGAATGGAAAGTCCGTAAACGAACTAAAAAGTATATTTCGGAACTGGAATCGTTGCTGGTAGACTGTAAGCGGAAAGAAGAGCAATTGAAACACAGTAAAATTATTGCAGCGGCTTTAACGCAGTCTGAGCCTGTTGAAATGGATACGATTTTACCGAAGGAAAAACCAGTCTCCGAATTGCCAAAAGGCAAGAAGGAGCCGATTGATGCGGACACCAAGCAGGTTTCGTTTGATATGTTTATGGATGGTATGGATATTACAGAAATTGCGCTGGCAAGGGATATGGTTCCAGGAACGATCTATGGGCATTTAATTCATTTCATTGGGTCAGGAATAGATGCTGAGGAACTCATTGACCAACCTTTGTTAGAAAAAATAGTCAAGGCATTGAAAGGGCAACCGGAGGCTTCTGCAAGTGAAATTAAACACCAACTTGGATCTCAGGTAGATTACCCTCACATCCGGATTGCCCAAAAATTTATTGAAATCACCAGCCATTGATGGTTTGTTGATTGAATAAAAAACGTTTTGATTAACGAGGCGCAGCGTGGATAATTGTCTATATTTGTGGCCAAGCGTTTTTGTCGTATTTTGAAACAGCGTAAATCCAAAAGGAAAGTAAACAAATGGCTCGTTTTTACAACGATGCCTTTTCAAATGGGCGTTACAATTTATGTCTTTTACTGGTTGGGTAGTTGGCTTGATGGGAAATATGACGCACAGGGTGACTGGTGGATGAAAGGGCTGACCATGCTAGGCGTGTGTATATCACTTTATCAGTTTATTAGACAGGTAAATTACATTAATAAGAATGAATAGATATCTTCTTCTGGGGCTAAGTTTGACTTTGATCTCATCGGTGTGTTTTGGGTTGCATTATTTTGTTTTGAATAGTGCAGAGCTGGAGCATTGGTGGATCGGGACGAATTTTAGTCTTTTAGGGATGTACACCTTTTGTGCCATTGCCTCACTGGTGATGTTAATTGTTTTGTTTTTGATTGACTTTTCCATGCCAAAGCAAGTTGGTTTCGGCTTTCTCGTCGGGATGACGTTAAAAGCGGTAGCCAGTTATTTTTATATCGCAGACGGTGTCAATCTGTTAGAGAACGATTTTATTGAACTTAACTTTTTAGTTGTCTTTTTTGTGTATTTGTTGTTTGACGCCTTCGTTGCCTATTATATTGTCAATCAGGAAGAAGCGGAGAAGTTAGGCTAGTTTATTAAAAAGTTTGAGCAAATGGCGGTATATGCCAAATAAAATTGTATTTTTGCGCAAAATTTGTCATAATTCAACGTTATCTAAAATGGTGAGTCTTAAGAAAGTACTTTTATTATTTGTAGTGTTCCTGTCTACTGTTAATCCTTTCTGTTTGAATGCGTCGGAGACTGCGTCCGAAGGAAAAACATCCACTCAAGAGGAGGTAGACGAGCATATTGCGCACCACTTGAAAGATGATTATTACTTCACCTTTTTTCACAATTCTAAAACCGGTAAAAATTATGGCTTTCCGTTACCGGTTATATTAATCGATAACGGATTAAAGGTGTTTTCCGCTGCTGAATTTGACTATGGTGAAACGGTTGTTGAGAAAGAGGGGAATTATTACAAACTCTATCACGGGAAAATATATAAAACCGATGCAAATGGCACCATTACTTATGACCAGAAGCATTATCCAAGTAACGCAAAGCCTTGGGACTTTTCGATTACGAAAAACGTGTTTGGATTGATCCTTGCCGCTGTGTTGCTGTTTATTGCATTTGGAAGCTTAGCGAAAACGTATAAAAATGGTCCTAATGCGGTGCCGAAAGGTTTTGCTAGCGCTCTGGAACCTTTGGTTTTATACGTTCGTGATGAAATGGCTGTGCCGAATATTGGACATCGGTATAAGGAGTTTATGCCTTATCTATTATCGGTGTTTTTCCTTATCTTCCTCTTGAATGTTTTGGGCTTAACTCCACTGGGGTTGAACGTAACGGGTAATATTTCAGTCACGCTTTGTTTGGCGTTGTTTACGTTCTTTATTACCAACTTTAAAGCGAATAAGGATTATTGGAAACATATATTTTGGATGCCGGGCGTGCCCGTGCCATTCAAGCTTGTATTAGCACCTATTGAGGTTTTAGGGTTGTTCACCAAACCGTTCTCTTTAATGGTTCGTTTGTTTGCGAACATCACCGCTGGACACACGGTTGTAATGGGCCTTATTGCTATCGTTTATGTATTGCAAAGCCAATTGACGGTTGTTGGTTCGGTGAGCGTTTCGGTTATTCTGACGTTGCTGCTTTTCTTTTTAGAATTGTTAGTAGCATTTTTGCAAGCGTTTATCTTTACGATGTTGTCCTCTCTTTTCATCGGGATGGCCATCGAGGAACACGCACATTAAATCGAATTTTTTGTTAAATTTTTATAAATTAATATTATTATTATGTACAATTTAATTGGTGCAGGCTTGATCGTAATCGGTGCGGGTCTTGGTCTAGGTAAAATCGGTGGTTCTGCAATGGAAGCTATCGCACGCCAACCGGAGGCTGCCTCAAAAATTCAAACTGCGATGATCATTATCGGAGCACTTTTAGAAGGTCTAGCATTTGGTGCCCTTCTATTGGGTAAATAGACTGCTCTCGATCAAAAGTACAAGCACAGTTTACAACGGTTGGTTGTAGACTGTGCTTAACAAAAAAGAAGAACAAGCACTTACATAAATTTCGTTATATAGATGGACGCATTAATTCATGATTTCTCATTTGGGCTGTTTTTTTGGCAGGCAATTATTTTATTGATTGTTATTTTCGCTTTAGGGAAGTTCGCCTGGAAGCCCATTGTCAACGCGTTAGAAGAACGTGAGAAGGGCATCACTGATGCGCTGGCAGCTGCCGAGAGGGCAAAGTTGGAAATGGCACGTTTGACCAATGAGAATGAGCAGTTGTTAAAGGAGGCTCGCGCGGAACGCGATGTGATTCTGAAAGAGGCAAAACAACTGAAAGATAAAATTGTCACCGAAGCCAAGGAGTTTGCACAAGGTGAAGGCAATAAAATGATTGAGCAAGCTAAGCGTGAAATTGAAGATCAAAAGCTTCGTGCGCTTGCTGATGTGAAGGATCAAGTTTCTGAACTATCGCTTGAGATTGCCCGTAAAGTCCTGGAAAAGGAGTTTGAAGACCAAAACAAACAGGAGTCGCTGGTAGCGGGTCTGTTAAAGGATATTAAGTTAAGTTAAGCGCCTGGTCAGATAAATAGATAAACTATGTCAATATTTAAAGTAGCTTCTAGGTATGCCAAATCGTTGATCGACCTGTCGACGGAGCACGGTAGTTTAGATGAAGTCAAATCGGACATGGACGGCGTGCTGACTGTGCTAAAGGCCAGTACCGAACTTCAAGCAGTGCTTAAAAACCCGATCATCAAGATGGATCGTAAGAAAGCGATTTTGGCCAGTTTGTTTGCCGGAAAAGTTCGTCCTGAGGTCATTGCGTTTTTTAATATTATGGTCCGTAAAGGTCGTGCAAATTTAATCTTCGGTACCGTCGAGGAATTTATTCGGAAGTACAACGAGGTCAAAGGAATCGTGAAAGCAGAGGTGACCTCTGCTGTCCTTTTATCGGACGAAAATAGGGAAGCTTTGACCCGTCAAATTGCTCGCCAGTTGGATGCCACTGTAATTTTATCAAATAGCGTTGATGAAAATTTGATCGGGGGGCTTATCGTCAAAGTAGGTGACCGTCAGATCGACGCCAGTATTTTAGGTAAATTGAGAAAGCTGGAGAGGCATTTCGAATTGCAAGGAGTTTAAGTCGCTCCTGCCCGTGTTTTAGAAAATAGAATCAAAAACCCCTTATACAAATAAAACGATGATAGAGGTAAGACCAGATGAAGTTTCGGCAATTCTTAGAGAGCAATTGTCAGGCTTTAAGTCCGAAGCCGAATTAGAGGAAGTGGGTACCGTATTGCAAGTTGGTGATGGTATCGCACGTATTTACGGCTTAACGCAAGTTCAATCCGGTGAATTGGTTGAATTTGAGAATGGACTACAAGGAATTGTACTAAACTTAGAAGAAGATAATGTAGGTGTGGTTCTGCTAGGATCCTCCGATGAGATCAAAGAAGGTGACACGATTAGAAGAACGAACCGGATTGCCTCGATCGATGTAGGTGAAGGCATGTTGGGCCGGGTAGTGGATACGCTTGGGCAGCCAATCGATGGGAAAGGACCAATTACTGGTGAAACTTTCGAAATGCCGATTGAACGCAAAGCCCCTGGTGTTATTTTTCGTCAACCAGTAACCGAGCCTTTGCAGACTGGAGTTAAGGCGATAGACGCGATGATTCCAATCGGCCGCGGTCAACGTGAATTGGTTATTGGCGATCGCCAAACAGGTAAAACAGCAGTTTGTATCGATACTATTCTCAATCAGAAAGAATTTTATGATGCAGGTGAACCCGTATTCTGTATCTATGTTGCTGTTGGACAAAAAAACTCTACAGTAGCCAATATCGTTCGAACATTAGAGGAAAAAGGAGCGATGCCGTATACGGTTGTCGTTGCCGCATCTGCGGCTGATCCAGCACCGATGCAATTCTACGCGCCGATGGCAGGAGCTGCAATTGGGGAGTATTTTCGTGACACGGGTCGCCCGGCTTTGATTATTTATGATGATCTTTCTAAGCAAGCAGTGGCTTATCGTGAGGTGTCTCTTTTATTGAGAAGACCTCCAGGTCGTGAAGCGTATCCAGGGGATGTGTTTTATTTGCACTCTCGTCTGTTGGAGCGCGCGGCAAAGATCAACGCCTCTGACGAAATTGCTCGTCGTATGAATGATCTTCCGGAAGCTCTGAAGGATAAGGTGAAGGGCGGAGGATCCTTAACAGCACTTCCGATTATCGAAACACAAGCGGGTGACGTTTCAGCTTATATTCCAACCAACGTGATTTCCATTACCGATGGACAAATTTTCTTGGAATCGAATCTGTTCAATGCAGGTGTTCGCCCTGCTATTAATGTGGGTATTTCGGTATCCAGGGTCGGGGGTAATGCGCAGATCAAATCCATGAGAAAGGTGTCGGGTACGTTAAAACTGGATCAGGCTCAGTATAGAGAGTTGGAAGCGTTTTCTAAATTCGGTTCTGATCTTGACGCAGCAACCAAAGCAGTCATAGACAAAGGGGTTCGTAACGTTGAAATTCTTAAACAAGGTCAGTATTCGCCGGTAGCTGTTGAGAAGCAGATCGCGATTATATATGCGGGTACTAAGGGGTTATTTAGAAATGTTCCGGTTAATCAAGTGCGCGCATTTGAAGAGGAATATCTGACGCAATTGGAGCAGCGTCATCCGGAGGTGCTTTCGGGCCTTAAAGCAGGTAAGTATAGCGATGAATTAACCGACGTGTTGGAAAAAGTAGCTAAGGAGTTAGCTTCTAAATATTAAAAAATTATAGATTCGGAAGAAGTTTGGATAGATTGTTCGACCTTCATTTCGACAGGGGAGAGCCCAAGGGCTTCCGAGTCTATTTGACTACATATGGCAAATTTAAAAGAAGTTAGAAATCGTATTTCTTCGGTCTCTTCAACGCAACAAATCACCAAAGCAATGAAGATGGTATCGGCGGCGAAATTGAAGCGTGCTACCAATGCGATTGTTCAATTGCGTCCGTATGCGACAAAGCTGAGAGAGATTCTGGCTGAAGTATCTGGGGCCGTTGAAGGAAATAATTCGCCTTACACAGTGGATCGGGTGCCCGAAAAAGTGCTAATTGTTGTCGTGACCTCAAATAGAGGCCTGGCAGGTGCTTTTAATGCGAACGCAATCAAAACCACGAACAATCTGATCGCGACTAAATATGCAGATCAATTTGCCCGTGGTGATGTCCGTATTGCCGCGATAGGTAAGCGTGGACAGGATTTCTTCAGTAAGCGGGACTTTAAGGTCGTGGGAAATTATAATGATGTTTTCAATCAGCTTGATTTCGAAAATGTTTCGCAAATCGCGGATTCGATTATGAAACAATTCCGTGAGGAAGAAATCGACCGTGTTGAAGTCGTTTACAATCAGTTTCGTAATGCCGGG
This sequence comes from Sphingobacterium sp., assembly GCA_052092145.1. Taxonomy (GTDB): domain Bacteria; phylum Bacteroidota; class Bacteroidia; order Sphingobacteriales; family Sphingobacteriaceae; genus Sphingobacterium. The sequence continues at coordinate 2,900 of JBQDCW010000004.1, read as the reverse complement.
GTGCAAATTTTAACCTCCGAGCAGATTTTACCATTACTGGCTGAAAAAAAGAAGGACGAGGACGCTGTCGAATTGGACTATATTATCGAGCCGTCTAAGGAGCGGATTATTGAGGAATTGATTCCCAAGTCGATTAAGATCCAGCTTTATAAAGCATTGTTGGATTCCCATGCATCCGAGCATGGTGCGCGTATGACAGCAATGGACAAAGCCACCGAAAATGCCGGTGATCTTTTGCGAGACCTCAAATTGTCATATAATCAAGCGAGACAAGCCGCAATTACGACCGAACTCACAGAGATCGTGTCTGGAGCAGCTGCGCTTTCGAACGGTTAAACTAGAAGTATTTTGTATAAGGGGAGACCGTTCTACGCCACGTAGGACGGTTTTTTTGTGTATAGAGGCTTCTTTAAAGGAAGGTAGGATCAGTTCTCTATCTAGGTTTGTTCAAATGTTTTGGCTATTTTTATATATCTGACTATTATCGTATAAATGTCAAAATTTTAGGTTTTACCATTAGCATGGCCTTAAAACTCTAAATTTGTATGCTGGGTTTTAGCATCGAGCGCTCGATGTTATACGTTACCGTTACTAACATCATGTAAATGAAATAATTGTAAGTTATGGCTAAGAAATTGTACGTTTCTAACTCAGAAGAATCATCAAGAATGTTTAAGAATGATTTTCTTGAGTCTCTGACAAAAGTGCACTACACCGTGCCTTTGATTTTCTGGATACCAGTAATTATCTATTTTGTTTGGAAAGCATTGGTTCCTGGTGGCCTAACGGTTGGTACCGTTGTACTTTACTACATTTTTGGTCTTGCTTTTTGGACCTTAGCCGAGTATATTTTGCACCGCTGGGTGTTTCACTTTGAACCTAAGTCGAAATGGGGGCAGCGGATTCATTTTATTTTTCATGGCGTACACCACGATTTTCCAAAAGATAGATTACGCTTAGTAATGCCGCTATCAGCTAGTATTCCAATGGCTTTAATTATTTACTTCTTATTCAGTCTGTTTTTTACCGAATTTAAGTTAGGTGCTTTTTTTGGCGGATTCCTATTAGGCTATCTGATATACGATGAGTGTCACTATGCGATGCACCACGCAAATTTCAAAGCCGGTTGGTTTAAAAAGGTAAAGGACCACCATATGCTCCATCACTATGCTGAGCCGGACCGGGGATTTGGTGTTAGCTCCGCACTTTGGGATAGGATTTTCGGTTCCGGATTTAAAAGGAGAAAAGGTCCGTCTGTTAATAAGTTTAGGTCATCCAATGGGGAAGATAAATAGACCATAAATCGGAGAGACCTGTCGATTGACTCTTATTGTACATTAAGGCCAATTTTTTACCATCGGATGAGCGCCGATCCCCAGGTGAAGCCTGCTCCAAATGCAGCTAGACATATTAGGTCACCTTCTTTCACCTTGCCTTGTTCCCAGGCTTCACTCAGTGCAATGGGGACAGAAGCGGCAGTCGTATTGCCGTATTTTTGAATGTTATTAAATACCTGATCATCTCTCAAGTTTAGTTTTTGTTGAATAAACTGTGAAATCCTGAGGTTGGCTTGATGGGGAACCAATAGATCTAGATCTTCTAGCGTCATTCCATTTTTAGTCAACGATTCTTGGATCACTTCAGGGAATTTGACAACGGCTTTTTTGAATACAGATTGCCCGTCCATGTAGGGGAATACTGCTCCACCTTCTAGCATCTCCTTGGTCATGAACATGCCGCCTAATTCCTGTTCAGGCCAATTCGGGGTTTCTTCCAAAAGTTCGCCTCCAGATGAGCCTGGATAATACATGGCCAATTTTTCGGCGTCTTGTCCATCGGAATGCAGGTGGGTGCTGAGAATACCTTGACCGGATAGTTCTGTGGGTTGGAGAACGATGGCGCCAGCCCCATCGCCGAAAATGACCGATACAGCTCTCCCGCGTGTCGAGAAATCAAGTGCGAAAGATTGCTTTTCTGACCCCACGACTAAGATGTTTTTATACATGCCGGTTTTTATAAATTGATCGGCAACAGAAAGGGCGTAAATAAAGCCTGAACATTGGTTTCTAATATCCAGAGCTCCAATTTCTTTCATTCCCATTTGACGTTGCAAGAGAACGCCACAGCCTGGGAAATAATAGTCTGGGGATAAAGTGGCAAAAATAATAAAGTCGATTTCTTCAGCAGTCGTTCCTGCGCGCTGGATCGCTACTTTTGCGGCCTCACACCCCATAGTCGTGGTAGTCTCGCCAAGACGATCCGCGAACCGACGTTCTTTGATACCGGTGCGTTCTTGAATCCATTCGTCACTGGTCTCCATAAACCGCGTTAAATCGTTGTTTGTATAGACGTTTTTGGGAACATAATATCCGATGCCTGCTATTTTTGACTGGAACATAGGTTTTAACTTAAGAAACAATGCACTAAAATTAGGCAAATATTTGAAAAATAAGCTATTTTTGTATTTATGGGCGTTGAAGTTGAACAAGAAACCTACACACTCGAAGAAATCCTAGCCGCGACTAAAACGTCAAATAGGCTTATCCTGTGGAATGACGAAATTAACACATTTGAACATGTTATCCACTGTTTGATGCTTTATCTGCAGTATTCCGAATCAGAAGCCTCTCGTATTGCATGGACTGTCCATACCAAAGGGAAATGTGTTGTGCTGGAAGGATCTTACACCGAAATGGAAGTTTATCGTAAAATTCTTAAAACAGAGAAACTCACCGTTTCGATTGAATAAACCAAGACGGTAATAATACAGTTACGTTACCTTTTCTTTCTTAAATATTGCGCAATTTTGGGACTTACTTGAGAGATTCCACAATATGCTAGTTAAGTGTAAATCGTCAGCAAAAAGTGGACATGATAATTTAGAATCTTAAGGAGTGTTT
>JBQDCW010000003.1:117037-197247 GCA_052092145.1 Sphingobacterium sp. | reverse complement strand
ATCTTTGCCTTGTCACTGGTGGCCGACACTTTTCGACCGGCAAACTCGGTGTCCGTTGCTCGATATGCTAAGCCCGAGAACATCACAAGGGCGTACTCGCTAAATCGCATGGCGATAAATTTGGGATTCTCCATTGGTCCAGCACTTGGTGGCTTTTTAGCCAAATTCTCCTACGATTGGATTTTCTACGGTAACGCTATTGCTGCCGCTGCCGCTGCGATCGTCTTTATATACTTTTTCAGTAAACGGAAACCGCGTAATATTATTTCTCAAGACACTAAACCGAAGAATACAATTCAGTCAAAAGAACCCATCCGAAATGCCTACCTCGACGGTCACTTTATTATCTTCAATATACTGTGTTGTCTATTCTCGTTGGCTTTCTTCCAACTGCTCAGCACCCTCCCCCTATTTTACCAGGAGGTACACCATATGAGTTCCGATCAAATTGGTCTTTTACTTGGGTTTAGCGGCTTTGTAATCGTTTTATTTGAAATGGTTTTTGTCCATATCGTTGAACATCGTTTTTCGGTCAAACAGATTATGTTATGGGGTACTGGTATCACCGGAATTTCCTTTCTGATGCTTAACGGTGATTTTGGTATGGCTTGGCTTTTTTTAGCCATGTTTGTGCTATCGACCGGCGAAATGTTGACATTGCCTTTCAGTGCCACAGTCGCTATACAACGTGCCAGCATCACTACACAAGGAGCTTACATGGGGTTCAACTCATTGGCATTCGCCACCGCCAATATATTTTCACCTTATCTTGGAACCTATACTGCAGAATATTACGGGTATCAAACGCTTTGGACAATAACTGGCCTATTATTGATCGGATCTGGTTTAGGTTTCTACTGGATTATCGGAAAAATGAACACGTCTTAGCCTACATTCCGTTCATAAGGAACACGTGTTGTTATCGAGCGACCTAAAGTAATTTCATCCACATACTCCAGTTCCCCGCCAAAAGCGATACCTCGAGCAATCGTGCTGACTTGAATATTAAATGCTCTCAGTTTACGATATAGATAAAAAATCGTAGTATCGCCTTCCATAGTTGCGCTAAGGGCCAATATGACTTCTTTTACTTCTTGATCACGAACGCGCTCGACCAACGCGTCAATTTTAAGATCCGATGGGCCTACTCCTTCCATTGGAGAAATCAATCCGCCCAAGACGTGATACACACCATTAAACTGTTGGGTGCCTTCGATTGCCATTACATCACGCGTATCCTCTACCACACAAATCAAACTATGGTCTCGTTTGGGAGAGACACAAATTTCACACGTGTGGAGGTCAGAAATATTGAAGCACGTCCGGCAGTATTTAATTTCTCTTTTAAGTTTCTCGAGTGATTCCGTAAAGCGGAAGACATCGCCATCCGGTTGTTTCAATAAATACAACACCAAACGCAACGCCGTCTTTTTTCCGACCCCGGGAAGTTTAGCGAACTCGTCAACGGCGTTCCCCAATAATTTCGACGAAAAATCCATGGTACAAAATTAGTAAAATTATACACAAAAAATTACGCCAGCATCTAAGAAGATAACTGGCGTAGGGGTTTTATGAAACATAAAAATCATTTGACCATGACGATAAAGCTGAGCAGATCACGAAGACCACACCTACCATTCCCTAGGGGGAATACGGCTCATAAAAACACGCTTGAAGTTACATTTCCTAGCGCTTTTAAAAATACGTTCATTGGAGGAAGGTTTAAGTTTCTCTTTATTCCAACAAGGTTTATAACCATAAATTTAGGAAAAAGAAAGTTACGCAACAAACTTTTTAAATAATTCGTTTTTTAGACCCCGAAATTTAGAGACAACCTGCCCAAGTTTTCGTATAAAACCTTATCTTACGCTTGGTGTTACAGGGGTATTAGAACACCACAAGCAATTAAAAAACATTTATGGCTAAAGACGATAAAATCAGACGCTCCTTCGCCAACAAGACGTGGCAGGAAATAAAAGTGAAAGATTCTTGGCAGATCTTTAAGATCATGGCTGAGTTTGTGGACGGATTTGAAAAACTAGCGAAAATCGGACCTTGCGTCTCGATCTTCGGATCTGCTAGAACAGCCGAAGACCACAAGTATTATGAAATGACCGTTGATATTGCGCGTTTACTCGCAGAACGGGGATATGGTGTCATTTCGGGTGGTGGTCCCGGCATCATGGAGGCGGCCAACAAAGGCGCCTATAATGCCGGAGGAAAGTCCGTTGGATTGAACATCGAATTACCACACGAGCAATTTCACAATCGCTTTATCGATCGTGATAAGTTACTTGAATTCAATTATTTTTTTGTTCGAAAGGTCATGTTCATGAAGTATTCCCAGGGCTATATCGTCCTACCGGGAGGCTTTGGAACGATGGACGAGCTGTTCGAAGCAATCACCCTGATTCAAACAGGTAAGATTGCACGCTTTCCAATTGTATTGGTTGGGACAGCGTATTGGGGTGGGTTATTCGACTGGATTAAATCAACTATGCTCACTAACCGAACAATTAGTGAAGAAGACCTCAATTTATACCGCATGGTAGACACTGCGGAGGAAGCTACTGAACATATCTTCCGTTTCTACGAGAAATACCTATTAAAACCAAACTTCTAATCCAAAATCAGATTCAATTAAATACGAAAGCTCTCAGCTATTAAAACTGAGAGCTTTTCTATTGGGTTTGGTTTGGTATTAAAAACTATAAGTCAGACCAGCATTCCAGGTTGTTCCCAGTCCATAAAAATAACCGTAACCGTCTTTCCGTGAAAAATATTCTTCATTAAAGAGGTTACGCACATTACCGCGAAATTTCAAATTCTTTCCGTTCCGAAGTGAGAAATCATAACTCAATCCTGCGTCCACCACATTATAGCCGTCAAGTTTCTCAGATTGATAGACTTCATCGTCTAGAGAAGCGGTGATAATATCGCTCACATTCACATTTCCGTACAGCCTTGAATAGTGATTAAAGTCAGCGTCAACGGAGAAGTGAGGTAAAATATAATATTTCACACCAAGTCCCAAACTGGTTTGTGCCGCATTACCGACACGCACACCCGTCAGGTCCTGCCCTTCGGTATCTTCAAAGACAATATTATAGGAATTATTATCCCGCACTCGATAAGGAGATTCACCCTCGTATTTCCAATCCCCAATCGATCCATATCCTTTCACCGTTAAGTTAGAAAGTGCTTTGATCGCAAAATCAAGCTCCAAACCTTTATGCAACTGGCCCACTCCTGTAAACAAATAGGTGACATCCGGGTAGACCTGGTCATCGACCACATAGTCAAGTGCATTATACGCTGTAAATCGATTATCCCAACTGGTATAATAACCATTGAAGTTCAAATCGAAATAGGGGCTGGTAAATTTATACCCCGCCTCGACACCCAAAATTTTCTCATTATCAACCGAAGGGTCAGCAAAATCAACAGTATTGGAAATAAATACATTATCCAAGAAAGGTTGGCGAGAGTAATATCCGAGATTCGCAAACACCGTATGTTGATCTTCTATCGTATAGGAGGCACCTCCTTTAAGGTTGAACCCGAGTTTATTATCAAACTTTGATTTTGTTTCTCCCGCTGTATAATTCCAACGGTCGATCTTCTGATACCCTTGATTAGAGATCGATCCCTGAACAAAGGCACTAAACTCGTCTCCTGCGTATTCGACTTGACCAAAGAGTCCCTGATAATTAATCTGTTCCGAATTATCATATCCAACGCGTTCATCAACGGATGCGCTATTGACAAGCGCCGACCACGGATTGGTACTAAAGGTTTTGTCCACCACATAGTTCTCCGGACGGGTCACGTTATCCGCCTGACGCCCATTTGCTCCTAATAGATTGATAAGCTGTTGAAAGTGATCCCCTTGATAGAAACGCAAATCGGTTCCGATATTAAAAGTCCAGTTATTTTGTGGTTCAAAAGTATAATTAGAAACTAATCCGTACCAAAGGTGATTATTCGCAGAAGCCCGAAGAATAGTTCCGTCATAATTGCTTGAAATGCCGCCAGGCAATGCAGCATTCTCTGCAGCAAGAACATCCCAGTTGGTAAAACCAGTTTCTGCATCAAAACCATTTTGAACAAATCCAGGACCGTTTCCTAAAGTTCCGGTACCACCACCACGTCCAACGGACGCGTATAGGACAGTCGAAAGCGATGATTGGTCATCGATCGTCCAATCCCAGTTCAAGTTTCCAACCGGTTTGTGATAATAGTTTCTCCGCTGCGACAAACCCTCTCCCTGGTACCAGCCATAATTGGAATTCCCCTTAACGCCAGTAATATCATAACCGGGAGTCTGAAGAACGCCATCGTTGTAAATAGATTCTAGGGGTTTTGAAAAGTTCTGATCGTGCCATTGCGGTGCGCCAAAGATCATAAAGTTGAAGTTATGATCATCAGAGGGTTGATAGCCGACCGACACAAAGTAATTTTGACCAGCACCTGCTGTACCTCTAGCGTACAAACCATCTGCTCTCCAACCACTAAGCATGAACGACACGCCCCATTTCCCCATCATTCCGGTATTGTATCCTACAGTTGCCTTTGCCATTCCGTAATTTCCGGTCTGCATGCGTACATAACCACCGCGTTGCATTTCAGTTGCACGCGTAATGATATTGACCGTACCACCTACTGAGGATATTGCCAATTTCGACGAACCTAAACCACGTTGGATTTGAATCACATTGGCGACATCAGACATCGCGGACCAGTTCGACCAGTACATATTTCCATCTTCCATTCCATTGATCGGTTGACCATTTAGTAGAAAGGCCGTATTGGATTGATCAAATCCCCGGACATACATCTTCGAGTCTCCAAAACCTCCAGCCTGATCAGCAACATAGACCGACGGCGTGTTTTTCATGAGTTCAGGAAATTCAATGTTAGCCCCACTTTTTTCTTGAATTTCCAACGATGAAATCGTGGAAACTGCAATTGGTGTTTTCCGATCGGCTACGTCGATAATTCCTTTACCGACCACCAACACCTCACCAATTGATTGCGAATCTTCTTCCGTAAGGATTATGGTACCCAGGTTTGATGAATTCGCAGTAAACACGCGCTCGCTGGTTACATAGCCCAAAATACGAATGGTGAGTGTGCCAGACTCTTCAGGCGAGCTCACCGTAAAAGCACCGTTACGATCAGTGGAAGTTCCTGCCGAGGTTCCGTTAACAATAACCGATGCACCAGCCAACGGCGAGTTGCCATCAGATACGATGCCCCTGAGAACCGTTTGTGCCCCAGCGACGTCACAAAGCAGCAACAAAATAAACAGTGCGGTTAATTGAGTAGAGATTTTTTTCATACTGTGAATGTGTGTTAAATAAGTCCTGCAAAACTAAAGATACCGTTTGATATATTCTGCTGTTAACAGAAACTTAATATTCTCTGTAGCAATATTTTGCACACATTTATCCGGTTCGGGCGGATTGACAATTTCAAGGTTAATCAGTTTTCTATTCGAACCCGCATTTTGGTTAAAAAAATTGCAACAGAAAGCCTGTCGCGTTGTCGTTTTAACAAAAATTAACGTTTGTGAAATGTGGAAAAGTTTTCGGCCCGCTCGGTTTTTGGGGATTCCGTTTATTTTTAAAAATAAGCGTAAGTAATCCCATCACCTCCTCGATCCGCATGTTCATCTTCGAACCGACTAACATGGTTGTATTTACGCAAGTAGTCTCGGATGAACCGGCGAAGTATTCCGTCGCCTTTACCATGAATTATCTTTAATGACGGGTAGCCGATCATCAATGCTCTATCCAATACTTGTTCAATCTTATGCAAGGCATCATCTGTCCGCATACCTCGAACATCGACCTCTGGATGAAAATCGGCCATACCACCGGAGGAAACGGATCTATATCTTTTCACCACTTTGGCTTTTTCTTTTCCACGCAGCCTCTCGACCTTATTTTTTTTAACTACTGTTCGCAGTTCACCAAGGGCTAGGATGAGATTGTTTTTTGCGATTTCAATGACTTCTGCTTCATTTCCGGTATCGATGATCCGAACCCAATCCCCAACGGACACCTCCACATCGCCTTTCTGTATGGGCTTTGCTTTCTCCGGTTCCTTACTTGGCTTATCCCTTAGTCCTTCTGCGGTTTGTTGCAAGTGAGCCCGCAATTTCTTGGTTTGTTCCTTATCTGCAGCAGATGAACGAATGGCAGATATTGTATTTTCAACGAGCTTGTTAGCGTCCTTTATAATTTGTTGGGCTTCTTGTTTTGCTTCCTTTAACAACTGTTTGCGATTTTCATCCAAATAGGTCTTCAACTCATTCAGCTCCCCTTGCTGCGCCACCATCTCCTTCTCGCGAAGCCGAATAGCCGCTCGTGTTTCGTACACCTCTTTTTTCTCGCGTTCTAGATCCACTAATAAACGATCTACATTCTTTTGCTGGACGCCAATTTTTTGCTTGGCTAAATGCAATACATCCACCGGAAGCCCAATATTTTGAGCGATCTCCAAAGCGTAAGAACTACCGGGTTTTCCGGTCTGCAGAATATAAAGAGGCTTCATGGCTTCGTTGTCGAAAAGCATGGAGGCATTTTCTATACCTTCTGAGTGGCTGGCAAATACCTTGAGATTCGAATAGTGGGTTGTGACTATTCCACGCACCTTCTTCTGGTTAAGAACTTCCAGTACCGCTTCGGCGATGGGGCCACCAAACTGGGGGTCTGTGCCCGTTCCAAATTCGTCAATCAATATCAGGGAACGTGCGGTAGCAAATTGCGTAAAATATTTCATTTTCGACAGATGGGCACTATAGGTACTTAAATCACTGTCGATCGATTGATCATCCCCAATATCCGCAAAAATCTGTTTGAATACGCCCAGGCGAGATTCTGGATCGCAGGGAATTAATAATCCAGATTGCAACATCAATTGCAGAAGGCCAACCGTTTTCATGCACACCGATTTCCCTCCGGCGTTGGGACCAGAAACCAGAAGTACGCGGTCGGTGAGGTCAATCCGCAGATTCAACGGCACAACAGTATGGTGTTCGTCTTGCTTGGCGCTGAGCATTAATAAAGGATGCCTGGCGTTGACCAGAAATATTTCAGCGTCCTTTGATAACTCCGGCATTTGCGCATCTAGATCGATGGCAAATAATGCCTTAGCACGCACGAAATCAATTTTGGTAAGCAATCCATCGTACGACAACAATAAGCTCACGTGCGGGCGTAATTCCAATGTCAATTCCGTTAAGACACGCACCATTTCTCGTCTGCGCTCGAAACTCAAATCTCTTACCTTATTGTTTAGGTGGAAAACCTCTTCCGGTTCCATAAAGACCGTTTGCCCGGTCGCAGATTCATCATGAATTAGCCCCTTTAATTTTCGTTTATTTTCTGCAAGGATTGGGATACAGAGGCGCCCATCCCGAATCGTCAGGTTACCATCTGCTGTCCAGCCACTCTGTTGCGCTTGTTTAAACACGGTATCTAATCGTTTTCGTGCTTCCTGTTCTGCCTTCTGTATTTGCTGTGTTAGATCCAAGAGCAAACCTGAGGCATTGTCCTTCATCTTTCCACGATCATCAATCACGCGCTCCATGTTTTTAAGAATACTCTTCTCAATCGAAAGATGTTCAAAGAGCAATTGCAAGTGGGGGTATTGGTCCGCTCTTTCCTGAAAATAACGGATCAATGCATAGACCGTCCGTAGCGATCGAATGACGCGAAAAAGCTCATCTTCATGCAAAAACGAACCTTCGACTCGAATTTTATCTACAATCGCTTTGATGGGGTAGAAATGATCAATGGGCAATGGAGCATCCTGCTCAATTAAATCCTTGAATTCCTTTGTCTGTCTTAAAAAGCGATTGATCAGGTCCAATTTTCCTTGGGGCTGGACGCGATCGACCAGTGATTTTCCTGATTCGCTCAAGCATTTCGCCTTGATCAGCTCTTTAAGCTCAATAAACCCTAACTTTTCTGCTGCGTTGTCTGGATAGATCATGTTCATTATACATTAGACGGTCATCGTCTAGACCCTCCTACTGGTTTGAATTGAAGTCCTTTGGGGTGGTGAGAGACCGTGTCTTGTTGCTGTTCGGGGAGATCTGAATGGTCCGTCGAATCCGTGCTCGGCGCGTCCGCTGGTTCAGGGTCGATCTCTTCCAGCGCACTGTCCCCTTGGGTAGGTTTGCGCAAAACATAAGACTCCCATATTGACCATACTCCTGTGGTTTCATACAGACGTCTTGTTCCCTCGGCGATTGTCATCTCGAGGGTATCACTGCTCACCTTAGTGATCATTTCTTTCGCCAAGTTTGCCCGTTTGGTTAAACGCTGTACGCGTCGCATACTATCTCGGCTCAGAGCATGGGTTAGTGAGTCCTGCGTTATAAACGCCTTTTCTTCGTGCTCTAAATTTTTAACAACACGATCATAGGTTCGTTGGGTCAACACTGGATTACCGAGATAGTAATTCACGTTCTTGGTAAATAAAACAGAGTCTAACCCATAGTTTGCCAACAGTTGGTCATACAGCGGTTCAATAACTTTTTTCGCACTATCGGTGGGCAAATTGGAAATGTATCCATCCAATATATGTACCTCACTCATCACTTCTGCCATCTGCTGCTCAGACAGTATACCTTCAGGCAAATCCTGCTTGCAAGCGGATGCGAGAAAAAACAAAGGAAGCAAACCAAGTATTAATCGATGCATTTTGTAAATTTGTACAAATTTACGGAAAAGCGCGAACATAGCTTCCAATTAAATCAAACACAATCCTTTTTCCATTATGAGCATTGCGTCGAATATCAAAGTATTTCAAAATGAACTGGATCCGATCGGAGTCAAATTAATTGCCATTTCAAAAACAAAATCAAACCCGGAGATCATGGAAGCCTACCAGGCCGGTCAAAGAGCATTCGGGGAAAACCAAGTACAAGAGTTAGTCGCCAAACACGAGCAGCTCCCTCAAGACATTGAGTGGCATCTGGTGGGTCATTTACAAACCAATAAGGTGAAATATATTGCGCCATTTGTCAGCATGATCCATTCGGTCGATTCGCTTCGTCTGTTGAAGGAAATAAACAAACAAGGAGAGAAATTGGACCGACAGATTGATTGTCTGATCCAGGTATATATAGCCGATGAGGACACCAAGTTCGGGCTGGATCATGCTGAATTAATCGAGTTACTGCGAAGCGAAGACTTCCAGGGCTTTCAGCACATTCGCATTCGCGGGCTCATGGGAATTGCCACGAACACGGACAATCAAAAAATGGTCAAAGAAGAATTTTACGAACTAAAAATGCTATTCGATGGAATTAAAGTGACTTTTTTCCGGAAAGACGATCATTTCGACACCCTATCAATGGGGATGTCATCGGATTACAAACTGGCTATTGAACAAGGAAGTAATATGGTGCGGATAGGAAGCCAGATTTTTGGTCAACGAGTGATTAAACATTTTAAAGCAAAATGATGGATTTTCAAATTAGACCGGCCAAAAAGGAGGATTGCCCGCGCATGATGGAACTGATTCGTGAACTCGCACTTTACGAGAAAGCTGCCGAAGAGGTAACCGTCAGTATGGATGAATTTATTGACGCTGGCTTCGGTGACCATCCCACCTGGGCGGCATTGGTCGCTCAAGTAAACGGTGCGATCATTGGCATCGCATTGTACTACGTTCGCTATTCTACCTGGAAAGGACGCAGACTTTATCTAGAAGATATTGTGATCACTGAAGAAATGCGCGGTAAAGGTTATGGAAAACAACTCTTGGAACAGACCATGGAACTAGCCAAGGCGGAGGGTTATTCAGGGATGATGTGGCAAGTCCTGGAGTGGAATGAACCTGCCAAAGCCTTTTATAAGAAATATGACACGAAATTTGAGGGAGAATGGATCAATGTTAAAATCGACTTTTAAATATCGTCTGATTGTTCGTCTAGTCCATTTCGGAATGGCTTGTTTTCTGGTTAGCTGTCAAAGTACCCCCAGAGATGGGACCCATAAACTCGCCTATGGAGATTCACGTACAGACACCTTAAACTTCCGTGATACCAGTATTCGTGAATTTAGCCCCTATTTTACAGAAAATGACGGTGAGATCGATACCACTTCCGTGGCACTAACGTACCCCAAGTTTGAGGATACAGCGATGAATCAAATTGTTAGCGATAACATCCTGTTGGAGGGAGAGCAGAGTATCGAGCAATTCATGGGCAACTTTCTAGAGAGCTATGGGAATTTTATGGAAGAAAACAAGGTCAATTATCCTTTAGCTTGGACTAAAGTCACGGAAATTAAAATCGGTCTTCACACGCCCCAACTGATCGTTATAAAAAATCGTACGTATGAATTCTCGGGTGGTGCACACGGCAATTCCTTTCAGCTGTGGAACCTCTACGATACAGAATCGTACCGAAAATTACCTTTTAACACCTTCATTCCCGATGATAAGATAAAAGATTTTACTAAAATTGCAGAAAAGTTCTTCCGAGAGCATGAAGGACTGGCCGATACCGCTAGTCTGGAAAAATTGTATTTCTTTGAAGAGGGCGCTTTTACCCTAGCTGCAAATTATGGCGTTTCCGAATCGGGTCTCGTATTTCATTACAATCCCTATGAAATCAAACCCTATGTGGCAGGCAGTACAACGGTGACCGTTCCCTTTGAGGCTGCACGTGATTACATGAGTGAGACCGGCAAGAACTATTTTAGAAATATCAAAAAATATATCAATTCAACTCCGTAGCATACATGCAGGTATTTAAGTTTGGCGGCGCATCCGTGAAAAATGCAGAGAACATTAAAAACGTCGTACGAATCGTCGAAAGACAATCTTCCCCCCTATTGGTCGTCATTTCCGCCATCGGCAAAACGACCAACCAGCTCGTTAGAATTACAGATAGTTATTTTCAGCAGGATGGGCAGTCCTTTGACCTACTTTCCCAATTGAAGCAACAACATATTGATCTTTTACAAGAACTGTTTCCCAAAGGTCATCCTATTTTCGACGATATTGTCAATACCTTCGTGGAAATCGAGTGGATACTCGAAGAAGAGCCCCAAGATGAATACGACTATTTATACGATCAAATCGTTTCGATCGGCGAATTACTGTCCACTAAAATTATTGCGGCTTACGCAGGTTTGAGTGGGCTCTCTAGTCGTTGGATGGACGCACGCGATTTTATTCTAACGGACAATACGCACCGAGAGGGAAAAGTAGATTGGCAGAAAACCGAGGAGAAGATTCGTCAGGAGCTTCCTTCAATTTTAGAGGAATCGATTATCTTCACACAAGGCTTCATCGGTTCGACTACCGAAAATTTTTCAACAACCCTAGGTCGCGAAGGTTCTGATTATTCGGCTGCGATTTTCGCGGCAAGCCTGAATGCCGAACGCGTGACCATATGGAAAGACGTGCCTGGTGTACTTAACGCTGATCCGAAATGGTTCGATCGAACCGAACTAATCCCCGAACTATCGTATACAGACGCTATCGAATTGACCTACTATGGTGCGACGGTCATTCACCCTAAAACTATCAAACCATTGCAGAATAAAAAGATCCCACTTAACGTACGCTCTTTTGTGAATCCTGAAGCACCGGGCACGCAAATTAAGGCGACCAACCAGACATTACCTGTACCCTCTTTCATCTTCAAAGTCAATCAGGTATTTATCAGTATACAGCCTCGGGATTTCTCGTTTATTGTCGAAGATAACCTGAGCCACATCTTTAATGTGTTCCATCGTAATCGAATCAAAATCAATATGATGCACAATTCAGCGATCAGTTTCTGGGTGAGCATTGATGAGACCGGAGACAATGTATGGACACTGCTGGAGCAACTCCAAGAACGTTATAAAGTGGCTGTCGCCACAGGGCTAGAGCTGATCACAATCCGGCACTATAATCAACAAACAATTGATCGGGTATTAGTAAATAAAGAAATTATTCGCGAACTTAAGGATAGTTACACGTGCCAGATGCTGGTAAAAGACCGTGATGAATAAGCATATTTTAGCAAAGGACGTCCAAGAATTCATTAAAATCAACCGGGAACATCGGCCGAGCGAGATCGCTTTGAAGAAAAGTCCTTTTACCGATGTCAGTGCTGCTGAACTAGCGACGCAAATCGACGGCTGGCAACGTAGCGTTCGAAAGCTACCGACTTGGGCTTATAGCGAATCTATATACTATCCCAATCGCATCAATCTGGAACAATGTTCCTCTGAACATACGGCGTTAATCAAGCAAACGTTTATCGACAAAGGCAGTCGCGTCATCGATCTTACAGGAGGTTTCGGCGTAGACAGCTCCTATATGGCTCAGGAAGCACGAGAGGTAACCTACTGTGAGCTTAACCGTGATCTCTCACAAATCGTCGCCCATAACGCGGCCGTGCTCCAGGTCAGGAACCTAGCGTGTAAAACAACCGATGGCATCGCTTACTTAAAAAATTGCCAAGATTCCAGTTTCGACTACATTTATGTTGATCCTTCTCGGCGAAATAATCACGGGAAAGTGTTCTTATTGAAAGACTGCGCACCCAATATTCTAGATTATCAGGATCTATTTTTTCGTAAGGCTCACCGAACCATCACCAAGCTTTCCCCTTTATTGGATATTTCCACCGTACTGGATAGTTTGACACAGGTTAAGGATGTCTACGTAATCAGTGTGGACAATGATTGTAAAGAACTGCTCTTTCTTCAGGAAAAGGGGTATCAAGGATCACCGCGGATTCATGCAGTTCGCTTATTTGCCGATCAGATACAGCGCTTCGACTTTAGCTACGAGGAAGAAAAAGCAACCTTAAATCAGTACCTCGACCCGCAAGGTTACCTCTATGACCCGGACGTTTCTATTACCAAGGCTGGTGCCTTCAAATCGGTCGGCAAACAGTATGGGCTGGCCAAGCTACACCAGCATGCACATCTCTATACGTCGAACGAAATTGCGGGGGATTTTCCAGGACGGATCTTTCAAATTGATCAAGTCCTTCCCTATTCTTCGTTAAAGCGTACTATTCCCTTTCGACAAGCCAATTTAGCCACACGAAATTTTCCCGAAAAGGTTGCGCAGATTCAAAAAAAGTTTAAGATACGTGACGGTGGCACAACATTTCTTTTTTTTACCACCAATAAACAGCAACAGTTGATTGTCATTGTCGCTACTCGCCTAAAAAACCCGCGACGGTCCGCTCACAGCATTTAAACATTCGCTAATGCAAAGGCGCGTTGCCTAGTGCTCCTATCCAATCTCACCATCAGGAAAAGTGAGTCGTTTGGCCATGAAAACCGTCCCAAACACTCGAGAATCAATACTCCACCGCTATTAGTGATTTTAAAGGGATCAGGATTCCGTTTTTAATCTGAATATATTTATCGGTCGCCGACCAGACCGTTGTTTCTATACGCTTGGGACCATCCTCGGTATTGAAAACGATCGTCGTTTTCGATTTGAATTCATTTCCTAAGCGAACCGCCCCCGTTAGTTTGTGTGAAAATTGTTCAGACTTGTTTATTTCCGCAGGAATAATTCTATATTTATCTACATCTTCCTTCTGTATCATTGTTCCGATCATCTGTGTCCTGTATTTAAGAGGTCTATAAGGTAAACGTTAAATTAGTTATTTATGTATATTACAACAAAGGTTTAACTGAGAATAATAATTTAGTTACAATTGGTGGAAGGCACAAACATAACAATGGAAGGAATCTTTGAAAAAAAATGGCTACTGAATTTCACACAATGTTATTCTAGTGGACAACTCAAGTACAGCGAGCTAAATAATATACTGCAAGCCACAGCAAGTGAACATGCCGAACGCCTCGGCTTTGGGTATCAAAAAATGCTGGATGTAGATCAATCTTGGGTATTGAGCAGAATGTTAATCGAAATTTCGGCATTGCCGCAATACACCGAATCGATCACTATAAGAACATGGATTCAAAACTTCACCGGAATTCGCAGCCAACGGAATTTCGAATTGATTCGGAACGGGCAAGTTATCGTCGCAGCAAGTAGTCTATGGGTGGTCTTTAATTTGAAAAAAAGGCGTCCGGATAAGCTGGTACTCCCCACCGACCACATGGTCTATCATCCAGAAAAACAGGCCACAAAAAACATCGCTGGCAAAATAGAGGAGAAACTGGAATTCAGAATCTTGGAGGAATATCAAATTCGTTTATCGGATCTGGATATCGCACAACACGCGAATAATGTAAAATACATGGAATGGTGCTTTGACGCGATAAACCCCGAGCGGGTGTTAGCGGCGGACATCACGCAAATAGAAATGAATTTTCTAAAAGAATTGCACTATGACGATCGCGTTCAGATCGGATCGAGTACATTGATCGATCGTCAACAGACCTATTGTATTCAAAAAGACGTGAACTTGCACTTTTTGATGCAAATCACTTGGGGTAATCATACGTAATCCTAAGGGCAGTAGCTCGCTTATATCCCGTCCACGCATAGGCGATGCATTTTATTCGTCTACTTATAAATATAAAAAGACCGAATAAATTCGGTCTTTTTATGAATCTGGCGTCTATTTTCGCCCAAGCTTACAAGCTTATATCGCCCAAGCTTTATCCCCTTTTTTATAAGGGTAATTGCCATCATACCGTCCCGGTATTTTTACATAGCGGAGCGCTTGCTTCATGCCTACTTCAGAGGTAAAGAAGCCGGTAAGCGTCAATTGCTTCAACATTGTAAAAAAGTGGTTGGCCTCTCCGTCCTTCTTGTTCTCTTGGTATTCCTTGGCTTCTTTGTCATAATTATTGACAAACTGCAGCTTTTCCTCAGCAGAAAGTTCCAAGAACGATTTATCGAATTCTTTTTTAGCCCGATCATCCACTCCATCTACCCCCTTTAAAAAGGCGTTCTGATCATTTTCATCGTAACAATCTCTGATCATGACCGGAATGAATTCTCCAACACCGGCAGCCTTCGCGCCGGGTGTCGAAGTTTCAGGCAAAATAGCTTCAGCTAATTCGCCCAAGAAATCGGTACTTTCCTGTTCGAACAATGCAGCAACATCTTTCGAGGCTGGCCGGGTACACCCTTCTAAAAAAAGGTTAGCACCAATAACTGTTCCCCCTACGATAAATGCTACACGCCGTAATGCTTCTCTTCTATTCATTGCATATTCCTTTAGATAGTGTAATCAATATCCCAACCTTGGCGATATTCACGTTTCACGAATTGATTCACGATATCAAAGTTCGTCACTTTCATAGCGTCCTTATCCCAAATCAATTGCAGGTTACGACCAGGGTATTGACCGTCAATACGTAAATCAGCACCACGGATGGCTAGGTTTGCCATCAACAAGGCTTCAGTCAATGGTCCAGAAATTTCAAACGGTGCACTGACTTCTTTGTTCCCGTGGCCCGCAATACAAGCTTCCACCCATTGTGCGTAGTGGCCACCAGCAGCTCCTGATACACGCTCGTATTTTTGCGCGACACTCTCTTTTCGAGATGTAGGCAATAAACGGGCATTCTCGCCATACGTATCGGCCAAAATCTTGCCTTCCGTACCCACTAACAAAATACCGTTTCCACCATCGCCGAAAATCTCATTTGGTCCTAACTCTTCCGGTCTGGCTGGTTGAATTCCACCGTCCATCCAGTGTAGCGTAACCGGACCAGCAGTACGTTCTGCTTTAGGGAAGGTCATCGTGGCGTGGCTTGATGGAGGGCAGCTTTCTGGGAAATACCCACGCTTGAACTCATCCACATACACCGAGCCAACAGATGCCTGTACATCCTGTACATAAGATAGCCCCAATACACTAAATGGAACTTCTAAAAGGTGACACCCCATATCGCCTAGAGCGCCGGTGCCATAATCCCACCAACCTCTCCAATTGAAAGGAACTAACTTATCGACAAAATCTTTCTGAGGAGCTGTTCCTAACCAAAGATCCCAATCAAGTTCTTGGGGTATTTGTGCTGCTTGAGTAGGCCAAGAAATTCCTTGAGGCCAAACCGGGCGATCTGTCCAGCAGTAAACGGTATGCACGTCGCCAATAAGACCGGCTTCGTACCATTCACGAGCTAAACGTGGCCCATCATTGGATGCACCCTGATTACCCATTTGGGTAACAACCTTATATTTTTTTGCAGCATCAGTCAGAACACGAGCTTCCCAAATATCATGCGATAGTGGCTTTTGAACGTAAACGTGTTTCCCGAGTTCCATAGCCGCTAGCGCTTGGATCGCGTGGTTATGATCAGGCGAAGAAACCGATACCGCATCAATGTTCTTATGTTCCTTGTCTAACATCTCCCGATAATCACGGTAGTACTTCGCTTTTGGAAAGCGTTTGACAGAACCTGCTGCACGGCGATCGTCTACATCACATAGATAGGCGATGTCTGCTTTGCCGCTTTCGTGAAAAGCATTAATATCACTTTCGCCTTTGCCACCAACACCAATCCCGGCAACGACTAACTTATCGCTAGGCGCAACGAAACCGGTACCACCTAATACGTGGCGAGGGACGATACTCAATCCGGCTGCGGCAATAGCAGAGTTCTTGAGGAACTCTCTTCTTGAATTGTTATTACTCATAATATGGGGTTTTTCTACTATAAATTTCCTTTTTTAAGCTCACTGACTGCGAAATCCACCGCACGCGCGGTTAATGCCATATAGGTCAACGAAGGGTTGACACAACTACCTGATGTCATTGCGGCACCATCGGTCACGAAAACGTTCTTGGCATCCCAGACTTGGTTATTCCCGTTAAGAACGGATGTTTTTGGATCCCGTCCCATTCTAGCCGTTCCCATTTCGTGGATACCCATTCCGAAATGATAACCGCTATCGTACGTGTACACGTCTTTGACACCAATTTTCTCCAACATTTCCTTCATTTCTTCAGTCATGTCCTTACGCATTTTCTCCTCATTTTCTTTGATCTCCATGTCCATCGCTAATACGGGTAGTCCCCATTTATCCTTGACATTTTTATCCAAAGAGATCTTGTTCTCATGATAAGGGAGTATTTCGCCGAACGCTGTAAAACCAACGCCCCAGTCTCCCGGCTCAGTCATGGCATCTTTCCATGCTCCACCGACTGCCATCTCCGCAATTTCACCAGCCCAACGACCCCGGCTACCAGAACCCTGGTATCCAAAACCGCGCACATAGTCCCTTTGTTTGGTATCGTCAGGAACGTTTACGAAACGAGGTACATAAAGTCCGGTCGGGCGACGACCGAAAAAGTATTTATCGTCATAACCGTCTACGCGACCTCCAGCTCCTAAACGGAAATGATGATCCATCGCATTATGACCTAATTCTCCACTGCTGCTTCCTAAGCCACCTTCCCATACATCAGTTGCAGAATTCATTAATACCCAAGCGGAATTAAACGCAGAGGCACAGACGAAAACAACCTTGGCATAGTATTCATAAGTCTCGTTCGTTTCAGCATCGACAATTTCAACACCAGTGGCCTTCTGCGTATCTTTATCATATAAGATACGCGTGACAATAGAAAACGGTCTTAACGTTAAATTACCGGTCTTCATCGCGGGCGGAAGAGTCGAAGATTGCGTACTAAAATAGGCGCCAAAGTTACAGCCTAACCAACATTGATTCTGATACTGACAATTAACCCGTCCAGTATGGGGCTGGGTAATATTTGCTGTACGGCCCATGATAAAATGTCTGGAACCACTATATTCTTTCTTTAATCGTTCGGCAAGATCTTTCTCGACCACATTGAACGGCATGGCCGGCTGAAAATCACCATCGGGTAAAACATCTAAGCCGTCTCGGTTACCAGAAATACCAGCCCATTTTTCCGCATAGCTATACCAAGAATCAATATCTTTGTATCGGATTGGCCAGTCCACACCGTGTCCATCTTTCAAATTGGCTTCGAAATCAAGATCACCCAGACGGTAACTTTGACGCCCCCACATCAGTGAACGTCCTCCCACGTGGTAACCGCGATACCAATCGGCACGTTTTATTTCCACATAAGGACTTTCTTTTTCATTAACCCAGAAGTCCAGGTTTTTCTCGTTCAATGCGTAATCACGTTTCAATACCGGATAGTCCTCTTCCATTTGTTTGGTACGACCACCACGGTGTGGATACTCCCAAGTATCTTTATTTGCGTGGTAATCTTTGACGTGTTCAACGTTTCTTCCACGTTCCAACATAATTGTTTTAAGACCTTTCTCGGTAAGTTCTTTGGCAGCCCACCCACCACTAATACCGGATCCTATAACAATAGCGTCATATACATTATTCTCTACCATTATCAGTTATTTTGTGTTTGTTAGTTTTCTGTTTGTGTTTGTATTGTTTCTTTTTTAAAGAACACTGTAAAGATTATCATCACTAAAAATGCAATGGCCGCAGGAACAATCCAAACCTGTTTCCAAAACTCGGCGACGTCAGCTGCTTTGACATGCGTATACAGGTCACTCACGTACCCGGCAATCCAAAAACCGACAAGCTGTCCAACCCCATAGGTCGCCAATGTAATTAATCCTTGTGCCGCGCTTTTATTTTCCACTCCTGCTTTCGAATCGGTATAAATTTGTCCGGAAACAAAAAAGAAATCATAACAGATACCGTGTAAAGCAATACCGAGTATCAGCATAAAGGTCAGCTCACCTGCATTTCCATAGGCAAACAACACGTACCTCAACACCCAAGCCAGCATACCCAATAATACGGTGTTCTTGAAACCAAATCGGGTAAAGAATACGGGTAATAAAAGTAGACATAAGGCCTCAGACATCTGTCCGATTGACATCTTCCCAGTAGCATTGGCTAAACCGATCTCGGTTAAAAAGGGGTTGGCGTATTGGTAATAAAACGCTAATGGAATACAAATCAGTATAGAACAGATAAAGAACACCAAGAAGTTCCTATCTTTTAGGAGCTTAATCGCATCCAAACCTAAAATTTTCGAAATGCTCTCTTTCTCTCCTGATTTACCCGCTTTAGTCGGCGGGGTCTTCGGTAAGGTGAACGAAAATAATCCGAGGATTAACGAGCCAATTGCAGCCATCATAAAGGTATTACGTAGCAGCCCGTCTTGAAGGCCCTGCTCACTATCCCATTTAAACAAATAACTGATGGACAGACCAGCAATGATCCAACCGATTGTTCCCCAGACCCGTATGAAAGAGAATTCCTTTTCAGGGTTTTTCATTTGCCGGAAAGACACCGAGTTCGCCAAGGCCAACGTAGGCATGAAAAGAATCATGTACCCAAGTACATAGGGAAAGAAAGTCGCGACTGATTCACTCTGATACATCTGGAACATCAGGATCGCGCCCACCAGATGCAGTACTCCTAAAATACGCTCTGCATTGAAATAGCGGTCAGCGATCATCCCGATAATAAACGGTGCAATAATCGCTCCCCATGATTGGGTCGAGAAAACATTTGCAATCTCAAGACCTGAAGCATTGAGGGTGTTTCCCAAGAATGTCCCTAAGGTTACGAACCAGGCTCCCCAAATAAAAAATTCGAGGAACATCATAAAAGACAACTTAAATTTTATAGTTGAAGACATTATATAAGGTTTAATAAAATCATAAGATTAAAGATAGAGATAAATCAGCAATATCAAAATTCATAACAAATTTGTTTCAAAAAACTAAAAGCGTTTAGCGTTAGAAAGAATCCACTTCACGGTAGGCTTTCACCAATGCGTCCTCTCCTTGTTTTCCAGATTTAGACATCCCGTGTTCCATGCCGACAATTCCGTCATAGCCTTTCTCATGCAACCACTTAAAGACGTTCTTATAATTGATCTCACCCGTGGTTGGTTCTCTCCGCCCGGGATTGTCTCCTACCTGGATATACCCAATTTCGCTCCAGCAAAGGTCCATCAGTGGAATCAGGTTTCCCTCATTCTTTTGCTGGTGGTAGGCATCGTACAAAATTTTACACGATGAACTATCTACGGCCCGACAGATTTCATAGGTTTGGTCGGTAAAACGCAAAAATAAATCTGGGGTATCGCTCAAAGGCTCCAATACCATCGTTATGCCATGTGGTTCAAAAATTTCCGCACCGCGTCGAAGAGCATCCACGACGTTACCTGTTTGTACGCCGATAGGCAAATTTCTAGCATAGTCACCAGGAACAACAGTCACCCATTTCGCATTGCATCGTTTAGCCGTCTCTACAGATTCACGACATCCTTTTAAGAAAGTTTCGACATGATCTTCTTTGCCCGCAGCAAGTGTATTGGCACCATTACCTCCTTTAGGCACCACAAACACGCCCATGCGCATTCCCAATTGAGCAAGTAAATCTCCAATTTTCTTCTGTTCATCGACCGAGCGTCCAGGCATCCCATTATCTTCGATGCTCCGAAAACCGAGTTCATGCATATAACGGATTTCATCCAAAAAATCGTCACCAGCCGAAGCACTAAACATGCCTTGGTGAGGCGCATAATCTAATTGGAAAGTTTCACCTGCCCTTTTCCCTTTATCCAGCGGATTCTCACTCGCTGCAAGTCCGCCTGCAAAAAAGGAAGACCCCATTAAGAGAGAGCCATTCTTTAAAAATTCTGATCGTTTCATGTAGGATTAAGTTATATAGATCTAATATTAATTGGTTGACAAGTATTTTGAAAACCCTTCTGAATACGCTTCCTTGACCACGCCTTCATCTAGGTACATCAAATAAATATCAATTTTATTTTCTGAATTCGCAAATTCGATTGCCGCCGCGGGATCCATTGCCATGAAAACATTGTCGTAGGCATCCGCATCGATGGCCTCTTCCGAAACAACCGTTACCGAAATGGTGGAAGAGCTCAGTGGATAGCCCGTTTTGGGGTCCATGTGATGGGAAAACCGGTAACCATTAACGTCGCGAAATTTCTCATAACTTCCTGAAGTTGTAACTGATTTATCAACTATATGCAGTATAAAATCATCACCTTCAGCGAGGTGTTCGGGGCGTTGCACCAGTATTTTAAACGGTTGACCGCCTGGCTTGTGGCCCGATGTTCTAATTTCCCCTCCCACTTCCACAATAAAGTGCTGTAGCTGCTGCGCGCGGAGAAAATCATAGAGCACATCGACGGTATAACCTTGAGCGATCCCATTGAGATCAATCTCGACTCCTGGCGTTATCTTTTGTAGATTATTTCCCTTTAGCTTCAGTTTATCCATTCCGATGCGTTCCAAGGCTTGCTGAACGGCTAATGAATCCGGTAATTTGCTCGGACCGTCGGGCCCAAACCCCCACAAAGATACCAGTGGTTTAACCGTCACATCAAAGCGACCTTTCGATTTCTTATAAACCTCAAATGATTTCTCCAACACCTTCCTCATGTGTTCGTCCAGTACAAGTTGATCCGTACCGGGTTGATTGAAACGTACAATTTGAGAATTAGCAAGATAAAGGGACATGGATTCATCGAGCACGTGGAAGATACTGTCGAGGGATGTTTTAGAAACAATTGGATCGGCCTGAAAATAGGTAATGGTATAGGTCGTTCCTTGCGCAGTTCCAAAGATCTCGTGCTTATTCAAAGCAGAATTTGGCTGTTGGGCGTAACACCAACAGCCAAATAGCATCATACCGATAAATAAAGTTCTTAGCAGCACGATGCTAAATATACTTTTGGACATCAATACCCGGTACGGCAACCGGGTATGTACCGTCTTGATTTGGCATAATTTTAGGATCGGCGTCCCATGCATAACGTTCTGGCATCAAGTCTATGTTCGATTTGATCGCTTCATCCCATTTAATAACCTCTCCGGTATAACAGGCAATTCGCCCTATAATCCCAGTCAGTGAACTATATGCACCATACTCGGCGTCATTAAATTTATACTCACCCTTGGCAATTGCCTCGAATAGCTCAGTATGTTCTTGCTGATAAGGATTTGGATTTCCTTTAGAATCGTGACGGTAGATTTCTTTTCCGTTTGCATCCCATAGAATAGCTTGATTATTTGCAGACACAAACATCCGTCCTTTGGTTGCTTGGAATGTTTCATCGACACGATTTGAAATTCCTTCAAAATGTCTACACTGACTATAAACCACCGCGCCGTCATCATAGGTTAGCTCTAGCGCAAAATTATCATAAATCTCGCCATATTCCTTTCCCGTACGATGCGCACGACTTCCTGTCCCTTGAATGGATACTGGATACTTTCCTTTGACCCAGTTGGCAATATCAATATTGTGAACGTGTTGTTCCACGATATGGTCACCACACAGCCAGTTGAAATAGTACCAATTTCTCATTTGGTACTCCATCTCCGTCTGCCCCGGTTTACGAGGTCTCACCCATACTCCACCACTATTCCAATAGACTTGTCCGGACACCACCTCTCCAATTGCTCCCTCGTGCACTCGTTTTACGGCTTCTCTATAATTGGTCTGATACCGGCGTTGCAATCCGACAACCACATTTAGCTTTTTCGCCACGGCCTCTTTCGAGGTCTCTAACACACTTCTTATTCCAGGAATATCGGCCGCAACGGCTTTCTCCATAAACACATGTTTCCCTTGCTTTACTGCTTCGGCAAAATGAATAGGTCTAAATCCTGGAGGCGTTGTCAATAAAACAACGTCGGCATCTTTTATTGCTTCTTTATAACCTTCAAAACCAACATATCTACGACTTTCTGGCACATCTATTCGATCGCCGTACTTTTCTTTTATCGTCGTATAGGTTTCATCTAAGTTATCCTTAAAGGTATCTGCCATTGCGACTAACTTAACGTTTTGGCCCGATTCAAGAGCGTTAAATGTCGCTCCGGTCCCACGTCCTCCACAACCGATCAGCGCGATTTTAATTTCATCGTTCCCAGCGGCGAAAACTTGGCTAACAGAACCGCTCAGAGCAGCTGCGCCCATTAAGGCAGAAGAGGATTTAATAAAATCCCTGCGTTTTAAACTTTCCATGAAAATAGATTTAAGATTGAATGTTATACTTCGGTTTAAGTTGATTAAAAATCTTTGATCGGTGCTTTATCATAATATTCCATGATTTCCTCGTGACTCGGAGGATTCACAGGTCTGACCAAGCGCATGCCTACGAACGGTGCTTCAGGAAACCACCAATTCGATTTCGGGATCTGCGGATCCAGCTGCTTCCAAACCGGATCAGATGCCCCACGGGCGGCAGACCGCAAGTCCTCGGACGAGCTCTCGAACGAACCGCCCCTGACACTATGCGGATACAGTTCCGTGGGTTCGTTCACTGGGTTATCAGCCACCTTACCATCAAATGTCTGGTAATAATCTTCGTCATATTGATCGTACGTCCATTCACTCACATTTCCGAGCATATCGTACAGTCCCCAGGCATTCGCCTTTTTGGATCCTACTTTAGCTGTTTCAGATTCTGAATTTTCGCTATAAACGGCGTACTCGCCTAATTCACTAGCATCATCACCGAAATAATATTCGCTTTCCGAGCCTGCGCGGCAAGCATATTCCCATTCGGCTTCCGTTGGTAGACGGTAAAAATCACCGGTGCGAACATACAGCCACTTACAAAATTGTATCGCATTGTAATGCGTCATGGCAAGTGCTGGTTGACCATCTTTACCAAAACCAAACGTCATATCTAAATAAGGTTTCGTCGGTCGTGTAACGGCGTCAATTTCTTCCGATATTTCCCCGTCAGTAGATTTGGTGATTTCGTAATCTTTGTAAAGAAAGGGTTCGAATAAATTCCAAGTCACTTCATAAGTTCCCATCCAAAAAGGTGAGATCTTCACTTGGTGTACGGGTTTCTCATCCGCTTTAGAAGAAGATTCGCTCCCCATCGTAAATTCACCTCCCGGAATCGCCTCCATAGTAAACTCTAAACTGGTACCTTCTATCTTCTGGGTGTAAGGTTCATGCCCTTCTTGTGCCTGGGCCAGGTGCATTCCTGCCATCAAGGCAAAGAATAAAACTCTCTTCATGAAATACGATAAGTTTATACTAAAAACTAAATTAATCTCGCTATTTTTTGAATTAATAGCAATTAAAGATATGCAATATAAAAGAATTTTTGATAACATTCAGGTTACATGAAAAATGTTTCAAAGAGCATAAACCAAAAGTAGCTCGTCAAAAGTCCGATCGGAATGGTTAATCCGATAACGCTATTACCCACTTTAGTGTTCAATTTGAATTCATGGAGAACAATACTGGTGGCCACCAAACTGGGCATCGCCATTTCAAAGAGCGATACCTGAATAATCTCCCCTTTTAGTTCTAATAAAAATGCCAATAACACTAAGATGGCAGGGCCGATAATTAATTTATATAAGGCAGCGTAAGCAATATTAGGCACCTCCTGTTTGACAAGACCGAAATTCAATTGTAATCCGATCGAGAACAATGCGATGGGTGACACGGTCGAGGCAATGGAACCGAAAAAGTCATCCAAAAAGCTCAGATCAATAATACGGGGTACAATTAGGGCTAACAAGCAGCCAACCAAGGGCGGAAATGTAAAAACGCGCTTGAGAATATAACGTAAGTCAACGGCCTTTCCTCGCTTCAGATTTCCTTTCATAGCGATGACCACGCCGATGGTGGAAAGCAAAAAGAAGGTCATTTGATCACTGACAATTCCAATAGGTAACGCGGAGGCTCCATAATATGCTTGGATTAACGGGAATCCTACAAACGAGGTGTTGCTTAATCCGGCCGCGAGCATCAGCGTATGGGAACTGCGCCTAGACAATTTAAAAATCTTACCAAGCACATAAAAAAAAAGAACGGATCCGGCTAAAAGAATGACCGGAATGGCCATTGTAAAGAGAAGTTGCTCATCCCATTGCAGTTTGGGCAAAAAACGAAAAGACAAGGCAGGAAGTCCAAAATAAAGCACCCAGGCATTGAGTGTTTTATAACCATCTTTAGGTATCCAGTTAAATCTCCTGCTTAAAACACCCGCCAGCAGACAAAAGATAATCAGTATAAAATTCGACACGTTAGCAAAAGTCTTCCATTATTGTACATAAAAAAAGTTCAAGAATCGTCAAGGGTGCAAAGTTATTACTATTTTTGTCCCCGTATCGCTAAATTACTATTTTTTCGTGAGGAGACTCCTTTGCTATCTTTTCTGGATATGGATACCACTTGATGGATCGGCGCAACTATCGGCAATCCGAGACAGCCTGCGGAACAGCCCGTTGATTCTGGAACTCGAATTGGAAAACGGTGGGATTCTTGCGCAAAAAGGTCTGAAATCCACAACCTATGAGGGCGCGTACTACAATGGTTTAAACCTGAAGATTGGTTGGAAACAACGGGCGAAAAAGGACCAATATTATCAAATTTATAATTATCCAATCTATGGAATTGGTATTTACTCCAGTACGTTCCATTCCTCGATCATCGGCAGTCCTTTCGCTATTTACGGTTTTGTACAAACACCAATAGCACCCAAAGAATACAGTAAGTGGAGTTACGATTACCGAATTGGGCTCGGATTGTCGGGTAACTTCCGTCCTTACAACGAAGAGGAAAATCCATTAAATCTAGCCATTGGGTCTAAAAACAATGTGTTTATCGATTTAGGGATTCGAGCACAGTATCAATTTCGCCCAAAATGGAAAGCGGGCGTTGGCCTCGCGTTCCATCATTTTTCTAACGGCGCCCTGGCCTTGCCTAACAAGGGGGTCAACCTGGTACCCTTGACCTTATCGGTAAACTATCAATTCAATCCTGACATACAGACCAGACGAGACACTGTACTCAAGCCTTACAGCAAAAACGTCTATTACGACTTAAATTACGGCGCTGGATTCAAACAACTAAGAGATGATTTAGATCAACGTTTCTTCAAAACAACCCTGAGTCTGTATGCGAGTCGACAAGTTTCCTATAAGTGGCGGATTGGTGGAGGGATGGATCTATTCTACTCTTCTTCGGGCAATGACAAGGAAATTGCGGGTGATCAAAGCGGTAAACTAAGCTCAAAATTATCAGGCGGCCCCTCCTTCTATTTAGTCCACGTCCTTAACCGGAATTTGGCACTGAATGGGAATGTGGGATACTATATTCACAATCAGCGATTCAATGGGGAGATCCGTCGTTTCTTTTTACGAGCAGGCGCTCGCTATTACGTGTACAAAAATATCAATGCTGGCGTCTCAATAAAAGCGCACCTGGGTAAGGCAGATTTTATCGAATGGACGGTGGGATATACGTTCAATCGAGAATCTCAGTGAGCAGGCGCATTGACGAAAGACAAATGGGTTTTAAAGGAGTTCAAAAATTCGTTTACCAAAATTTTTGTCAACAGTGATGTAGGCCGGATAGTAAATATTTTGTCCGGCAATGCGAATCGAGGGTTTAATCTTTAGCACCAATGCGCCCTCCGATTTTCCACTTAACAAATCATCCAAAAGTCGCTCGACTCCTCTTTCCTTAGCGTGAGCAAAAATATTCGCTCGAAACGAAAGTGGAACAACAATATTTTCATTTTGCGCCAAACTTACGTTCTGATCGACCGTTCCTTCGAAAAGAGGTTGATTCTGCAACGCAATAATGTATCGAAATGAGTTAAAAGCGGCTCGCTTATTTTCCGGATTACTGATGCGTAAATTCACAGCTCCTTCTAGTGGGAGTTCATTGCTAAACAAAGCGGTAGCCAAACCCGCTAACGCGGATAACTTGTAGCTTCCGTCTGTTCCTCGGAACTCCCGCAGCTCCCGACCATTTAATGTCATCTGCTCGATCGATTCGATTTCATATCGACAATCCGCCAAGGCTTGCAACTGTGCTTTCTTATTAACCGTACAGCCACTGATGACTACGGCAAACAAGATGACTAAAACTCCAACGAACTTATTCATAGTAATTATTTTTGTCCAAAATTATACACCAACCCCCATGTAAACACAGTGTTTCCACCTTTAAGATATTGATTGTCCATCAAACCGAAATTCCATCCGTTGGTGTATTGCAACTGGAAGCCGTTGTTCAATGCCAATCGAGTGAAGAAAACAGGTTCAATATATGCATTTTCTTCGAGCTGTTGTCCTGCCATTTCATTTACCTCAAACCGATTCATCTTGATACGGCTCACTCGAATCGCGGTTCCGTGGTTTAACGTACGCTGTTTTCTTAAAACCATTAACTTATTGGATCGGGTAGATGAAAAATTGGCTTGCAAGAAAACTTTATTAAAATCCAGTTGGCGCGCCTGGTCTGTTATCGCCAGCCCCGCATTTCCACGCATGTTGCCTTGAGGATTGCCATGGGCTTCCAGCTGAACCTCACCCTGATTTCGAAACATAGGGGTTGCCGGAACGTTGGGAAGGTAAACCGAGCTACAGCTCGAAAGCCACCTCGTCAAAAACAATCCTGCACCGCATTAAAACTGGCGCTTAGCTTTGATTCTATTATTCTCCACGTGGTGTAACGCTACAATTTATTATGCCAATTATTTCAATGCGCATAAAATTCGCTTGCTACATCAACACCTGTTATTCAATAATTCCTTGCATGTCAAGCTGTTTTTCCATTTCCTTCTGCAAAATAATTGCTTCTTCTCGCGCACGCTCCGCAAAGTCTTTACCATTTGACGCATAAATAATGCCCCTGGTGCTATTGACTAACAGACCGCATTCCTTGTTCATCCCATACTGACAAACCTCGGCCAAAGATCCGCCCTGCGCCCCCACACCGGGAACCAACAGAAAATGGTCTGGCGCATGTTGGCGTATTTTAAGAAAGGCTTCCCCTCTGGTAGCGCCAACTACATACATGAGGTTCTCGGGGCTTCCCCAGCCGTTAACTTTATCGATGACCTCTTGGAAAAGCTGTTTCCCGTCGGATTGCTGAAAGTTCTGAAAATCGAGACTCCCTTGGTTCGATGTCAACGCCAGCACAACAGCCCATTTTCCGGCAAAATCCAGAAATGGCGTAATCGAATCTTCTCCCATATAAGGCGCCACGGTAATCGAATCAAAATTTAGACCCGGTGACTCCGAATTGAAAAATGCCTGAGCATAGCGTTTGGAAGTATTTCCAATATCTCCTCGTTTTGCGTCCGCTATACTAAAACAATCTTTGGGCAAAACAGCACATGTTTTACGAAGTGATTCCCAGCCCGAAGCGCCATAGCATTCGTAGAAAGCAATATTCGGCTTATAGGCCACACAAAGATCAGCAGTCGCTTCAATAATAGCCTGATTAAAAGCGAAAATCGGATCTGGTTCATCAAGTAAGTGTTCAGGTATCTTATCCAGATCGGTATCCAATCCGACGCACAGAAAACTTCGCTTGCGCTTGATATTTCCTATCAGTTCTTGTTTAGTCATGATGCTCTTTTAGAATTAGGGAACGTATATGGTGGGTCTATCGATTAACTATCGTACTTTTCAAGTTGCTTCAATAACGTTGCAAAGTCTTTCGGGTAATCAGCCTGAAGATCGTAAGTGTGCTCACCTAGTTGGAACTTTACGTTTCTGGCATGCAAGGCAAATCGCTTGATAATCGGCATTTCTTCCTGATCTTTAGACAACCTATATCCTCTCTTTTTGATCTGCGAGAGATAGATGGGTTTACCTTTA
Organism: Sphingobacterium sp.; assembly: GCA_052092145.1. GTDB lineage: Bacteria > Bacteroidota > Bacteroidia > Sphingobacteriales > Sphingobacteriaceae > Sphingobacterium. The sequence goes on along the minus strand of JBQDCW010000003.1, from coordinate 168,679 downwards.
TAAAGGTGGTCACCTACAATGGCAGCATGCTGCGTCGCCAGATGGATGCGTATCTGGTGCATTCTACCGGATATTGGACGACATTCCACTAACGTGAACTGTTTGAAGTAACGGATACTATTGAAGATTGTTTCCGAAGGCTTGCCCTGGTATCGATCAATCACTACATTTTTGTTTCCTTGGTTCAAAATCGGTAGATCAACCAAAAGGTCTTCAAAAACATGGGTTCCATCGATCACGGCATGATAGACTTTTTCAACTTGGCGACGCTCAAAAGCGATCGAAACCGATCGGTAGGTTTCTGGATTTTTTGCAATCAACAAAACCCCTGAGGTCTCTTTATCAAGCCGATGGCAGACCTGGGCATCCGAATGGTACTGCTTGGCAAGACGTAGAATATTGATTTCCCCACCTCCCCTAGTATCTAACGAAGCCACGTATGGTGGTTTGTTAATTACGATTAGATTCTGATCCTCGTGGATTATCAAGTCCTCGAACCGGGGAAACTTGAAGAGATTCTTTTCTGGTGAAATCATTTGGCAAAAATAAGAATTATGGACTAAGATTCGCAACTGTTTAAACCTTCGATTGTGATTCGGGTGAATACCTGTGTAAAAATACCTACTTTTGCATAAAGAATCTGAACATGTCTGTAAATAAAGTAATCAAACGTATCTCAACGGCGACCGTCCGAGATATGAAAAAGAATGGCGAAAAAATCAGTATGTTGACTGCGTATGATTTCTCAACCGCCCGAATACTCGATCAAGCTGGTGTAGAAATCCTGTTAATTGGAGACTCCGCGGCTAACGTCTTCGCGGGTTACGAAACGACACTCCCGATGACCTTAGACCACATGATCTATCATGCTGCCTCCGTTTCTCGAGCAGCTCAGCGGGCTATGGTTTTAGCCGACTTACCTTTCGGCACCTACCAAGGATCAACCGAAGATGCCTATAATGCAGCGGTTCGGATGATGAAGGAATCTGGCGTTCATGCATTAAAGCTAGAAGGAGGATTAGAAATCTTAGATAACATTAAAAAAATTATCCAATCCGGCATTCCAGTATGTGGTCACTTGGGCCTAACGCCACAATCGATTTATCAATTTGGTGATTTTGGTGTCAGAGCCAAAGGAGACGCTGAGGCCAAAAAGCTTCAACAGGATGCGCTGGCTTTGCAAGAAGCAGGGTGTTTCGCTATTGTTCTAGAAAAGATCCCAGCAGCTCTAGCGCGAGAAGTGTCGCTGAGCTTAGAAATCCCCACTATTGGTATTGGCGCGGGTAACGGGTGTGACGGACAGGTCCTAGTCGTTAATGATATGCTTGGTCTCACACAAGATTTCAAGCCGAAATTTCTTCGACGATACCTGAACTTAGCGGAGGATATCAAGGGAGCGGCGGCCCAGTATGTATCCGATGTTAAATCGGGCGAGTATCCTAACGAAACTGAACAGTATTAATCCATATCATGCAGAAAATCCTGCTTATTGCTATCTTAATTACGGCGCTGATTTATTTAATATCCCGGCGAATTATCAAAAAAGGGAGATCAAATGCGGTCTTGAAAAGTGACAAGCAGGGGTTTTACCTTCTTCAAACCGAATCCAACTTATTAGGTAGAACCATCAAGAATACGTTTATCAGCGCCGGTGTCGGACTGATCCTTTTTTTGATCATTATCTTTCTGGCAATGAAAGTCAAGATTCTTTTGTTCCTTTTACCCATCAGTATCTATTTGATGGGACAGTTACTGCTTTTGAATAACCAGCTTAAGTACTTGAAGGATCAACGAATATGGTACCAATCAAAGAATCACACCGTCATCGTAGAATGGCTTAACGGAAAACACTATCATTTCAATCTTTTAGAAGATGTTCGCCAAGTAAAGCGTGTCCAAGCGATCCAGCGCAACAAACAGGTCATGTTTGGTTATTATGAACTCATTCTTGACGTGGGTACACTTCCCCTTCCCCTTTTATTAGCCGATTCACCGTCAAACGCTGCTTTCTTCAAGACCTTGGATGCGCACTATCCGCTTAACCAGAAAACCGCCCTGTTTCCGCTGATCTAAATACGAGGTAATTGATAGCCGTTATGGTAGTCAGCAGCCAACAAGCTGTTGGACTCTTTGTCTGTAAATCGCTGCCTGTCCTTATCCCAATAGATCTTATTACCGGTACGATAGGCTATGTTACCCATTTGTGAAAATTTCGCGATATGACCACCAGCTTCAATTGGTGCGTGGAGAATAGAACCATCATTTTTCCGAACCGCCTCTATAAAATTTTCCATATGTAAATCCAGACCATTATCCGTGCTTTTTTGAAAAGGAACGGCCTCCATGCGATCCCCTTCTGGAATGACTTCCCATCCATTTCGATCCAAAACCAGTGTACCATTATTGCCAATGAAGGCGACTCCGTGCTCCCGTTGATAAGGACCACCGCTGATTCCACTTGCATGTTCCCATTGTATGTTAAAGCCATCAAATTCATAGACGGTAGTCAAGGTGTCCGGGGTATCACCCGCATCGTTAGGGTATGCGAATTTACCTCCGGAGGCCATGATCGATTTCGGGTCGGAAACTTTCATGCCCAATAACGCATAGTCCAAAAGGTGCACACCCCAATCTGTCATCAATCCGCCCGCATAATCCCAGAACCAACGAAAATCATAATGAAAACGGTTGATGTTAAACGGACGATTTGGTGCCGGACCTAACCAACGCTGATAATCGACTCCTGGGGGGACCTCACTATCTGGTTTCACCGGGACACGCTCCTTCCAAGCTAAATAAGCCCAAGATTTGACGAGTCTGATATCACCTAATTTGCCGGAATGCACAAAATCAATCGCTTGACGAAAATGCTGTTGCGATCGTTGCCATTGCCCTACTTGCACCACGCTTCCGTAGCGTTCTTTGGCTTCCACCATCAAATTACATTCTTGTATGGAGTTTGCAATTGGCTTTTCAACATAAACCGGTTTCCCCGCACGACACGCATCCACCATCATTAAACAATGCCAATGATCTGGTGTCCCGATAATTACTGCGTCGACCTCTTCATCTGCTAATAACTCGAGATAGTCTTTATATATTGCGGGTTTTTGGTTCATCTCTCCAAGTTGCTTCATGCGGTTCTGAATAACCGTATCGTCGATATCGCATATTGCCGTACACCGAACACCCGGGATTTTCAAAATGGAATTCAGATTTGACCAGCCCATATTGTGAAGACCAATGGCCCCCACACGAATATCCGAGCGGTCGAACATTCCGGCAAACACGCCATTACTAAGCGTCAGAGCCGGCGCCAATAAGGCAGATTTAAAAATAAAATCTCTTCTTGAAATACTCATGAGTAAAGGTTTATCAGCTAAAAGTACAAAGTATTTGGGATTTTCAAACCGTCCGGAGAACCTTTTTGGGGATTTCCGTATAAATAAATACCGCTAGTTTAAATTTCAGCAAACTGTCTTACTTTTTTTACTGGGTCCTGAGGCGAAGCTAACAATCAGGTCTGGATCGGCCCATCACCTTCAGATCAAGAGAACTCCACTATTAATTTTTCAGGCAAGTGCGCGTTCGCAGGAGGCTAAAAAAGCGGCTTGCCCCGCCTTCTAAAGAAAATTTGGCAGGTTTAAGAAGTATTGACATGATTTTCAGATGAACCAGAAATGACATATTGACCATATTAGTCAGTCCCGCGGGATGCCTTGTAATTTAAGTGTCATTAAAAACTAACAATAAACAAACACGATGGGGTATATCCTCCTATATCAACATGTTAAGACATTGTTAACAGAATATTATTTTATAAAACAAACTTCGCATCTATTTTATGGCATTCAGTTTGACTATTTGACTTTGTATGACAATAAAGTCAGCATTAAATAATTAAAGACATGAAAAAAGTTTTACTTACACTTTCGGCTATTGCTACTTTGGGTTTTGCAGCAAACGCTCAGACTGAAAAAGGACAATTCTTATTGGGTGGTCAGGTAAGCTATGAAGGTACCTCTGTTAAAGACAGCGACGATAAATCGAATTCATTTTCGATTCTGCCAACTGTGGGTTATTTTGTTGCCGATAACATTGCGGTAGGTACTGCTATCGGTTACGGTTGGTCAGAAGTGGAACGGGCTGAGGATTTAAAAACAACGCAATCAACTTTTCAATTAGCGCCATTTGGTAGAATGTATTCTAACAATCACGGGCCGGTTAAGTTTTTTGGTCAACTTTCAGTACCGATGGCTTGGGGAACCGTTGAAAACAACGATGAAAAAGAAGCCTCTGTTGCTAGTTACGGTGTAGAACTTGCTCCCGGAATAGCGTACTTCCCAACCTCGAACATTGGTCTTGAATTTAAAGTAAGAGGTTTGTACTTCAACAACGCTTCAACTACTGATGAGGTGACCGATGTGAAAACTACGGCTAACAGCTACGGACTTAATGTCAACTCATTAGCGCCGACCGTTGGTGTGACCTTTCACTTCTAGAGGACTTTCCTCATGAATAACAGGGCCTGTTTCTTCGTTTGAAAAGAGACAGGCTTTATTATTTGCACGCATTTTTTCCAACGGGATAAGATTACCGCTTCCAATAAGGACCGACCACCTTTTTCAATAGATTGGCTAATGCAATTTTTCCGCATTCTTCTTGGCGTATCCATCTCTTTTCTTCAATCTCAGCTTGAACATGAATTTCCACATCTTCGAACACCGGCGAATATTGAAACACATGTCCCTGTACTCGGTAGCCTTTTTCATTAACCGCTTGCGCGCTTTCAATGCCCCGGAATTGAAAACAGGTCTCTGGGAGCGTTAACCTTAGCTCTTCCTGTAACTCCCGCAGTAGTGCGTCTATAGCTCGCTCTTTATGCTCGATCTTCCCTCCTGGCAGCTGATAGTAATCAGAACCTTTCTTACGTACCGTAAGCAATTCATCACTTTGATTGAAAATAATGGCGACCGCAATAGCGATTTCATTTGAGTGCTGCTGCATTTTTCTTGGTTTTTTGGTAAATTTTAAGTTTTCAAAAATATTGAAATGATTTTTTAGTATTCCATATCGGAATTGATTATTTTGGCTATCTGATGTCTATTCAAACAACTGTATGAGAAACTTGATTTTCTGGTCCTTCACTGGAGTATTTTTTGCATTAGCGGCCTGCAACGAGTCCAACTCCAAAACCGATAACCAAGCAGAGCAACGAAAAAAAGATTCGTTAGAACGTATCCGGGAGGCGGAAGAAAAAGAAAAGGCCCGTCCGAGAACAGCTGAAGACATCGCATTGGATAAAGCGCTGACTTATGATGAGCATACCTTAGAAGAAAGCTACGCCTATGAAGACACGACCCGGGAGTTTCAATTGGATAAAATTAAGGAACGTCTGGCGTACGTTGAGAATTTTCAACGGGAGAACATCCGATACGCTGTCCTGCAAAATCGTAGAAATAAAAATAGAGCGGCACCTGTCGTCGAGAATTTTGTACGCAATGACTATAAACGGGTGTCGGATACCTTAGGAACAGAACGTTATCAATCGGCCCCATTATATCAATCCGAAGATAGTGAGCTGCCGAGCATTTACGGTCGAGACGGTTGGTTGGTTCGTTTAGCGAGTAGTGATACGTTAGACATGGTCGAAATTAAAGGTATTTCCTTTGATGGAACCTGGTTCGTACCCAAACGCTACATCCAAACAATTGGCGACACGATGGACATACGGTTTATCAGTATGGTTGATGTTACCAATCAAAATATTTGTACCGTTGAAAAAACGGGACAATATGAATGGAAGATTCGCAGCATGAACCCCGCGACATCCGGGCAGCATAACCCCCCTCACGCGATGGAAACCCCTACTGGCCTATTTGTCGTACAGGAACAAAAGCCAAAAATGTATTATTATGGTGATGGCACAACGAATATCGAGGGCTTTGCTCCTTATGCCTCTCGATTCACTAACGGCGCCTATATTCACGGAGTCCCGGTAAATAATCCTAAAGGAAAAATAGTCGAATACAGCTGGTCATTGGGTACAATACCACGTTCACACATGTGTGTCAGAAACGCGTCATCACACGCAAAATTTGTGTACGAACAGTCAAAACCAATGCAATCCCTGGTCATCGTCTTGGATTAAGGAACATTTAACATATTGATTGCCATATTTTTAATAACTTTGCATCGGAAGTTTTGGAAAAGTGTGTGCTTATGAATAAAATATTAATGATTGCTTTGTGGGCGATAGCCTCCTCGACAATGACCGGCGAAGTCGGCAAAAATCGGCAGGCAAATATCCCTGAAGACGTAAAAAAATCAACCGTTAAAACCGTTAAAGCTAGTCCCGATCCTGTACGGGAAATCTATCAGGAAATGGAATTGGATGGCGTCTTGAAATGGGAAGCTTTCGAACAAGCTTTACAGGGCTACAAAAGCCTGAAGCCCGAAAAACGGGATATCATTACGGTCATCGATTTTACACTCCCCTCGACTGAAAAGCGCATGTATGTTTTGGATTTAAAAGCAAAAAAAATGCTCTTTCATAACATCGTTTCTCATGGACGAAACAGTGGAGAAAAATACGCAAAATCATTTTCTAACAAACACGGTTCGTTCCAAAGTTCATTGGGTTTTTATTACGCCCAAGAAACATACATGGGCGGTAACGGATACTCGCTCCGCTTAGATGGGCTGGAAAAAGGGATCAACGATCAGGCAAGACCAAGGGCAATTGTGGTACATGGTGCGGCTTACGCCAGTCAAGATATCATCCAGTCAACAGGTCGTTTAGGACGTAGCTACGGCTGTCCAGCGCTACCTCGCGAACTCACAAAGCCCATTATCAACACAATTAAAGACGGTACTTTGATGTTTATTTATGCTGGAAATGAGGATTATTTGGCCAACACAACGTTGATCAAAGATACCTCAACGAATGATGAAATACTGATTGCCGAACAACAGCAGGAGGAGACCAATCAAACAGCTACAGTGGTCAATTAAATCGGAAAGAAATATAAACCGGATAGTCCATTAATCCGGTCGGAAAATAAAACGGAGACTACTTGTTAAGGGTAGTTTCTTTTTTTTATCGGAGATCGCCATTCGCATAGGAAGATTCTCGTCAAGAGATCGTTCTTGCCGGATGAACGGATTGATTCACCGCTTAGTAAGTTTTCCCTTGACCAGGAGGCGGCTAGTCTTTGTATTTTTGATATATGCTACAGAAATTAATTGATCATATCAGTCGCTTCATTACTATTGAGGAGAAAGAAATAAGACTGATCAAGTCGTTATTTCAGGTCAAATCCTATCCTAAAGGCAGTTACTTCTTACAAGAAGGCGCGATTAGTAAAGAAGTTGGCTTTTTAACCGAAGGGCTGGTCACCTATTGTATAGAAGGCGACGATCTACATATATATAATTTTGGCGTAGAAAACAATTTCGTATGTAATTACGAAAGTTTTTTAACAAAAACACCCTCGTCAAAATCCATCAAATGCGTTGAAAATACGGTAATGCTGTGTATTAGTTATGAAAATCTACAGGTTTTGTACGATCGGGTTTCAGAGGGACAAAAAATGGGAAGAATAATTTCAGAGGAGTTATTTTTACAAGCTACGGTAGAGATCACTTCGTTTTACGTAGATACGCCCGAGCAACGATATCAGAAATTTCTAACAGGGCACCCTAACCTGAACCGACGGCTCCCACAATATCTAATCGCGTCCTACCTCAAAATCAAGCCCCAATCTTTAAGCCGGATTCGTAATCGGATGTTCAAAAATTGATTTCTTAACCTGAGTGAATGAAAATTGAATGAACGCTCCATAAGTTTGTATAAACAAAAATAGCGACATGAACTTAGAGGAAAAATTATTCACAAACCTTTTCATGAATCAGGCAACTGTACTCGAGAAAAAACAAATTGCCGCAAGTACTATCCATTTTAAACTGGGTGGGGACTTCCGTTTTAAGAATATAACTCCAGGACAACACCTGAGGTTATTATTATTCCCCAACCATCACGGAAAACTTAGAGATCGCGTGAGAACCTACTCTATATGGGATTATCAACGGAGTGAAGAAGGTCACACTATCGATATCGCCATATGCACTCATTCAAATGGGCCGGGAAGCAAATGGGCTAAACTGACTAATATTGGCGATCCGATACTCATTTCCAATCCGCTCGGCAAATTCACTTTAGACCGGCACCAGAAAAAACATCTATTTATTGGTGACCTTTCGGCCCTAACCCATTTCTACTGCTTTGTACATCATTTGACACCTCAACAACGAATACAGGGAATTTTCTACGGAGAAGACGAAAACGAATTTTTCCCCAATTTTGATCATTCGAGGACCTTTACATATCATAAAGTGACCCCTGGGACCGAAGCTAGTTTACTTCAGTACTGCAGAAATCTTAAAATCGATCCTGATACTACAATATATATCGGTGGAGAAGGGAATATATGCGTTGCCTTACACCAGCTGTTCTTCAAAGAGCTGAAGTTTGCGCGCAAAAGACTAAAAGTAAAGCCTTTCTGGATGGCTGGAAAAACGGGGTTAGAGTAAACTCAATTTCGCCGCCACCGACCGGATCACTCGAGGCCAAGCTCGTTACTCCCGTGGCCAGGTTCTCGTTTAGTCAGCCGGTGATGAAATATTTGTATTGTTGATTACGCTTCCCCGGGCGTCTAGTCAATTGGTTTCTGGACGACTATCTGCTAAAATAAGCCCTTACGTTCTTCCCTTCCATCCAATTCATATAAGCGCGGTTAACGACCGTATTCCCACCCGGAGTTGGATAGTTTCCAGAAAAATACCAATCACCCTTATGATTTGGACAGGCATTATGCAAATTATCCAAGGTTTGAAAGATGACCTCTAATTCCGCATTCATATTGTGCGGCTTTATAATCCTGCCGATCTCTTTGGATATTTCGTCGTCGGAAAACGGTTCGTAAATCGCCTTCACATAATTCTCAACCTCTTCTTTATCCATCGTAACAGAGGCTAGGCATTTTTGATATACTTCATCCACGATATGAGCCAAGCCATTTTTCCTTAACAACGAAACCGCAGCTTCGAAAGCCACAAACTCGCTCATTCTTGACATATCAATACCATAGCAATCGGGATACCGGATCTGCGGTGCCGAGGAGACGATCACCACCTTCTTTGGATTCAAGCGATCCAATATCGTCAGGATACTCTGCTTTAATGTCGTGCCTCTAACGATTGAATCATCGATCGTTACGATCGTATCTTCGTGATCCCTCACCACACCGTAAGTCGTATCGTATACATGCTGAACCAAGTCTTGGCGATCTGCATCTTGCGTGATGAACGTACGCAATTTTGCATCTTTCACATTGAGTTTCTCAAAACGCGGACTCATTTCCAAAACCTCATTCAACTCTTCGTCTGAGATCTTGTCTGAACGGTTCAATAAGGCTTCTTTTTGACATTCTCTTACATATTCGTGAATTCCTTCAACCATGCCATAATAAGACACTTCAGCGGTATTGGGTATAAACGAGAATACGGTATTCTTAATATCAAAGTTAATACCGCTAAGAACTTGTGGACAGAGTAAGCGGCCTAGGGATTTACGTTCTTTATAAATATCCGCATCCGATCCTCTGGAAAAATATATCCGTTCAAATGAACAGGACGTCTGTTTGACTGGTTGACGAAACATTTCTTCGGATACGCTTCCATCTTTTTTGGCGATGAGTGCGTGGCCTGGCTTAATTTCCTGCACGGCGTCTAGTGGTATGTTGAACGCCGTTTGTATCACCGGGCGCTCTGAAGTCACAACCAGTACCTCCTCGTCTTGATAATAATATGCTGGTCGTATTCCAGCTGGATCGCGCATCACAAAGGCGTCACCGTGACCGAAAACGCCGGCAATGGTGTAGCCTCCGTCCCAAGTTTTCGCTGAACGTGTCAAGATCTTCGCAACGTCAATGTTTTTTGCAATTTGTGCACTAATTTCAATATTTGATAGACCTTCTTGCTTGAATTGATCAAACAAACTTTGATTTTCTTCATCCAAAAAGTGACCAATCTTTTCCAACACGGTAACCGTGTCAGCTTGCTCTTTTGGATGCTGACCAAGATCATACAATTGCTGCAACAATTCATCGACATTGGTCATATTAAAGTTTCCTGCAAGGACCAAATTACGGGACATCCAGTTATTCTGTCTAAGGAATGGATGACAGCTTTCTATACTGTTTTTACCATGAGTGCCATAACGCAAATGCCCCAAAAGCACTTCACCAGTAAAGCTGACGTTATCCTTCAACCATTGCGTATCTTTAGCCTCCTCAGGAAATGCCTTTTGAACTGCGGCAAACTTTTTCTGTACGTATTCAAAAATCTCAGAGACCGCGGAAGATCCCATTGCTCTATATCGAGAGATATATCGATTCCCCGGTTTTACGTCGAATTTAATCGTAGCGATCCCGGCGCCATCCTGTCCTCTGTTATGCTGCTTTTCCATAAGCAAGTACAACTTGTTGATTCCATAGTAAGGCGTACCGTATTTCTCTTGATAATAAGACAGAGGCTTCAGTAGTCGGATGAGCGCGATACCGCACTCGTGTTTTATTGCGTCACTCATAGTTTGAATTGATGCGACAAAGGTACGGATTTTTCAAAACAACTCCGAGAAATCTCTCTGTAAAAAACAGGATTTTTGGAATCCTAAAAATCATCTACATCTCGTTCTGACATTTCATTCGTTGTTCTGGATGTATATTTCAAAAATCGCTCTCTTCTGGAAAGAAATTCCTCTTTCTCAATTCTATGCCAGGTCATGTAACTATTTACGTATTCGCCGTTAGACAAAACCGGTTCCACCGACTTTAGATAAAGGACATCTCCTTCAAAATCCACCCTTCTTTCTTGTATCTTGCCCTCCCAGTTGGGATAAGAGGAGGTGGTCAGCGCATATTGAATGACCGCTTTATTTTCATTGATTTTATAGGAACCTGCAAACGCAATGAATCCCTGAATTTGAGATAAAAGCTCTTCCTGATTGGCTTGATACCGATCATCAGAACTAAAGTGGCTACGCTCGGAACTTGAGACTTGCATGGACATATAACCATCCGGATCTTGCATGAGCAATCCTTTTGGGCTTTTCCCCATCGGGAACTTCGAGTCGATCCCGTTAATCGGCACCTCTATATAGGATAAAAGTTTCCATGTTCCTACTAATTCGTTTTTCAATGTAGTCATTTAGGTATTTTATGTTTTGCTATTATAACGGATATTATGCGATTATAGTTTGTAACATCATCGCAATTTAACGAAGATGACATCAAGTCGATATTTGTATTGGTAAGGAAACAGGAGCGTAATGGTGTCGTCTCGCTATTTTAATTTTTATCAAAAATGTTTAATTTCGGGATACTACTAAACAAAAAAACCATGGGAAAGTTTGTAATATCAACACGAAAAAACGGTGAATTTCAGTTCAATCTCAAAGCGTCTAATGGACAAGTGATCCTTACCAGTGAGGGATATACGACCAAAGCGGCCTGCGATAACGGTATCGCTTCGGTAAAAAAGAACGCGCCAGAAGACCAGCGATTTGACAAGCTGACCGCTAAAAACGGCAAGTTTTATTTTAACCTGAAAGCCGGAAACGGTCAGATTATCGGTTCAAGCGAGATGTATGAAAGTGAAGCAGGCCGTAACAACGGAATTAGATCGGTACAAGAAAATGCGCCGGACGCTAGCTTGGATGACACCACGCTTTAAAAGGTAAATTTTCATACAAAAATGAATGCAGAAGGGCGATACCACAAAAGATATCGCCCTTCTACTTTGATCGATACGTTATTTTACCAGATCACTATACGCTCTTGTTTGGGCAGGTAAAGTTGATCACCCGGCTGGGTATTAAAAGCTTCATGAAAAGCATCCAAATTAATGATCGGACCTACCGCGCGGTATTGCGCTGGTGAATGCGGATCGGTTTTCACTTGATTAACAACGAATTCATCTGTCGTCTTGGTTCTCCAGATGGTTGCCCAAGAAAGAAAGAAACGTTGTTCCTGTGTAAAACCACCTATTTCTCCGGGATTCCCTTTCTCTGCGAGATACATTTTCAAAGCATCAAAAGCGACTGACGACCCGCCTAAATCTCCGATATTTTCTCCGAGTGTGAAACGGCCATTCACAAAGACACCGGGCACCGGTTCATAAGATTCGAACTGCGCGACTAATGCATCTGCAGCTTCCTCGAATTTTGCCCGATCCTCATCCGTCCACCAATTATTCAAATTACCGTCACCATCGTATTGCGATCCAGAATCATCAAATCCATGGGATAATTCATGTCCAATTACGGCGCCAATACCACCAAAGTTTACCGCAGGATCTGCCTTGTAATCATAAAATGGCGGCTGCAGAATTGCGGCCGGAAATACGATCTCATTAAATAAGGGACTATAATACGCATTGACTGTTTGTGGAGTCATACCCCATTCCGATTTATCAACAGGCTTTCCCTGCTTTGCTAGATTATCTTCAAACCTCCAAACGCGTACGCGCTGAATGTTATCAATCAATGAGGTGCCGATTTCCAAGCTTGAATAATCTTTCCATTTATCGGGGTAACCGATTTTCACGGTAAACTTCGATAGCTTTTCCAAAGCCTTTTCTTTTGTTACAGGAGACATCCAAGCTAAGTTATTGATATGCGTATCAAAAGACTTAACCAAATAACTTACAAGCTCTTCGCAAGTTTCTTTTGCCTCAGCAGGAAAATGCTGCTTCACATAGAGCTTTCCAAGGAGTTCGCCGACATTGCCGTTGACAAACTCTAAGCCTCGCTTATCTAAGGCACGTTGTTCCTGTTGCCCACGAAGTTTCTTGCCATAAAACTCGAACGATAACTCATCCAACTCCCGGGTCAAATAACTTGTCGCATCGTCCATCACGTGGAATTTAAGGTATTCTTTAATGACCGGTAGATTTTCTTCATTGAGGATTTTATCCAAATTTTCGTAATAAGTCAACTCACCAACAATAACGGTATCGGCGCGGAATCCTAAGGTCTGTATGTATTTCGCTACATCCATGTTCTTGACCATCGCTCCGAGATCCTTGACAGCAATCGGATTATAACGTTTTTGAGCATCGCGCATCTCCTCTACAGTTTTAAGGTGCGAGGCAATCAATTTTTCAAACGCAACCACCTTCGGGCCTTTAAGATCACGGGTTTTCGGTTTTACCGTTCCATAGAGTGCGTTAATATATTGTTGATAATCGGCCAGCGTTTCGGTGTTCCGCTCATCTTCCTTTTGGTAGTAAGTCCGGCCTAAGCCTAACCCGCCGCCGCCTAGATAGACCGCATTCATATTACTATTTTTCATATGTGCATAGACATATGCTCCGAAAAACGGGTTACCGCCAACAGCGCCATATTTTACAAAATAATCGTAGAGCTGACTCAGGTCGCTTACCTGATCAATATCATCGAGCTGTTGAACGATCGGTTGTATTCCCAGTTCATCACGGGTGTCAAAATCAACATACGTTTTATAAAGGTCTGCGATCTTTTGACCATCACTACCTTTTTCAAATTCAGTGCTGAGTGATTCCTTCAGAATCTTCAGCGTCGCCTCGTCCGTATTCTCTCGTAATTCATCAAACGAGCCCCAACGAGCCTTATCAGACGGAATTTCAACCGTTTTCATCCAATTCCCGTTTACAAAATTGTAAAAGTCATCTTGTGGACGAACAGATTGGTCCATGTATGACAAGTTGATGGCCTGGTGGTCCTGCCCACTGGCATAACCCGTACTGGCGAACAATGCAGCCATTAATACATATTGTTTCATATCACTTTTTTTTGAACGGACCAATTAGTCCTATGCAAACATAATGATTCTTAAAAAAATCACGAAGTAACTATTTTTTTATATTTTGGCGACATTTGCATTGAGTCCCGCAAAAATAAAGGAAATGTATATCTGGATCGATCAAATCAAATATGAGTTACGTTGTCATCTGCGCGAGGATATACGATTAATTTCCACGACGGGACAAATCCCAGTGATCTATGCTCCCGCTGATTGCGCGATCGAACGCCTTAAACAATACCTCCAATGGCAGCCAAAGCTATCATCGGCTCCGACCGATGAACCGCCCCTGCCCTTAGTATTTGACCGCGTTCAGATATTTGATCAATTCTTTCCCATAAAGCTACGTCCGCAAAAAGGTTATAAACTTGTATTCCACCAAGGCATGATTTATTGTGACGCCAACTGGTATCATCGTACATCTAAGGATCGGCGGAAGGAATTGATCACCGAAACTGTATTCGAACAATCTGTACTACAACTCGTTAGCCGGTGGGAAGAGCATTTTCAAGTTTTGGCAGGAGCAATAAAATTTCGAAAAATGACGAAAAGCTACTATAAAACAGATCGCGAAAGTCGAAACATCATCTTCAATAAAAGGAATGCTCGAATCTCATTAAAACTCAACGAGTGGGTCGTGGCAAAAGCACTACTCCAGTATTGTGACAGCCCGGAAATTGGCAATCAAATTATCAAACAGCAATTGCCAAATTATCATGAACTCGAAAAAAACATTGGTTATGAACCAGGATTTATTTAAACTGACGCTCGACAGTATTACCGTGGAATCCATCTCGAATTGGATGGAAAACCCCGAGCAATTCATAGACGTTATCCCTCCTTTCGAGCTGGATAGGTTGAACGGATTCCTTTTCGACCATTTGCTCGACAAGGATGGAGGTCCAACCATCACAAACATCCGAATCGACAACTTCAAATTTGCCTCCCAGACCAATAAAGGCGGCTTTAGGCTTCATTTTGAGATCAACCGGCGTTTCTGCTGCTCAGACACCTGTGCGACGGGAGTCGACTATATTGATTTTCAATTCCTTTTGGAAAACAATCAACTCATCGCCGAGGCCACCTATTTTGATTGGACGCTTAACAACTGACAGAACGAAAATCTAGCCAAACACTTCATTTAGCTCCTTCGCTAAACGTAACCCTGCTTTGAGCAGGCATTCTTCCATAGGGTATTTAAAGTTGAATATATAATCATACGACAATTGATTATCCTGAGCGATATCATCGTAGATCAAATTGGCCAATTGATGCGATTCGTATAACCATTGCTCCAACTCGGTTTGCGTAAATTGCTTGTAGAATCTTCGATCATAATCCAGCACACGAGCGTACTCGGTATACGAGTATTTTTCGTTGTCAATCAAATCGCTGTCCCACACCCTGTGAATATTAGTCTTACGCTTGAAGAACGTGACCGCAATACGATTGCCACCCAAATCTTCTTCTCTTCCAAGATGCATGGGCTGATGGGCGTCGGCTAATAGATGAATCATAAAATAAAGCGCCTCTCGACGTTGTTCTTCATCAAGATGTTGGTCTGCCGCCTGTTGCTTTACAAGCTGATAGGCCTTGTACAAATTATTTTCGGATGATGCTTCCAGCACGTCCACATATTGGTCATAGCTCAAATTACCGGGCGCATTTACGAAATGCCACGAAGCGGTCTTTAACAATACGGTGTCGGGTGAAGATTTGATAAAATCTGCCCAATTAGACCAATAAGCTAATTTTTGTGGACCAATGAGTTTCTCAATATTGCGTTTCGCCTTGGGTCTGAGATGCTGCTCGGCAATTTCAGCAATTATCCGATGTCCGGTCATGCCCCAGCCCATCACCTGTTGACTAAAGGCAAGAAACACGCACAAGGTGAATAATTTAGAGAATTTCTGGATAGTCATGCGCATATTTTATAATTAAATACTGACGATTGGTTTCAGACCTGAACAATCTCCTGATGAAACCTCATGCAGCCAGTAGGATTATGTTTAAGCAAAAGTAATGATTGTTCTTTAAATATCACTTAAAGGCATCAAACCCGTCTTGAGCATCGGACCAGAACTGATCCAATAGGATAATTCTCGGTTTGAAAAAAGAAATCAGATCGGACCAATCCGCTCGCTCGAAAACATTCCAGTCATAGCATTCCAGGCCGATATAAGCGTGCGATTTGCCGTATCCATCTCGATGGTCTAAACGCCAATGCCATTCTTCTCCCAACAGGGTGTGTAATAAGCTGCGGTATTCGCGAAACTGATCAAAAAGTAAAGCGCGCATACCCTCATCAGGATGCGCGATTTGAATACGGATCTGGGCCGAATGTTGATCTGCATCCATTCGAAAAAAAAGATGTCTTATCCCAGTTTTGTAATTGATCCAATTCACCCTGGTACCCTCTGCCCCAGGGATCGGTCTCATGTAGTTTCCGAAGGTTGTCCAAAATGCTTCTTTGATCTTTTTTGCCTCTTCTCTAGAATACAACGTGAAAGTTTTTCTTACAAAACTACCATTCTTATTAAACATTTACCAGTATGAACTGTTTTCCTTAAAAAATCATTATGGACAAAAAGAAAACCTTACTTACCCTTTCAGCACTCGCGATCGGTTCTGTTGTTTACAGCTTTTTAAAACCGATCCGGTCCAAAGTTGCGGTGATCGATAATTTTGATCTCGACCGGTACCTCGGTCACTGGTACGAAATTGCACGTTTGGATTTCTTGTGGGAAAAAGGGCTAAAAAATGTAACAGCTGACTATCACAAAAACGACGACGGAAGTGTGCGTGTGGAAAATAAGGGCATTCAAATACATTCGGGAGTGGAAAAGGTGAGTATCGGAAAAGCAAAACTTAACGGTGAGGCCAATTTGGGTTCGCTAAAAGTTTCTTTTTTCGGACCGTTCTATTCGGGTTATCACATTGTCCAACTGGATGCCGATTATCAACACGCGCTGGTTTTTGGCGACAATCTCGATTATATGTGGATTCTCTCTAGAACGCCAAAATTGAGTTCAACAGTAATCGATCGCTATCTGATTTTTGCCGAACAACACGGTTATGATCGAAGCAAACTAGTGTGGACAACGCAAGACTGAGTTCATTAGTAACCGCAGCGTATTATTCGAAAATAGCCTGAATAAGGGAATAGTCAATCGTTGGATCTCCGAGAATCACCTGGATAATTTCTTGCTGATCGGCAGGCGTAATTCTATTGCCTAAGCCCGCGTTAAAAAGCTGCACTAAATAACGTCCCGCCTCGGGAGTATCCTCTTGTTGCAGTAACCCATGACTACGATAGAAATTTAACACTGAAGCCGAATAACTCCCAAAAACC
This sequence comes from Sphingobacterium sp., assembly GCA_052092145.1. GTDB lineage: Bacteria > Bacteroidota > Bacteroidia > Sphingobacteriales > Sphingobacteriaceae > Sphingobacterium. Next base: position 151,426 of record JBQDCW010000003.1, on the reverse strand, counting down.
TCGAAACTTAAAGACTGTTGTCTTTTTTTTAACGATTTGAAAAATTTTTCAAAATCAGTCCGTACCATTTCCTTTTTATTCGCCGCTAACATCGTGCAAAAATAAGAATACATTCACTAAATCCAATAGCTCCTAGAATAGCATCAGGCTCCGGTATTGATAACCTAACTCCAGAACTAGAATCAATTCTTCTTCGATGCAGGACGGTATCGTCTTTTAACGGCAATTCAATGGCCTGCTGATTCCAAACGCTCCTCATTCATCACCGGAGGACGACGGTTTTTCAACCACCGAATCGGTAATTAGCGAATCGATTCGTGCTGCATCTGATTCCGGACGTTCGGTGCGCGTACAGCCTCGTCCAAAAAGGAACCATAGCAGTAACAGCAGAATCGGAACGATGATCCACCACCAGCCTGCACCCCGTCCGTGCTCCCCTTCGGTCGGGTCTTCCGAGGAGCGCTCCTGGTTTTCTGAATCAGACCGAGGGATGATTGGATCAGCAAAAACAACATCGCGGACCGGATCTATTTGCCGCGAATCTTTTGGGACATCGCTTTTTGTGGTCTCAGACAACTCCTTGTCTCCAGGAATTTTGTCATCTTCAGCAAGAATAGGTAAGGGCAGATCAGACGGAATCGCTGCCAGAAAATTGTCTCGATTATTGTTTAGGTTGGCTCGTATCGTCGTTACATCCCAATGATCACCATTGCCCGTCAACGCCGCAACTACCGCGGGAGTGGCCGAGGAAAAAAGCGTTAAAGCCGAAGTAGTATCTAATTCCAGGAAGTTCTTCGTGTTTTTCAGCGTTTCATCGTAAGCATCATCAAACCAAAACTCGAGGCTCGACCGGTCCGTATCCTCCTCCTCTATCTCTGAATCCAGTAGCTCCGGAAATCGAAGGCCCTGCGCAGTGTCAATTTTAGCAAATTCACCGCGAACACGGTCTAATAGCTGCCTCAAATCAGCTCCTGACTTTCTAGCCAGGCCCAAATAGAGGGACGGAATAATGATCTGCATTCCCTTTTTCACCTTTTCCACGTTGAGTTTCTCTTGCGAAGCTAATTGCATATAGCTTTCTTCATCGAAATACGTATGGGCGAGCTCAATCAAATTGTTTTCCATGGTTTAATTTAAAGATCTAATATTCGAACAGTTTTTGTAACATTTTGTTTGCAGCGTAAGCAGTTTCTAAATTAACATTAACTTCACATCCAAACATTACATTTGTACTAACTTAATTGAAAAACAGAATAACATGAATATTAGATTTAGATTGTTGCATTTATTTTGTGCAGTCCTTTTATTTACAGGAACAACATTGGCGCAAAAAAAACCCAAATATATATTTTATATGATTGGGGACGGCATGGGGTTTAATCAAGTCCATGCAGCCGAATTGTTCTTGGCTTCACTAGATGATAAAAACACGACCTACCCTCTGGTATTCAGTCAATTCCCGCACAATACGTTTGCGACCTCACACTCGCTCTCCCATGGTGTAACCGATTCAGGCGCAGGTGGTACCGCTTTGGCTGTCGGTCATAAAACAAAAAATGGTGTTATCGCAATGGATAGCGTCGGCCAGCAATCGTATAAAAGCATCGCCTATCTAGCGAAAGAGCATGGAATGAAAGTCGGTATTACCACTAGTGTGAGTATTGATCACGCGACACCTGCCTCATTCTACGCCAATCAACCGAATCGGGGACGATACTACGAAATCGGTAAAGACATCGTCAAATCTAATTTTGATTTCTTCGGAGGGTCAGGTTTCCTTAGCCCAGAGACCGATTCCGATAAAAAGGAGGTTGAATCGCTCTTTCCACAATTCGAAAAAGCTGGCTATACATTGCTTCACGGAATGGAAGATTTTAAGCATTCAGATCCGGCAAAAAAATTGATTTTAATGAACAATGAAGGTGCTAACCAGGAATCACTGGCCTTCGCCATCGATCAAAAGCCAGGAGACCTTACTCTGGAGCAAATTACCGATGCGGCCATACAGAGCTTATCTCAGGGGGATGAGGGATTCTTTTTGATGGTTGAGGGGGGGATGATTGATTGGGCCTGCCATGCCAACGACGGGGCCACCGCAGTCCAGGAGGTCTTGGATTTCAACCGTTCCGTTGAGCGCGCGTTTGAATTCTACCAGCAACATCCTGATGAAACCTTGATTATTGTTACAGCTGACCATGAAACTGGTGGGCTAATGGTTGGCAATGGAAGCTCCACGCTTCAAATTAAGAACTTGGAAAATCAACAAATTTCGCAAGGGCAACTTACAAGTTTACTCCGCGAATTTCGCACCAATGACCCAGAAGCGACTTGGGATGAACTCAAAGGGTTTCTATCCCAGCACACCGGCCTTTGGACCAATATTCCGGTCGGTGAAAAGGAAGAAATCGCGTTGAAGGACGCCTATCAAGCGAGTTTCGTCGATCACAAGACCGAAACCACAAAAAGTCTGTATGCCACGAATGATAAAATTGCATCGTTGGCTATTGCCACGCTCAACAAAGCCTCATCATTCGCCTGGGCATCTGGAGGTCACTCTGCCGCTTATATTCCAGTTTACGCGATCGGAGTCGGAGCTGAAAGTTTTGGTCAAAAGATGGACAATACTGATATTCCAAAAACGGTGTCTAAAATTGCTGGTTGGGAATTGCCCTAAGCTGCATTAAGCGCATAAAAAATGCCCCCAAAAAGTTAAGACACTTTCTGGGGGCATTTTTTAGCCTGGTCTATTGTCTTTATCTCCTGAAAAGCTATGCTAAAAGCGGAACTTCCATCAAAAGAATTTCGGACTGACGGGTAGCCTTAATTTTAATACTGGACGCGCCACCAATCCCCAAACCGTCACCTTGCTGCAAACGCTGACCTTGTACATCTATTTCGCCGAGGAGTACAAAGAGATACAAGCCATTGGTGCTCTTCTTCCAGACATATTGGCGTTCAAATCCGGATTCAAAGTTCGCCAAATGAAACCAAGCATCCTGATAAATCCAAGCATTCTGGCCACCTCCAGCAGGAGAAACTATAGGAAGAAACCTGTTTTGGGCCAAATCCAAATCCAAAGGACGATGGTCGTATCGAGGTTCCACATCCCTTCGGTTAGGAATCACCCAGATCTGCAAGAAATTGACGGGCTTCGACCGACTATGATTATACTCGCGGTGCTCCACGCCCCGCCCCGCACTCATGACTTGTATTTCACCCTTTTTAATGACCGAACCAAAGCCCATACTGTCGCTATGGGCCAGCTCCCCTTCCAAGGGAATTGATATAATTTCCATATTGCGATGCGGATGCTCCGCAAATCCCCTTCCGGGCGCGATCTGGTCGTTATTTAAGACGCGTAAAGCGCCAAAGTTCATCCGCTCCGCGTTTAAATAATCTGCGAAACTGAAGGTATGTCTAGATTGTAACCATCCGTGGTCTGCAAAACCGCGCGAGTCGGACGGGTGATATATGAATTTTGCCATCTTTTCATTCCTTAATGATCCGTCTATAATTACCCCTTCACGACAGGCTAATGGGTGTTACATGAGATCTATTAACTAACGTTTCTAGAACAAACAAGTTTGAAAATAGATTAAGAAAACCTTAAACAAATCTACAGCAGTCCCTGATCGCGGAAGCTATAATAGTCGCTATCGGTAATAATGATGTGATCGTGTACACTGATGTCCATGATTTTAGCCGCTGAATAAATCTTTTCAGTTAAACGGCGATCAGCAGTGCTGGGGTTGAGCGTACCGGAAGGATGGTTATGCGCAAGAATCAACGCATTCGCTTTGCAAGTCAACGCCGAGCGAAGAATAACTCGGATATCGACCGGTGTGAAGTCATCTCCTCCCCTTCCAATCAGTCGCTTCTCAATAGCCCGACATCCGGCGTTCAAATACAACACCCAAAACTCCTCATGATAGAGATCTTGTAATTGGTTTCTCAAAAATCTGTAGGCTAATCCGCTGGTATTAATCAACGGGCGCTCGGTCACCACACATTCCTGTCGTCGGCGCCCCAACTCTAAAGCGGCAATTATGGTAACGGCTTTGGCAGGTCCGATTCCTTTAAATTGACATAACTCTTGAACAGTAAGTTTTGATAGTCTCAGTAAATCATTGTTCACACTAGCTAAAACGCGGCGACAGAGTTCAACTGCGGTCTCTTCTGCCGAACCTGATCCGACTAGAATAGCGAGCAGCTCGGCATCGGTCACCACGCGCCTACCCTGTTCGATTAGCTTCTCTCTGGGCCGATCCGATTGCGCCCAGTCACGGATAATAATTTTGTTCATAATATTAGCGACAGTACATCCCATTGGCTTTATAAGCACCCGGGGGGAATTACGTCAGGATTCCTTTTTTAATTATTAATCTATCATTCGTTCCGATCATCATTCGAAAGGGGGTGCACTGATCATCATCACCTTAAGGTCTGTTGACAATTTTTATAAACAATTAATGTCGGTGCACTAGCACCGTCTGCTTGGCTTTTATATGGCAAATGAAGTATAAAACGGCCTTCACATCCAGTCGCCAAAGAGATTGCGCAACGCAGTTTGTGGGTGATTGGCAGCGAAAGAACCGTGAATTTTATGCCTCGTCATATACTTGTCTGAACACGTCAAGGTGCTGATCATCCAATCAAGTATACAGCACCTAGAGGAGATAAACATATTGAGATTTGCACAAAATGTTGATAACCAAATGATAGCACAGGAAACCTATTCAGCCAGCCAAGATACATGCGTTTTACCACCTCTTATATAACTTCAGTCCAATGAAGAAAATTAGAAGAAGAAGCAGAACCACCATCGGATGTCAGGCTGCATCGGCTGCAAAAAAACCAGCGAGGGCGACATCGGCAGCCCCGATTGTCTTGATTCACCATTCAGAATCACCATCCGGTTCAACGCTGGGGGGATCGCATCTCTGACTGTAAGACAGATCCTAGACCGGTAAAACAAAGCGCTAGGCGCGACCCGAACGCAATCGGTCAACAATATTGCCGTGTGCTTTCGTTTTTGGGTAGAAACATTATCTTTGTAGGCTATCAAATAATCCATATTTATCATGAGTAAAGCAATTATCAAAACAGAAAAGGGCGACATGACTGTCCAGTTTTATGCAGAAGACGCCCCGAATACCGTAGCCAATTTCATCAAGTTAGCAAAGTCAGGATACTATGATGGATTAAGTTTCCATCGCGTTATCCCCGATTTTGTTATTCAGGGCGGATGCCCCAACACCCGAGAAGGTGCAAGTGGCATGCCTGGGACAGGCGATCCAGGATATAAAATTGACTGCGAATTAGACGGTGATAATCAGTTCCACGATCGGGGCGTGCTCTCCATGGCCCACGCTGGAAGAAATACCGGCGGATCACAATTCTTTGTCTGTCATAGCCGAAACAATACAGCCCATTTGGATCGTAACCATACCTGTTTTGGTAAAGTTGTCGAGAATGTAGATGTGGTTGACGACATCCGTCAGGGTGACCGTATTTTGCAGATTGAAATCATTGAGGATTAAAATTTACGGGAGGAAACAAGATGAATTTGAGAGGACTAGTATCGGTCACCGGAAAATCGGGACTGTATAAATTAATAGGCCAAAATAAGGGTGGTTTTGTCATTGAAACACTCGATGCGAGTAAACTAAAATCGGTAGTTAACTTGTCCACCACGAAAATGGCAACTTTAGAAGACATCACCATTTACGGAGCAGAGGAAGAAATTCGTCTTTTAGATGTGTTTGAACGCATGCGGGCGAATGATGGTCAAATCCCGGATATCAAAGCGGATGGAAATACTTTACGTGAGTTTTTGCGTGAGGTTGCGCCCAACCACGATGAAGACCGGGTATACAGTTCAGATATTAAAAAAATCATATCCTGGTATAACATCATAAAAGATCTACCTCTTTTCGAAGAAGATGCCCCTGAGCCCTTAGCCTAACAAGGGACGATCATAACAAAGCCCATCCCCCCTTAGCAAGAGGTGGATGGGCTTTCCTTTTTTCGCTAGATTTGCTTCTTCTCTATATGTTTCGGCGATACCCGGGTTTGTCCATTGCTTTGTCTAGGGAGTATGGTCCTGAGCCGACAATCGCAAAATAAATCAGTAATAACAGCACAATAAGAGACAACCAAAACTCAGAGTTCAAAAAGCTAAATCCATTGGTGATATTCACAAAGAACACCGCCCCGATTAAGATAGGCAGTTGAAAAATAACTGCCAGGCGCGTGGAAAACCCCAAGGCGATAAAAATTCCCCCGACTAAATGTGCAAAGACAACATAATGTACAGCTGACCATATCGAGAGTTGGAAATGAGTTTGCTCAATTAAAACGGCGACCGATTCTCGATCCATGATAAAACTAACACCTTTTGCGAAAATCAAAACACCTAGCGCAATTCTAACTACATCCACCCACCGGGGATGATGTGTATCCCCCCAATGCTCAATACGTTGAATAAGGTTCATATCGACCTCCTTTCGAATTGGTTATTATTCTTATAGAACGCTAACAGGTGTCATTTTGTTTTTGCGTGTTGTAGAAACGTTGACTCGAAAGAAAAGGGCCTTGCCCCGTTCCAGATTTCACCCACTTCTCTATTCCCTCCCCTAGCGACTAATCCTAACCGAATAATTGACCTGCAGGCGCCTCTCAAACTGAGCCTCGATAAAAAGAGACGTCTAACGCGCAAACTAATTCATGCAACGCTTGTTTTCTATACAGGAAAATAGGAGAAAAAATGGCGCTAACACATTACTATATTAAAAAAGAGATTAGTCCATTTTGGGCCTTTGCAATCCATGACGGACAACAAATTGCTCCTGAACTCCTGCCCTTTCAGAAATTACCTGAAGAGGAAAGATTGCATGAAGAGGACCCGTTCACCGCACCATTGGCGGAGTTACCCGTTAATCAGTTTATCGTAGGTACCTCGAGATTTCAGCTTGACCTTAACCGAGATCTGGATAACGCTATTTATCTTCGAAAAGACCAAGCTTGGGGCCTCGATGTCTGGCGTGACGAGCTACCGGCGAAGCTAATTACACAATTACAAAATGAATATCGAGGGATCTATAAAGAGATCGAAGACGCTATTCAGACGACCATAGACCGCTATGGATTTTTTGTCGTTTACGACATTCATAGCTACAATGCTAAACGAAAGGGGCCCGATGAGAAAATAGATAAATCGGCGAACCCAGAGATCAACTTGGGCACCGCGTATATTCACGAAAAATGGCGGCCACTAGTGGACTTGTTGATAAAACAAATCCGGTCGGACGAACTTTATGGTGCCCCGATAGACATTCGGGAGAATATTAAGTTTAAAGGCGGCTATCTTTCTCAACATCTCAATGACAGGTTCGGCACCTTGGGTTGTGCAATAGCGTTTGAATTCCGGAAAGATTTTATGGATGAATGGGAAGGTATTCCAGACATGGAACGGGTTTTATCTTGTAAACAACTCTTAATGAATTCCATTGGTACATTAAAGCATTACTTCAACTATGACGATCGATAAAAACAGGGCATTACAGCGTATTTTGAACGCGATCAACAAGCGACAAAGTATTCATCATCAGATACCGAATGTCGGAAAGTTTATATTCAATAAAATTGTGCCCTATGTCTTTATTTACCGAATTCCTGAATCGCAAAAGAAAGATAAAATGTTGTCCGATCTGGCAAAAACAGAAAATGCCAGTATCGTCTGTCAATTTAGTGATTTTGCTTTAGAAGAGTGGATACGGCCAATTGCGCAAAAACTAGCCGAGGAGTTCGGCGCTTGTTTATTTGTGGAGGCTTGGGTTGCGGATCCGGCGCAAAGTGAAGATATCAAGGTTCACGTGGCACAAAAGGACTTATTGCCACTCGCAGAATATCTATTGCGGAACATCAAGTTGGAGGCGCCTGAGATTCAAAGCACGTTGGCCAAAGATATGAATATACCGCAACCCCCCGGAATACCCTCTCTTTATACTAAAAAAGAGCTCCAAAATAAGCAAATCCTTTTGCTGGGTATTTCTATTAAACAAAATTACTTGGATAACAGCAAGCAAGTTTTGCCTATTCTAATCCGATTATATCGAGAAACGCTAGCCAAATCATTATCTCGATTGTTTTTCGAATTTCTCCGCGTCTACACGGATCTAAATGCGACTGCCCAACGATTGAATTTCCAGCAAGAGCTTACACCGCTGATGATCGAGATTGACAAGGCTTTAGCTCAGGAGAACAAAAAATTCGATTTTCTACTTATGGTTACGCCATTAAATGCCCATGAGGCATGGTTGCAATTCAGAAGAGATAAATATTTCAAGACGCCTAAGTTTCTATACCGCCCGATGCATGTGGACCCCGATCTGGCAAAACGACGTTTGTACAGCTTAAGAGTCGAGGATATTTACGATCCAACGATGGCCTACATTTTTCGAGACAAGCGAACAGAACTGGACTCGATGATCACGATGCTGGCCGACCGCGGGAAAGATGATTTTTTACACGGTAGCCTCCAAATTTTCGGGAATGTTTCTGAAAAACTATACAATTCCGCACTCGCTATATTAATGATGACAGAGCCAGAAGCGCCTGTCAATAAATCAGAGGACTATATCGATGCCAATGAGTTTGCTAAAATGGCGAGAGAAGAAATTGAATTCCTTCGAGAGCAAGACCCAGATTTTGGCAGTCCGGTACGGGTTAGAGAAGACATATCTGGGGTGATGGTCAATCGTGGAGCGCTGAATATCAGTAAGGAGTATAGGATAAGCCGCCAACGAGCCCGGGCGTTGATCCAACATGAAATTGGCACACACGTGGTGACCTATTTTAACGGCAGGAAACAACCCCTCAACATCTTTAGTTTAGGTGTCCCGGGTTACGAGGAACTCCAAGAAGGTCTGGCGGTGCTATCTGAATACATCGTTGGCGGTCTGACCAATACGCGACTGAGAATTATTGCGGCAAGGGTGCTCGCCGTTCAACATATGCTATTGGGTAATGCTTTCACCGAAACCTTCGCCCTGTTGGTGGACCAATATGGTTTTCAACCTCAAACTGCTTTTCAAATCGTTATGCGGGTCTATCGTGGAGGTGGGCTCACCAAAGATGCCCTTTATCTAAAGGGAATTATGGACTTATTGCAATATATCAAAGACGGGCATAACATTTATCTACTGCTGATGGGAAAAATTCGAAACGATTACCTACCCATTATCAAAGATTTGCTGCAGCGAGAAGTATTGGTCCCACCCGCTTTGACCCCTCGCTATCTGTTCCCTGAATATAGCGAACAATGGAGGACCGTGACCGAGAAAGGCAGTATTTACCGCCTGATCCAATAATAAAAACCGATGCAAACGATAAATTAAACTTAAAAACAGATGACGCTCACCGCTGACATATCCGCTCAATACGCCAAAACGGCGTTTTACAAAAACGGTACCGGGTATGCCTTTTTTTTCGAGAATTACCGTAGTCCTTCCGAGAATGACCTGAAGGTTCTAAGTAATGCGCAGGGCATGTCATCAACAACCAAGATATCAGCAGGCATTCTCCCTGCCACAGCATCGGCTGATGACGGGTATTACACAAGACCCCGTTTCATCTTTCACCAGAGAACTATTGATCAAACATACAAATTCATTTATTTGATTACACAAAAAAGGAATCTTTGCGCAATTCCCCCCGCTAGGTAAAAATCAACGGGTTTTTCTGTCGCCGAACTTATGAAAATAGCGATTCTAATCAACCAGTCTCACAAGGAAGAGGAAAACTTCACGACGACGTTCTTGACTCAAAAGGCCTTAGAACGAGGGCACACCGTCTATTATATTGGACTGGCCGACTTTATCTATGAGGACGAAAGAACAATTTCTGCTCATGCTAGAACCCTACTCCCCAAGACTTCGCACGAGAGCCGAGAAGATCTCATTGAACAACTTAAAGAGGCGAAAAAAGAACGAATAAACTTCGATGATATTGATCTACTATGGCTTCGATTCGATCCCTCCATGGACATGATTAATCGACCTTGGGCCGCAGCAAGTGGTATACAGTTCGCACAACTAGTCAAAAATAACGGGAGACTGGTAATCAATGATCCGGATTATCTGGTTCAGGCCAACAATAAATTATATTTAGAGAATTTTCCAAAATCTGTTCGTCCAAAGACGATCGTAACCCGGAATCACGAAGATATCCTTCACTTTCTAGAAGAGCAAAAAGATCGAATCATCCTCAAGCCGCTCAAAGGATCTGGGGGAAAAAACGTTTTTATGATCGATAACAATGAACGCCAAAATCTAAAACAAACCGTAGAGGCTATTGCTCGAGACGGTTATGTTTTGGCACAAGAATACTTACCTGAGGCAAGTAAGGGAGATATCCGTCTTTTTCTAATGGACGGTGAGCCACTGGTTATTGATGGGTGTTATGCAGCCGTTAAGCGCGTGCAGCAAAAAGATGAAATACGCAGCAATATTCACCAAGGCGGTCGAGCAGAGATCGCATCAATTGACGACGCTATTCTCGGTTTGGTATCAAAAATTTCTCAACAACTTCGCGATGACAATATGTATTTAGTGGGCTTGGATATAGTCGGTGATAAGATTATGGAAATCAACGTTTTCAGTCCGGGAGCACTCCTTCACGCCAGTGAACTACAAAATAAAGATTTTGCAGATGCGATCATTCAAGATTTGGAAATAAAAGTCAAAAATTTTTATGGGAGGAATCGTTAACCAAACACGCAGATTAGCCGTGTGCGCAGCTTGGGCGCTGATACCCTTCACATTAATCGCTCAACAGATCGGACAATTGGACCACAATTTTGTGGACCTTTTACTGCCCCCTGATCCTGAAGGTATTTCTGGCGCGGATGGAGCTTTATCTATTGATTTAGGTGAAGGACAATCGCTTTTCATCTGGGGAGACAGTTTTCTTGGCCCCATAAGAAATGACCGCCGACTGCCTTCATCAAAGTTTATATTGGGGAATACCGCCACGCTTTGGAATGGACGAACGGCACAAAGCTTATATGGGGGAACATTCGAAGATCCAAAACCGTTTATACAAGTGGAATCAACGGAGCACGAAAAACTCTGGTATTGGCCCGGAGATGGCTACCTTCAGGGCGATCAAATTCTATTGTTCCTCTCGAAATATGGTAAAAAGCAGGGAGAATCCGGTCCGTTTTCTTTTGTTTATCGGGGCTGTGACCTATTGACCTTAGATCGGAAATCTTTGCAAATTCTCTCCCAAGAGCCCTTTTTGAATCGTTCTAGTCCCATCCATTATGGTCACGGTCTTCTTCGGAAAGATCAATATTTGTACATTTATGGTTCGAAGGTGGATCATTCGAATTTTCGCGCTGAATTACACGTCATGCGTCTAATTATCCAGGATAATCTATTAGACGGGACGCCGGCGTATTGGGACGGCCAACGATGGAATCCTGATCCAGATTCGAGTCACCCCATAGCCGGCATAAAATCTGCGATTTCCGAGCAATTCAGCATACGGGAACTTAATGGGAAGATCGTGTTATTGAATCAAGACCGCTATCAGACGCCAGGCCAGATTTACACCTATCAATCGATACGCCCAGAAGGGCCATTTCGCAATCAGACACGTATACTCACGATTCATGAACCCAATTTGGAGCAAGACAGTCTATTTACCTATAATGCGATGATGCATCCACAGATTCGTCGCAATGACCACATCTTGGTTAGCTACAATGTCAATACTTTTAGTTCCTCAATAGGGTGGAAAAAAGCCTCGGTCTATCGACCACGTTTTCTCTGGGTTCCACTACGTGCTATTCAATAAATAAAGTCGATCAATGCTTATCCTCATCAGCTGGTCTGGTTGATCCCGCTGCGTGGAGATTTTCCGTAGACTCGACAACCTCTTGGTCGGAGTCAAATTCTTGAATTTCAACATGGACGGCGAACGCTGAGGGTTTGATGCTCCACCCGTGGTAACTGGCATATTCTCGCGTGAAAACAGCTCCAAAATATAAAATAGCTGCAGTATAATATACCCAGAGGAGAATCAACACAATCGATGCCGCAGCGCCATACGTAGAGGCGGTATTGGAGTTTTGTAAATAAAATCCAATACCAAACCGTCCGACAGCGAATAAAATCGCTGTAAAAAACGCGCCGGCTTTAACTGGTTTCCATTGAATAGTGACATCGGGAAGTACTTTAAAAATCACCAAAAACAAGACATAGATAATTCCGAAGGTCAATAAAAAATTGACGGCATCAATTAAATTTAACGTCATACCGGGCAATAGCCGCGATAGCCGCTCGGTCATCGCTAGAATGACCCCGTTGACCACTAGTGATACCATCAGCAGAAAGCCCAATCCGATAATCAAAGAGGAGGATTGCAAACGATCTAGAATCATTTTAACCCAGCCCTTTTTTGGCTTCGCGCGTACGTACCAAATCTTATTGATCGAATTTTGCATGTCGCCGAAAACAGTAGTAGCCCCGATGATCAGGGTCACAATACTGATGACCATGGCGACCGTGGACTTGCCGGAAAGCTCCAAGTTCTTAATCATCTCTTGTATCTGCATCGCTGCTGAAGCACCAATGAGCTCGTTGAGCTCCGTAAACACTTTCCCTTTAATGGCATCTTCCCCATAAAAAATGCCGGCAAGTGAAATCATCAATACCAAAATGGGACCCAAAGAAAAGATGGTGTAATAAGCCAGAGAAGCACTATACTTCATACAATCTTCTGAAGTAAAGCCAGTAACCGATTTTTTCAATATGCTCCAGGTGTCCTTAAAAAATCCTTGACTTGCTGATTTCGTCATATATTTATCTTAGGGTGGTATCTGGAATTAGAACAGCTTTTTCGTTAAAATGTTTGCAGATCCTATTTACGAGGGGATTTTTATAACCTTTCGAACAAATGAATCAAAAATTTGTTATCCCTTGATAGAACGAAATTCAATTGTGGATTCCACCAAAAAAAATTCGACTCATGAGCAAAAAAAAAGATCACATCGATACCGATGAGGAGAATGACGATAAGAAACATGTTCGTCAGGAGAATGAGAAAGTACAAAGTGATACAGGGAAGCGTTCAGCATGTGACACCAACCCCTTGCCTCCCAATCCGAACAAGGTAGACGATCACGAGGAGTAGCTAAACCTGTTCAAAGCTGACCGGTTTATCCTTGACCGCTAAAAACAGATGACGGGTCATCTCAAAAAAATAGCTTAGATCGAAATCGATCTAAGCTATTTGCTATATACTATTTAAATGAGTTGCTAGACGTGCTTCGCCTCCAGCTCATCAACATAATTTTCGTCCTGCTCATATTTCTCTACAATCAGTGCTTCGTAATCAACTTTTTCTTTCTTACCAAAACGACGTTGTAATCCATCGAATAACGAATAAACCACGGGTACAACCACAAGTGTTAAGAAAAGTGAAGATAACAATCCTCCGATAATCACGATGGCCAGACCCCGATTCATATCCGCACCATCACCCGTTGCCATCGCAATCGGCACCATACCGAACACCATCGCAATAGTGGTCATCAGAATTGGGCGAAGACGAGCATGGTTCGCCGCGACGAGTGCATCATGGGTAGAATCACCATTTTGCTTCCGAAGATTCGCAAAATCCACCAGAAGAATTGCATTCTTTGTCACCAAGCCGATCAACATAATCAGACCCAGAATGGTAAATATATTCAATGTCTGATTGGTCAGTGCTAAAAACAGGAGCGCTCCAATAAAGGAAAGTGGCACCGAGAAGATAACAATAAATGGTGTAGCGAAACTATCGTATAGGGCGACCATCACTAAATAAACTAAGATGATAGACGCCAAAAGAGCGATTCCCAATGTACCAAAACCTTCTTCTTGATTTTCCATATTACCTCCCCAGACATAAACCACTCCGGGTTGACGCTCCAATTGCGAGAACTGTTCTTCCCACTCTGCGGCAACCGTACCGGTTGGACGACCGACAACGGAAGCCGAAACGGAAACAGCAGGCGATTTGTCGCGGCGCTCCAATAAGGTTGGCCCTGACCCGTAACTGATATCAGCAAATTGTTCCAACGATATTGCAGTCCCTTCGCTATTCATGAATTTCAATGTACGAACGTCATCGATACTGGCGCGGCTGGCCTCTGAGAATTGGATATTAATATCGTATTCATTATCACCCGCCCGGAACTTATTATCGTCATTACCAGAAAAAGCAGTCTGCATGACGGTACCCACCGTCGCAACATTCAAGCCTAATGAGGTCATTTTTTCTCGATCGACTTGCACATTGATTTCAGGGTTGCCGTCCTCGGAGGAAAGTTTAACCCCAGTGGAACCGGGTATTTTTTCCAATATCGCCATGGCTTGATCGGCAAACTCTCTGGCATCTTCAATGTCTGAACCAATAACGGTCAGCTTAAGAGGTGCCTGCTCCGCTCCCATAATGCCCATATTCACCGATTCCACTTTCGCAGCAACAAGCTTTTGGGCCAGCTCTCTTTTCAAGCGGGCGGCGTAAACTTTAGAGTTATCGGTATAACTATCTTTGAGAATCACATGGATCTCGGATTTATAACGGGATCCCGCAGCGGACATCACACCGTCAGACGATTGACCCACCGTTGTAATGGCGCGTTCTACCTCAGGCTTAGCCGTAATAATCGCTTCTGCTTGCTGCGTTAGAAAGTTTGTTTTTTCCAATGAAGCATCTTTTTCAAGCTCAAACTGTATCATGAACTCTCCCCGGTCTGCCGCGGGAAAGAAGTCCGATCCGATAAAACCAAGGCCAACCAGAGAAAACGATCCTATCAACAAAACCAATGACAAAAGTAAGGTCGCCGCCTTTGTAGCACGGCTACGTAAACACCATTCCAAAATGCCCGTAATCCATTTAGTGAATTGCGTCAGGCCGGCTTCAAATTTATGAACAATACCTCCAAAAAATGATTTAGGATTGATGTGTTCCAGACGACCAAAGCGAGAATATAGCCAAGGCACGATAGTAAACGATACAAAGAGAGAAAGCATCGTAGATATAATCACCGTTACACAGAACTGAGCTAGAATATTGGCCACCAGCCCACTCGACATCGCGATCGGGAGGAATACCACCACAATAACCAACGTAATGGCTGTTACGGTAAATCCGATTTCCTTGGCACCATCAAAGGCTGCCCGCACTTTGTTTTTACCCATTTCCATATGCCTGTGGATATTTTCGATCACAACAATCGCGTCATCCACCAGGATACCAACAACCAATGAAAGTCCGAGCAAAGACATGAGGTTCAAGGTGTATCCCATGATTAATAACCCGACAAAAGTACCGATCAATGATAATGGAATAGCAATCATGGTAATTGCTGCGTTTCGTAAGCTGTGTAAGAAAAACAACATAATAAAACCAACCAAAATCACCGCAATCATCAAGTCATGGATCACGTTATTGGCAGCGGTCAACGTATAATCCGTTGAGTCGTTCGCAACAGCAATCTCCACTTCATTATCCGCATAGTCTTGCTGAACAGTTTCAATCGCCTCCTTAACCAACTTGGACACTTCCACCGCATTTGCATCGGATTGTTTAAAGACTTGCAAAAGAATGGTGTTGGCACGATCCAAGCGTGCAATCTTTTCGATCTCTTTAATGCCGTCTTGTACATCCGCAACGTCTTTTAGGAAGATTGTTTTTCCTACCGGAGTGGTGATTGGCAAATTACGCAGTTCTTCTACCGAGGTGACTTTACCGGCCAAACGGATTGTTGTCCGGCTATCTCTGGTACTCACATTACCTGTCGGAAAGTCGAGATTGGATTGCGCAATCACCTGTTGCACCTGACTGATAGAAAGTCCGTACCCTTCTAATTTCTCCGCATCTACACTGACCTGGATTTCTCTTTCCTCACCCCCCAACATATCCACTTTGGCCACGCCGTCGATTCGTGCGAAAATAGGCTGAATCTTGTCATCTAATAGATCGTATAATTCTTTCTCCGTAAGATTTGAGGTGGCCGCCAAACTCATAATTGCGACATCATCCAATGAGAATTTATTCAGCGAGGGAGCCTCAACATCCTCGGGAAGGTCGTTTAGAATCGCATTGATTTTCCGCTGCGCATCGGTGAGCAGAAAATTCACATCGGCCCCATCGTTAAGCTCAATCATGACAATGGATACACTCTCCAGAGACGTTGATTCAATCTTCTTGATACTCTCTAAGGAGGATACCGCATCCTCTATTTTCTTAGTAACGGTGTTCTCCACCTCTGTCGGAGATGCACCAGGATACGTGGTTTGAATGTTAATCACATTTATTTCAAACTTCGGTATCAGCTCATATCCCAGCTGGCTATAGGAGAACACTCCTCCTAACGTCAGTATAATAAATACAACGATAATTAGGCTGGGACGTTTTATTGATATTTCTGAAATCTTCATGTTATCGGGTCGTTCTTAGCACAAATTAATTAATGACTTCCACCGGTGTTTGATCGTTTAAATTGATCTGTCCTGAAACGATGACGCTTTGACCATCTTCCAAACCACTGATCACTTCGATCCTATCGCCGAAACTCCTTCCGGAAACTACGTCTTTAGCAACCGCTTTTCCTTCTTCTAGAACGAATACCTTATGGTCGCTCACACTACCCACAAAGGCTGTTCTTGGTACAACCAAAATATTCGCTGATCCGCCGGCACCAAAAACGGCTGTTCCGTACATCCCAGCACGAAGCTGATTATTCGGATTATTGGCAATTTCGATTTCCACCGGGAAGGTTAAGCTTCCATCTGACTTAGGGGCGATAAAAATGATCTTGCCTGTGAAGTCTTTTTCAGGATACACACTTGCTCTGACGTTCACATTTTGCCCAACCGCTAAGCCAGCGACATTTTTCTCATCCACATTGACTCGTAATTTCAGCGTACTGACGTTCACGATTTCGAAGGCAGCAGTACCCGCACTGACAAAAGCCCCGGGTTCGATCTGGCGGGAGTTCACAATACCGGCCACTGATGTTTTGATCGTCACATCACCCGCAGTCAGTTCCGCACTACGTAGGTTGTTTTTAGTATTTTCGAACTGCAAACGCGCTTGATCTACCTGTTGTTGGGTAACACCTCCTGTAGACAACGCATTTTCATAACGCTCCAAGTTTGCCTGGGCATTATTATAAGATGCTCTTGCATCCGCAACATTAACGTTTTGTTTATCCGCTTCGACCACAGCCAAGGTCTGACCAGCTGAGACATGAGATCCTTCGTCAACGAGTACGCGGACAACACGACCACCAGTCTCTGCAGAAACAGTCACCTCTTGTTTAGGCATAAATGTTCCATTGGCCAAATATTCTAGATCCATTTGGTTCATCCTAGCCGTATCGACACGAACAGCGACAGCTGCGTCAGTTTCTGCTACGGCAGCGGTTTCGGCATCGTTATTTGCCTTGTTCTGCTGAAGGGTATAGTATATGCCGGCGCCGGCAGCAACGATAACGAGTAGGGTAATGATTGTACGTTTCATTTATGTTGTTGATTATTCGTTTACTAATGTTTTTAAATCTCCATTTGCTTTGATCAATTGAATCTCGGCAACTTTATAATCCAATAAGGAGGTATTCAAGTTATTCTGCGCATCGGCGTAGGCATTTTCTGCGTCGAGCAGATCCGTTAACGTCGCCAATCCATTTCTGTAGTTATTTTCGGTATCATCCAGCACCTCATTCGCCAACTTAACGTTCCGCCGGTTATTATCGACGGTCAATAGACTATTTTTGATCTGCGCCTTTGCGTTCTCGCTGGCCAGATTGAGTCCCAGTTTGGAATCCTCTAGGTCGATTCTCGCTTTTTGTATTTCAACGCTAGCCTGATTGACTTTAGCCCGAGTTGCGCCACCATTGAAAATCGGAATCGTTAAATTCAATCCAATAGCCGAAAAAGGTGATTTATTGGCATTGCTGTTGAACAACGGAATTTGTTGCCCGAAGCCCGTATACCCAATATTTGAGGTAAACGCTAACGAGGGATAATAATCTGCGACTACCGATTTTTTGTTCAATTCCAAAAGCTCGATCTGCTTTTCCATGGCCAGCACTTCGGTGCGATTGTTCAGATTGAATTGCTCGCCCAGCAATCCGTGATCGATATCGAAGGTTTCCTTCGGCATTTCTATCTCCTGGGTAATCTCCATACCGATCGCAAATTTCAGCGCATTCTCGCGTAATTCTACGGCATTAACGAGCTGTTGCTTCTGCGCTAATAGATTGTTGATAGCCACTTCAGTCCGGTCCAAGTCAATTTTCTTCATCAAACCGGCTTCAACCATCCCACTTAAAACATCTCTAGTTTTAGTGGTGTTTTCCAAATTACTTTCCAAGGTTTCCAGCTGCAATTGTGACTGATAAACCTCATAATATGCGTTGGCCACCTTTTCGATCAACTGTTCGTCCGTCAAGGTATTATTGATTTGATAGAACTCGCGCGTGGTCTTGGCTGCTTTCAATCCGGTAAATAGGGATTGATTGAAAATCTGTTGGCTCAACTGTAAGGTGGCCGTTCCTTGCCAAGGTTGTCCAAATTGCATGATCATCGTGGTAACACTACCATCTTCGGCGGTCATCGTAATGGCATTTTCCTGGATCATCGGATTGTACGTCAATTGCGCATTCCCATCAATCTGTGGAAGGGCTCCAGCGCGGACTTCATCGACCTGATATTCAGAATTCTCTACATCCAATTTCGCTTTTTTTGCTTCCGCTTTATTCTCCAACGAAAATTGGATCGCCTGTTGGAGGGTAAGCGGTTCTTGCGCATGCGCCAACGATCCGAAAAGTATGCCGGCTGCGATCAGCGCAATGAGTTTCATTTTTTTCATTCTTTTGTTTTACTAGCTATTCTTGCCCCAAAAATTAATTTAATTGCTCGTTTCTGACTATCGATGATTTTGTCCACGTTGTTCTCGTTCGGAATCCCGGTGATTACATCTGAAATCGTATGGACGATACCTAAGCCCTTTTGAATCTCTACAAAGGTTTCTGCAGTTTTATCTACATCATCCAGGATAAGCTCTTCTTGATCGATAGCCATACGCAGTAGATTTTTGAGTAGATCAACCTCTATTTGTTTAAACTCATCCATGGCTTGGGTGATATCGATCCCTTTTATCCAATCAAGGTTTTCGTTAATGTGCAGCACGTAATATCGACGTATATAGCCCGCACGAAGGTCTAGCACCGCATTCATAGTGTGGATCAAATCTCCCGAATAACTGGAGACAATCTTTTCTTCATCTCGGTGTATATCGGCACACAATTTACAGAGCGAGTCTAGAATAAGGGTGGACTTGTCTGGATAATAATAGTACAGATTTGCTTTTGTAATCCGTAGATCATCTGCGATCTCATTCATCGTGGTCTTATGAAAACCAAAATGAGCAAAACGCTTCAACGCTGCCTCAATAATCTGAACTTTACGACTTTTCATGTTTCATTTTTACCTTTTTATATTATTGACT
Source organism: Sphingobacterium sp. (assembly GCA_052092145.1). Taxonomy (GTDB): domain Bacteria; phylum Bacteroidota; class Bacteroidia; order Sphingobacteriales; family Sphingobacteriaceae; genus Sphingobacterium. The sequence goes on along the minus strand of JBQDCW010000003.1, from coordinate 131,860 downwards.
TTTTATTGAAATTGTTCAAAAGTATAAAATAGAAAACAGAAAATATCATGACTATGTCATAAAAATGATATTTGACAAAGATTTAACACAGAATATGAATTTAAATGGGATTTTACGCCTGGCCGAATAGACGTTGAAATTTCTTTTTATCGAAAGAATAGAGTTTGGCGGCCCGGTAGGAAACTCCTTTTTGGAACTCATTGAGTTCTTTCAGGTATCCCAAATTATTAATTTTCTTGCGAAAATTCCGTTTATCCAGCTTTTGATCCAAAACCGCTTCATATACTTGTTGCAATTGGGTCAACGTAAACTTAACGGGGAGCAATTCGTAAGGTGTAGTCGAATAGGTAACTGTTTTTTTGAGTCGATCCAAACTCAGCGCGATAATTTCACGGTGGTCGAACGCCAGCTCCGGAATTTCTGAGACTGGAAACCAGTTTAACTGCCGCATGTAATCGGTTCCTGTTGCAATCTTATTTTTAACTTCGTCCATTTGTACCAGCGCCATGTAGGCTACCGTGAGAATACGCCCTTCTGGATGACGCTTCACACCGGCGAAGGCGGCTAGCTGATCCATATAGATATCTTTCAAACCCGTCATCTCCAAAAGAATTCGGGCAACGGCATCTTCCATCTCCTCATAGGGATTCACAAAATAACCTGGAAGGGCCCACCAATCGTTATAAGGATATTGATTTCGTTCAGCTAAAAGTACTTTCAACTGACCTTCCTCGAAAGTCAATATGACACAATCTATCGTAAAATGCGTTTGCAACACAAAATTTTTTATTTAAATGATTAACTTGGTTATCGAAACTTCGACAATAATAACAAATACACAAACAAATTACCAAAAAAATTTAATAGTGTAAAAAATACACAGTATATTCGTAACTCTTAAACAAGGAAGACCTAATGAATAAAATACGAAGGATTGGCGTTTACACATCAGGAGGCGATGCACCAGGCATGAATGCAGCTATCCGCTCGGCAGTTCGTACAGCGATATATAATGATATTAAAGTAACAGGAATATTTAGAGGATACGAAGGCATGATTGAAGGCGATTTCACAGAACTGGTTAGCCGTTCCGTGAGTTCGATCTTACAAAAAGGCGGGACCATACTCAAATCCGCACGGTGTCCAGAGTTCCGAACAGTAGAGGGCCGTAAAAAAGCATACGAGAATATTCGTTATTCCGGTATCGATGCCTTAGTGGCTATCGGTGGGGATGGCACCTTTACCGGGGCAGAGCTTCTCGCCAAGGAGCACGACATTCCAGTCATGTGTATTCCAGGGACCATTGACAATGATTTGTATGGAACCGACTACACCTTGGGGTTTGATACCGCCAACAATACGGTTATTGAGGCCATTGATAAAATAAAGGACACCGCTGCATCACATAATCGTTTATTTTTCGTTGAAGTAATGGGACGGGACTCGGGATGTATTGCGTTGAACGCGGGCGTTTCGGGTGGTGCAGAGGCCATTCTTTTACCAGAAAAAGAAACCGCCATCGAGGATCTAATCGAAATGCTCGAAAATGCTAAAGATCGGAATAAAACCTCGATGATTGTCATTGTTGCCGAAGGCGATAAAAACGGTGGCGTTTATAATGTAGCGAAGCGCGTCAAAGAAAAATTTGATTTCTATGACACAAAAGTTAGTATATTAGGACATCTCCAACGTGGGGGTTCGCCCAGCAGCTTTGACCGCGTACTGGCTACTCGCATGGGATATTTCGCTGTCAATGAATTGATAAGCGGCACTCGAAATGCAACAGTTGGCATACGGGGCAGCCAAATGGTAACCACTAGCTTGGAAGAGGCACTTCGCAGCAAAGAATTGAAGCTGGACGAAGAACTGATCACCATCGCCGAGGTAATGAATATTTAAAATATGATAGCAGTTGTATTTAGCGGTTCACGTTACGCCGATTGGCGTCTGGCAGAAAAAGGAAGGGTTCTACACGGCTTCCGAATGACAGGAATTAACCCCTATATACAAGATGAACGGTTCATCTATCAACTACTCAATAAAAACACGCATTTAATTAATAATGCCGAGCGCATTCGGCGCATCTATTTCTTTGGTGCCGGCGCTTCAAGTAAAGAAAGGCAGGAAAAAATCGAACTGGTTTTTAAAAAATTTTTTAAAAACGCTCGTGTCAAAGCGAGTCACGATATTTTAGCATCTGCGCAATCGACCTTCGGCAACGAAAAAGGAATTATTGGCATCATTGGCAGCGGGTCAAATGCAGCCTATTATAACGGCAAACGAGTTTTAGCCAACAATTACGGCTTGGGATACATATTGGCGGATGAGGCGTCTACAAACTGGCAAGCCAGACAGATGCTTCGGGATTTTCTTACAGAATCTATGCCTCAAGGTTTCCGGGAAAAATTCCTCGAGAAACACAATATGGATCGCAAGACAATTTTGGATAAAACATATAACACGCCTAATCCTAATATTTTCTTGACTTCGTTTGCGGATTTTATTTTGGATAACCGTGAAGACGCGTATATTGAAAGCATGATACGTAGGGGCTTGGAAACCTACGTAAAAACCTACTTGGTCCCTTTATCGGAAAACTACCCCGATGCAACCTTCAACTTTACCGGATCGGTAGCTGATGCTTACTCAGACTGGCTTAGACAAATTGCCGAAGATCATCACCTGATCGTTGGCAAGATTATCCATGAACCGGTCCAAGACCTTGTAAAATATTATTTAAACAAAAACTAGTAAAAATGAAAATTGGAATTAACGGATTTGGCCGTATCGGCCGCTTAGCTTTTAGAGCTGCTGTTAAGCGCAGCGATATTGAAGTTGTAGGTATCAACGACTTGGTTGAGCCTGATTACTTGGCTTATATGCTGAAGTATGATTCTACCCATGGTCAATTCGACGGTACAGTCGAAGTTAAAGACGGTCACTTAGTCGTCAACGGCAAGACTATCCGCGTTACAGCAGAAAAAGATCCTGCGAACTTAAAATGGGATGCAGTTGGCGCTGAGGTTGTCATTGAGTCAACCGGATTCTTCTTAACAAAAGAATTAGCACAAAAACATATCGAAGCAGGTGCAAAAAAAGTAATCATGTCTGCTCCGGCAAAAGATGATACGCCTACTTTTGTAATGGGTGTCAATCACAAGGAACTAAAAGCAGAATACAACATCGTATCAAACGCGTCGTGTACGACGAACTGCTTAGCACCACTAGCAAAAGTATTGAACGACAACTTCGGCATTGCAGAAGGTTTAATGACCACGGTGCACGCCGTTACAGCTACCCAAAAAACAGTGGACGGGCCTTCGGTAAAAGATTGGAGAGGTGGTCGTGGAGCTTATCAAAACATCATCCCTTCTTCCACAGGTGCTGCTAAAGCTGTTGGCTTAGTACTTCCTGAACTAAAAGGTAAGTTGACGGGCATGTCGCTTCGGGTTCCAACCCCTGATGTCTCCGTTGTTGACTTGACGGTTCGCTTGGAAAAAGGTGCTTCTTACGAGGACGTTAAAAAAGCGATGAAGGATGCGTCTGAGGGTGACCTAAAAGGTATCCTGGGCTATACCGAAGATGATGTAGTTTCTACAGATTTCCTTGGTGATGCTCGCACATCCATCTTTGATGCAAAAGCCGGAATATCCTTAAACGATAATTTCGTAAAAGTAATCGCTTGGTACGACAACGAGTGGGGATATTCAAACAAAATCATCGATTTGGCACAAGAAGTAGCTCGGATTTCCTAAATCCCTGTCCACTTAAACCCGATAAAAAAGGCGATGGAGTTTTACTTCATCGCCTTTTGAGTATCCATTTATTTCCAGATATGTATCCGCCCTACGAACTACACATGGTATGATATAGCCCTTCCAGCTAGCTTTGTTGTATGAACACAGAAGAAAAGCGGGAATTTATGTTGCTAATGGTTTCCGAATGGATAGAGAGTGGCAAATCGAAGAATCAGTATTGCGAAGGAAACGGATTGATACACAACATATCACTGTCTACCCACCATCCTCCTACATCATGAATTAATTTAATGCGAAACCAATCAGAAAAAGTAGCGTAACCAGGCCGCCCAACGATCGGCAATAATCTACTCGTTCTTTGCCATCTGCAAGAAACATGACGTAATCCTTTTCAGTGGCTAAAATATACACTGCAGAATATTATATCCATAAATCACAAAAACTTAAAAGACCTTTATCCGCAGAATTATAAAAGAATTATCGGGTAATCAAACACGTAGTTCATAGGGCAAATACGTTGCGGGAAGTTAACTGCCCGAAAAACAGTTGAACAAACAGGTTCCAAGAGGTAAATTCTCTTGTTCGGAAGTCTCCATTGTATTTTTCTACACATTTATCGAACTCGTAACTGTCAATAAACTGAAGAAGTTGAGAGAAAACATGCTGTCCTGAACTCATAGCCACATTTTTAAGGTGACAAAGCTACAGGTAAATTCAAATCAAGAAATAAAATAATGAACACAAAACACTAATAAACAGTCAGTTGTGTTGATTTTTAAAAACTTGACGCATCACTAGCAATAATTTTACAGTAATAAAATTGATCAAAATCTTTTAAACTTTTTCTCTGATACTTGAATTTCAGATGGATTGAAGATCATATACCATAAATAAATATTTATTTGATAATGAAGAATACTACTGCATTTCTACTATGTCTATTATGTGCCGTTGCGGTTTTTCTGATCTTGGGTTTTAATTATTTTGCTTTATACCAATTACTTCCGATAGCGGTCTTTTACACTTTTCAAGTGAAAGTTTTTAGTAAAATAAAGCGCTCGGACAAAGCATCTTTTATATGCTATATTCTCTCCATATTAATATTGCTGGTATTTCCACTAACAGCACAAGTTATGTGGTATTTTGACATAAATAATCTGGCTTCAAAATCTTCTACCAGTGGCTTACTTTTCGTCTGGCTCCCAGTCTATGCAATTCTTCCTGGAATACTAACTTGTTCAGTGGCCTGGATAATTAATCGAAAACTTAAAAAATGAATCTGGTAGTTTTACACATCTTTTAAGGTTTCACAACTTCATTTTTACCGATTGATTGCTTTGCTTCTTCAATGATATGATTCAGTTTTTTACTGTGTATTGTTATTAATCCAAAAGCTGTATGCCGTAGAACGACAAGCTAAACAAAAAAACCTTTCCCCAGAACAAATCAAGGAACTGCGACTTGCTGAATCATTGTCGGTAATCAACGAGTTAGGTAAATGTATCTTTGCTGAAGTAAAGATACATTTACCTAACTGCCAAATTGGAAAAGCGATGGCCTATGCATATGCACGTTGGGACGCTTTATCAGCTTATTTATACGATGGAAACCTTTTTATTGACAACAATCTCTACCTCTTTGCAGGAAGCCACGAGGCTGCACAGCGTGCAGCAATGATATACTCCTTCTTCGTCCTTGCAAGAAACATGAAACATGGAGTAAATCCTTTCCAACGGCTAAAATGTACGCTGCAAAATATCATGTCCATAAACCACAAAAAAATAAAGGATCTATATCCGCAAAACTATAAGTAAATCATCGATTTGGCACAAGAAGTAGCTCGGATTTCCTAAATCCCTGTCCACTTAAACCCGATAAAAAGGCGATGGAGTTTCACTTCATCGCCTTTTGAGTATTCATTTATTTCCAGATATGGATGTGACTAGTCCTTCATTAAGAAGCCACCTCCAATCAAATCGTCACCTTCATAAAATACGGCAGATTGCCCGGGAGCGATCCCCTTGACTGAGTGACTGAAATCCACCTGTACAAGATCACCATGCTGGGTCAATGTGGAGATGGCTCCTGGATCCTTATAACGGATTTTAGTCACGGCTTCCATCGGCTCATCCAGCGACGCATATTTAACCAAGTTAACATTTTTCACCATCGCGTGGCTTCTCTCGAGCTCATGCTCTTCTCCCAGCACGACCGAATTACTTTCCGGAAGAATCTGAATGACAAACATCGGTTTGCCTAAAGCTATTCCCAGGCCTTTTCGTTGCCCGATTGTAAAATAAGGGTATCCAATGTGTTGTCCGACAACCGTGCCGTCCGATAGGATAAAATTCCCGGGACCGATCTCTTCATCCATACTCGGGCGTTTATGTCTAAGGAAGGCTCGATAATCATTTTCCGGCACAAAACAAATTTCATAGCTCTCCGATTTGCTTGCCAGTTCCTTCTGCCCCATCTCTAGTGCCATTTGCCGAATTTCACTTTTGGTAAAGCCACCTAAAGGAAATTGAGTCCTAGCCAAATTCTCCTGCGATACTCCCCATAGCACATACGACTGATCCTTATGGTCATCCCTTCCTTTGGAGATGACATAGCGGTCATTGTCGTGCAGACGAATATTCGCGTAATGCCCCGTCGCAATAAATTCACAATCGAGCTTATTGGCACGCTTCATCAACGCTTCCCATTTAATGTGGGTATTGCAAAGCACACAGGGATTGGGTGTTCTCCCAGCAATATACTCATCGACAAAATTGTCAATGACAAAATCTCCAAACTCAGAGCGTATGTCTAAAATATAATGTGGAAAACCAAAATTTACAGCAAGTGATCGGGCGTCATTAATGCTGTCCAAACTACAGCAGCCTGTCTCCTTTGTGGAACCTCCAGAACTGGCATAATCCCAAGTTTTCATCGTAATACCAATGACTTCGTACCCCTGTTCATGCAACATAATTGCCGCCACTGAACTGTCAACTCCCCCACTCATGGCGACCAAAACTCTTCCTTTTTTGCTCATAACTTTTGACTAAAGTGCAAAGATACCGCAAATTGATTAGAACCATTGTTTATTTGATGTAATTTTATCCGCATCTAAATCAGCGGGTTGAAAAACCCACTCAAATTATTTGAACCAAAAGTTTTAGATTTCGAAAAAAGACGGTACATTTGCAACGCAAGTTCGGTAAAAGATGCTTGCCTCTGAAGGTGCCATAGCTCAGTTGGTAGAGCAAAGGACTGAAAATCCTTGTGTCGCTGGTTCGAATCCAGCTGGCACCACAAATCTGAAAAAGCAACAGATTCCAAACAAAAGCTTTAAGGTGCCATAGCTCAGTTGGTAGAGCAAAGGACTGAAAATCCTTGTGTCGCTGGTTCGAATCCAGCTGGCACCACAACGAAGAACTATCCTTGATAAGTGGTCAAGGATTTTTTTGTGCCCCGCCCTTCCTGCACCGACTACGCTGAATCAACAGTGTTCAGGCGTATAATTTTCCGAAAAAATATCCCTAATGGTTATTTGATCTCTAAAATATTCGTGCAAGTTCCGACCGTCTCCATGCAAGGTCCAAATAGCCTTTGGTTTGACTCGGGAGACGAAGGTCAATATGTCGGACCAATCAACGTGATCGGAAATATAAAGACTGACGTCATTTTGTGCTTGTAACCGCTCCCAGCCAGATGCAAAGGCTTTGAGTACCCCAGTTGCTCTACGGTAACTGTTGAAGGTTAAGGGAGGCACTAAGTAAATTTTGTCATTGCCGGCCTCTTTCATTGTTTTTCGATTATACGGCTCATAACGAAGAGGATGGTCGATAAACTGATCGTAAATTCGATGATAAGGCATGATATTCCGATGCAGAAGCACCCTTTTTTCAGGAAGCAAATTATTTAAAAGTGCGGTAATGCGTTGCGCTTTCCCTAAAGCATAACAACCTAACAGTATATTACTATCGAGCGCTAACTTCTTAATTTCGAGTAACGGATCGGGATGTTTAGTGTTCGGGTGAGCAAACGTTGTTTCGGTTATCAGAACGTCTGCCTCGACTACCTGAATCGGGTCACAAGTCGGGTCGGGCTGTAACTTGTAGTCACCTGTATAAAGATACCGCACGCCGCGATAAATCATCAATATTTGACAGCTTCCAAGCATATGGCCCGCTGGAATGAAAACAATCTCGACCCCCTTAATAACCAAGGGACCCTGATCCTCAATAATATAATAATCAGAATCCCTCTTTTTGGCGAATCTGTGCTGCATAAACATAGCGGTTGGCTTGGAACAATATATTTGCGCATGCCCACCTGAGGCATGATCACCATGCGCATGTGACACTAATGCCCTATCAACAGGGTAGAGCGGATCGATGTAAAAATCACCGTAGGCGCAATAAAAGCCGCGATCGCGTTTAACGAGAAAATCATCCAGGATCGTCATTTAACCGTCTAACCTTTCTTCGGTAAAATGTTTATGAATCGCATATACTTGAGCAACCAGACTATGTTTCTCATCATTGTAAATCACGAAGTCCGCCAATTTCATCTTTTCCTCCTCAGCCATCTGTTTGTTCACGCGATCCATCACTTCTAATTCGGAGAGTTTATCTCGCTGCATAACACGGTCCAAACGTAGCGGTAGCGGGGAGCTGACCAAAATAGTATAGTCTAATGAGCGATAAGAACCACTCTCAAACAATAACGCTGCTTCCTTCACACTGTAAGCGGTCACCTGCGCTTCTGTCCATTCAATTCCTTTTCGAATAACGGCGGGATGAACAATGGCGTTAAGTTTTTCCAGTTCTCGTTCATCACTGAACACTCTTTGGGAAAGCCAGACTCGATTTAATGCGCCGTCCGCTAAATAAACTTCAGCGCCAAAACAGTCCAATAATTGTCGCCGCACAGCCTCCTCGTCGACCATGATCGTCTTAGCAGCCTTATCCGCATCATAGATGGGTATATTCAACAACTGAAAGAGACGGGTCACCATGCTCTTACCAGAACCTATTCCTCCTGTCACTCCTATTTTCAATCCCATACTATTTCCGAACAAAAAAGTCTACATTCTGTGGCTCGATACTTAATATCTCACAATAATCCGGTGCTTTGGTGATGATCACTGGCAAACTGGACACCTGGTGGTCTTTCCAAGCATCCAAATCGACCACAGCCTCAAAATCACGAGCCGTGTATTTATTATAATCTTTTACCGCTAGCAGTACAGTAGCCGTCACCTTACTGGGCAACACTCGCACTGAGGTGTAGCCTTTACTGTTTTCAACATGCAATGGAAGTTCAATAACTTTTTCCGTCACTTCACCGACCGGGATAATCACCTCTGAAAAAGTTGGATAAATGGTAATATTCGTCCGTTGCTGCCGATCAAGATACGCAACTGTCCGCACATCCGTATTGACGTCCTCTCCCTTTATGGTATCGGTTTCAAGATATTCAATGCTAGCAACATCTTCTAGCGGTCCAGTGATCGTGACGTATTCCGGGATGGTGCGCGTCTGGCCAATAATTCCGTATTGCTTTTGGAACTCAAGATTTTGAATCGCTTTAACTGGAACTTTACGCTGTGTTTGCTTTGAAAAATCAAAGTAAAGGGTATCTGGAGAGATCGACACAACTTGCTCATCGCTTGGAAACTGCCGGTTGATAAATCCAATCTGTCCGGAAAAAACGATAAAGTTGCGATTTTTAAGACCGCTCAAATCTACTTGAATCGTCGAGGTATCGGGTTTGAGGCGTTGGATAAAAACCTGCCAACCCGACATCCGGAGTTTGATCGATACCGTATCCGATTGAAGGGGGTGGAACGCTTTATTCTCTGGAAGGCTGACATACCTGACGCTTGCTTTTTTAGTGAAGTCATAATCACTAGATATGGCGAAAAGAGTCCAAGCCAGAAATGAAATAATGATACAACGGAAAAAGATTGACAATTTCCGTCGTTGCACTTTATTTATTCGCCTCAGAGCCATGCTACAAATGTACTATTTTGAAACTAAAAAACGGCATGTGGATCCGCGTGTAAACCCATTCAATATCCCGAAAAAGATCATTATGACCGCCCCCCGCATTGGGAAAAATTTCCGTATCTTTGTGCTATAATTGAAGAACGTTCAAATTCGCTTTAAAATAATGATTCATTTCTTCGTGAACCCCTTGAACATCGTGTATGCTGTTCAAACCCAAAACGAGATGTCAAACGAAGACATTTCCAAACTGAACTGGCTTTTTGGTAATTCGACAAAACTCGACCAGCAAACCCTAAATCACAATTATGTAGGACCTCGCGCGACGATGGTGACTCCATGGAGTACCAATGCCGTAGAGATTACACAGAACATGGGTGTTTCGGGGATTCTCCGTATCGAAGAATTCCAAAAGGTCGCTGTTGATTTTACGGACTTCGATCCGATGATTTCCCAAAAATTCAGTGCTTTGACGCAGGACATGTTTACCATCGATATTGCGCCTGAACCCATTCTGGACATTGCGGATATTGACGCCTACAACCGGACCGAAGGGCTCGCATTAAGTAACGAGGAGGTTGATTACCTGGAGCAATTAGCCGCACGACTAGGACGGAAACTAACCGACTCGGAAGTGTTTGCCTTCTCACAAGCGAATTCCGAGCATTGCCGCCATAAAATCTTTAACGGTACTTTTATCATTGATGGTCAGGCGCAGCAGTCCTCGTTGTTTAAGCTGATTAAAAAAACATCAGAAACGAATCCAAACGGTATCGTTTCCGCATATAAGGATAACGTCGCCTTCGTACAAGGTCCACGAGTAACCCAGTTTGCCCCGAAAACAGCCGACAAACCCGATTTTTATGAAGAGAAGGATTTTGATTCGGTCATTTCAATAAAGGCCGAAACACATAATTTCCCGACAACAGTCGAACCATTTTCTGGAGCGGCAACCGGTTCCGGTGGCGAAATCAGAGATCGTTTGGCGGGAGGCCAAGGTGCACTTCCCTTGGCGGGCACTGCCGTCTACATGACGGCCTATTCCCGACTGGCGGATGATCGCGCTTGGGAAAAAGGAATGAAAGAAAGAAAGTGGCTCTATCAAACCCCTTTAGACATCCTGATTAAAGCCTCCAACGGAGCCTCAGATTTCGGAAACAAATTCGGTCAGCCATTAATCGCTGGCTCAGTCTTAACCTTTGAGCATGAGGAAAACGGTCATAAATTAGGCTATGACAAAGTGATTATGCAAGCCGGAGGAGTGGGTTATGGTAAGCGCAACCAAGCTATTAAAAAGAATCCGCAGGAAGGCAACAAAATTGTGATCTTAGGTGGCGAGAATTATCGCATTGGTATGGGTGGGGCCGCGGTCTCTTCCGCTGACACCGGCGCATTCGGATCTGGTATAGAACTCAACGCTATCCAACGATCGAACCCTGAAATGCAAAAGCGTGCTGCCAATGCCATTCGTGCTTTTGTGGAGAGCGATAATAACCCGATCGTTTCCATACATGATCATGGAGCAGGCGGTCATTTGAACTGCCTAACTGAATTGGTAGAGGACACCGGTGGCCAGATTGATCTGGACAAACTTCCTGTTGGAGACCCGACCCTCTCGGCCAAAGAAATCATTGGAAATGAGTCACAAGAACGAATGGGCCTAGTCATAGCGGAGGAGAACTTAAATAAGCTGCAGACCGTAGCTGAACGGGAACGTTCGCCGATGTATACGGTTGGTGCGGTCACTAATGACCATCAATTCTCCTTCCAGTCTGAAAAAACAGGAGCAAAACCAATGGATTATGCCTTGGCAGACTTTTTCGGTTCTTCTCCAAAAACGATCATGAATGATCGACGGTCTCAACCCCAATATGCGGAGTTGGTGTACCGCGCTGAACAGATACCCGAATACCTTAATCAACTGTTACAACTAGAAGCCGTTGCTGCGAAAGATTGGTTAACCAACAAAGTCGATCGATGCGTGGGGGGACGGGTTGCAAAACAACAGTCCGCAGGACCGTTACAATTGCCACTGAACAATGTGGGGGTGATGGCTCTAGATTTCAGGTCTGCGGAGGGGATTGCAACGAGTATTGGACATGCGCCATTAACCGGCCTGGTTGATCCAGCCGCTGGCTCGAGGAATGCTATTGGCGAAGCGCTATCCAATTTGGTTTTCGCTCCAATTAAGGACGGACTAAAAGGTGTGTCACTATCCGCGAATTGGATGTGGCCCTGCAACAATGATGGTGAAGATGCTCGTCTGTACGACGCGGTCAAGGGTTGTTCCGACTTTGCTATCGAATTGGGCATTAATATTCCAACTGGAAAAGATTCCCTTTCGATGAAACAGAAGTATCCCGATGGAGAAAATGTTATCGCACCAGGAACTGTCATCATCTCGGCCGCTGGTAACTGTACACATATTAACCGAGTAGTTGAGCCCGTCCTACAAAGAAATGCCGGGTCAATCTATTACATTAACCTGTCGAAGGATCAACTGAAGTTAGGAGGCTCGTCATTTGCCCAAATTCAGAATAAAATCGGTCAGGATGTCCCTTCGATTCAGGATGCTGAATATTTCAAAACAGCGTTTAACACGGTCCAGGAGCTAATCGTTGACGGCCAAATTGCAGCTGGTCATGATATTGGTTCAGGCGGACTGGTGACCACTTTGTTGGAGCTTTGCTTTGCTGAAGTCGAGCTGGGTGCGCAGTATGACCTTTCGGGAATACAGGAGCCGGACACCGTTAAAGTTCTTTTCAACGAAAATATCGGATTGGTATTGCAAGCGCGTAACGATAACCATTTCGAGCACGCCATCGCCCAGGCTGGAGTGGAGGCCATCAAAATTGGCACAACCTTAGCGGGATCGCAGGTTCATTTTCGAAATTTTAAAGAAGAATTCTCATTTCAAGTGGAGGATTTACGAGATACTTGGTTCCGCACCTCTTATCTTCTGGACCGCAAGCAATCGAAAAACGGCACGGCCGAGCAGCGCTACAAAAACTATAAAGGTCAACCGCTTCGATACAAATTTCCGGTAGATTTCGACGGGCGAAGACCAGAAATCGGGCATCAATCCGGGCGTCCTAAAGCGGCCATTATCCGCGAAAAAGGGTCCAACTCGGAACGGGAAATGGCGAACGCGATGTACATAGCAGGCTTTGATGTTAAAGATGTACACATGACGGATCTAATTTCAGGAAGGGAGACGCTGGAAGACATTCAATTCATTGGTGCAGTTGGTGGCTTTTCGAACTCTGATGTATTGGGGTCCGCAAAAGGATGGGCTGGCGCTTTTCTTTATAACGAAAAAGCGAAAACTTCATTGGAGAATTTCTTCGCCCGTCCCGATACGCTTTCGGTCGGAATCTGTAATGGATGTCAACTATTCATGGAGCTTGACTTAGTCAATCCCGAACACGAATCTCACGGCAAAATGCTACACAATACGTCAGGTAAACATGAGTCTAACTTTGTTTCGGTTACGATTCAACCCAACAACTCCATCATGTTATCTGGATTAAGCGGGGCGACTTTAGGGGTGTGGATCTCCCATGGAGAAGGAAAGTTCCATTTACCACAACCGGAGGATCAGTACGACATCGTCGCTAAATATGGGTACCAGGAATACCCGCATAATCCAAATGGGTCAGACTATAATACCGCAATGATGTGTGATCGTACCGGGAGACACTTGGTCACCATGCCACATATCGAACGTTCTATATTCCAATGGAACTGGGCGCATTATCCCCAAGGAAGAGAAGATCAAGTGACTCCCTGGCTACAAGCTTTTGTCAACGCTCGCCAATGGATCGACGAACAAAACAAAAGATAACCCCACATTTTCAGCCTCCTACCCGGTAGGGGGCTGATTTTCACCAATCGATTCTCTAGTAAACGGTGACCGCTAAGACGATTTCTGATCAATTCCCCTCTCCGATCTCAGTTATGGAAAAAACAGTGAAGAACCTGCACCCTAAAAACCGATTTAATCGTCGCTACGATTTTGACAAACTCGTCCAAGTGGTTCCTGAATTAGAGTCCCACCTCATCAACCTGGGCGCAGACCAGGTATCGATTGATTTCAGTAATCCTCAAGCGGTATTCTTATTGAACAAAGCATTATTGGAAAGTGAATACCCTATCCGGGATTGGCGTGTTCTAGCAGGGAGCTTATGTCCTTCTATTCCTAGCAGACTCAATTATATCCTTTACCTATCGGATCACATGACGGCAAGCGACCGTCCCGTTCGGGCTTTAGACATTGGTACCGGTTCTAATTTAGTATACCCTCTTCTAGGTCATTTTGAGAAAAACTGGCATTTTGTGGGTAGCGAGGTGCATCATCCGTCTATTCAACATGCCCGTCACTTGCTCAATAGGAACAAGCGGTTGAAAAAATATATCGAGCTGCGTAAACAAGAGCAAACTGAGCATATCTTACAAGGTATTATTCAGCCAGGAGAATATTTTGACGTCGTACTTTGTAATCCGCCTTTCTATAAGAGCGCCGAGGACTATCGAACGACTCTTCAGAAGAAAAATCAGAAATTACATGGACGTACCCAAAATGACGCGTCCAATTTCCAGGGACTGGGTAACGAACTTTGGTATCCAGGTGGCGAAAAAAAATTCATTCGTCAAATGATTTATGAAAGTCTATCGCTTAAAGACCAAATAGGTCTCTGTTCAGTATTGATCTCTAATAAGGACCATGTCAAACCGCTCCGTGCCATCCTTGAATACCAAGGAGTCAATAGCATTTCTGTCATCCCCATGCTTCAAGGAAACAAGGCTAGTCGAATCCTATGCTGGCGTTTTGACCGTTGATCAACTGAAATTTTGGCTTTTTGGATAACACCCTACACCACAGCGTGCTAAACGCCTGAGCAATACAAGCAAATTATTTTTTTTAAAAAAAATTTGCTAAAACGTTTTTAATTGCTACATTAGTTGGTACCAATTGATAACAAACACAAACAATAACCAAATATGAACCAATTTAAAACAGCACACCTGTATTATTTTCTGTATCGTAAATGATCAGAACCAGGGCTTTG